>NZ_JARXYZ010000003.1 GCF_029894125.1 Kitasatospora sp. MAA19
CCCAGCTTGTTCACCGCCGGAATCAACGAGGACGACGCACACACCCGCGCCACCTCCTCGATCACGATCACCGTCGCCAACGCGTCCGCCCCCGCGCCGCCGTACTCCTCCGGCACGTGCACCGCATGCAGGTCATTACCCCGCAACGCGTCCAACGCCTCCTGCGGGAACCGCCCCAGCTCATCCACCTCCGCCGCGAACGGAGCGATCTTCGCCTCGGCCAGCGAACGCACCGCCTCACGGAGCATCTCGTGCTCCTCGGAGATACGGAAGAGATCGAAGTCAGCCGCCCCTGCGCTGCCCGCCATGATGCCCGCCTCGTCCAGTGATCGACGTCAGTCCGGTGTTAACTACCGTTCAGTAGGGATCCTAGGGCTCCGACCTGTGACTGCCTAGCATCCCCCGCGTGCGGGCGATCTCGGCCGATCACGGCGGGGCGGATAGCATCAGGAGCACCCGTACAGGTCGAGTCCGCACAAAAGGGGAACCCGTGACCCTCCGCATCTCCGTGATCGGCACCGGCTACCTCGGCGCCACGCATGCGGCCGCGATGGCCGAGTTCGGCTTCGAGGTGCTGGGTCTGGACATCGACCCCGACAAGATCGCCACGCTGACCGCCGGGCGCGTCCCGATGTACGAGCCGGGGCTGTCCGAGCTGCTGCTCAAGCACGTCGCCGGGCACGAGGGCTCGACCGGCCGGCTGCGCTTCACCACCTCCGTCCAGGAGGCCGCGGAGTTCGGCGACGTGCACTTCGTCTGCGTCAACACGCCGCAGCGCAAGGGCGAGTTCGCCGCCGACATGTCGTACGTCGACACCGCGATCGACGGCCTCGCGCCGTACCTGACCCGCCCGGCCCTGGTGGTCGGCAAGTCCACCGTGCCGGTCGGCTCGGCGAGCCGGCTGGCCGAGCGGCTGGCCGCGCTGGCGCCGGTCGGCGCGGGCGCCGAACTCGCCTGGAACCCGGAGTTCCTGCGCGAGGGGTTCGCCGTCCAGGACACCCTGCGCCCGGACCGGATCGTGGTCGGCGCCCACAGCGAGCGCGCCGAGCGGCTGCTGCGCGAGGTGTACGCGGAGCCGATCTCCGCCGGGGTGCCGTTCATGGTCACCGACTTCGCGACCGCCGAGCTGGTGAAGGCCGCCGCCAACTCCTTCCTGGCCACCAAGATCTCCTTCATCAACGCGATGGCCGAGGTCTGCGAGGCGGCCGGTGCCGACGTCACCCAGCTCAGCACCGCACTCGCCTACGACGAGCGGATCGGCGGCAAGTTCCTCAACTCGGGCCTGGGCTTCGGCGGCGGCTGCCTGCCCAAGGACATCCGGGCGTTCATGGCCCGGGCGGGCGAACTCGGCGCCGACCAGGCGCTGACCTTCCTGCGCGAGGTCGACTCGATCAACATGCGCCGCCGCTCCCGGATGGTCGAGCTGGCCCGCGAGCAGTGCGGCGGCGGCTTCCTGGGCCGCCGGGTCGCCGTCCTCGGCGCCGCGTTCAAGCCCAACTCGGACGACATCCGCGACTCCCCCGCCCTCAACGTCGCCGCCCAGATCCAGCTCCAGGGCGCCCAGGTCACCGTCTACGACCCGAAGGCCGTCGACAACGCCCGCAAGATGTTCCCCTCCCTCACCTACGCCGGCTCCGCCCTGGAAGCCGCCGAGGGCGCCCACGTCGTCCTGCACCTCACCGAGTGGGCCGAGTTCCGCCGGCTGGACCCGGCCGAACTCGGCGCCGTGGTCGCCGAACGCCGCCTCCTCGACGGCCGCAACGTCCTCGACGCCGAAGCCTGGCGCTCCGCCGGCTGGACCTACCGCGCCCTCGGCCGCCCCAGCTGACGCCACCGTTCCACCGTCGACGACGGCCCGACGAACGTGAGTGCCCATGACCGCTGAGTTCTACGACACCGATCGTTCCCCCCGTACCGCGTGGCGGCTCGCCGTCCTGATGGGCCGCAACACCCGCACCTACAAGTTCGCCCTGGCCGCCGCCCTGCAACGCATCGCGACCTCGGAGCAGGCCGCCGGGCTCCGGACCGAGCTGGAGGCGCGATGGAGCATCGTAGAGAGCTCCTTCGCAGCGGGTATCGGCCGCAGCCTGGTCTCCGACGGATTCGCGGTGGGCCTGGAGCGGCTCATGCTGACCGACCGGTGGCGCGAATGCGCCGCCGCTTGAGTAAGTGAAGGAGAGTTGCGACAGCCTTCACGCTCTGCCCGGACGCGGGGGCCGACCCTGACAGGTGGCTAGGAGGTGCTCGTCGGCGAGACCGACGCGGGCGGGGGCAACAGGCAGGGAGTGGTGATGCCGAGGTACACGCGATCTCCGCGGCCCGAGGTCTCCGCCGTGGCGGAGTACCGGCTGCTGGGGTGGAAGGCGTCGACGAGTGCATCCGGCCTGCCGTCCACGGACTCGCGGTAGCCGTTCACGGTCAGGCCCTCGCCGACCAACATGTCACGGACCTTTCTGACCACTTCAGGATGCTGGGCGCGCGGCACCGAACTCTTCACGCTGTACATCAGGATGTACCGGTCATCGGTGGCGGTTTCCCCGTTCCTGCCGGTACAGGGAGTGAAGAGCGCGTCGACGGTCGCGGGGTCGATCTCGATCCCGGCGGTCCGGGCCATGTGCTCGGTGATCTGTTGAGCCCAGGCCTGGGCGTCAGCCTTGGATTTCACGGGTGGTGTGTCATTCCTATCGGTCGGGGCAGTGGATGAGCACGCGCCGAGCATCGCGACCAGGAGCGCAGTGCAGGCAAGGCGCCTGGAAATCCGGGTAGTGATCGCGGTCATGACGCTCCTGAGGATGGTGCGGCTCGGTGGACTGGTAACAGGTTCAGTGCGGAATTTGCGGAAGGACTGTCGGCGGTCGGCCGGCAATGATTCGCCCCTGGTTTTGGAGGCTCTCACTTGCGCCCCCGGAGCCGCTGTCCCAGTAGCCGCCGTGTCCACTGGTGTCGACCTGGATGTTCTGCGCGCCGAAGTACATGTTTTGGGGGGCCGGGCCGGATAGGTCGCCGGCGACCTCCCGGATGAAGTCGTCCCTGGCCGTACCGACCCAGACGTGCTTCGGGTCGATGTTGAGCTCGGATGCCTTGTCCACTCCCATACCGGGACTGCCGAGCGCGAGGATGTCGTCGGCGTTCACCCCGCCGTCCCGTGCGGCCGCGCCCACGACGTAGGTGCCGTAGCTGTGGGCCATGACGGTCAGGTGCGAACAGACGCCGTTGCCGCCCTCGGCCACCCGCAGGCCCTTGGTGAAGTTGCGTAGATCCGGTGCGCCGGCGTCTCCGCGATCGGTGGTGGCCACGCTGAGGGGTGCACCCCACTCCGGTGTTTCGTAGCCCAGCCACGAGACGACGGCGACATTCTCGTCGTCGGCTTTGTCCTCGGCGGCCTTCTGGAGGCGCCGGATGTGGTCCATCTGCCCCGGTACTCCGGAGAGGACGGTTCCGGTGCCTGGTACGAAGACTGCCGTGTGCTGGGACTTGTCGGGGTTGCCCGTCGAGACGATGGCCCGGCCGTTGTGTACGTCCGGGTCGATGCCGAGCAGGAACATCTGGTGCTTCTCCGGGTTCCCGTCGGAGGCCGTCAGCTTCCTCCGGATTTCCTCCAGCGCCGCGATTCGCGATTTGTACTCGCCTTCGTCGATGCCGAAGTCGCTGGGCTTCCCCGTCCGGTAGGCGTCCAGCTTCTCGTCGAGGACGAGACGGTTGGCCTCGTCGCGGACGGTCGCGGGAAGCCCGTCGAGCTTGCCGACCTCGCCGGGGTGCAGGGCCAGGTAGGCCTCCTGCTGCTCCGGGGTGAGGCCCTTCCACCACGCGGCGGACTTCTCCGGGTCCTTGCCGTCCGGAATGTAGGGATCGACCAGGCCCAGGTCCTTCATCGCGGCGCCGGCCGCGTTCTTGGCCCCGGCAAGCGCTCCGTCCGCCTTGGTCGGGTCGAGAGCATTCGAACTGAGCCGACCCAGGGCCGTGTTGCCTTGGTCGCTCGCCGTCTGGGCATCTTTCAGCGCAGTGTCGATCCGGTCCTGGAATCCCTTCATCTCCGACCCGAGCTGTTGACGCGCCTTCTGCGCCTCGGGATCGTTCGCCTCGCCCTTGTCTGCGGGCGGGAGGCTGACGACGCCATCGGACGACACCGTCAGGCCGGCGTCCATGGCGCGCTTCACGGCATTGGTGAGGTTGGTCTGCGCCTGGTACATCCGGTCGGCGACGGTGTTCAGAACCAGGGCCGCGGTGTCCGATTCCACCTTGACGATGTTCGGTTGTTGTTCCGTCTTCGCCATGAACGAAAGCGCGGCCTTGGCATCGTCTCCCTCCCAGTTGCCGCACAGCGGACCGTTGACCTGGCTGCGGTGCCGTTGACCGATGCTCTCCGCTGCGTGCCCCAGAGCCGTCCAGGTCTTTGCGGCATCGTGCAGCCCGTGCGGATCGAACTTCACCAGAAGTTCGTAGATACCGGTCACTTGGGCCCCTGCTGCGGTGCGGCCCATGCACCAGCGACGGCGCGGTCATTGTGCTCGTGAGCGGCTGCGTTGGCATTCAGGTTCGTTGCAGTGCTCGCGAGGCGCTGTTGCAGGTCACCGAGCGGCTGGGACCAGCTGGTGCCCAACTGGCTGAGCCCGCCTGCGATCGACCAGCCGGTCAGCTGGCCGGAGGCGGTACTGCCGGTGTTCACGGCGTTCTGAATCGGAGTGCCGAGTTCCTCACCCAGACTCTTTGCGATACCTGCGGAGGCCCGCAGATCGGTTGGTTGGATAACGACCTTGCCGGTGGCGTTGTCACCCACTGTTTTCTCCCCCCTGGCGTTGGACACGCGTAGCTGTGCCCCACAGAACGCTAACTGAGCCCTGCGCGCTGCGTATCCGTCCAGATACTCAGATCGCATGGACAGCCAGCGGGCCGCCTTCGCCTGTCCAGCGGCGCGTTTGGGCTTGGTGGCCTTGATGTCGTAGGTCAGGCCGGTGGTCTCGGCGCCGATCCGGGTCTCTTCGAGGATCAGGGGCAGGCCTGAGGGCCGGTCGCAGGTGACGCGGTGGACGACCAGCAGGACGGCGGCCTCGGAAAGGCGAAGGACTTCCCGCTCGTCGGGCTGGGGGACGCGGGCGCTGACCCGCTCGCGCCAGGCCACATCGTGCCCGGCGGCGGCCAATGTCGCGCAGGGCTGGGCTGGTTTCGCCAGAGGGGTGCCCGTGATGTGCCCCATCGGGAGCAGCAAGGCGGTGCAGGGCGCGGCCGTCGCCGGACGGGCCGGTGATCAGCGTGCGGCCGATCTCCGGGAGCTTGCGAAGGTGGCGCGGTCGCGCCTCCGGGAGATGACGGCCGTCGAACAGGAGGAGGTGATGGACCTCCTGAACGTCCGGGTGAAGATCACGGGGATGCCGCCCCGGGGACGACGGGATGACTGCACCCTTGCCAAGGGCTTCGCGGACCGGGGACGAGGCGTCCCGGTGCTCACGGACGAGGGCTGGCAGAAGATCGAACCGGTTCTCGCCGCTGTGAGCCGACGCAAGCGGGCCAACGAGATCCCGGCCCGTTGGGCGGTCGAAGCGTTCCTGTGCAAGGCACGGACCGGTGTCCCCAGGAGCTAGCTGGAGCGGCCGGCGAGCCCCAGGCGAGGGATCTCGATGGCGGGGCACTTGTCCATCACCATGGCGAGGCCGGCGGCCTGGGTGCGCTCGTAGGCGGCCTCATCGACCACGCCGAGTTGGAACCAGACGGCCTTGGCACCGATGGCGGCGGCCTCGTCGGCGACCTCCCCGGCCAGGTCGGAGCGGACGAAGACGTCCACGACGTCGACGGCGAAGGGGATGTCCGCGAGGGACGCGTACCCCTTCTCGCCGTGCACCGTCTCCGCCTTCGGGTGCACGGGCACGATCCGCTTGCCGAAGCGCTGGAGCACCCCGGCCACGCCGTAGGCCGCACGCCGCTGGTTGGACGAGAGACCCACGACGGCCCAGGTGTCACCCGGCTCGGTAAGGATCCTGCGGACCGTCTCCGGGTCTCCGTACATGCCCTGCCTCCTCGTGGACGAGAACTCATCACGGCCAGCGCCACCGCTCCCCCGGCCATTCCCGGCCGTTCCCGGGATCTGCCGGGATCTGCCGGGATCCGCGCGGACCAGGACGGCCGGGCTCGCCGTGGTGATGACCCGTGCCCGGCCATCGAGATCCCGCCGCTCGACTAGGAGCGGTCGCCGTCCAGCTGTGCGATGGTGGCGATGGACGGGCGGCGGCTCGTCCGCAGCCCGGCGGCGACCGACTCGGCGTCGCGCAGGACGCGGACGGCGTTGTGCCAGGTGAGCTTGGCGAGGTCGGCCTCGGACCAGTGGCGGCGCAGGAGTTCGGCGATCAGGTTGGGGTAGCCGGCCACCGAGTCCAGGCCGTCGGGCAGGAAGGCGGTGCCGTCGAAGTCGCCGCCGATGCCGATGTGGTCGATGCCGGCGACCTCGCGCATGTGGTCGAGGTGGTCGGCGACGGTGGCCGGGGTGGCGGCCGGGCGCGGGTTGGCGGCCGCGAAGGCGCGCTGGCGCTCCATCGCGGGCGGGGTGGTGTCGAGCGGGTGGAGGCCGTGGGCGCGCATGTTCTCGTCGGCGGCCAGGGTCCACTCGACGGCGGCGGGCAGGATGAACTTGGGCACGAAGGTGGCCATCGCCACACCGCCGTTGGCGGGCAGCTGGGCGAGCACGTCGTCCGGGATGTTGCGCGGGTGGTCGCAGACGGCGCGGGCGGAGGAGTGCGAGAAGACGACCGGCGCCTCGGTGACCCGCAGGGCGTCGCGCATGGTGTCGGCGGAGACGTGTGAGAGGTCGACGAGCATGCCGAGCCGGTTCATCTCCCGGACGACCTCCTCGCCGAAGCGGGTCAGCCCGCCGGCCACCGGCTTGTCGGTGGCGGAGTCGGCCCACGGGGTGTTGTCGTTGTGGGTCAGCGTCAGGTAGCGCACGCCGAGTTCGTGGAGGGCACGCAGGGTGGCGAGCGAGCAGTCGATGGAGTGACCGCCCTCGGCGCCCATCAGGGAGGCGATCCGGCCCTCGGCGCGGGCGGCCTCCATGTCGTCGGCGGTGCGGGCGAGCCGGAGCCGGTCGGGGTAGCGCTCGACCAGGGCGTGGACGAAGTCGATCTGCTCCAGGGTGGCACTGACCGCGTGGTCCCCGGCCAGCCGGGAGGGCACGTAGACGGACCAGAACTGCGCGCCGACCCCGCCCTCCGCGAGGCGGTCGAGGTCGGTGTGCAGGCGGTCGCTCTGGTCGGCGGCGAGGTCGAGCGCGCCGAGGTCGTACCCGGCCTGCTCGCGCATCGCCCACGGGAGGTCGTTGTGGCCGTCCACCACGGGGGCGGTGCGCAGCAGGGCCCGGGCTCGTTCCAGCGGGGTGGGGGAGTCCAGCTCAGAAGTCATGCAAGCTGTTCTACCCGAACCGCCGGAGCGGGCGAAGGGCGAACGAACTACTTGCCGAAGCCGAAGGAGGTCGAGCCGGCCACCTTGGCCCGGAGCTTCTTGCCCTTCTCGGTGGCCTGGTTGTTCAGCTCGGTCTGGAACTCTGCCATCCGCTCGGTCAGTTCGGGGTCGAACGCGGCGAGCATCCGCACCGCGAGCAGGCCGGCGTTACGCGCGCCGGCCACCGAGACGGTCGCGACCGGGACGCCGGCCGGCATCTGGACGATCGACAGCAGGCTGTCCATGCCGTCCAGGTAGCGCAGCGGCACCGGCACGCCGATGACGGGCAGCGGGGTGACGGAGGCGAGCATGCCCGGCAGGTGGGCGGCGCCGCCGGCGCCGGCGATGATGGCCTTCAGGCCGCGCCGGTGGGCGTTCTCGCCGTACGCGACCATCTCGCGGGGCATCCGGTGCGCCGAGACGACGTCGACCTCGTAGGGGATCTCGAACTCGTCGAGGGCCTGGGCGGCGGCCTCCATGACGGGCCAGTCGGAGTCCGAGCCCATGACGATGCCGACAAGAGGTGCAGTCATTCGGTGATCGTTCCTCGCAGGTAGGCGGCCGCGTGGCGGGCGCGCTCGCGGACGTCGTCGAGGTCGTCCCCGAAGACGTTGACGTGGCCGACCTTGCGGCCGGGCTTCACGTCCTTCCCGTACATGTGGATCCGCAGGCCGGGGTCGCGGGCCATGCAGTGCAGGAAGGCGTGGTACATGTCCGGGTAGTCGCCGCCCAGGACGTTGACCATCACGGTCCACTTGGCGCGCGGCCGGGGGTCGCCGAGCGGGAGGTCGAGGACGGCCCGCAGGTGGTTCTCGAACTGCGAGGTGACGGCGCCGTCCTGGGTCCAGTGCCCGGAGTTGTGCGGGCGCATGGCCAGTTCGTTGACGAGGATCCGGCCGTCCCGGGTCTGGAACAGTTCGACGGCGAGGTGACCGGTGATGCCGAGGTCACCGGCGATGCGCAGGGCCAACTGCTGGGCCTCGTCGGAGAGGGCGGGGTCGAGGTCCGGCGCGGGGGCGGTGACCTCGGCGCAGACGCCGTTCTCCTGGACGCTCTCCACCACCGGGTAGGCGACGGCCTGGCCGCTGGGCGAGCGGACGACGTTGGCGGCGAGCTCGCGGACGAAGTCGACCTTCTCCTCGGCGAGCACCGGGACGCCGGCCAGGAACGGCGCCTGTGCGTCCTCCTCGCCGTCGACGACCCAGACGCCCTTGCCGTCGTAGCCGCCGCGCACGGTCTTCAGCACGACCGGGTAGCCGGAGCCCTCGTTCGCGAAGGCGGTGACGTCGGCCGGGTCGGCGACGATCCGGTGCCGGGGGCAGGGCACGCCGATGGCGTCGAGCCTGGCCCGCATCACGCCCTTGTCCTGGGCGTTGACCAGCGCGTCCGGGCCGGGCCGGACGGCGATGCCGTCGGCTTCCAGGGCCCGCAGGTGCTCGGTGGGGACGTGCTCGTGGTCGAAGGTGATCACGTCGCAGCCGGCCGCGAAGCGGCGCAGCGTGTCGAGGTCGCGGTAGTCACCGAGGACGACGTCGGAGACCACCTGCGCGGCGGAGTCCTGGGGCGTGTCGGCGAGGAGTTTGAACCTGACCCCGAGCGGGATGCCCGCCTGGTGTGCCATGCGGGCCAGTTGCCCACCGCCGATCATGCCCACCACTGGAAAATTCACATTGCCCGGGGAAGTCACCCCGCCAGGATATCCGGGCCGGTCGGGGGCGGTGGAACCGCCGGAGCGGGCTGGGCGTCCCGGTCAACCCGGGAGCCGGGGGGCTGAGCCGTTCGGTGGAAGCGGGTAGCCTGGACGGCTAGGTCCTGGGATACGCAGTCCGATCATGTGCGTGCACGCAGGGCTCAAGGGGTGGACGCGTCCACGCGATCCGCTCTTCGTCCCGCAGGTACATGGAGGCAGCCCGGTATGGCGACGACCGCAGCTTCGAGCCCTTCGCTCGTGCAGAGAATGCGCGGGCTCAAGGGCGAAGTCGTGAAGTTCGGCATCGTCGGCCTGAGCGGCGTGGTGGTCAACTTCGCCGTGTTCTGGGTCTGCATCAACAGCATGGGCCTGGCCTCGCTGCGCTCCAACATCGTGGCGACGGTGATCGCGATCGCCACCAACTACCTCGGCTACCGCTACTGGCTGTACCGGGACCGCGACGCCGCCTCCCGCAAGCGGGAGATCACGCTGTTCCTGGTGTTCAGCGGCATCGGCATGCTGATCGAGACCGGCGTGCTCGGCTTCTTCAGGTACGTGCTGGGCATGGACTCGCACTACGAGCAGCTCGGCGCCAAGGTGATCGGCCTCGCGGTGGCCACCGTGTTCCGCTTCGTCTCGTACCGGACCTGGGTGTTCAAGGCGCTGCCCGAGCCGGCCGCGGAGCCGGTGCCGGCCGCCACCGGCCAGGAACTGGCGGCGCAGGCCGAGCTGATGCTGGCCGCCGAGCAGATCCGCTACGCCAAGGCCGAGTAGCCGGGCCCGGGAGCAAGCAGCCGGGCCCAGGATCGGGCAGCCGGCCGGAAGCCCCTCCCCCACCACCCCCTTGCCCGGCCCGCCTCCACCGGAGGACAGTGGTGACCGAGGACGGGCACGGCCGGCGGACGATCGAGGCCGAGGGGGGTCCAGGAGGCTCGCCATGGCGTTCGTCCAGATCATTGACTGCAAGACCGACAGGCTCGACGACCTCAACCGGCTCATGGACACCTGGGCCGAGCAGACCCGGGGCCGGCGGACGGCGGGCCACGCGATGGTCGCCACCGACCGCGCCGACACCACGCACGTGGTGGAGATCGTCGAGTTCGCCTCGTACGAGGAGGCGATGAGGAACTCCGGTCTGCCCGAGACGGACCGGATCTTCCGCGAGATGGTGGCGCTGTGCGACGCACCGCCGACCTTCACCGACCTCGACGTGATCCACGACGCCACGTTCGACAAGGCCACCGCGACCCGGGTGATCGAGGGGATCGCCAAGGGCGACCTCAACGTGATCGACGCGTGCATGGCCGCCGACTACCGCGACCACGACTACGGCAGCGGGGGCGACGCGGTCGGCATCCCGGCGTTCCGCGAGCGCTGCGCCGGCTACCTCGACGCCTTCGACTTCGACTTCGTGATCGAGAGCCAGATCGCCGAGGGCGACGAGGTCGCCGTCCGGTGGACCTGTCACGCCACGCAGACGGCCGACTTCCGGGGCATGCCGCCCACCGGCAGGTCCGCCGTGGGCCGCGGCACGACCACCTTCCGCTTCAAGGACGGGAAGATCACCGAGGGCTGGTGGCAGTGGGACGTCCTGGGCCTGATGCGCCGGCTCGGGATGGAGCTGCCGAGCCGCGCATGAGCCGGCCGGTGCCCTGAACCGGACGGTGCCTGAACCGACCGGTGCCCTGAACCGACCGGTGCCCGAATCGGACGGCGTCCGAGCCGGCCGACACCTCGGCCCCCGACATCTCGGCCCCCGACACCCGAGCGGCCTCAGTCCTCGTGGCTGCGGCCGAGGAAGAGCGCGAACACCGCCGGCTTCAGCGAGAGCAGTTCGAGCCGGCCGCCGTCCGCCTCCGCGAGGTCCCGGGCGACGGCCAGGCCGATGCCGGTGGAGTTGCGGCCGCTGACCGCGCGCTCGAACACCCGGTTCCCGAGGTCCGGCGGCACGCCGGCGCCCTGGTCCTGCACCTCGACCACCACCGAGGTGCCGGAGGGGCGCACCCGCAGGGTGATCGTCCCGGCGCCGTGCATCAGCGAGTTCTCGATCAGGGTGGCCAGCACCTGGGCGACGGTGCCCGGGGTGCCGACGGCGGTGATCCCGTGCAGGCCCTCCAGGGACAGCACCCGGCCGGTCTCGCGCAGCGACGGGCCCCACTCCTCCACCTGCTGCTTGATCACCTCGTCCAGGTCGAAGGCCACCGCGGTGGGGCTGCGCGGGTCGCGCTGGGTGGTGAGCAGCCGCTGGACGACGTCGGTGAGCCGCTCGACCTGCTGGAGGGCGATGGTCGCCTCCTCCTTGACGGTCTCCGGCTCCTCGGCGAGGGCGGTGATCTCCTCCAGCCGCATGGAGAGCGCGGTGAGCGGGGTGCGCAGCTGGTGCGAGGCGTCGGCGGCGAGCCGGCGTTCGGCGGTGAGCATCCGGGCGATCCGCTCGGCGCTGGTGTCCAGCACTTCGGCGACCCGGTCGAGTTCGGGCACCCCGTAGCGGCGGTCGCGGGGGCGCGGGTCGCCGGATCCGAGCCGCTCGGCGGTCTCGGCCAGGTCGGTGAGCGGCCGGGCGAGCCGTTTGGCCTGCCAGACGGCGAGCGCCACGGCGGCCTGGACGGCCAGCAGGGCGACCACTCCGAGCAGCAGCAGCATGTTGGCGATCTCGTGGTCGACGTCCGCGCGGGACTGCTCGACGGTGACGACCTCGCCGCTGTTGCCGCGTTCGACGGCCTTCAGCAGGTGGTCCCCGGCCGGGCGTTCGCCGCTGGAGACGACGTTCTGGCCGGGGATCTGCACCTCGACGTAGCTGCCCTCGGTGACCTGGTTGTCGAAGGCCCGGCCGGTGACCCCCTCGCCCGCGGCGAGCCGGTTCTCGACCAGGGCGAGCACCCGGACGGCCGCCGCGTCCACCCGGTCCTGGGCCGAGTTGACGATGGTGCGCTTCTCGACCAGGGCGAGCGGCACGCAGAACACCACGACCACCACCAGGACGACGCCCAGCAGCGAGTTGATCATCCGGCGTTTCACGCTGCCGCTCCCCGAGGTGTTCCGCTTCATCGACCGACACCCGGCCGCGATCTCCGTACGGGGCTAATTCTTCTCGAACCGGAACCCCACGCCGCGCACGGTGGCGATGTAGCGCGGGTTCGCCGCGTCGTCGCCGAGCTTCTTGCGGAGCCAGGAGATGTGCATGTCCAGCGTCTTGGTGGAGGTCCACCAGGTGGTGTCCCAGACCTGCCGCATGATCTCCTCGCGGGTGACCACCCGGCCGGCGTCCCGGACGAGGACGCGCAGCAGCTCGAACTCCTTGGCGGAGAGGGTGAGCTCCTCCTCGCCGAGCCAGGCGCGGTGGGACTCGATGTCGATCTTCACCCCGTGCGCGCCGGTGGTGAGCTGGTCGACGTTGCCGCGCCGGAGCAGGGCCCGGACGCGGGCGAGCAGTTCGGCCAGGCGGAAGGGCTTGGTGACGTAGTCGTCGGCACCGGCGTCGAGGCCCACCACGGTGTCCACCTCGTCCGCGCGGGCGGTGAGCACCAGGACGGGGCAGCTCTTGCCGTCGGCGCGCAGGCGGCGGCAGACCTCCAGGCCGTCCATCTCGGGCAGGCCGAGGTCGAGGACGACGAGGTCGACCTCCTCGGTCAGGCCGGCGGTCAGTGCGGTCGGACCGTCCTCGCGGACGAGCACCTCATAGCCCTCACGTCGCAGGGCTCGGGCGAGCGGTTCGGAGATCGCCGGATCGTCCTCGGCGAGCAGCACACAGGTCATGTGGTGATGGTAGTCCGCCGGGGTATGCCCGACTGCCTTGTGAGGTAGTTCACAGAGCGTGATCGTTACATGGGGGCCCCGGAGCGCTCAACACGCCGTTGCCGACCGCTCGTTCGGCGAAGAATCTCGCCCTCAGACTTTAAACCGAAGGAGAATTCGCCCGTCTACCATGGATAGACCTGGCAGATCTGTCGCAGACTTTGCCATTCCCATACCTGATTCATGGCTTTTGTCATCCGATAACGCTAAATATCGCCACGTAGAGTGGTTCCGTCCACGTCCGCTGCCACCCCCCTAGGCGGACGCTGTCAGGCAAGGAACCACTACTCATGGCGTCTACGACCCTGGAAGCCGGCCTCACGTCGGCCTCTCCCGGCGGCAAGACCTTCCTCGGCCACCCCCGAGGTCTCGCCACTCTCTTCATGAGCGAGATGTGGGAGCGCTTCAGCTACTACGGCATGCGCGCCCTGCTGGTGCTGTACATGACCGCCTCCCTCACGGACGGCGGGCTCGGCATGAAGACGGCGACCGCCGCCGCCGTGTACAGCGTCTACACGGCCATGGTCTACCTGCTGGCCCTTCCGGGCGGCTGGATCGCCGACCGTTTCCTCGGCGCCCGCAAGACCGTCGCGGTCGGCGGCACGATCATCATGATCGGCCACTTCCTGCTGGCCGTGCCGTTCAGCGGCTCGTTCTTCGCCGGCCTGGTCTTCATCGCGGTCGGCTCGGGCCTGCTCAAGGCCAACATCTCCACGATGGTCGGCCACCTCTACGACGGCCCGAACGACCCGCGCCGTGACGGCGGCTTCACGATCTTCTACATGGGGATCAACCTCGGCGCCTTCATAGCTCCGCTGGTCGTCGGCACCGTCGGCCAGAACGTCAACTGGCACCTCGGCTTCGCCCTGGCCGGCATCGGCATGGCCCTCGGCCTGTTCCAGTTCCTGCTGGGCACCCGCCACCTGAGCCCGAAGAGCAACGTCGTCACCTCGCCGATCGGCGCCGACGAGAAGCGGAAGATCTTCACCAAGGCCGGTATCTGGCTGGCCGCGGCGGCCGTCTTCTACGCGATCGTCGGGGCCACCGGCCACTTCACGATCAACTGGGCGATCTGGCCGCTGTCCATCGCCGGCCTGGCCATCCCGGTCTTCGTGTTCGCCAAGGTGAAGCGCGACAAGGACCTGGACGCCAACGAGCAGTCCAAGATGAGCGGCTACATCTGGTTCTTCGTCGCCGCCGCCGTGTTCTGGATGATCTACGACCAGTCCGGCTCGACGCTGAACATCTTCGCCCAGGACCACACCGCCTCGGCACTGTTCGGGATCGACTTCCCGTCCAGCTGGTTCCAGTCGCTCAACCCGCTGTACATCATGGCGCTGGCCCCGGTCTTCGCCTGGCTCTGGGTCTCGCTGGCCCGCCGGTCGAAGAACCCCAGCACCACCGTGAAGTTCGCCTTCGGTCTGCTGATGATCGGCGCCTCCTTCCTGGTCATGATGCTGGCGATGGCCGCCGCCTCGGGCGACGCCAAGGTCACCCCGCTGTGGCTGGCCATGGTCTACCTGATCCAGACCGTGGGCGAGCTCACCCTCTCCCCGGTCGGCCTGTCCGTCACCACCAAGCTGGCGCCCACCAAGTACGCCAGCCAGATGATGGGCGTCTGGTTCCTCGCCGTCACCGCGGGCGACTGCGTCGCCGCCATCTTCCAGCTGGTGCTGGGCGACAAGGTGGTCGGCAGCACCTGGTACTTCGCGGTCCAGGGCGCCATGGCGATCGTCGCCGGCGTCGCGCTGGCCATGTACCGCAAGCGGGTCGTCACCCTCATGGGCGACGTCCACTGACGCTCGCCTGATCCGGCCCGGGGCCGCCGTGGATTCCTGAGATCCGCGGCGGCCCCGGACGTTTTTCGCTGGACCGGCCGATCCGGCTGTGCCTATGGTGCCCGGCATGACGACCGACTCCTTACCGCGCCGGCTCGCCCGCACCCGGCGGTTCACCCTCGGCGCCCCCGCCCGGCCGACCGTCACCGCCGACGGCGCCACCGTGCTGTTCCTGCGCAGCCGGGGCGGCACCGACCCGCTGGCCTGCCTCTGGGCCCTCGACACCGCGACCGGCGGGGAACGGCTGATCGCCGACCCGATCGCCCTCGGCGCCACCGCCGGCATCACCGGGTACGGCACCGACGCCGCCGGGCGGTACGCCGCCTTCGCGCTGGACGGCGCGCTGTGGCTCGCCGACACCACCGAGGGCACCGTCCGTTCCGTCCCCGTCCCCGATGCGCCGGAGGACCCGCGCCCCGACCCGACCGGCCGCCGGATCGCCTACGTCAGCGGCGGTGCCCTGCGGGTGGTCGGCGTCGACGGGACGGACGACCGGGCGCTCGCCGAGCCCGAGGCCGAGGACGTCGCGTACGGGCTCGCCGAGTACGTCGCCGCCGAGGAGATGTACCGCGACCGCGGCCACTGGTGGTCCCCCGACGGCACCGCGCTGCTCGTCGCCCGGGTCGACCACCGCCCGGCCACCCGGCTCTTCCTGGCCGACCCCACCGACCCGCAGCTCCCGCCGCGCGCGATCCGCTACCCGCTGGCGGGCACCGCCAACGCGGACGTCTCGCTCCACCTGGTCGGCCTCGACGGCGGCCGGACCGAGGTCCGCTGGGACCGCACCGCCTTCGAGTACCTCACCGCCGCCGGCTGGGACCGCCACGGCCCGCACGCCGCCGTGCAGAGCCGCGACCAGCGCACCGTCCGCACCCTGGCGATCGGCCCGGACGGCGCCACCCGGGTGCTCGCCGAACGGCAGGACGCGCACTGGGTCGAGCTGCTCCCCGGTCTGCCGGTGCGCACCGAGGCGGGCGCGCTGGTCGACACCGCCGATCTCGGCGACACCCGGCACCTGACCGTCGACGGCGAGCCCGTCACCCCGGCCGGGCTGCAGCTGCGGGAGGTGCTCGGCACGGAGGGTGAGCAGGTGCTGTTCACCGCCTCGGAGGAGCCCACCGAGACCCACCTCTGGCAGTACGGACCGGACGGCGGCCTGCGGAGGCTGAGCAGCGGCCCCGGCCTGCACACCGGCACCCGGTGCGGCGGCACACTGGTGCTCACCACCCGGGCCCAGGGCCACCCCGCCGGCCGCAGCACCGTCCTGCGGGAGGGCCGCCCGGCGCTCCCGCTCGCCTCGTACGCCGAACCGCCCGGCCTCGCCGCGCGGCCCGAACTGCTCCGGCTGGGCCCGCGTGAGCTGCGCGCCGCGCTCTTCCTGCCGGACGGCCACCGCCCCGGCGACGGCCCGCTGCCCGTCCTGCTCGACCCGTACGGCGGGCCCGCGACGCAGAAGGCCACCACCGGCGGCCTGTGGTGGGACCACGTCTCGCAGTGGTTCGCCGACCAGGGCTTCGCGGTGCTCGTCGTGGACGGCCGTGGCACCCCCGGGCGCGGGCCGCGCTGGGACAAGACGATCCACGGCGACAAGGCCGGGCCCCCGCTGGCGGACCAGGTCGAGAGCCTGCACGAGACCGCCCGGCTGCGGCCCGGGCTGCTCGACCTCGACCGGGTCGGCATCCGCGGCTGGTCCTACGGGGGCTACCTCGCCGCCCTCGCCGTACTGCGCCGGCCGGACGTCTTCCACGCCGCCTCGGCCGGGGCCGCCCCCGTCGACTGGCGGTTCTACGACACCCACTGGCAGGAGCGCTTCCTCGGCCACCCCGACGAGCACCCCGAGCACTACGACGACGGCTCGCTCATCGCCGAGGCACCGAAGCTGAGCCGCCCGCTGCTGCTGATCCAGGGCCTCGCCGACGACAACGTCCACCCCGCCCACACCCTGCGGCTCTCCCACGCCCTCCTCGCGGCCGGCCGCCCCCACGAGGTGCTGCCGCTCCGGGCCACCGGCCATCGGCCGACCGACGAGGCAGTGGTGGAGAACCTGCTGTGGCACGAACTGGACTTCCTGCGGAGGTCGTTGGGCCGGACATGACCGAAGGCCCGCCCCGGTCGCACGACCGGGGCGGGCCTCCTGGCCGAATCCCGGCCCTCAGACCTCGCGGATCCCCGCCCGCCACACCGCCGCCGTCAGCGGCACGCCCGGCCGGTAGGCCAGGTGGACGTGCGAGGGCGCGTCCAGCAGCAGCAGGTCCGCGCGCGAGCCGACCGCGATCGTCCCGACGTCGCTGCGCCGCAGCGCGTGCGCGCCGCCCGCCGTCGCCGCCCAGACCGCCTCGTCCGGCGTCATGCCCATCTCCCGGACCGCGACCGCGATGCAGAACGCCATCGAACTGGTGAAGCTGGAGCCCGGGTTGCAGTCGGTGGACAGCGCCACCACCGCGCCCGCGTCCAGCAGGCGGCGCCCGCTCGGGTACTCGGCGCGGGTGGAGAACTCCGCCCCCGGCAGCAGCGTCGCGACCGTCCCCGAGCCGGCCAGCGCCGCCACGTCCTCGTCGGTGAGATGGGTGCAGTGGTCCGCCGAGGCGGCGCCCAGTTCGACGGCGAGCTGCACGCCCGGCCCGTACGAGAGCTGGTTGGCGTGCACCCGGGGGGTGAGGCCGCGGTCGATCCCGGCGGTCAGGACCGCCCGCGCCTGGTCGCCGTCGAAGGCGCCCCGCTCGCAGAAGACGTCCACCCAGCGGGCGTGCGGGGCGCAGGCCGCCAGCATCTCCCCGGTGACCAGGTCGACGTACCCGGCCGGGTCGTCGGCGTACTCGGGCGCGACCACGTGCGCGCCCAGGTAGGTGGTCTCCGGGGTGTGCTGCGCGGCGATCCGCAGCGCCCGGGCCTCGTCGGCGACGGTCAGCCCGTAGCCGGACTTGCACTCGATCGTCGTGGTGCCCTGCCGCAGCGCCTCCCGGACGAACCTGGCCAGGTTGGCGTCGAGTTCGGCGTCGCTCGCGGCCCGGGTGGCCGCCACCGTCGTCCGGATGCCGCCCGCCGTGTAGGACTGCCCGGACATCCGGGCGTTGAACTCGGCGGTGCGGTCGCCCGCGAACACCAGGTGGGCGTGCGAGTCGACGAAGCCGGGCAGCAGCGCCCGGCCGTCCGCGTCGAACCGCTCGTCGGCGGCCGGCGCCCGGTCCGCCGGGCCGACCCAGGCGACGGTGGCGCCGTCCAGCACCACGGCCGCGTCGGTCAGCAGGCCGAGCGGCCCGGCGCCGAGCCCGGGGTCGTTGGTGACCAGGCTGCCGATGCCCGTGATCAAGGTGCTCAAGACAACGCCTTCCGGAGGGGGTCGGGGAATCAGGTCAGCAGCCCAGCGCGCCGATGGAGGCCCGCAGCGCGCCCGGCACGTCCGCGACGAGCTGGTGCACGCCGTCCCGGACGATCTGCCGGCCGCCGACCACCACGTGCCGCACGTCCGCCGCCGAGGCCGCGAAGACGGCGATCTCGGCGCCGAGGTGGGGCGGCGGGCCCGCGGTGCGCACCGAGTCCAGGGCGATCACGGTGAAGTCGGCGAGCGCGCCGGCCTCGATCCGCCCGGCCTCGGACCAGCCGAGCGAGGCGTGCCCGTCCTCGGTACCGGCCCGCAGCAGCCCGTTCGCCGTCCAGTGCCCGCGGGTGCGGGTGCGCAGCCGCTCGTCCAGTTCCAGGGCGCGGGCCTCCTCGAACGGGTCGATGACGGCGTGGCTGTCGCTGCCCAGGGTGACCGGGCAGCCAGCCGTGGCGAGCCGGCGGGCCGGGCCGATGCCGTCCGCGAGGTCCCGCTCGGTGGTGGGGCACATGCAGATGGTGGTGGAGGTGTCGGTGAGGAGCCTGACGTCCTCGTCGGTGAGGTGGGTGGCGTGCACGGCCGAGGTGCGCGGGCCGAGCGCGCCGTGGTCGGCGAGCAGCCGGGTCGGGGTGACGCCGTGCGCGGCGAGGCAGGCGTCGTTCTCGGCGGTCTGCTCGGACAGGTGGACGTGCAGCGGCGCCTCGCGCAGCGCCGCCCACTGCGCGACGGTGCCCAGCTGTTCGGCCGGGACGGCCCGCACCGAGTGGACGGCTGCGCCGATCCGGGCGTGCTCGCGGGGCTTGAGCGCGTCCGCCCGCTCGGCCCAGGCGTCGGCGTCGCCGTCGCTGAACCGCAGCTGCGGCTTCGTCGGCTCGGCGCCGAAACCGGCGGAGAGGTAGCAGGTGTCGAGCAGGGTGATCCGGATGCCGGCCCGGGCGGCGGCCTCGATCAGCGCCTCGCCCATCGCGTTGGGGTCGTCGTAGCGGGCGCCGCCGGGGGCGTGGTGCAGGTAGTGGAACTCGCCGACGGCGGTGATCCCGGCCAGCGCCATCTCGGCGTAGACGGCGGTGGCGAGCGCCAGGTAGCCGTCCGGGTCGAGCTCCCCGGCGAACCGGTACATGGTGTCGCGCCAGGTCCAGAAGGTGCCGGAGCCGACCTGGACGTGGCCGCGCAGCGCCCGGTGGAAGGCGTGCGAGTGGGCGTTCGCCTGACCGGGGAGCAGCAGCCCGTCGAGGCGGACGGCGCCGGGCGGGCAGGGCCCGCTGTCCGGGGCCACCGCGGTGATCCGGCCACCGGGACCGGCGGTGATCAGCACGTTCCGCTCGACCACCGGCCCGTTGGGGTGCGGCAGCCAGGCGTACTGCGCCCAGTACGTCACCGGGTCGGTCACTGACACGCCAGGTCCTCCAGTACGTCGGCGAGGGCGGCGACCCCGGCCAGGCAGTCGGCCTCCTCGGCGTGCTCGGCCGGGGAGTGCGAGACCCCGCTGGGGTTGCGCACGAACAGCATGGCGGTCGGGACGGCGGACGCCAGGATTCCGGCGTCGTGTCCGGCGCCGGTGGGCAGCACCGGGGCGTCCAACAGCTTGGCGAGCCGGTCGCGCAGCGGGCCGTCGAAGTCCACCACCGGGGTGTAGGACTCGCGGGTCAGCTCGACCCGGACGCCGTCGCGCTCGCCGCGCTCGGCGGCGGCCTGCTCGATCTCGGCGACCAGCGCGCCCAGGGTGCGCTCGTCGGCGGCCCGGGAGTCCAGCCAGCCGCGCACCAGCGAGGCGATCGCGTTGGTGCCGTTGGGCTCGACCGCGACCTTGCCGAAGGTGGCCAGCGCGCCCGCCTGCCGCGCCTTCTTCCGGGCGGCGAGCACGGTGTTGGCGTAGGTCAGCATCGGGTCGCGGCGGTCCTCGATCCGGGTGGTGCCGGCGTGGTTGGCCTCGCCGTGGAAGTCGAAGCGCCAGCGGCCGTGCGGCCAGATCGCACTGGCCACGCCGACCGGCCGGTCCTCGGTGAGGTGGCGGCCCTGCTCGACGTGGAGTTCGACGAAGGCGCCGATCCGGGCCAGCCGGTCGTCGTCGGCGCCGATCGCGGTCGGGTCGTAGCCCGCCCGCTCCATCGCGTCGGGCAGCCGGAGGCCGTCGGCGTCGCGCAGCTCGTAGGCCTGCTCGCGGGAGAGCACGCCGGCGGAGAGGCGGGAGCCGATGCAGGCCACGCCGAACCGGGCGCCCTCCTCGTCGCCGAAGTTGACGATCGCCAGCGGGCGGGTGAACTCCGTTCCCCTCCCGCGGAGTTCGTCCAGCGCCGCGAAGGAGGAGACCACGCCGAGCGGGCCGTCGAAGGCGCCGCCGTCCGGGACGGAGTCCAGGTGCGAGCCCGTGACGACCGCCCCGCCCGCGTTCGGGTCGCCCAGCCAGGCCCACTGGTTGCCGTTGCGGTCCAGCTCGTACGTCAGGCCGCGGCTGCGGGCCTGCTGCTCGAACCAGGCCCGGCACTCGGCGTCGGCGGAGTTCCAGGCGAACCGGCGGTAGCCGCCGGAGGAGGCGGAGCGGCCCACCGGGAGCAGCTCCGTCCACATCTCTTCGAAGGAGCTCACAGCTCACCCAGCGGGCTCTGCTCACCCATCGGGACGCGAACGCCGCGCTCGGCGGCGACCTCGGTGGCCCGGTCGTAGCCGGCGTCCACGTGCCGGATCACGCCCATGCCCGGGTCGTTGGTGAGCACCCGGCGGATCTTCTCGCCGGCCAGCGCGGTGCCGTCGGCGACGGTGACCTGTCCGGCGTGGATCGAGCGGCCGATGCCGACGCCACCGCCGTGGTGGATGGAGACCCAGGAGGCGCCGGAGGCCACGTTGACCATGGCGTTGAGCAGCGGCCAGTCGGCGATCGCGTCCGAGCCGTCCAGCATCGCCTCGGTCTCCCGGTACGGGGAGGCCACCGAGCCGCAGTCCAGGTGGTCGCGGCCGATCACGATCGGCGCGGACAGCTCGCCGGAGGCGACCATGTCGTTGAAGCGCTCGCCGGCCTTGTCGCGCTCGCCGTAGCCGAGCCAGCAGATCCGCGCGGGCAGGCCCTGGAAGTGCACCTTCTCCTGGGCCAGCCTGATCCAGCGGGCCAGCGACTCGTTCTCCGGGAAGAGGTCGAGGACGGCCTTGTCGGTCTTGTGGATGTCCTGCGGGTCGCCGGACAGCGCCGCCCAGCGGAACGGGCCCTTGCCCTCGCAGAACAGCGGGCGGATGTACGCGGGGACGAAGCCGGGGAAGGCGAACGCGCGGTCGTAACCGGCCAGTTGGGCCTCGCCGCGGATCGAGTTGCCGTAGTCGAAGACCTCGGCGCCGCGGTCCTGGAAGCCGACCATCGCCTCGACGTGCCGGGCCATCGACTCGCGGGCCCGCTGGGTGAACTCGGCGGGCTTGGCCGCCGCGTAGTCCGCCATGTCGTCGAAGTCGACGCCCACCGGCAGGTAGCTGAGCGGGTCGTGGGCGCTGGTCTGGTCGGTGACGACGTCGATCGGCGCGTCCATCGCGAGCAGCTGCGGGACGAGCTCGGCGGCGTTGCCCAGCACGCCGATGGAGAGCGGCTGCCGCTTGTCGCGGGCGGCGGTGGCCAGCTCCAGCGCGTGCGCGAGGTCCTTGGCCTCGACGTCCAGGTAGCGGTGCTCGATCCGGCGGGCGATCCGGGACGGGTCGCAGTCGATACAGATCGCCACGCCGCCGTTCATGGTGACGGCCAGCGGCTGGGCGCCGCCCATCCCGCCGAGGCCGGCGGTGAGGGTGATGGTGCCCTCCAGGCTGCCGTTGAAGCGCTTGTTGGCGACGGCCGCGAAGGTCTCGTAGGTGCCCTGCAGGATGCCCTGGGTGCCGATGTAGATCCACGAACCGGCGGTCATCTGCCCGTACATGGTGAGCCCGAGGCTCTCCAGCCGGCGGAACTCCTCCCAGTTGGCCCAGTCGCCGACCAGGTTGGAGTTGGCGATCAGCACGCGCGGCGCCCACTCGTGGGTCTGCATGACGCCGACCGGCCGCCCGGACTGGACCAGCATGGTCTCGTCCTGCTTCAGCCCCTGCAGCGTCCGCACCATGGCGTCGAACGAACGCCAGTCCCGTGCCGCCTTGCCGGTGCCGCCGTACACCACCAGCTTCGACGGGTGCTCGGCCACCTCCGGGTCGAGGTTGTTCATCAGCATCCGCAGGGCCGCCTCCTGCTGCCAGCCCTGCGTCGTCAGCCCCGTCCCCCGCGTCGCCCTGACCTCACGCGGCCCGCTCACCTGCTGCACCATGCCCCGACCTCCCTGCGGATGAATTCATTCAGACTCGGTCCGGCTGAATATATCCAAACAATCAACTCGCGACCAGACCCTGAACCCATCCGATCAGCCACGCCGCCGACCGCCTCGGCGCGCTAGCCTGAACCGGCGAACACCAGCCACTCGGCCCAGCGACGAGAGCGGCGGACACGATGACGGCGATCACCGTGAGGCCCGGCAGGCTCCGGGATGTGGCGGAGGAGATCGAGCGGAGCACCGGCCTTCGCGTTCAGATCATCAGAGGAACCCTGGTGACGTCCCCCACTCCTCGCGGTAAGCACGCGGGGACCGTGCAGGTACTGCGCGATCAGCTCATCCCCCAACTGCCCAAGGCCCTGCGCGTCTACGAGGTCTCGTCACTCTGCATGCCGGACGACGAGGAGGACTACGCCACTCCCGACCTGGTCGTTCTCCCCAAGGACTGGGGCGACGACGACGAATGGCTGGCGGACCCCGCGGCTGAGTCAGGCCGCGGCGCCGCCGTCCCAGTCGATGCCGATCTCGGCGAGCCAGCGGCGGTCGGCGTCGTCGGGGGTGGGTGGGGACGGTGGGCGGGGGATCTCCTGGATCGGGCCGAGGCCGTACTTCTCGGCGGCCGCGGCGGCGCGCTCGGCGTCGGGTTCGATGACGCCGACGTGGACGGCGGACTCGTCGCCCGGGTCGAGGACGGTCAGTTCGGGTTCGGGCAGGCGCCGCAGGGTGACGCGGCGTCCGCAGGCGGGGCAGGACCATTCGTCGGCTCCCGAGGCCAACCGGGCGACGAACTTCATCTCGTGGATCACGCGCATGGGCGGCACCCCCTGCTGTAGGGGATGCCCGGGTTTGTGGCGGGTACTCCCGCGTTCCCCGGACCGCACCTATTCCAGGAAGAGCCCGCGGGCCGCGGCGGAGTGCTCAATGGCCTCCAACCGGGCTTCCGCGCCCGGGAGTTCGTCGCACATGCTCTGCAGCAGCACCCGGCCGAGCATCATCGGCGCGCACGCGGTGTCGAAGACCAGCCCGGTGCCGACGGCGGCCGGCAGCATCAGGTCGGAGAGCTTGGCGACCGGCGCGAAGGCGCTGTCGGCGACGGTCAGCACCGTCAGCCCGCACTCGCGCGCCACCGCGAGCGCGTCCATCAGCTCCCGCGGGTAGCGCGGCAGCGCGAAGCAGAGCAGCGCGGTGGCCCCGGCGGCGGCGGCCTGCTCCAGCCGGTCGGCGAGCATGCTGCCGCCCTCGTCGAGCAGCCGGATGTCCGGGTGCACCTTGGCGGCGAAGTAGGCGAAGCCGCGCGCCTGCGCGGAGGCGGCCCGCAGGCCGAGCACCGGCAGCGGGCGGGAGGCGGCGAGCAGCCGGGCGGCCCGGAGGATCGGCTCGGGGTCGGCGAGGAGTTCGGCGAGGTGGCGCAGGTGCTCGATCTCGGCGAGCACGGCCTGCTGGTGTTCGTTGCGCACCGCGTCGTCCGGGGTCTCCGGTGCGGCCGGCTCGCCCCCGCCGAGCTCGCGCAGCTGCTTGCGCAGCGCCGGGTAGCCGTCGTACCCGAGGGCGACCGCGAAGCGGGTGACGGAGGGCTGGCTCACCCCGGCGAGTTCGGCGACCTCGACGCTGGAGAGGAACGGCGCCTCGGTGGCGTGCCGGACCAGGGAGTGCGCGATCCGCCGCTGGGTCGGGGTGAGCCGGTGGCCTTCGAACAGCTGGAGCAGCCGGGCGGAGGGGCCGACCGTGCCGGCCTCGTCGGTGGCGGTCATCAGCGGTACCTCCGGATGCGAGCGATGCGGACGACGACTGTGCAGGAGCGCGCCGCGCCTGGCAAAGACGTCTCGTACGGCGGAACGCCGGGTGAGACGTCCCGAGGGGCGGATGCGACCCGGGCTGCCCCGGGACAGCCCTGGAGCCCGGGACGCCCCGGGAGCCCGGGGCGTCCCCGAGACTCGGGGTAACCCTGAATTCTCCCTGAACCCTCCCGGATTCCCCCGCCACCGGATGGACCGCGCCCCGACTCCGGCCCCAGGCTGTCCCCATGGACACTCGCCAGGACGAACTGCGCCGCGACCTCGACGCCACCCTGCAGGCCCGCAAGGAACTCGGCAAGGAGTACGAGTCGGAGCTGGTCGATTCCTTCCTGACCCGGCTGGAGTCCCGGATGGACGCCCGTCTGGACGCCCGGGTCAAGCGCCAGGCCTCCGAGCGGATGGACGACTACGAGCCGGAACACCGGCACCGCCCGCACCGCTCGGGGTGGGGTTCAGGCCGCCCCGGCAGCCGGCTGGCGGTGATCTCGCTGGCCTTCGCCATCCCGCTGACCGCGATCGCGAGCAACCCCGAGGGCGGCGGCCTCACCGGCCTGCTGGCCTGCTGGGCCGGCATCACCGGGGTCAACCTCGCCGCCGCGTTCGCCGACCGCCGGGCCCGTGCGGACCGCATGGACCGCGAGGACCGCCGGCCGCGGGGCGACTGGGACTGAGCCCCGGTCGCCCCGCCACCGGAGCGTCAGGCCAGCGGGCCGGTGACCTTCTCCACCGCCCGCAGCAGGTCCCCGGAGGCGACCAGCGCGGCGGCGGCCTCCAGGTCCGGCGAGAGGAAGCGGTCGCGGCCGGCGCCGCCGACCCCCGCCTCCCGGGCGGCGGCCATCGCTGCGGCGGTGGCCGGAGCCACCCGGCCACTGGCGTCGGCCTGCTGACGGATCTCCAGCGCACGGGCGGCGGCGGTGAGTTCGACGGCGAGGATCCGGCCGAGGTTGTCGACGGCCTGGCGCAGCTTGCGGGCGGCGGACCAGCCCATCGACACGTGGTCCTCCTGCATCGCGGAGGACGGGATCGAGTCGACCGAGGCCGGGACGGCGAGCCGCTTGTTCTCGCTGACCAGCGCCGCCTGGGTGTACTGGGCGATCATCAGGCCGGAGTCCACGCCCGGGTCGTCGGCCAGGAAGGCCGGCAGGCCGTGCGAGCGGGCCTTGTCGAGCAGCCGGTCGGTGCGGCGCTCGGAGATCGAGCCCAGGTCGGCGGCGGCGATCGCGAGGAAGTCCAGCACGTACGCGACCGGGGCGCCGTGGAAGTTGCCGTTGGACTCCACCCGGCCGTCCGGCAGCACCACCGGGTTGTCGACCGAGGCGGCCAGCTCGCGGGAGGCGACCAGCTGGGCGTGGGCGAGGGTGTCCCGGCCGGCGCCGGCCACCTGCGGGGCGCAGCGGATCGAGTAGGCGTCCTGGACCCGCGGCGCGTCGTCCTGGTGGTGGCCGGTGAGGCCGGAGCCCTTGAGGACGGCCAGCATGTTGGCGGCGCTCAGCGCCTGGCCCGGGTGCGGGCGGATCGGGGCGTGCAGCTCGGGGGCGAGCACCTTGTCGGTGCCGAGCAGCGCCTCCAGGGTCATCGCGGCGGTGATGTCGGCGGTGGTGAACAGCCGCTGGAGGTCGGCGATGGCCATCACCAGCATGCCGAGCATGCCGTCGGTGCCGTTGATGAGGGCCAGGCCCTCCTTCTCCAGCAGCTCGACCGGCTCGATGCCGGCGGCGGCGAGCAGTCCGTCGGCGGGCTTCTCGACGCCGTCCGGGCCGGTGGCCACGCCTTCGCCCATCAGGACCAGCGCGCAGTGCGACAGCGGCGCGAGGTCGCCGGAGCAGCCGAGCGAGCCGAACTCCCGGACCACCGGGGTGATGCCCGCGTTGAGCAGGGCGGCCATGGTCTGCGCGACCAGCGGGCGCACCCCGGTCCGGCCGGAGGCCAGCGTCTTCATCCGCAGGAACATCAGCGCCCGGACCACCTCGCGCTCGACCACCGGGCCCATCCCGGCCGCGTGCGAGCGCACCAGCGACCGCTGCAGCTGGGCCCGCAGCTCGGGGCTGATGTGCCGGACGGCGAGCGCGCCGAAGCCGGTCGACACGCCGTAGACGGGGCGCGGCTCGGCCGCGAGGGCGTCGATCCGGGCCCGCGCCGTCGCCATTTCGGCCAGCGCGTCCGGGCCGATCTCGACCCGGGCGTTCCCCCGGGCGACGGCCAGCACGTCCTCGGCGCTGACGTCGGCCTTGCCGACCTGGACCAGCGGAGCGTCGGGGGCCACAGCACTGTGCATATCCATATACACCATCACATCAGTTGAATGGAGATATGACAACAGGTGGTCGCCATCCGAAACGACCGCGGATCCGGCCACGGATCCGCGACGGCCACGGAACCGCGACGACCACGGAACCGCGACGACCACGGAACCGAAACGGCCCGGCCAGCAGGATTCTCACCCGGCCCGCCCCGCACCGCACACCGGCGAACCCGGACCCGACCCCAGGCGTGCGGTGCGGGCGCGGACACCGGCACCGACGCGGGCGCGGGGAGAGCGCGACCGGCCGAGCACCCTCCCCCGCCACCGCGCTCACCCCCCGAGCTCGGCCTCGACCAGGTCCGCCGCGCGGGCGGTGCCGCCCTCGGCCCGGCCGGCGGCGGCCAGCGCCTTCAGCCGCCCGGCCACCGCCGGGTCGCCGACCAGCTCCAGCAGGGCGCTGCGCAGCGCCTCCGGGGTGGCCTCCCCAGTGTCCAGGCGGCGGGCGACGCCGAGGGCCACCAGCGCGTCCGCGTTGGCGAACTGGTCGGCGGCCTGCGGCACGGCGATCATCGGTACGCCGTGGAACAGGCCCTCGCTGGAGCCGCCCATGCCCGCGTGGGTGACGAAGGCGTCCGCCCGGGCGAGCACCGTCAGCTGCGGCACCCACCGGTGCACCTCGACGGTGTCCGGTACCTCGCCCAGTTCGGCCAGGTCGGTGTGCGCGCCGACCTGCAGCACCGTGTGCCAGCCGGGCAGGTCGCCGAAGGCCTGGACGCAGGCCCGGTAGAACGCGGGCTGATGGGTGAAGGCCGAGCCGAGCGAGACCAGCAGCACCTTCTCGGCACCGGCCGGCCGGTGCCACTCCCCCTGGTGGGCGCGGTCGCCGAAGCACGGCCCGACGAAGGTGACGCGCCGCTCGTCGACCCGGTCCGCGTTGGGCTGCAGGGCGCGCGGGATCAGGGCGACGGCCCGCGCCGGGACGTTCCGGAAGGCGTCCACGTCGCGCTCCACCGCGCCGGCCTCGGCCAGCCAGTCGGCGAACCGCCGGTAGTGCTCGGCGCCGCCCGGTCCGTTGCGGATCGCGTCGAGCACCTCCGCCATGTCCTGTCCGATGCCCTCCCAGCCGACGTAGGTGGGCGACAGCTGCACCACCGGTACGCCCAGCCGCTCGCCGAGTGCCCGGCCCGCGAAGCCCGCGATGTCGCAGAGCACCAGGTCGGGGCGGTCGTCGGCGAAGCCCTCCAGCAGGACGGGCCACATCGCGAGCGCGTCGTCCAGGAACAGCTCCTGGAGCGCCACCGGGTCCTCCACCGGCCACCCGTTCGGGTCGTCGGCGAGCGGCAGCCTCGTCGGGTACGGGACGAAGCGGGCGCCGGTCGACTCGACGACCTCGGCGAAGGAGGCGTCGTTGACGTAGCTGACCCGGTGACCCCGGGCGACCAGCTCGGCGATCACGGCGAGGCTGGGGTTGACGTGCCCATGAGCCGGAACGGAAACCATCAGGATGTGTGCGGGGCGGTTCATGGGCACCTCCGGGGATAGCGACTAAGACGAGACGTACCGTCTCGCGACGTCTCGCGAGAAGACGATACGTCCCGTCTCGCCGCGGTGCATAGAATTTTCCCCATGACGTCCAGAACCGCCCCCGACCCCGCCCGCCGCAGCGAACGCTCGCGCGCCGCCGTCCTCACCGCCGCCACCGAACTCGTCGCCGAGGTCGGCTACGGCAAGCTCACCATCGAGGCGATCGCCGCCCGCGCCGGGGTCGGCAAGCAGACCATCTACCGGTGGTGGCCGTCGAAGGGCGCGGTCGTCTTCGACGCCTTCCTCGTCGCCGGCAGGCACGAGGGCGGCCTCGCCCTCCCCGACACCGGAAACCTCGCCACCGACCTGCGGACCGTCCTGCGCGCCGGCTCCGACGAGCTCGCCGACCCGTCCGCCGACCGCACCTACCGCGCCCTCAGCGCCGAGATCCTCAACGACCCCGCGCTGCACGCCGAGTACCGCACCCGCCTGCTGGACCCGCTGCTGGAGGTCACCCGCGACCGTCTCCGCAGCGCCCGCGAGGCCGGCCAGATCGCCCCCGACACGGACCTCGACCTGGCCGTCGAACTCGTCTACGGCCCGCTCCACTACCGCTGGCAGTACCGGCTCGGCCCGCTCAGCCACGCCCACGCGGACCGCCTGGTCGACGCCGCCCTGTGCGCCCTCAACCCGCCGACGGCCGACGGCGGTTCCGGCGCCTGACCCAGAGGACGACCAGGACCGTGGCCAGCAGAACGATCAGCAGGGCCACGGCGAACCCCCCGCCCCCGACCGCGACCCACCCGCGACACCCCGGTCACCAAACCGGCACACCGCCGGGCCCCACCCTCAGCGGGGCCTCAACCCCCTTCCCACCGAGGCGAATCCGCCCCTCACACCACCGGGGGCGAGGCCGCACCCGCCAGGGCGACGGCGAGCAGGGCGCGCATGGCGCAGGCGGCCTGGCCGAGGGGCAGGGTGGCGTCGTCGGCGAAGAGCTCGACGAGCCAGCCGCCGGCCGGGTTCTGGCCACCGGCGGCGACCATGCCGCGGTAGCCCGAGACGACGAGCATGGCCTCCTCGGCCGGGTCGTTGCCGGCGGCGCCGGCGCGCAGGGCGAAGGCGCCGCCGCGGACGGCGCGGCGGGTCATCGGATAGTGGCGCAGGTCGAAGACGGCGTCCGGGGCCTCGATCTGGGCGCGCTGGGTCTCGGCGCGGGTGCTGCCGGGGCCCCTGGTCATCCGGTAGACGGCGTGCTGGGCGGTGTGCATGAAGTGCGAGCCGGGCGGCACGTAGGAGACCCACCAGCCGACGGCGTCGAGCAGCCGGGCCGAGGTCTCGGCGACGACGACGAGCTTGCCCAGGGTGTCCGCGGGGTGGACGGCCCGGGCCGCGGCGCCCTGGTCGAGGGCGGCGAGGACGGTGGTGAGCAGCTGGCCCGGGTCGGCGCTGTGCGCGGCGCCGCGGAAGCGCCGCCGGTCGCCCGCCCCGGACCGGCCGGGGCGCGGGCGCCCGTCGGCCCGGTGGCGCGGGTCGGCGGCGTCGGCGAGCAGCACGGTGGGGTCGGGCGCGAAGCCGGGGCCGTGGCTGCGTCCGGCGACGACGGGGTGGGCGGCGCGGGCGGCCTTGGCCCGGTACTGGGCGGCGTCGGCGAGCCGGAAGAGCCGGTCGGGGGTGGTGACGGGCCCGATGGAGTCGCCGGTGGAGGCGACACCGCAGGCGACGCCCTCCCCCTCCGAGAGGGCCAGGGCGCGGGCGCAGAGCTCCTCGGCGACGGCGACGACCTCGTCGGCCTTCTGTCCTTCCGTCAGCAGGCAGAACTCGTCGCCGCCGAGCCGGGCGGCCAGGCTGCCGGGCAGTTTGGCCGCGGCGAGCGAGAGCTGGTGGGCGAACCGCTCCAGCAGCCGGTCGCCCATTTCGTGGCCGAGTTGGTCGTTGACCCGCTTGAGCCCGTTGACGTCGCAGACGACGAGCGAGACCACGGTGTTGTCCCGATTGTGCGCCGCCAGGGCGCTCTCCAGCCGGGCGTCGACGGCACGCCGGTTGGCGAGGCCGGTGAGCGGGTCGGAGAAGGCGAGTTTGCGCAGGTCGGCGAGGCGTTCGGTCTGGGCGAGGCCGGCCGAGATCTGGGCGGCGAGCAGGGTGGCGTAGTCGGCGTCGGCGTCGGTGAACTCGGGCAGTCCGACGCTGCGGGCGAGGTACAGCTCACCCCAGGCCTGCCCGTGCAGGACGATCGGGGCGACCACGCAGCAGGCCCGCCCGCGCCGGCGCAGCGCCGCGGCGCGTTCCTGGCAGTACGCGCCGGCGGTCGGGTGGGTGTGCCCGGCGTGCGGTTCGGTGCTCTCGGCGGTCTGCAGCCAGGCGCGCGGCAGCCGCCCGGTGGTCCAGCGCTCTTCGAGGTAGGTGACGATCTCGGGGAAGTCGGCGACGGGGTACGACTCGTCCTCGGGCAGTTCCTCCTCGCCGGGCGCGAGGAGGCCGTGGTTGACGAGGACCCGCAGTCGGCCGGATTCGCGGTCCCAGACCGAGACGGCCGCCATGGTGGCCCCGAGCGCCTCGGTGGCGCGGGCGGCGGCGGCCCGGACGGCCTCCAGCGGGGTGAGCGCGCCGGCCATGTCCTGGGCCAGCTCGACCGCGGACTGCAGCCGCAGGTCGGGCAGCGGGTCGGGGCGCCGCGGGCCGCCGCAGTCGCAGCCGCGGTCCGTCATGATCGCCTCACTGCTCACCGGCTCGCCTCGCTCCCTGTGCTCGGTCCTGCCGGACCCCCGGTAGCAGCCGCACCCGTCCGGCCGCTTGCACCCAGACTATGGCGATTTCGCTCGGTTATGCCCCGTTTGCCGGGACGGACCCGCAACGGGCCGTACGGGTTTCAACCGTTCGCCACCCCGAGCCGCGGGATCGACCCCGGCACCAGCCCGGGAACCACGCCTCGGGAGCAGCCCGGCAGAGCCCCGGGAAGACCCCGCAGGGCTCCGGAAGGCCCCTACTCCGGCTTCAGCCGCCGCGACAGCAGCCACGGCTCGACCAGCCCGAGCCCGCGCACCGGCCGGCGCCACATCGGCTGCAGGTGGAACCGGTGCCCGGCGTCCAGGCCCGGCACCGGCAGACCGGAGGCGGGCATCCCGGCGGCGGCCGACAGCGCCTCGGCGAGGCCGGGGCCGTCCGTGTCGGCCGGGGCGACACTGCCGTGCTGCTCCAGCGCGGCGGCGAACTCGCCGTCGATCAGCACCGCGTCCTTGGGCGCGATCGAGGTGAGCCGGCTGGCCAGGTTGACGGTGGTGCCGAAGACGTCGCCCATCCGCGAGGTGACGGTGCCGAAGGCCATGCCGACCCGCAGCGCGGGGATGCTGTCGTCCTCGGCGAGGGCCTCGATCAGGCTGAGCGCGATCTCGGCGGCGGTGACCGGGTCCTCGGAGACGTAGAGGATCTCGTCGCCGAGGGTCTTGATGACCCGGCCGCCCTGGCCGGCGATCAGGTCCGAACAGGTGTTCTCGAAGGTCTCGACGAGCTCGCCGAGTTCCTCCTCCTCCAGCCGTCGCGACAGCCGGGTGAAGCCGACCAGGTCGGCGAAGCCCACCGCGAGCCGACCGCTGGTGATCTCGTGGTCCTCGGCGGCCTGGACGACCCGGCCGGTGACGGCGGCGAGCTGGCGGCGCCAGACGTACACCAGGAACTGCTCCAGCTCCGGCAACAGCAGCTCGACCAGCGGGTACGCGACGTCGGCGCGGGTCAGCCCGGGTTCAACGGCCTGGGTGAGGTTCTCCAGGAAGGTGTCCATCTGCCAGCCGGCCAGCCGCGCGGTGGTCTGCCCGGTGGAGCGCGCCACCTGGATCGCCATCGACTCGCTGAGCAGGCCGGACTCGACCAGGCCGGCGAGTCGGCGCAGGGCGATCACGTCGCCGTCGGTGAGGGCCCGGGACTGGCCGATGTCAGGGAAGCCCATGGCCCGCCAGAAGCGGGTGGCCAGTTCCATCGGGACGTCGGCGGCGCGCGCGGCCTGGTACGGGGTGTAGCGGCGTGGCGCGTCCAGGATCAGGCGTTCCAGTTCGAGCGCGACCGTGGGGTCGTGGGAGCCCGCCGTCGCGCCGCTGCTGCCGTCCTCTGCCACCGGTCCGTCCCCGTGCGGTCGCCGCACTTGCCTCGTGTCCTGCCTGTCCGGGCGCGCCCGCCACCTGGCGGGCAGTGGCGCGCCTCACACCGCTGCCAGGTGGAATGTTCGCACGGAATCGCGTGATCCGGGGCATCAGCCCGGGTCAAGGAGAGGTGAAGAGTGCCGTTCAGCGGGGTTCGGGGCGCACGTGGACGACGTCCCCCGCGCCGACCGCCCGGCGTGCGCCGTCGGGGGTGCGGACCACCAGGCGTCCGTCGCCGTCGATCGCCACCGCCTCGCCGACCAGCTCGTGACCGCCCGGCAGGTGCACCTTCACCCGGCGGCCCAGCGTGGTGCAGCGGTCCGCGTAGGCGCGGAGCAGCTCGCTGGCGTGCGGATCGCCGGCGGCGGCCGTCCAGGTCCGGTACAGCTCGGCGAACTCGCGCAGCAGGGCGCGCAGCAGGGTGGACCGGTCGGTGACCGCGGCGCCGGCCAGCGCGAGCGAGGCCGCGGTGGGGACGGGCAGCTCCTCCTCGCGCAGCGAGACGTTGAGGCCCATTCCGGCCACCACGGCACCACCGCTCAGTTCGGTGAGGATGCCGCCGAGCTTGCGCTCCGCGCCGTCGATCTCCACCTGGAGGTCGTTGGGCCACTTCAGCCCGACCTCGACCCCGGCCACCCGGCCCAGCGTGCTGGCGGCGGCCACCCCGACCAGGATCGGCAGCCAGCCGTACCGTTCGACCGGCACCTCCTCCGGGCGCAGCAGGACGGACAGGAACAGCCCCGAGCGGGCCGGGGCGCTCCACTGCCGTTCCAGCCGCCCGCGCCCGGCGTTCTGCACCTCGGCGACCAGCACCGCCCCCTGCGGGGCACCGGCCCGGGCGCGGGCGGCGAGGTCGCTGTTGGTGGATCCGGTGTCGGCGACGACGTCCACGGAGGTCCAGAGCCCGCCCGGGACCACCAGGTCGCGGCGCAGCGCCGCCTCGTCCAGCGGCGGCCGGTCCAGGTCGGTCCACGGCGACGGCCCGGCGTGGCCGAAACCGCGCAGTCCACTGCGGCGGGGGGTGTCGGGTGAGGTCATGGTTGAGAACCCTAGAGGGCGTACGGAGCCTTGGGGCGTAGGCCGCCCCATCGTCCCCCAGAACGCGCGTTGACACACTGTGTCGATGGCCATAACGCCAGGACATGACGTCCGGCCCCGCGCGCTGGCTAGGCTGCCCAACGGCAGTTCGCAGCGCCGCCCTGCCCTCATGCGCGGGCCCCCACTCCGGCCCGCGCGCACTCGAACAGGTCGCGGCCCAGGATCAGGGAGAGCCACCGGATGACCGAGGCGCCGTACGACCCCCACACCACCGCCGGCAAGCTCGCCGACCTGCGGCGCAGGCTCGACGCGGCGGTGCACTCCGGCTCCGCCGCCGCCGTGGAGAAGCAGCACGCCAAGGGCAAGCTGACGGCCCGCGAGCGGGTCGCCGAGCTGCTGGACGAGGACTCCTTCGTCGAGTTCGACGAGTTCGCCCGGCACCGCTCGACCAACTTCGGGCAGGAGAAGAACCGCCCGTACGGCGACGGCGTGGTGACCGGCTACGGCACCGTGGACGGTCGTCAGGTCGCCGTCTTCGCCCAGGACTTCACCGTGTTCGGCGGCTCCCTCGGCGAGGTGTTCGGCGAGAAGATCGTCAAGGTGATGGACTTCGCGCTGAAGACCGGCTGCCCGGTCATCGGCATCAACGACTCCGGCGGCGCCCGGATCCAGGAGGGCGTGGTCTCGCTCGGCCTGTACGGCGAGATCTTCCGCCGCAACGTGCACGCCTCCGGGGTGATCCCGCAGATCTCGCTGATCATGGGCCCGTGCGCGGGCGGCGCGGTGTACTCCCCCGCGATCACCGACTTCGTGGTGATGGCCGACCAGACGTCGCACATGTTCATCACCGGCCCGGACGTGATCAAGACCGTGACCGGCGAGGACGTCGGCATGGAGGAGCTGGGCGGCGCGCGCACCCACAACAGCAAGTCCGGCAACGCGCACTACCTGGCCACCGACGAGAAGGAGGCGATCGAGTACGTCAAGAGCCTGCTGTCGTACCTGCCCTCCAACAACCTCTCGGACCCGCCGTCCCACCCGGAGCAGGCGGACCTCACGATCACCGACGAGGACCTCGAACTCGACACCATCGTGCCGGACTCGGCGAACCAGCCGTACGACATGCGCAAGGTGATCGAGCACGTCGTCGACGACGGCGAGTTCCTGGAGACCCAGCCGCTGTACGCGGGCAACATCATCACCGGCTTCGGCCGGATCGAGGGCCGCCCGGTCGGTGTGGTCGGCAACCAGCCGATGGACCTGGCCGGCTGCCTGGACATCGCCGCCAGCGAGAAGGCCGCCCGCTTCGTGCGGACCTGCGACAGCTTCAACATCCCGGTGCTGACCTTCGTCGACGTGCCCGGCTTCCTGCCCGGCACCGGCCAGGAGTGGGACGGCATCATCCGGCGCGGCGCCAAGCTGATCTACGCCTACGCCGAGGCGACCGTCCCGCTGATCACCGTGATCACCCGCAAGGCCTTCGGCGGCGCGTACGACGTCATGGGCTCCAAGCACCTGGGCGCCGACCTCAACCTGGCCTGGCCGACCGCGCAGATCGCGGTGATGGGCGCGCAGGGCGCGGTCAACATCCTGCACCGGCGGGAGATCGCCGCGGCCGACGCGGCCGGGCACGCCGAGGAGAAGCGGGCCGAGCTGCTCGCCTCGTACGAGGAGACCCTGCTGAACCCGTACCTGGCGGCCGAGCGCGGCTACGTGGACGCGGTGATCCCGCCGAGCGAGACCCGCCGGCAGGTCGTCCGGGGTCTGCGGGCGCTGCGCGGCAAGCGCGAGGTGCTGCCGCCGAAGAAGCACGGCAACATCCCCCTGTAGTCCCTCGTCGGGAGAGAATTGAGCCATGGCCGCGATCCACGTGCTGCACGGGCAGCCGACCCCCGAGGAGCTCGCCACCGTCCTGGCGGTGGTCCAGGCCCGGGCCGCCGCCGCGCAGGCCGCCGCCGAGGCGGCGCGTCTGGCCGGTGTCGGCCCGGCCTCCCCCTGGAACGACCGCTCCCGCCTGCTCCGCCCGGAGATCCACCCGGGCGTCAACGCCTGGCGGACGTCCGGCTGGGCGCGCTGAACCACCGGTGCGGAGCGGGACGTCGGCCCGGTCGACGTCCCGCTCCGCACCCGTTCCGCGCCGCTTGCCGCACCCGCTCCGCACCCGTTCCGGCCCGTCCGCCCGGATTGCCCGAAAGCTGAGTACGGATACTCAGGCGCCCGGGGCCGGGCGCGGCGCACCCTGGACGGGTGCTGTGGTCAGACCCCCGCGACGAGCCCTCCCTGGAGGCCCGCCGGATGCAGGAGCGGCTGCGCCGGGCGGCCCGGGTGCTCGCCGTCCTCGCACTGGTGGCCGCCATCCTGCTCCCGCTGTGACCGCCGTTCACCCGAATGGCGGACACCGACACCCCCTACCCTGGTGGGCATGACCGACCAGCGCACCCTCGTCCTCGCCTCCGCCTCCCCCGCCCGCCTCGGGCTGCTGCGCCAGGCGGGCCTCGACCCGCGCGTGGTGGTCAGCGGCGTGGACGAGGACGCGCTCAGCGCCGCCACGCCGGCCGAACTCGCCCTGGTGCTGGCCGAGGCCAAGGCGAAGGCCGTCGCCGCCGAACTCACCGGCGGCGAACTGGTGATCGGCTGCGACTCCGTCCTGGAGCTGGACGGCCAGGCCCTCGGCAAGCCCGCCGACGCCACCGAGGCGCTCGCCCGCTGGCGGTCGATGCGCGGCCGCGCCGGAATCCTGCGCACCGGCCACTGCGTCATCGACACCGCGACCGGCCGGCAGTCCTCGGCGACCGCCTCCACCACGGTCCGCTTCGGCACCCCCGACGACGCCGAGATCGCCGCCTACGTGGCCTCCGGCGAACCCCTGCACGTCGCCGGGGCGTTCACCCTGGACGGGCGCTCGGCACCGTTCGTCGAGGGCATCGACGGCGACCCGGGCAACGTCATCGGCCTCTCGCTGCCGCTGCTGCGCACCCTGCTCGCCGACCTGGACGTCCGGATCACCGACCTCTGGGTCAAGTAACCGACGGCATCCGGGAGTTCGGACGCCCATGGCCCTGCTGCGTTACCACCCCTAGACTGACCGGCGTTCGAACGGGGGAGGGAACGCGGCGATGACCGACAGCGTGCTCAACGTGCTGCTGGGGCTGGTGGCCAGCGCCATCAGCGCCGCGCTCGGCTGGCTGGCGCAGGCCCTGCGGCGGCGCCGCAAGGTCGAGCGGGTGCGGGAGTTCTTCGGGTTGCCGGCCGGCAGCGAGTGCCTGATCGTGGTGCCCCGCAGCATCGGGACGGGCTCGCACGCCACCACCGTGACCCGCCGGGACGCCTACGCGCTGATGTGGCTGGCCGGGCTGGTCGAGGAGTGCGGGGCGCGGCCGGAACTGGCCGCGCACGACGCGGCGCACCGGGGCCTGGGCGTCAAGACCGAGCTCTGCCTGGGCGGTCCGGTCAGCAACGAGCGGATGGCCGCCCACCTGGCCTGGGGCCTGCCGGGCGTGCTGGTCACCTCCGGGCCGGGCCCGGGCAGCAACGTGATCGTGGTGGGCGAGCACGACTTCACCGCCGACCGGGACCAGGCGCACACCCTGCTGGCCCGGATCGCCACCCCGGACGGCGGACGCCCGGTGTTCCTGGTCTCCGGCCAGACCGGCACCGCCAACCAGGCGGGGGTCCGGTACCTGGTCGCCCACCACCGCGAGCTCGCCCGCCGGTACGGCCGCGACGGCACCTTCGCGCTCGTCCTGCGGGCGGTCAATCCGGAGGCGTACGGGCCGGACATGGTGGAGGTGGCCGCCGACGTCACGGCCGAGGCGTTGCAGCGACCCGCCGCCCGTTCCACCGTCGTTTGAGCCGACCGCGCGAGAGTGTGTCCGATGCCACCGGGGCCCCGAACCACCGCCCGGTCACCCGCTGTGGATCCGGCCGGTTCGACCCCACCGACCGCGACCTGCGACGTCATCGGAAGGACGGACGACGGGCCCCCGGAATTCATCACCGTCCGTGTGGGATAGTTCACAACCTGGGGCTACTCGCCGGTACCGCCCAGGAATCCATAAACTCGACCAGGTTCAAGAAGGGAGCCACAGTGCGCAAGGTGCTCATCGCCAACCGCGGGGAAATCGCCGTCCGCGTCGCCCGGGCCTGCTCGGACGCCGGTATCACCAGCGTCGCCGTCTACGCCGAGCCGGACCGGGATGCGCTGCACGTCCGCGCGGCCGACGAGGCTTACGCGCTGGGTGGCGACACCCCCGGCACCAGTTACCTGGACATCGCGAAGGTCCTGAAGGCCGCCGCGGACTCCGGTGCCGATGCCGTCCATCCCGGTTACGGGTTCCTGTCGGAGAACGCCGACTTCGCCCAGGCCGTCCTCGACGCGGGTCTGACCTGGATCGGCCCGCCCCCGCAGGCCATCCGCGACCTCGGCGACAAGGTGACCGCCCGGCACGTGGCGCAGCGCGCCGGCGCGCCGCTGGTGGCCGGTACCCCGGACCCGGTCACGGGTGCCGACGAGGTGGTCGTGTTCGCCCGGGAGCACGGCCTTCCGGTCGCCATCAAGGCGGCGTTCGGCGGCGGCGGCCGCGGCCTCAAGGTCGCCCGCACGCTGGAGGAGATCCCGGAGCTGTACGAGTCGGCGGTCCGCGAGGCGGTCGCCGCCTTCGGTCGCGGCGAGTGCTTCGTCGAGCGCTACCTGGACAATCCGCGGCACGTGGAGACCCAGTGTCTGGCCGACAAGCACGGCAACGTGGTGGTCGTCTCCACCCGTGACTGCTCGCTGCAGCGCCGGCACCAGAAGCTGGTCGAGGAGGCGCCCGCGCCGTTCCTGACCCCCGAGCAGAACGCCGAGCTGTACCGGGCGTCCAAGGCCATCCTGAAGGAGGCCGGCTACGAGGGCGCCGGGACCTGCGAGTTCCTGGTGGCGCTGGACGGCACGATCTCCTTCCTGGAGGTCAACACCCGTCTGCAGGTCGAGCACCCGGTCACCGAGGAGGTCACCGGGATCGACCTGGTCCGCGAGATGTTCCGGATCGCCGACGGCGAGGAGCTGGGCTACGGCGATCCGGAGGTGCGCGGCCACTCCTTCGAGTTCCGCATCAACGGCGAGGACCCGGGCCGGGGCTTCCTGCCCGCGCCCGGCACCGTGACGCTGTTCGCGCCGCCGTCCGGCCCGGGCGTCCGGCTGGACTCCGGCGTGGAGAGCGGCTCGGTCATCGGCCCGGCCTGGGACTCCCTGCTGGCCAAGCTGGTCGTCTCCGGCCGTGACCGCAAGCAGGCCCTGGAGCGGGCCCGCCGCGCGCTGAACGAGTTCAAGGTGGAGGGCATGGCCACCGCCATCCCGTTCCACCAGGCGGTCGTCACCGACCCGGCGTTCGCGCCCGAGGTGCACGGCGGCGAGGGGCCGTTCACGGTCTACACCCGGTGGATCGAGACCGAGTTCGACAACACCATCCCGCCGTTCGCCGGCGCGGCCGGTGACGGCGAGGAGGCCGAGGGCCGCGAGACCGTCGTGGTCGAGGTCGGCGGCAAGCGGATCGAGGTCTCGCTGCCGTCCTCGCTGGGCGTCTCGGCGGCTCCGGCGGCCGGTGCGGCGGGTGCCACGAAGGCCAAGCGCCGGGTGGGTGCCAAGAAGGCCGGTTCGGCCGTCAGCGGCGACACCCTGGCCTCGCCGATGCAGGGCACCATCGTCAAGGTCGCCGTCGAGGAGGGCCAGGTCGTCGCCGAGGGCGAGCTGATCGTGGTCCTAGAGGCGATGAAGATGGAGCAGCCGCTGAACGCGCACAAGGCGGGCACCGTGGTCGGCCTCAAGGCCGAGGTGGGCGCGAGCGTCAGCAGCGGCGCCGCGCTGTGCGAGATCAAGGACTGACACCGCCCCTGCGGCAGCGACCGGTCCGTACGCCCCTCGGGGTGTGCGGACCGGCCGCGTTTCCGGCCCGGGTTCAGCGCCCGCGCGGCAGTCCCAGTTCGGCCAGCCGGACGGGCATGCCGGGGCCGGCCGGTCCGCCGTGCGTGCCGGGGCGGCGCTGGCCGGGCAGCGGGGCGGCGCCGGGGGGCGGGGAGACGGCCCGGCGCGGCATCGGGCCGGGCTGGGTCTGGTGGACGGGGCCGCTGCCGGTGCCGTGCACCGGGGCGTCGCCGCTGGGGGCGGCGCCGAGCGGCGCCAGGTCGATCTGCACCCCGCAGTCGGCGAGCGCGTCCAGTTCGCGGGCGGTGGCGTCGTCCGCCGTCGCCTGCTCGTCCGTGACCAGCCGGGTGATGGTCTCGGTGGGGACGGTCTGGAACATGGTGTCCGCGCCGAGCTTGGTGTGGTCGGCGAGGACGATGACCTCGGCGGCCGACTGCACCAGCGCCCGGTCCACGCTCGCGGACAGCATGTTGGTGGTGGACAGGCCCCGCTCGGCGGTCAGCCCGCTGCCGGAGAGGAAGGCCTTGGACACCCTCAGCCCGTGCAACGACTGCTCGGCACCGCTGCCGACCAGCGCGTAGTTGGAGCCCCGCAGGGTGCCGCCGGTCATCACCACCTCCACCCGGTTGGCGTGCGCCAGCGCCTGGGCGACCAGCAGCGAGTTGGTGACCACGGTGAGGCCGGGCACCCTGGCCAGCCTGCGGGCCAGCTCCTGGGTGGTGGTGCCGGCGCCGACCACCACCGCGTCGCCCTCCTCCACCAGGCCGGCGGCGAGGTCCGCGATGGCGCTCTTCTCCGCCGCGGAGAGGTGGGTCTTCTGCGGGTAGCCGGGTTCGCGGCTGAAGCCGCCGGGGAGCACCGCGCCGCCGTGCCGGCGGTCGAGGAGCCCTTCTGCCTCCAGCGCCCGTACGTCGCGGCGCACGGTGACTTCGGAGGTCTGGACGACGCGGGCCAACTCCCGGAGCGAGACCGCTCCGTTGGCGCGCACCATTTCGAGGATCAACTGGCGACGTTCTGCTGCAAACACAGAACCGACGGTAACCTGCGTGACCGTCTGCTTTCAGGCGTTTGCAGCTAGTAGCGGGAAATGCTCACGCAAGAGCGGCGCGTGACCGTACAATACGCGCCGCCAGCACCCCGGGGCTGCGCCCGCCGTCCGGGTGACGACCACTCCTGCGCAAAAGGGCGGCCACCGATCGGCAGCCGCCCTCAACTGTGCGCCGGACGCTCAGGATTCGCCGTCGGCCCGCTTGCGGATGTGCAGCTGCCGGGCGGCCTCGGCCGTCGAGCCGGAGACGGAGGGGTAGACGGTGAAGGCGCTGGCCACCTGTTCGACGGTCAGATTGGCGTCCACCGCGAGCGCGATCGGGTGGATCAGCTCGCTGGCACGCGGGGCGACGACCACGCCGCCGACCACGATGCCGGTGCCCGGGCGGCAGAACAGCTTCACGAAGCCGTCCCGGATGCCCTGCATCTTCGCCCGCGGGTTGCCGCGCAGCGGCAGCTTGACCACGACCGCGTCCATCTTGCCGCACTCCACGTCGGCCGCGGTGTAGCCGACGGTGGCGATCTCCGGGTCGGTGAAGACGTTGGAGGCGACGGTCTTCAGGTTCAGCGGCTGCACCGCGTCGCCGAGCGCGTGGTACATCGCGATCCGGCCCTGCATGGCCGCCACCGAGGCGAGCATGAAGACGCCGGTGCAGTCGCCGGCCGCGTACACGCCCGGGGCGCTGGTGCGGGAGACCCGGTCGACCTGGATCTGGCCCCAGTCGTTGAGCTTGACCCCGGCCTCCTCCAGGCCCATCTCCGCGGTGTTGGGGATCGAGCCGACCGCCATCAGACAGTGCGTGCCGGTGACCACCTGGCCGTTGGACAGGGTCACCTCGACCTCGTCGCCGACCCGCTTGGCGCCCTCGGCCCGGGTCCGGCTCATCACGTTCATGCCGCGGCGGCGGAAGACGTCCTCCAGCACCTCGGCGGCGTCCGGGTCCTCGCCCGGCAGCACCCGGTCGCGGCTCGACACGAGCGTGACCTTCGAACCGAGCGCCTGGTAGGCGCCGGCGAACTCGGCGCCGGTCACACCGGAGCCGACCACGATCAGCTCGCGCGGCAGCTCCTCCAGGTCGTACACCTGGGTCCAGGTGAGGATCCGCTCGCCGTCCGGCTGGGCGTCCGGCACCACGCGCGGGTGGGCGCCGGTGGCGATCAGCACCGCGTCGGCGCGCAGCGACTGGACGGTGCCGTCCGGCGCGTCCACCAGCACCTCGCGGGAGCCGTCCACCGCCTGCCCGCCGGAGCCGAGCCGGCCACGGCCGCGCAGCACGGTGACCCCGGACCGGGTGACCGACTGGGTGATGTCGTGGGACTGCGCGATCGCCAGGCGCTTCACGCGGCGGTTGACCTTGCCCAGGTCCACGCCGATGACCTTGGCCGCGTCCGCGCCCTCGTCCTGGGCGACGGTGATGCCCAGTTCCTCGTACGAGGTGTCGAAGGTGGTCATCACCTCCGCGGTCGCGATCAGGGTCTTCGACGGCACGCAGTCGGTGAGCACCGCCGATCCGCCCAGACCGTCGCGGTCGACGACGGTCACCTCCGCGCCGAGCTGAGCGGCCACCAGCGCCGCCTCGTAGCCGCCGGGTCCGCCACCGATGATCACGATCCGAGTCACGTGCACCATTGTCCCGCACGCCGGGATCGCCGCCACGCCGGGGTCCGCGCTCCTGTGCGATCGCCCAGTCGCCCCGGACCGTCCGTCCGCCGGGCTAGTCTTCCCCCCATGCCCCTTTACGCCGCGTATGCCACCAACCTCGATGCCCGGCAGATGACCCGCCGCGCCCCGCACTCCCCCCTGCGCGGTTCCGGGTGGCTGGACGGCTGGCGGCTCACCTTCGGCGGCGAACAGCTCGGCTGGGAGGGCTCGTTGGCCACCGTCGTCGAGGACGGGAAGGACCAGGTCTTCGTCACGCTGTACGACGTCGCGCCGATGGACGAGGAGGGCCTGGACCGCTGGGAGGGCGTCCAGCTCGGCATCTACCGCAAGATCAAACTGCGCGCCCAGACCCTGGACGGCGACATCCCGGTCTGGACGTACGTGCTCAACGACTACGAGGGCGGCCTGCCCGCGGCCCGCTACCTCGGCCTGATCGCCGACGCCGCGGAGAGCGCCGGCGCCCCGCACGACTACGTGATGGACCTGCGCCGCCGCCCCTGCTGATCGGGGCCGGTCCCTTTGGACGTACCGACGAGAACCGTCACCCAAAAGGCGCCACCGAGCTGTGCTTTCGGGTCAACCGGGTAACGATCCGGCATGCCGTGCCGGATTTTCTACGCGCGTAGCCAAATCCCGTCTATCCTCGGACCCGTGAACGCAACCCCTCAGTCGGTCGTCTCCGCCGACCCCTACGCCGCCGCCCAGGCCGCCGCCGAGCGCCTGCGCGAGCTGACCGGTGCCGAGCGGCACGACGTCGCCCTGGTGATGGGCTCCGGCTGGGTGCCGGCCGCCGACGCCCTGGGCGAGACCGTGGCCGAGTTCCCGGTCACCGACCTCCCGGGCTTCCCCGCCCCCGCCGTCGCCGGCCACGCCGGCACGATCCGCTCGGTGAAGATCGGCGACAAGCGCGCCCTGATCTTCCTCGGCCGCAACCACTACTACGAGGGCCACGGCGTGGCCACCGTCGTCCACGGCGTGCGCACCGCCGCCGCGGCCGGCTGCGGCATCATCGTGCTGACCAACGGCTGCGGCGGTCTGCGCGAGGGCTGGGTCCCCGGCCAGCCGGTCCTGATCAGCGACCACATCAACCTCACCGCGGACTCCCCGATCGTCGGCGCCAACTTCGTCGACCTCACGGACCTGTACTCCAAGCGGCTGCGCGCGCTCTGCCGCGAGGTGGACCCGACCCTCGACGAGGCCGTCTACGTCCAGTTCCGCGGCCCGCACTACGAGACCCCGGCCGAGGTCAACATGGCCCGGGTGATCGGCGGCGAGCTGGTCGGCATGTCCACCACCCTGGAGGCCATCGCCGCCCGTGAGGCCGGCGCCGAGGTGCTCGGCATCTCGCTGGTCACCAACCTGGCCGCCGGCATCACCGGCGAGCCGCTCAACCACGCGGAGGTCCTGGAGGCCGGCAAGGCCTCCGCCGAGCGCATGGGCGAGCTGCTGGCGAAGGTCCTTGACCGGATCTGACGCCCACCAGGCGCACAATCGTGAACGACGGGGCCCACGGGCGGCGTGATCCGCTGATCACACCCGCCCGCGGGCCCCGTCCGCATGTGCACACCCCATCTTTACGGAACCCTCCGGTCTTTACGGAACCCTCCGTCCGACGAACCGACGCACTTCCCGATGGAGCTGGCAGCCATGACGCAGGCACCCACCACCACCGACCTCCTCGCCCGGGCCCGCACCTGGCTGGCCGAGGACCCCGACCCACAGACCCGCGAGGAGCTCACCGCCCTGCTGGCCCTGGCGGAGGGCCCCGAGGCCGAGACGGACAGCAAGCTCGCCTGGTCGGACCTCGCCAAGCGCTTCTCCGGCCGACTCCAGTTCGGCACCGCCGGCCTGCGCGGCGAACTGGGCGCGGGCCCGATGCGGATGAACCGCGCCGTGGTGATCCGGGCCGCCGCCGGCCTGGTCGCCTACGTCAAGCAGCAGAACCTGGGCGACCTGGTCGTGATCGGCTACGACGCCCGCCACAAGTCCTACGACTTCGCCCGGGACACCGCCGCCGTGGTGGTCGGCGCCGGTCTGCGCGCCGCGCTGCTGCCGCGCCCGCTGCCGACCCCGGTGCTCGCCTTCGCCGTCCGGCACCTGGGCGCGGCCGCCGGCGTCACCGTCACCGCCAGCCACAACCCGCCGCAGGACAACGGCTACAAGGTCTACCTGGGCGACGGCTCGCAGATCGTCCCGCCGGCCGACGCCGGGATCGCCGCCGAGATCGACGCGATCGACTCGCTCCACGACGTCCCGCGCGCCGAGGAGGGCTGGGAGGTGCTCGGCGAGGACGTCATCGAGGCCTACCTGGCCCGGGCCGTCTCGATCGTCGACGAGCACAGCCCGCGCGAGCTCGACGTCGTCTACACCCCGATGCACGGCGTCGGCCGCGACACCCTGGTCGCCGCCTTCCGCCGGGCCGGCTTCCCGGCGCCCACCGTCGTCGCCGAGCAGGCCGAGCCCGACCCGGACTTCCCGACCGTGGCCTTCCCCAACCCGGAGGAGCCGGGGGCGATGGACCTCGCCTTCCGCACCGCCGCCTCGGTCGGCCCCGACATCGTGATCGCCAACGACCCGGACGCCGACCGCTGCGCGGTGGCCGTCCCCACCAACGGCGACGCGGCCGGCGGCGGCAGCGGCGCCGCCGGCTGGCGGATGCTGCGCGGCGACGAGGTCGGCGCGCTGCTCGGCGCGGCCCTGGTCGCCAAGAAGGCCGAGGGCGTCTTCGCCACCACCATCGTCTCCGCCACCCTGCTCGGCCGGATCGCCGAGGCCGCCGGCCTGGGCTACGCCGAGACGCTGACCGGCTTCAAGTGGATCGCCCGCGCCGACGGCCTGCGCTACGGCTACGAGGAGGCGCTCGGCTACTGCGTCGACCCGCAGGGCGTCCGGGACAAGGACGGCATCACCGCCGCTCTGCTGGTCGCCGAACTGGCCGCCACCCTCAAGAAGTCCGGCCGCACCCTGAACGACCTGCTGGACGACCTGGCGCTGGAGCACGGCCTGCACGCCACCGACCAGCTGTCGGTCCGCGTGCACGACCTCTCGCTGATCGCCGACGCCATGCGCCGCCTGCGCGAGCAGCCGCCGACCGTCCTGGCCGGCCTCCGGGTCACCCGCGCCGACGACCTGTCGGCCGGCTCCGCCGACCTGCCGCCCACCGACGGCCTGCGCTACTACCTGGCCGGCGAGGCCGTCCGCTCGGCCCGCATCGTGGTGCGCCCGTCCGGCACCGAGCCCAAGCTCAAGTGCTACCTGGAGGTCGTCCTGCCGGTCGCCACCGCCGCCGACCTCGCCGCCACCCGCGAGCGGGCCGCCGAGCTGCTCGACGCCGTCAAGCGCGACCTGGCCGAGGCCGCGGGCATCGCCGCCTGACGCCCGCCCGCCCACCCGGAAGGGGCCCGCGACCGGCGGGCCCCTTCCGTACGTCCGCTGCTTCTGCTCAGAGGGCGTTCTGCTCAGAGCGCGTTCTGCTCAGACCGCGATCGCCGTGATCAGCGCGGCCAGGCCCACCAGCGTCGGCGCGATCACCCACCAGCACCAGGACACCACGACCGGACCGGCCGCGTCGGGGCGGGCGGCGTTGCGCTCGGCCATCTCCTGCAGCACGGTGGTCACCTGGTCGGACCAGGCGCGGGTCGGGTCGGCGGAGCCCTGCACCACCGGGTTGGACTGGCGGCCGAACACCATCCCCATCCGGGAGGCGTGCTCGGCGCCGCCGCGCTCCTGGGCCCGGGTCGCCCGCTTGCGCTGCCGCAGCGACACCGGCACCGCCCACACCTGGTACTTCTTGCCCCCCGCGAGCAGCTCGACCGAATACCCCGCGCGCAGTGTGTCCACCGCGGCCCACGGCGCGGTGATGGTCCGCCACGGGTTGCGCACCACCAGTCGGCTGCTGCCGGCCCGCACCTCCGGGCGCAGCGTGTAGGCGATCACCGGGAAGGCGAACACCGGCACCGACGCGAGCGCGACGTACGGCGTCTTCCCGGTCCCGTTCAGCACCGCGTCGCCGATCAGCCAGGCGGCGACGGCCAACAGCAGCACTCCGGAGATCACACCGGGGACAGAGCGGTACACGCGGTCCGCGTACGCGGGCTCCCCGTCGGGGGCGGCGGAACCCCGGTGGGGCTTGCCGTCGGAATCGGTCATGCCGTCGATTCTGCCCCATGCCCCCCACCGAGAGGTCTCGGTCCGGCATCGAATGCCGTCCCCGGACCACCCGGTCACCCTCCTCCGCTCGCCCGGCCCACGCATCCCCGCCGCCGCCCCGCCACGGCCCCGGATGTCTCGGTCCGGCCACGAAAGATGGGGGGTCTAGCGGTCGACTACGCGCGTAGATATGCTGCTCTGGTGACTATGTCCACTGTTGCAGCCAATGCCCCCGGCGTTGCGGGCAGCGGCCTTCAGGACGTTGCGGCGTCCGAGGCCTCGCTCCGCCGCTTTCTGCACGGCCTGCCCGGCGTCGACCAGGTCGGCCTGGAGGCGCGTGCCGCCGCCCTCGGTACCCGCTCGATCAAGACCACGGCGAAGGCCTACGCCATCGACCTGGCGATCTCGATGATCGACCTGACCACGCTGGAAGGCGCGGACACGGTCGGCAAGGTGCGCGCCCTCTGCGCCAAGGGCAGGACCCCCGACCCGACTGACCCGACCACCCCCCGCGTCGCCGCCATCTGCGTCTATCCGGACATGGTCGCCACCGCGAAGGCCGCCCTGCGGGGCACCGACATCCAGGTCGCCTCGGTGGCCACCGCGTTCCCGGCCGGCCGCGCCGCCCTCCCGGTGAAGCTCGCCGACACCGCCGACGCGGTCGCCGCGGGCGCCGACGAGATCGACATGGTGATCGACCGCGGGGCCTTCCTCTCCGGCCGCTACTTCGACGTCTTCCACGAGATCGTCGCCGTCAAGGAGGCGTGCAAGCGCCCGGACGGCACCTCCGCCCACCTCAAGGTGATCTTCGAGACCGGCGAGCTGCAGACGTACGACAACGTGCGCCGCGTCTCCTGGCTGGCGATGCTGGCCGGCGCCGACTTCATCAAGACCTCCACCGGCAAGGTCGCCGTCAACGCGACCCCGCCGGTCACCCTGCTGATGCTGGAGGCGGTCCGCGACTTCAAGGCGCAGACCGGCGTCCAGGTCGGCGTGAAGCCGGCCGGTGGCATCAAGACCACCAAGGACGCGATGAAGTACCTGGTGATGGTCAACGAGACCCTCGGCGACGACTGGCTGACCCCGCACTGGTTCCGCTTCGGCGCCTCCAGCCTGCTCAACGACCTGCTGATGCAGCGCCAGAAGCTCACCACCGGACGCTACTCCGGCCCCGACTACGTGACGGTGGACTGATCACCATGGCCAAGAAGAAGAACACCGAGGAGCCCACGGCCAAGCCGGCCGGAGGCCTCTTCGCCTACGCCCCGGCCCCCGAGTCCTCCGCCGCCGCGGGCGACATCGCCACCTCCTACGGCCACTTCATCGGCGGCGAGTTCGTCGACTCCTCCGGCAGCGAGGCCCTGAAGACGGTCAACCCGGCCACCGAGCAGGTGCTCGCCGAGTTCGCCCAGGGCACCGACGAGGACGTGGACCGCGCGGTCGCCGCCGCCCGCAAGGCCTTCGCCGACTGGTCGGCGCTGCCGGGCAGCGAGCGCGGCAAGTACCTGTTCCGGATCGCCCGGATCATCCAGGAGCGCAGCCGCGAGCTGGCCGTGCTGGAGTCGATCGACAACGGCAAGCCGATCCGCGAGACCCGCGACTTCGACATCCCGACCGTCGCCGCGTGGTTCTTCTACTACGCGGGCTGGGCGGACAAGCTGGACTACGCGGGCTTCGGCCCGAACCCGCGCCCGCTGGGCGTGGCCGGCCAGGTCATCCCGTGGAACTTCCCGCTGATGATGCTGGCGTGGAAGATCGCGCCCGCCCTGGCGACCGGCAACACGGTCGTCCTCAAGCCGGCCGAGACCACCCCGCTGACGGCCCTGCGCTTCGCCGAGATCTGCCGCCAGGCCGGTCTGCCGAAGGGCGTCGTCAACATCGTCACCGGTGACGGCCGCACGGGCGCCGCGCTGACCGCGCACCCGGACGTCAACAAGGTCGCCTTCACCGGCTCCACCCCGGTCGGCCGGGCGATCGCCAAGCAGCTGGCCGGCAGCCGCAAGAAGCTGTCGCTGGAGCTGGGCGGCAAGGCCGCGAACATCGTCTTCGACGACGCGCCGATCGACCAGGCGGTCGAGGGCATCGTGAACGGCATCTTCTTCAACCAGGGTCACGTCTGCTGCGCGGGCTCGCGCCTGCTGGTCCAGGAGTCGATCCAGGACGAGCTGCTGGACGCCCTGAAGCGCCGGATGGCCACCCTGCGGGTCGGCGACCCGCTGGACAAGAACACCGACATCGGCGCCATCAACTCGGCCGCCCAGCTGGCCCGGATCACCGAGCTGACCGACGCCGGCGAGGCCGAGGGCGCCGAGCGCTGGTCGCCCGACTGCGAACTCCCGGGCACCGGCTTCTGGTTCAAGCCGACCCTGTTCACCGGCGTCAGCCAGGCCCACCGGATCGCCCAGGAGGAGATCTTCGGCCCGGTGCTGTCGGTGCTGACCTTCCGCACCCCCGCCGAGGCGGTCGACAAGGCCAACAACACCCCGTACGGCCTCTCCGCCGGCATCTGGACGGAGAAGGGCTCGCGCATCCTGTGGACGGCGAGCCGGCTCAAGGCCGGCGTGGTCTGGGCCAACACCTTCAACAAGTTCGACCCGACCTCGCCGTTCGGCGGCTACAAGGAGTCGGGCTACGGCCGCGAGGGTGGCCGCCACGGTCTGGAGGCCTACCTCGATGTCTGACACGACCTACGCGCGTCTTGACGTCCTCAAGACCTACAAGCTGTACGTCGGCGGGAAGTTCCCGCGCTCCGAGAGCGGGCGGGTGTACGAGGTGACGGACGCAAAGGGCGAGTGGCTCGCCAACGCCCCGCTGGGCACCCGCAAGGACGCCCGCGACGCCGTCCTGGCCGCCCGCGCGGCGGTCAAGGGCTGGTCCGGCACCACCGCGTACAACCGCGGCCAGGTGCTGTACCGGGTGGCCGAGATGCTGCAGGGCCGCCGCGAGCAGTTCGCCGCCGAGGTGTCCGCCGCCGAGGGCATCGGCCCGAAGAAGGCCGCCGCGCTGGTGGACGCCGCGATCGACCGCTGGATCTGGTACGCGGGCTGGACGGACAAGGTCGCCCAGATCGCGGGCGGCGCCAACCCGGTCGCCGGCCCCTTCTTCAACCTCTCCACCCCGGAGCCGACCGGCGTGGTCGGGATCGTCGCCCCGCAGGCCGGGTACGGGCACTCGCTGCTCGGCCTGGTCTCGGTGATCGCCCCGGCGATCGCCACCGGGAACACGGTCGTGGTCGCGGCCGCCGCGGACGCCCCGCTGCCGGCCCTGTCGCTGGGCGAGGTGCTCGCCACCTCGGACGTCCCGGGCGGCGTGGTCAACATCATCTCGGGCCGCACGGCCGACATCGCGCCCACGCTGGCCTCGCACCAGGACGTCAACGCGCTGGACCTCACCGGGGCGATCGCCGCCGACGGCCCCGGCGCGGCGCGGGCGCTGGAAGCGGCCGCCGCGGATACCCTGAAGCGGGTAGTCCGTCCGGAGCTGGACCCGTTCGCCCAGGACTGGACCAATGCGCCCGGTACGGACCGGCTACTCTCCTTCCTGGAGACCAAGACGGTCTGGCACCCGATGGGGATCTGACCTCCCCGTCACCGAGTAACAACTCCACAGACTGGCCGTCCCCCGTGCCCTCTCCCCCCCAGGGCCCGGACGGTCATTGGACGGACCCGCGCCTCTCCCCCCCTGGCGCGGGTCCGTCGCCTTTCGCCGCCTGTCGCCGCCGCTCTCCGTCGCCACGCCGGCAGCTGCCGATGGTCCACGTCGCGCTCGCCGACCCACGGGCCCGGCAGAAGGTGTGCTCCGACCGGTTTCGGCATCGGGCCCCGATGCGTCAGACTGGTGTCCCGTGAGTGACGACCCGCTGAATCCTGCGCCGACGACCCGCGCCCTGGTGGTCCTGCTGTCCGGCCCCTCCGGCTCCGGGAAGTCCTCGCTCGCCGAGCGCAGCGGCCTGCCCGTGCTGCAGCTGGACGACTTCTACAAGGACGGGGACGACCCCACCCTGCCGCTGCTGCCGGACGGCGCGGTCGACTGGGACTCCCCGCTGGCCTGGCACCGCGACCAGGCCGTCGCCGCGATCCGCAGCCTGCACGAGACCGGCCGCACCGACGCCCCGGTGTACTCGATCCCGGACAACGGCCGGATCGCCACCCGCACCCTGGACCTGGCCGGCGCCCCCGCGTTCATCGCCGAGGGCATCTTCGCCGCCGAGATCACCGCCGAGTGCGCCGCCGAAGGCCTGCTCGGCGACGCCCTGTGCCTGCGCAACGGCGCGCTCACCACGGCCTGGCGCCGGCTGCGCCGGGACGTCCGGGAGGGCCGCAAGTCGCTGCCCGTGCTGCTGCGCCGCGGCTGGCGGCTGATGCGCGCCGAGCGGTCCATCGTCGGGCGGCAGGTCACCCTGGGCTCGCACCCGTGCGCCGGTGCGGAGGCCGAGCGCCGGATCCGCGCCGCCGCCGGGCCGCGGCAGCTCTCGTCCGTCTGAGCACGGCCGCGGGGGGACGAGGAGCGGCCGCGCGAGAACGGAGAACGACGGGCCCGGTGCGTCTCCCCCGCACCGGGCCCGTCGCCTTCCCCGAACGATCCCCGGGCTCCCCGTGGTCACCGCTCCCCCGAGCCGGCGTCCACGGACCGCGACCGTCCGCTACCCGTCCCCCGACGGGAGTCCCACTCCTGCGCGTCCCGCGCGCCCCTGCGCGTTACGCGACCAGCTCGCCGAACGCCCGGACGGTGTCGCCCGACTTGTTCAGGTGCTCGTCCTCGCGCAGCCGGCGCAGCGCCCGCCAGATGCTGCTCTTGACCGTACCGACGCTGATCCCCAGCACGTCGGCGATCTCCGGGTCGGTCTTGCCCTCGTAGTACCGCAGCACCAGCATGGTCCGCTGGTTCTCCGGCAGCTTCGCCAGCGCCTGCCAGAGCACGGTGCGCAGCTCGGTGCCGCCCATCGCGTCGGTGTCGCCGGCCGTCTCCGGCAGCTCCTCGGTCGGGTACTCGTTGACCTTGCGGCGCCGCCAGGCGGAGATGTGCAGGTTGGTCATGGTGCGGCGGAGGTACCCGCCGACCGCGGCCTTGTCGGTGATCCGGCCCCAGGCCCGGTAGGTGCTGAAGAGCGCGCTCTGCAGCAGGTCCTCGGCCTCGTAGCGGTCACCGGTGAGGTGGTACGCCGTGGCGTACAGGGAGGCGCGGCGCTCGCGCACGTACGCGGTGAACTCCGTGATGTGGTCCTCCGCGACGGCCGGGTGCTCCCCCTGCGCGTCTCCCTGTCCCGCCTCGGTGGTGCGGGCCGCGGCGGGGTTCAGCCGCAGCAGCGTCGCACCGGCGGCCTCACGACCGGCCGACTCCCCCGAGCCGACCGTCCGCAGACCGCTTCCCCTGTTTCCCCCCGGGGCGTCCTTGCCCTCGACGCGGACGGGGAGGATCCCCCGCAGCGTGAGGGTGCCGGCGGAATCGGCCGCGTTCCCCACCCGGCCGATCCCGTACAGCTCCCCAGCCCTGGCGCCGCCGCTCACCCGACGGGCGACAGGGTTTCCACCGGTGCTGTGCGCGCACCCCCGTACGGTCACGGCACCGGAGTTCTCGTCGGTCCTGACCTCGTACCGGGTCCGCGTGGTGGTCGCTGACGAACGCGCGGTGCGGACAGCCGGGTTGGTCCGGGTCTGAAGCATGGCGTTCATCGTGCGCCCCCTGGGTCGGTACGAGCGGTTCCTGTTGCCGCCTTCCAGCCGGCCGGGTTGGCCCGCTGTCCTGCGGCGACATGGAAAATCCTGCCCGGCGGTTGTGATGGCGCTGTCCGCCGACTGTCACAGGGGTGTCACAGGGGCGGGCCGTTCGTCCCGGTCCGTCTCCCTCCGTACCGGACGCCGGTACCTCTCCTTCCGGTTCCCATACGGGTGCCGACCGGTCCGGGGGGTGATTCGACGCTTCGAGTGGGCCAAAATGGGGCCGTGCCTTTCCTCCTTCTGATCGAGGACGACGACGCCATCCGGACCGGCCTCGAACTCGCCCTCACCCGCCAGGGCCACCGCGTGGCCACCGCCGCCTCCGGCGAGGACGGTCTGAGGCTCTTCAAGGAGCAGCGGCCGGACCTCATCGTGCTGGACGTGATGCTGCCCGGAATCGACGGCTTCGAGGTCTGCCGCCGCATCCGCCGCACCGACCAGCTGCCGATCATCCTGCTGACCGCCCGCTCGGACGACATCGACGTGGTGGTCGGCCTGGAGTCCGGCGCCGACGACTACGTGGTGAAGCCGGTGCAGCCGCGGGTGCTGGACGCCCGGATCCGGGCCGTGCTGCGGCGCGGCGAGCGGGAGAGCTCGGACTCCTCCGCGTACGGCAGCGTGGTGATCGACCGGGCGGCGATGACCGTCACCAAGGACGGACAGGACCTCCAGCTCACCCCGACCGAGCTGCGGCTGCTCCTGGAACTCAGCCGCCGCCCCGGCCAGGCGCTCTCCCGCCAGCAGCTGCTGCGGCTGGTCTGGGAGCACGACTACCTGGGCGACTCCCGCCTGGTGGACGCCTGCGTGCAGCGGCTGCGGGCGAAGGTCGAGGACGTGCCGTCCGCGCCGACCCTGATCCGCACCGTACGCGGGGTGGGCTACCGGCTGGACCCGCCGGCCTGACCGGCCCTCCCCTCCGCCCTGAACTTCCGTACGACGACAGGCTCCTGTGACTGACCAACAGACGACGCCCCGACGCTTCGCCGCGGGCCCGTGGCGCAGGCTGCGCTCCCTGCGGGTGCGGCTGATCGCGGTGTTCGCGGCGGTCGCGCTGCTCGCCGCCGTCTCGGCCTCCGGCATCGCCTACTGGCTGAACCGCGACGCGGTGCTCAAGCGCGCCCAGGACACCGCGCTCAACGACTTCCGGGTCTCGCTCAGCCGCAACGTCTCCGCGCTGCCGCTGAACGCGAGTTGCCCGGACCTGACCACGCTCGCGTCCACCGTCGCCAGTTCCGGACTGAGCTACGACGTGGTGGTGGTCGACCCGGCGCACCCGGAGTGCACGGCCTCCTCCGACCCGGGGCAGTTCACGCTGGCCGACGTCCCGGCGGCGCTGCAGTCCACCGTCGCCAGGCAGCGCGAGATCACCGAGACCAACCCCTACCCGTACCACCTGTACTGGCAGCGGCAGAACCTGGCGGGCCGGCCGTTCGTGATCGGCGGCACCAAGGTGGTGCCGACCGGCCCGACGGCGTACATGTTCAAGTCGCTGGAGAACGAGCGGGCCGACCTCAACACGCTGGGCTGGTCGCTGGCCATCGCCACCCTGCTCGCGCTGATCGGCTCGGCGCTGCTCGCCCAGGCCGCCTCGTCGACGGTGCTGCGGCCGGTCAAGCGGCTCGGCGACGCCGCCCGGCGGCTCGGCGAGGGACACCTGGACACCCGGCTGGAGGTCGAGGGCGGGGACGAACTCGCCGACCTGGCACGGACGTTCAACCGGGCCGCGGAATCGCTGCACGAGCAGGTCGAGGAGCTGAGCGCGCGCGAGGCGCAGAGCCGGCGGTTCGTCGCCGACATGTCGCACGAGCTGCGCACCCCGCTCACCGCGATGACCGCCGTCACCGACATCCTGGAGGACGAGGCCGAGTCGCTGGACCCGATGATCGAGCCGGCCGTACGGCTCGTGGTCAGCGAGACGCGGCGGCTGTCCGACCTGGTGGAGAACCTGATGGAGGTGACCCGCTTCGACGCGGGCACCGCCAGGCTGGTCGCCGACGAGGTGGACATAGCCGACCTGATCATGTCCTGCATCGACGGCCGGGCCTGGTACGACGCGGTCGAGCTGGACGCCCCGCGCGGCATCCTGGCCGTGGTCGACCCGCGCCGGCTCGACGTGGTCTTCGCCAACCTGATCGGCAACGCGCTCAAGCACGGCGGCTCGCCGGTGCGGGTCAGGGTCCGGGAGAGCGCGGGCTCGGTCGTGGTCGAGGTCTCCGACAGCGGCCCGGGCATCCCCGAGGACGTGCTGCCGCACGTCTTCGACCGGTTCTACAAGGCGGACCGGGGACGGGCCCGCTCGGAGGGCAGCGGCCTCGGGCTGTCGATCGCGATGGCCAACGCACAGATCCACGGGGGGACGATCACGGCGGCGAACGGGGAGGTCGGGGCGGTGTTCACGCTGACGCTGCCGCTGGCCCCGCCGCCCCCGCCGGCCGAGGGCGAGACCGGTGGCGGCCCCGCCGGCGACGCCGCCCAGGACAAGGACGCCACGTGACCTCCCCCACCCGCACCGCCCTGCGCCGCACCGCCGGCGCCCTGCTGCTGCTCGCGCTGGCCTCCGGCTGCGGCATCCGGCCGACCGCCGTCCCGGTGGACGCGGGCGCCCCGGCCAGCCGGACGGCCTGCCCGACCTCCCCGCACATACCGGCCGCTCTGGCGGCCACGCCGTCCCCGCCCGCACCGAGCACGCCGCCGACCCGCGGCGCCGCCAAGGCGGGCGTGAGCCCGAGCCCGAGCCCGACGCCCACCGTGGTGGCGCCCGGCACTCCGCCGCCCGACAACGTGTTCAGCGCGGTGCCGACGGCGGCGCCCTGCCGGTAGTGCACTCGGCCGCGCCCCGGGCGCCCGGGGCGCGGTCGGGAATGTTCACGCCCGGGGTGGAACCACCGCGCCACCGGCCCACGTCCTTCCCCCCGTGCAGCGAGATGGCACCAGGACACGCGACGAGCGTTCCGGCGCACGGACCGAGAACCGGCCGGCGGCGGCCGTCCACCGTCCCCTCCGATCGGCCGGACTGGCGGGCCTGACCTGCTACCTGGCGCTGGTGCTCTGGCTGGTGGTGCTGAGGCCGCTGCCGGTGGCCTGGGTCTACGACGCCAACCTGACGCCGCTGGCGTCGCTCCGCTCCTCCACCGGCTGGCAGGTGGTCGGCGAGTTCCTCCTGCTGGCCCCGCTCGGCGTGCTGCTCCCGCTGGCCGGCGGCCGGCCGCGGGCCCCCTGGCTGCCGTCCTTCCTGCGCACCACCGGTGTCTCCGCCCTGCTGGCGACCGGCCTGGAGTTCCTCTCCTCCTGGACGCCCGGGCACGTCCTCAACGTCGACCACATACTGCTCGCCGTGATCGGCGTGGCCGTCACCCACCTGGCCCTCGTCCCCGGTCTGCGGCGGCTGCTGCGGGACCGGCGGCCGGGGGTGCGGGCTCCGAAGGTGACCGTAAGGGTCAGCCCGCCGGCGGCCGCCGTCGCACCCGTCCCCCGTGCCCGCGCCTACGCCGAGCCCACGCCGCCCGCCCGCTGAGGCCCGCCCTCCCGCAGGGTCCGCCGCACCCGGCCGCCGACCTCGATCAGCCCGCCCGGGCGCGGCCCGGTCAGCAGCTGTGAGCCCCGGCCCTGGGTGACGGTCAGCGCCCGTCCGAGGTGCGCGGTCAGCAGCAGGGCCGCCGCGCCGGTCGCCTCGTCCTCGTCGATCCCGTCGCCCCTACCCGGGAAGGCCCGCGCCCGGACGGTGCCGGCCGCCTCGTCCTGCCAGGCCCAGGCGTAGATCCACTCCCCCGGCGGCGGCACCTCCAGGGCGTCCACCTCGGCCGCCGAGGCGTAGCGCCGCAGTGTCCGCGGCGGCGCCCACGCGGGGCGCGCCGCGACCAGGGTCAGTCCGCCGTCGCGCCGGACCTCCACCTCCCCGGCGGCCGTGACCAGCCGGTCCACCCCGAGCAGCCAGGCGGCGCCCACGCACGGGTGGCCGGCGAAGGGCAGGCGCAGCGTCGGGGTGTAGATGTCGATCTCGCCGCGCTCCGGGTCGTCGACGAACACCGTCTCGCTGAAGCCGAGTTGCCGCGCGAACGCCTGCCGGTCCGCCCGGTCCGGCAGCGCGGCGCCCGCCCGCACCACGCCGAGTTCGTTCCCGTACCCGCCGTCGGGCCCGCAAAAGACCCGCAGCACCTCATAGTCAGTCATTTCCCACCTCGTCAATCGCCGTTTCGGCGGAGCGCAACGACTCCGTGCTGAAAACGCGGCGGCGGATGTCGGCCGCCTTTAGTACTCTGCGCTGTCGTCCCCAACGGCTCCGCCGTTTTTCTCCCGTCCCCCAGGAATCCCCCTTGAACAATCTCGATTTCAGCGCCGAGCCGCTGTTCTCCTGGTACGTCGTCATGCTGGCGATCAGCGGCGTCATCATGCTGGTCCTCGGAGCGCTGAATCTCGGCGGCGGCCTGAAGATCGGCTGGCGGATCGTCAACGTCCTCGCCGGTCTCGGATTCCTGGGGTACGCCTACTACCTCGCGTTCGTGTTCGAGGGCGGCAGGTACGAGATCTTCCTCAAGGCGTTCATCCTGCCGGTCGCGCTGATCGTCCACTCGGTGAAGGCGATCGTCGAGCGGAGCAACGCCAAGGCCCAGCAGCCGGTCCCGCCGGGTGCGCCCTACGGCCCGGCCGCCGGGTACCAGAACGTCCCGCCGCAGGCGGCGGCGTTCGACCCCAACGCCCCGCAGGCACCGTACAACCCCAACGCCCCGCAGGCGCCGTACGGTCCCGGCGCCCCGCAGCCCGGCGCGGCCGTCCCGCCGCCGGCCGCGCCGTACCAGCAGGGCGTCCCGGCGCCGCAGGCCGCGCTGTACGCCCCGCCGGCGCAGGCCGTCCCGAACAACCCTTACGCGCAGCCCGTGCCGCCGGCCCAGCCCGGGCAGCCGCAGCCGCCGTACCCGGCCGGCTGATCCGCCGTACGGGGGGTGGGGGCACCGGCCGGGCCGGGGCCCCCACCGCCGTCAGGGGGTCAGCCGGTGCAGGTCACGCGGGAAGAGCGTGGTCCGGCGGATGTTGTCGGTGCCGGTGAGCCGCGCCGTCCAGCGCTCCAGTCCGAGCGCGAACCCGCCGTGCGGAGGCATGCCGTGCGCGAAGGACCGCAGGTACCCCTCGTACGGGCCGACCGGCTCGCCCCGGGCCGCCAGCGCGGCCAGGTAGTCCTCGTACCGGTGCAGCCGCTGGCCGCCGGTGACCAGTTCGAGCCCGCGGAAGAGCAGGTCGAAGCTGTTGGAGTACTCCGGCCGCCCCGGCTCCGGGTGGGTGTAGAACGGCCGCTTGCGCATCGGGTAGCCGACCACGAACAGGAACTCGCTGCCGTGCTCGCGCAACGCCCACTCGCTGAGCCACCGCTCGTGCGCCGGGGCGAGGTCCGGCTCGTCGACGCCCAACAGCCGCATCGCCTCGGCGAAGTGGAGCTGCGGGATCTCCGCCGGGACGTCGGGCAGCTCCACCTCCAGCAGGTCGGCGGCGGCGCCGGCCCGCTCGGCCACCGAGGCGACCATCCCGGCGACCACCTCGCGCAGCACGGCCATCACCTCGCGGTGGTCGGCGATGAAACCGAGTTCCGCGTCGAGGCTGGTGTACTGCGCCAGATGCCGCGCGGTGTCGTGCGGTTCGGCCCGGAACACCGGCCCGGTCTCGTAGACCCGCTCGAACACCCCGACCATCGCCTGCTTGAAGAACTGCGGCGACTGCGCCAGGTACGCCTCCCGCCCGAACCAGTCCAGCGCGAAGACGTCCGCGCCGGACTCGGTGGCCGAGGAGACCACCTTGGGCGTGTGGATCTCGGTGAAGCCGAGCCCGTCCAGGGTGGCGCGGAACCCGGCCACGGAGGCCGCCGAGACGCGGTGCAGCGCGGACAGCCGGGGGTGGCGCAGGGTGACCGGCGCGCCGTCCAGGACGACCGGCAGCGCGGCCTCGACGGTGGGCCGGAACAGGCTGAACGGCGGCGCCCCGGCGAGGCTGGACAGCACCTCGACGGTCGGGGCGGTCAGTTCGACGCCGGCCGGCGCCTGCGGGTTGGCGGTGACCGTGCCGCGGATCCCCAGCACGGTCTCCTCCGGCAGGTTGGGGCCGGCACCGGTGGTGACCACCTGGGCCAGTCCGGAGCGGTCCCGGATCACCAGGAAGGTGACGGACTTCAGTGCGCGGCGGCGGTGCAGCCAGCCGCTGATCTCGACGGATTCGCCGACGTGGCCGGGTAGTTCGGCGGCCAGGACACGGGTCGTCGGGTGGATCATCGCGGCCCTCCAGGGGCTTCGTGGTGATCCCTTCGGAGTGCGGGCGAGAAGGGCAACTCGCGGTGCCACCGCACTTTCGCCGCCGCCCGCGCGGGCGGCGGCCTCGTGACGGCCCGTTGACGGGGGCCGGCCGGCGGGGCATTTCCTCCCCGCACTCAGGAGTGTCTTCGCTCCGGTGCGCAGGACCGCCTTCACAGCTGCCGGCGGCTCTCTCGGCCTGCGGGGCCCGGAGGTACTCGTCTCCCTCGACGTGTTGTCGGAGAGGCTAGATCAGGCCACTGCCACCCGCAACGGGCTTTCCGGCCGCCCTGGCGGGCGCCCGCGCTCCGGGTGGACCCTGAGTCGGACCCCGACGTCCGGCTACGCCTCACCGGTGACTCGGCGGGGTGGCGAATCGACTGCCAGGCGGACGTTTCCGGGCCCGCGGTCGCGGAGAGTTGTCATAAGCCCGCCGGACCGGCCGGACCGGGCTCCACGACACGGAGAAGACCATGAGCGCCCGTCTCGCCCGTCCTCGCCACAACCGCGTCATCGCCGGCGTCTGCGCCGGGCTCGCCGAGCGCTACGGCGTGACGCCGTGGACCGTACGACTGATCTTCCTGATCTCGATCATCCTGCCCGGGCTCCAGTGCCTGGTCTACCTCGCCCTCTGGGTGCTGCTCCCCCAGGAGCCGTAAGTCCCGGATCCGGCACTTCCCGAGCCGGCTCCGGGCCTGTCCGACAACTCCCGCCGCACGCACGGCCGGACACGACGACGGGCCGCCCGATCCCGGGATCACCGGGACGGACGGCCCGTCGCCGTGCTGGCGGCTCGATCAGCCGGCCAGGCCCGGCAGCGGCAGGGCGTGGGTCAGCCCGCCGATGGGGGTCTTGTCGACGCCGGGGATGGTCGGGATGGCACCGCGGGTCGCGGCAGCAGGCGCCTCGGCGGTCGGCGCGGCCTGTCCGGCGGTCGGGGCGAGGGTGCCGAGCGTGCCGGCGACCTCGTCGCCGCCGGGCAGCTTGTTGGCGGTGTCGGCGACCGCGCCGGTCACCGCGGGGTTCGTCAGGGTGCTGGTGGGCAGCCCGACACCGCCGGGGGCCGGGGCGGCAGCGGACGCGCTACCGGCGCCCACCGCTGCGATGGCGATGCCGAGCGCCGCGGTACCGGCGGCCTTGAGAGCCTGCTTCATGGTTCGTCCCTTGGGTCCTCGTCGGTGGCCGACATCGCGGCGGGGCGGACGGGATCCGCCGCCGCCACGGCCTGTCAGCATTGACTGGCACACCGTAGTGAGTGGGACACGCGAGAGCCAAAGGGCGTTCACTCAGTCGAGTGAGTAGTCGGATGAACGCCAAATCCCGTTCGGGACCACGGAGTTCACCCGACCACTCGAACGGGCCGGGCCGCTCAGAGCTCGCCGGCACCCGCACTGAACAGCCACTCCGCCTTCAGCTCGGCGTACCCCGGCTTGATCACGTCGTTGATCATCGCCAGCCGCTCGTCGAACGGCAGGAACGCGGACTTCATCGCGTTCACCGTGAACCACTCCAGGTCCCCCAGCGTGTAGCCGAAGGCCTCCACCAGGTGTCCGAACTCCTGGCTCATGCTGGTGCCGCTCATCAGCCGGTTGTCGGTGTTGACGGTGACCCGGAACTTCAGCCGGCTGAGCAGCCCGATCGGGTGCTCGGCGTACGAAGTCGCCGCCGCGGTCTGGAGGTTGGAGGTCGGGCACATCTCCAGCGGGATGCGCTTGTCGCGGACGTACGCGGCCAGTCGGCCGAGCTCGACGCCGCCGTCCTCCTTCACCGTGATGTCGTCGACGATCCGCACGCCGTGGCCGAGCCGGTCGGCGCCGCAGCACTGCAGGGCCTCCCAGATCGACGGCAGGCCGAAGGCCTCGCCCGCGTGGATGGTGAAGTGGTTGTTCTCGCCCTTGAGGTAGTCGAAGGCGGCCTGGTGGCGGGTGGGCGGGTGACCCGCCTCGGCGCCGGCGATGTCGAAGCCGACGACGCCCTGGTCCCGGTAGCGGTTGGCCAGTTCGGCGATCTCGGTGGAGCGGGCGGCGTGCCGCATCGCGGTCAGCAGGGTGCCGACCCGGATCCGGTGGCCGGCCGCGCGGGCGTTGGCCTCGCCGAGGCGGAAGCCCTCGTTCACGGCCTGGACGACCTCGTCCAGGGAGAGGCCGGCCTCCAGGTGCTGCTCGGGGGCGTAGCGGACCTCGGCGTACACGACGCCGTCGGCGGCCAGGTCCTCGGCGCAGTCGGCGGCGACCTTGATCAGGGCCTCGCGGGTCTGCATCACGGCGCAGGTGTGCGCGAAGGTCTCCAGGTAGCGGACCAGCGAGCCGGAGTCGGCGGCCGCGCGGAACCACTCGCCGAGTTCCTTGGCGTCGGTGGTCGGGAGGCCCTCGTAGCCGACCGCGGCGGCCAGCTCGACGACGGTCTCGGGGCGCAGCCCGCCGTCGAGGTGGTCGTGCAGCAGCACCTTCGGCGCGCGGCGGATCTGGTCGGGCGTGGGGATGCGCGGGCCGGTGCCCGCGGCGGTGACAGGGATCTGCTTCTCCATTGCGGAAATATAGCCCCTACGCGCGTAGACCCACCACCGCCAACACGGCCGGTTCGGCCAAAGTCCATCGGGAATTCCACCGCCCGGGCCAGCCGCGGCACATTCGGCTCAATCGTGGTGCAGCAACCGCCCCCGCCGCGACAGCACGAAATCCCGGAACGCCGCCACCGGCGGGGTCGGCGGCCGCCCCGCCGCCCAGGCCAGCCCGATCGCCCGCCGGGTGCGCGGCGCCGTCACCTCCAGCTCCACCACCCCCGGCCGCGGCACCAGGGCCGGCGGCAGCAGCGCCACCCCCAGCCCGGCCGCGACCAGCCCGCGCAGCGTCTCGGTCTCCTCCCCCTCGAAGGCGAGCCGCGGCACGAACCCGGCCTGCGCGCAGAAGCCGTCCGTGATCGCGCGCAGCCCGTACCCCCGCTCCAGCCCGACGAACGGCTCCTCGGCCACCTCCGCCAGCCGGATCCGCCGCCGACCCGCCAGCCGGTGGTCCGCCGGGACGACCAGGTGCAGCCGCTGCTCGTCCAGCGGGCGGGCCGTGAAGGCCGGGTCGTCCGGCAGCGGCGCGACCAGGCAGAGGTCCAACTCCCCCTCGCGCAACCGCTCCAGCATCGCCCCGACGTAGTCCTGCACCAGCTGGAAGCGGACCTGCGGGTGCCCCGCCCGGAACCCGCTCAGCAGCGCCGGCACCGCATCCGTCCCCATCGTGTGCAGAAAGCCGAACGCCACCCGCCCGACCTCCGGATCGGCCTCCGCCCGGGCCGCCTCCGCCCCGCGCTCGACCTCCGCCAGCGCCCGCTCCACCGAGGCCAGCAGCAGCCGGCCGGCCCTGGTCAGCCGGACCGTGCGGCCCTGCCGGGCCAGCAGGTCCACGCCCAGCTCCTCCTCCAGCCGGGCCACCGCACGCGACAGCGTCGGCTGCGGCACCCCGAGCAGCGCGGCCGCCTGCGTCACGTGCTCCAAGCGGGCGACCGCGGCGAACTGCGCCAGCCGGGGCGCCAGCAGCACCGCCGGCTCGTCCGGCCCCAACTCCGCCGCCCGGTACCGCTGCTCCGTGCCGTCCGTCACGTCCGTCCGGGACATCCCGCCACCACCTCGACTCATGCGCCAACGCATCGATTATCCACTCTTCATGCATTGGACGCATCAGCCGCGCCACGCCTACGGTCGACGCCATGCAGCCCGCCGATACCAGGGCATCCGTGACCGTCCCGGATGCCCCCGCCACCGCCATGCCCGCAGCCGACGACCGCCACCGCCCCGGCCAGCGCGCCTTCCGCCGCGCCAACCTCGCCCTGTTCGCCGCCGGGGTCGCGACCTTCGTCCTGCTCTACTCCACCCAGGGCCTGCTGCCGATCCTCTCGGCCGACCTCGACCTCACCCCCGGCCAGGCCAGCTGGACGGCCTCCGCCGCCACCCTCGGACTCGCCCTCGGACTGCTCCCCGCCAGCGCCCTGTCCGACCGGTACGGCCGCACCGCCGTGATGACGGCCTCCACCCTCGCCGCCACCGCGTTCGCCCTCGCCCTGCCGTTCGCACCCGACCTCACCACCCTGGTCGTGCTGCGCGTCCTCCAGGGCGCCGCGCTCGCCGGACTGCCCGCCACCGCCATGGCGTACCTCGCCGAGGAGATCCACCCCAGCGCCCTGGCCTCCGCGATGGGCCTGTACGTGGCCGGCAACAGCATCGGCGGCATGGGCGGCCGGCTGCTCTCCGGCTGGACCGCCGCCGCCCTCGGCTGGCGCTGGGGCCTCGCCGCCTCCGCCGCCCTCGCCCTGCTCGCCGCGCTCGCCTTCCGGCTGCTGATCCCCACCGCCCGGCACTTCACCCCGGCCCCGGTGGACGCCCGCGCCCTCGCCCGCACCGTCGGACGGCACCTGCGCAACCCGCTGCTGGTCCGGCTGTACGCGCTCGGACTGCTGTTCATGGCCGTGTTCGGCGCGGTCTACAACACCGTCGGCTACCGGCTGATCGCCGCCCCCTTCCACCTGCCGGAGTCGGTCGCCGCCTCGATCTTCGTCGTCTACCTGGTCGGCACCGGCACCTCCGCCGCCGCCGGCCGCCTCTCCGGCCGGCTCGGCCGCCGCGGCGCCCTCTACGTCTCCATCGGCGTGACCGCCGCCGGGCTGCTGCTCTCGCTCACCGAGTCCCTGGTCTGCGCCCTGCTCGGCCTGGTCCTGATCACCGCCGGCTTCTTCGCCGGCCACGCCACCGCCTCCTCCGCCGTCGGCCGCACCGCCACCGAGGGCCGCGCCCAGGCCTCCGCCCTCTACCTGATCGCCTACTACCTCGGCAACAGCCTCGGCGGCACCGTCGGCGCCGACGCCTACCACGCCACCGGCTGGCCCGGCGCCGCCACCGTGGGCCTCGCCGCCATGGCCCTCGCCGCCGCCGTCACCCTCTACGCCACCCACCAGGCCCACGCGGCAGGGCGAGCGATCGCGGACGCTTGACGGCCGCCGCCGATACACTCCCGGGCATGAGCATCGATCCTGCCGTGTACGCCCGACTGCGCGAGATCGCGGATCAGCTGCCGAAGGTGCCGGGGATAGGGAAGATCGAGATCGCCGACGGCGAGATCGTCATGATGATGTCGCCCGTGAAGCGTCACGAGCTTGCCGTCATCCGCCTGGCACAACAGCTCAACGCCCAGCTGCCCCGGACCCACCCCGGCTACATCGCCCACGGTGGCGCCGACTTGGAGGACGTCGGCCTCGGTCGACTCCGAAACCCCGACTTGATGGTGTTCCCCGACGCGGCTCTGGACGACGACAGCCCGGCGTTCCTTCCCCACGAGATCCTTCTCGTCGTGGAGATCGTCTCGAAGTCCAACCCCGAGAACGACTACCACAACAAGGTCCACGACTACTCGGCCATGGGCATCCCGCTCTATCTCCTGGTCGATCCCCGCAAGGGCACCGGCATCATCCACGACGAGCCCGGCTACACCCGCCGCACGGACTTCGCTTTCGGCGACACGATCACCGTCGGCCCCTGGACGCTCGACACCGGCGTCCTGCGGACGTACGCCTGAGCGCACGTCCGCGGGACGGCGTCCGGCTCAGGCGATGCGGTCGAGCACGATCGGGTTCGGGGTGAAGGCCGTGCCGGCCGGGGAGACCTCGATGCCGCCTTCGAGGGCCTCGATGGCGTAGTCATAGCGCTCCGGGGTGTCGGTGTGCAGGGTCAGCAGGGGCTGGCCGGCCACGACGGTGTCGCCGGGCTTGGCGTGCATCTCGACGCCGGCGCCGGCCTGGACCGGGTCCTCCTTGCGGGCGCGGCCGGCGCCCAGGCGCCAGGCGCAGACGCCGACGGCGTAGGCGTCGAGCGTGGTGAGGACGCCGGAGGCGGGCGCCGGGATGACGTGCTGCTCGCGGGCGACCGGGAGCGGGGCGTCGACGTCGCCGCCCTGGGCGGCGATCATGCGGCGCCAGTGGTCCATCGCGGAGCCGTCGCGCAGCGCGTCGGCCGGGTCCTTGCCCTGCACACCGGCCGCGGCGAGCATCTCGCGGGCGAGGGCCAGGGTCAGCTCGACGACGTCGGCGGGGCCGCCGCCGGCCAGCACCTCGATCGACTCGCGGACCTCCAGCGCGTTGCCGGCGGTGAGGCCGAGCGGGGTGGACATGTCGGTGAGCAGGGCGACGGTGTTGACGCCGGCGCTGGTACCCAGGCCGACCATGGTGCGGGCGAGTTCGCGGGCGTCGTCGATGTTCTTCATGAAGGCGCCGGAGCCGACCTTGACGTCCAGGACCAGCGCGCCGGTGCCTTCGGCGATCTTCTTGGACATGATCGAGGAGGCGATCAGCGGGATGGCCTCGACGGTCCCGGTGACGTCGCGCAGCGCGTACAGCTTCTTGTCGGCGGGCGCGAGGCCGTCGCCGGCGGCGCAGATGACCGCGCCGGTGGAGCGCAGCACGTCCAGCATCTCCTCGTTGGAGAGCAGGGCGCGCCAGCCGGGGATGGACTCCAGCTTGTCGAGGGTGCCGCCGGTGTGGCCGAGGCCGCGGCCGGAGAGCTGCGGGACGGCGGCGCCGCAGGCGGCGACGAGCGGGGCGAGCGGGAGGGTGATCTTGTCGCCGACGCCGCCGGTGGAGTGCTTGTCGCTGGTGGGCAGCGGCAGCGAGGAGAAGTCCATCCGGACGCCGGAGCGGATCATGGCGTCGGTCCAGCGGCTGATCTCGTGCGGCTTCATGCCGTTCAGCAGGATCGCCATGGCCAGGGCGGACATCTGCTCATCGGCGACCTCGCCGCGGGTGTACGCGTCGATGACCCAGTCGATCTGAGCGTCGCTCAGCTCTCCGCGGTCGCGCTTGGTCCTGATGACGGAGATGGCGTCCATGCGTGCTCCAAGAGGGGGTTTCAAAAGCGAAGAGTGTCGCGAGATGACCGGTTCCGGCCCACTCGCGACACTCTACGCGCGTAACTGAAAGGGAAGCTAGAGCCGCTCCGGCCCGAACGCGTCAGGCAGGACCTCGCTCATCGGGCGGATCCCGGAGGGCAGCTCGATCAGCAGATCCGGCCCGCCGTGCTCGTACAGCAGCTGGCGGCAGCGCCCGCACGGCATCAGCAGGTCGCCCGCACCGTCGACACAGGTGAAGGCGGTCAGCCGGCCGCCGCCGGTGGCGTGCAGCGCGGACACCAGCCCGCACTCGGCGCACAGCCCGAGCCCGTACGAGGCGTTCTCGACGTTGCAGCCGGTGACCAGTCGCCCGTCGTCCACGAGCGCGGCCGCGCCGACCGGGAACTTGCTGTACGGGGCGTACGCGCGGCTCATCGCCTCGCGCGCGGCCGCGCGCAGCCGGTCCCAGTCGATCGCGGGGGACTCCGCCGGTGTCGTCACTTGCCCTGGCCCTTGCGGTAGATCTGGCCGTCCGCCTTCGGCATCCGCAGTCGCTGCGAGGCCAGCGAGAGCACCACCAGGGTGATCACGTACGGCGTGGCGACGATCAGCGGGCGCTGCACCTCGTCGGTGAGCGCGTACCAGGCGCCGAGACCGCCGGCGACCACGAAGGCGATCGCCGCACCGGTGAACTTGCGCCGGTACAGCTGCCAGAGCGCGAACAGCGCCATCGCGATGGCGACGATCAGGATCAGCACGTGCACCGACTCCGGGTCGCGCAGCTGGAGGCTGTCGGTGAAGCCGAACAGGCCGGCGCCCATGGCGAGGCCGCCCGGCATCCAGTTGCCGAAGATCATCGCCGCGAGGCCGATGAAGCCGCGGCCGAGGGTCTGGCCGTCCTTGTAGAAGTGCGCCGCGACCAGCGAGAGGTACGCACCGCCGAGGCCGGCGAAGGCGCCGGAGGCGATGACCGCGAGGTACTTGTACTTGTAGACGTTGACACCCAGCGACTCGGCGGCGGTCGGGTTCTCACCGCAGGAGCGCAGCCGCAGGCCGAACACCGTGCGCCAGAGCACGAAGTAGCTGAGCACGATCATCACGCCGGCCAGCAGCACGACCACCGAGATGTTGGTGACCAGGCCGCCGAGCACGCCGGCCAGGTCGGAGACGAAGAACCAGTGGTGCTTCTCGATGTCCTTCAGCCCGGACGACAGCCCGGGGATGGTGATGTACGGCAGCGGATCCGCCGGCGGCGACTGGTTCGCACCCGCGCCGACCGCGATGTAGTCCTTGTAGTAGATCCGGTTGACGTACCCGCAGATGCCGGGGATCAGCAGGTTGATGCCGACGCCGGAGACGATGTGGTCGACGCCGAAGGTGACGGTGACGACGGCGTGCAGCAGACCGCCGAGCGCGCCGCCGAGCATGCCGGCCAGCAGACCGACCCACGGGTTGTACAGGTAGCCCGCCCAGGCACCGCAGAAGGTGCCGGCGACCATCATGCCCTCAAGACCGATGTTGACCACACCGGCCCGCTCGGACCAGAGACCGCCCAGACCGGCCATGCCGATCGGCACGGCGGCGCTGAGCGCGGCGGTGACCTGACCGGAGGAGGTCAGCGAGTGGTTGCCGGTGGCCATGCCCACAGCGGAGAACAGGACCAGGGCGCCCGCGATCAGCAGCAGCACCACCGGCCAGGACAGCCCGCGCTTCTTCGCGGGCGCGCCCGACGCCTTGGGACGGGCAGCGGTGGCCGTACTCATGCCGACACCTCCTTCTTCTCAGTGGTCGCGAGCTGGGCGGCGAGCTCGGCGCCGACCTTCTGCTGCTGGCGCTTCAGGCCGTAGCGGCGCACCAGCTCGTACGCGACGACGACGCAGATGACGATGGTGCCCTGCATGACCTGGACGATCTCGAACGGGAAGGCCCCGTTCTGGGGCAGCGGCAGCTGGTTGCCGGTGGAGTCCAGGAAGGCGAACAGCAGGGCCGCGAAGGCCATGCCGATCGGGCTGTTGCGGCCCAGCAGGGCGATCGAGATGCCGAGGAAGCCCAGGCCGGGCTGGAAGCTCTGGCCGAAGTAGAACGAATTCTGGAGCAGCTCGGGCAGGCCGATCAGACCGGCGATTCCACCGGAGACCGCCATCGAGATGATCACCATGCGCTTGACGTTCACGCCGGACGCGGTCGCGGCGGACTCCGAGCGGCCGGTGGCGCGCAGGTCGAAGCCGAAGCGGGTGCGGGTCAGGGTGAACTGGAACACCACGCCGACCAGGGCGGCGATGACGATGAAGCCCCACAGCGGCCCACCGGCCGTGTCGAGCGAGAAGAAGTGGCTGGACTGCGAGATCGGGTCGGTCTGGATCGAGTTGCTGGTGGCGCCCTTCTCCGGCGCGAAGATGCCGGGGACGAGCAGCAGGCCGACGACCGCGATCGAGATCGAGTTCAGCATGATGGTCGAGATGACCTCGCTGACCCCTCGGTAGACCTTCAGCAGACCGGCGATGCTGGCGTACAGCCCACCGACCAGCATGGCGGTGATCAGCAGCAGCGGGATCTGGATGATCGCCGGCAGGTCGACCTTGGCGCCGACGAAGGCCGCGAACAGCGCCGCGACCTTGTACTGGCCCTCGACGCCGATGTTGAACAGGTTCATCCGGAAACCGAAGGCGGCGGCCGCGGCGGCCAGGTAGTACGTGGTGGACCGGTTGAGGATCGCCACCTGGCCGTCCGACTTGGTGGCGTACGTGAGCATCACGTTCCACGCGTCGAACGGGTTCTTGCCCGAGGTCGCCAGCAGGACGGAACAGATCGCGACGGAGAGCACGACCGCGAGCACCGGCGCTGCCAGTGCGAACACGATCCGCTCACCGCTGATCCGCTGCGCCAGGCTGCGCTTGGCGGCGGTGTTGGGACTGGTCATGTGGGTTACTCCCCCGCCTGCGGGTCGCCGGCGGTGTCGGTGGGGCCGGCGTCGGACTCGGCCTCGGTGCCCTCCACGAGGACCTCGTGGAACTTCTCGACGGCCTCCGCATCGGACTCGAGGTGGCCGCTGGCGGCACCCGTCATCGCGGTACCGAGGTCCTCGGCGGTGACGGTGGCCGGGTCGGCGTCCGCGACCAGGCGGCCGCGGTAGATGACCCGGATGGTGTCGGAGAGGCCGATCAGCTCGTCCAGATCGGCGGAGATCAGCAGGACGGCCAGGCCGGCCCGCTGGGCGACCCGGATGTGCTCCCAGATCTGCGCCTGCGCGCCGACGTCCACCCCGCGGGTGGGGTGCGCGGCGATCAGCAGCTTGGGCTGGTGGCTCATCTCGCGGCCGATGATCAGCTTCTGCTGGTTGCCGCCGGAGAGGGAGGCCGCGGTGACCTCGATGCCGGGGGTGCGGACGTCGTACTGCTCGACGATCCGCCAGGTGTCCTTGCGGGCCGCGGCCGGGTCGAGCAGGACGCCCTTGGAGTTGGGCGCCTCGGTGACGTGGCCGAGGATCCGGTTCTCCCAGAGCGGGGCCTCCAGCAGCAGGCCGTGCTTGTGGCGGTCCTCGGGGATGTAGCCGATGCCGGCCTCGCGGCGGGCCCGGGTGAGCTCTCCGGAGAGGTCCTTGCCGTCGAGGGTGACGGTGCCGGCGTCCAGCGGCAGCATGCCCATGATGGCCTCGACCAGTTCGGCCTGACCGTTGCCCTCGACACCGGCGATGCCGAGGATCTCGCCCTTGTGGATGCGCAGCGAGATGTCGTCGAGGACGACGCGCTCGATGCCCTCGGCATCGGCCTTGGCGATCCGCAGGCCCTTGACGTCGAGCATCTCGGTGGTGGTGACGGTCGACTCGCGGCTCTCCGGGGAGGGCAGCTCGGCGCCGACCATCATCTCGGCCAGCTGGCGGGCGGTGACGGCCTTCGGGTCGGCGTCGCCGACCGTGGTGCCGCGCCGGATCACGCTGATCGCGTCGGCCACCGCCAGCACCTCGTGCAGCTTGTGCGAGATGAAGATGACGGTGACGCCCTCGGCCTTGAGCTCACGCAGGTTGTCGAACAGCGCGTCGACCTCCTGCGGGACGAGCACGGCCGTCGGCTCGTCGAGGATCAGGATCTTGGCGCCGCGGTAGAGCACCTTGAGGATCTCGACCCGCTGGCGGTCGGCGACGCCGAGGTCCTCGACCAGGGCGTCCGGGCGCACGCCCAGGCCGTACTGGTCGGAGATCTCCTTGATCTTCGCCTTCGCCTTGGCGCCGATGCCGTGGATCTTCTCGCCGCCGAGGACGACGTTCTCCCAGACGGTGAGGTTGTCGGCGAGCATGAAGTGCTGGTGCACCATGCCGATGCCGCGGGAGATGGCGTCACCCGGGGTGTTGAACTCGCACAGCTCGCCGTTGATCGCGATGGTGCCCTCGTCCGGCTTCTGCATGCCGTAGAGGATCTTCATCAGCGTCGACTTGCCGGCGCCGTTCTCACCCATCAGGGCGTGCACGGTGCCCCTGCGGACGGTGAGGTTGATGTCGTGGTTGGCCACGACGCCGGGAAAGCGCTTGGTGATTCCGCGCAGTTCGACGGCCGATGTCGCCGTCCCCGCGCTGGGGGTGCCGTCCGTGCGCGGGGGGACGGGGTCGGATGCGGTGATGGCGATCTCCTGGTGGTCTGGAGGCGCGTCGTTGCGCTGGGAGGGCCAAGGGAAGACGGGGGGACGGGACGGGGCCCGGGGGTACGCGTTGAGCGCACCCTGCCGGGCCCCTCCCGTGCTGCTGTGTCGATCGTCGCGCTGCCGGGCAGGCGGCAGTCGCTGTGGCGTCCGGGACGCGTGGGCCTTACTGGGCCGGCGCGGTCGGGACGGTGGTGGCGCCGGAGGTGATCGCCGTGGCGGCGGCCTTCAGCTTGTCCTGGATGTCATCGATCTTGCCGCCGGTGGTGGCGAGCGAGACACCCTCGGCCTTCAGGTCGAAGTTCTTGATGCCGGTGAACGGCTGACCCTTCTTGACCGACTCGATGTAGGAGAAGACGGCGTTGTCGACGTTCTTCACCATCGAGGTCAGGATGCTGTTCTTGTACTTCGCCAGGGCCGGCTGGGCGGCCTGGTCGGAGTCGACGCCGATGGCCAGGGCGCCCGGCTTGTTGGCGACGGCCTCGATGGCGCCGTTGCCGGAGGAGCCGGCGGCGGTGTAGATGACGTCCGCGCCCTTGTCGAGCTGGCCCTGCGCGGCCTCCTTGCCCTTGTCGGGCGAGCCGAAGCCGGTGAAGTCCGGCGGCGTGGTCAGGTAGGTGGTCTCGACCACGATGTTCGGGTCGACGGACTTCACACCCGCCTTGTAACCGGCCTCGAACTTCTTGATCAGCTCGGTCTGCACACCACCGATGAAGCCGACGTGCTTGGCCTTCGACTTGTTCGCGGCGGCGACACCGGCGAGGTACGAGCCCTCCTGCTCGGCGAAGAGCAGCGAGGTGACGTTGGACGGCTGGTCCGTCTTGTTCGAGTCGATGATCGCGAACTTGACGTTCGGGTTGTCCTTGGCGACCTTGTCGACCGCGTCCTGGTAGACGAAGCCGACCGCGACGATCGTCTTGTAACCGCCGTCGACCAGGTTCTTGAGGCGGGTCTCCTTGTCGGCCTCGGCCTCGCCGGCCTTGGCGTCGGCCTCGGTGACCGAGACGCCGAGCTCGGCCTTGGCCTTGTCGAGACCGCGGGCGGCGGAGTCGTTGAACGACTGGTCGCCACGGCCGCCGATGTCGTAGGCCATACCGACCTTGAGCGCGCCGTCGGACGCCCCGGAGGAGGTGTTGTCAGTGCTCTTTGCGCCGCAAGCGGCGAGCGAGGCCATGCCCAGGGAACCCGAGAGCACAACCGCAGCGAGCTTCATTGAACGGCGCAAGGGAGTATCTCCTTCTCACACGCACCTGATTAGCGTGGTCGGACGCCACCGTAACGCGCGTAGAACACGGTTGGGTCACGGGGTGCCGGACCATTCGGGTTGTTATCAAACCGTGGTCTCACGGTCTTCCCGAGGCCCTATTCCCGTGCGCGGACGGTGATCCGAGGCTGAATGCGGACCAGTCTACGGAACCGCTCGAAGAGCCCGGATGACGGTAAACCGGACGGCCACCGAGGCGGGGTGCCGACCGGTCTCCCGGGGCCGTTCGAGCCGGGCGCCTGCCGCTCAGGCCTGCGGCTCGTCCAGGGCGAGCGCCGCGAACAGCTCCACACCGATCCCGATCGCCCGCTCGTCGACGTCGAAACGCCCCTGGTGCAGGTCGCGGACGGTGCTGTCACCCGGGGCGCGGACGCCCAGCCGGGCCAGTGCGCCCGGGGCGTGCTCCAGGTACCAGGAGAAGTCCTCGCCGCCCAGGCTCTGTTCGGTGCTCTCCACCACCTGCGCGCCGGCCTGACCGAACCGGCCGGTCATCGCCGCCTCCAGCATGGCGACCGAGACCGCCTCGTTGACCACCGGCGGCACCCCGCGGTGGTAGTCCAGCGTCCACTTCGCCCGGTAGGTCTCGGCGAGCTTGGCGATCAGCTCGTGCAGCAGGTCGGGCGCCTCGCGCCAGCCGTCCAGCTCCAGGCAGCGGACGGTGCCCTCCAGTTCGGCGTGCTGCGGGATGACGTTGGCCGCGGAGCCGGAGGCGATCCGGCCCCAGACCAGGCTGACGCCCCAACGCGGGTCCATCCGGCGGGCCAGCGCACCCGGCAGGTCGGCGGCCATCCGGGCGATCGCGGTCACCAGATCGGTGGTCAGGTGCGGGCGGGCGGTGTGGCCACCCGGGCCGTCCAGGTGCAGCACCAGGCGGTCGCAGGCCGAGGTGATCGCCCCGGTGCGCAGGGCGATCCGGCCCACCTCCACCTTGGGGTCGCAGTGCACCGCGAAGATCCGGCCGACGCCGTCCATCCCCCCGGCCTTGACGACGTCCAGCGCACCGCCCGGCATGACCTCCTCGGCCGGCTGGAACACCAGCCGGACCGGGCGGCGCAGTTCGCCGCCGCAGGCGGCCTCGGCCAGCACCAGGGCGGTGCCGAGCACCACCGCGGTGTGCACGTCGTGACCACAGGCGTGGGCCCGGCCGGGGACGGTCGAGCGGTACGGCACCTCGGTCTTGGCGTCGTCGATCGGCAGCGCGTCGATGTCGGCGCGGAAGGCCAGGAACTCGGCGCCGGGGGCGGTACCGGCCGGGACGACGTCGACGATCAGGCCGGTGCCGCCGGGCAGCACCCGGGGGTTCAGGCCCGCCGCCACCAGCCGGTCGCGGAGCAGGCCGGTGGTGCGGAACTCCTGGCGGCCGAGCTCCGGGTGCCGGTGCAGGTCACGGCGGAAGGCGATCAGCTCGGACTCCAGCCCCCGGACCCGGGCGCGCAGTTCGGCGACGGGGCGTGCGGTGGCGAGAGTGGCGCCCGGCTGAGCGGGCTCAGGACGGTTCATCTCAACAAGGGTAGGCCTGTTGGGGGGATTTGGCCCGACTTCCGGAAAACTAGTCCCCGGATGGGCGCATACCGGCCGAACAGGTGGGTATGACATCTCGTTTCAGCCGCCTTCCCCGGTTTGCTTGCCCTGTGCAACGATCACCCGGGACGGTGGTCACGGCCGCACCCTTCTTGACGGCTCCTCAGAAGCGCTCCACCGGGCTGTACACCCCCCACACCCCCCGCAGCGCGTCGCAGACCTCGCCGACGGTGGCCCGGGCGGCCAGCGCCTCCTTCATCGGGTACAGCACGTTCCCCTCCCCCTCCGCGGTGCGGCGCAGCCCGTCCAGCGCCCGGATGACGGCCGCGCGGTCGCGCCCGGCGCGCAGCCCGGCCAGCCGCTCGGCCTGCCGCCGCTCGATCGCCGGATCCACCCGCAGCGGCTGGTACGGCTCCTCGGCGTCCAGCCGGAAGCGGTTGACGCCGACCACCGTCCGCTCGCCGGAGTCGGTCTCCTGCTGGAGCCGGTAGGCGGTGCGCTCGATCTCCGCCTTCTGGAAGCCCTGCTCGATCGCGGCCACCGCGCCGCCCATCTCCTCGACCCCGGCCATCAGCGCCAGCGCGGCCGCCTCCACCTCGTCGGTCAGCGACTCGACCGCGTACGAGCCGGCGAACGGGTCGACGGTGGCGGTCACGTCGGTCTCGTGGGCGAGCACCTGCTGGGTGCGCAGGGCCAGCCGGGCGGCCTTCTCGGTGGGCAGCGCGATCGCCTCGTCGAAGCCGTTGGTGTGCAGCGACTGGGTGCCGCCGAGCACCGCCGCGAGCGCCTGCACCGAGACCCGGACCAGGTTCACCTCGGGCTGCTGGGCGGTGAGCTGCACCCCGGCGGTCTGGGTGTGGAAGCGCAGCATCTGCGACCGCGGGTCCTTCGCGCCGAACTCCTCGCGCATCACCCTGGCCCAGATCCGCCGCGCGGCACGGAACTTGGCCACCTCCTCCAGCAGCGTGACCCGGGCCACGAAGAAGAACGAGAGCCGGGGGGCGAAGTCGTCCACCGGCATCCCGGCGGCGATCGCGGTGCGGACGTAGGCGATGCCGTTGGCCAGCGTGAAGGCGATCTCCTGCGCCGGATCCGCCCCGGCCTCGGCCATGTGGTAGCCGGAGATGGAGATGGTGTTCCAGCGCGGGATCTCGGCCCGGCAGTACCGGAAGACGTCCGCGACCAGCCGCAGCGAGGGCTGCGGCGGGAAGATGTACGTGCCGCGGGCGATGTACTCCTTCAGCACGTCGTTCTGGACCGTGCCGGTGAGCCGGGCCGGCGCCACCCCCTGGGCCTCGCCGACCAGTTGGTAGAGCAGCAGGAGCAGGGCGGCGGGCGCGTTGATGGTCATCGAGGTGGACACCCCGCCCAGCGGGATGCCGTCGAACAGCACGGCCATGTCCTCGACGCTGTCGACGGCCACGCCCACCTTGCCGACCTCCCCGGCGGCGACCGGAGCGTCCGAGTCGTAGCCCATCTGGGTGGGCAGGTCGAAGGCCACCGACAGGCCGGTGCCGCCGCCCGCGATCAGCTGCCGGTAGCGGGCGTTGGACTCGGCGGCGGTGCCGAAGCCCGCGTACTGGCGCATCGTCCACGGCCGGCCGGTGTACATCGTCGGGTAGACGCCCCGGGTGTACGGGTACTCCCCCGGCCGGCCCAGTCTGCTCGCCGGATCCCAGCCGGCCAGCGCCTCGGGGCCGTACAGCGGCTCGATCGGGAAACCCGATTCCGCAGGGCGGGCGGATTCGGCGCGGCGCGGCTCGGCTGCCATGGGTCTCTCCACGGGATCGGCGGGCGGGGCACTGGTTGTTCGCAATGTAGGACGTGGCCGGTCCGCCGGGGTGCCGACGCGGTTGAGATGATCGGGTGAACGACCGAATGTGCGTACCCCCGCCAACGAGCCCAGGGAGTGGCAATGACCGAGCAGAAGGTGGCCGTGGTCACCGGTGCCAGCAGCGGAATCGGCGCGGCGACCGCCCGTCGGCTGGCGGCCGAGGGCTTCGACGTGGTGCTGACCGCCCGGCGGACCGAGCGGATCGAGGCGCTGGCCAAGGAGATCGGCGGTCGCGCCCACACGCTGGACGTCACCGACCGGGCCGCCGTGGACGCCTTCGCGGCCGAGGTCGGCCGGGTGGACGTGCTGGTGAACAACGCCGGCGGGGCGATCGGCGCCGAGACGGTGGAGCACGGCGACCCGGCCGACTGGCGGGCGATGTACGAGGTGAACGTGCTCGGCGTGCTGCACATGACCCAGGCGCTGCTTCCGGCGCTGCGGGCCACCGGCGACGGCACCGTGCTGGTGCTCTCCTCGACCGCCGCACTGGCCGCGTACGAGGGCGGCGGCGGGTACGTCGCGGCCAAGCACGCCGCGCACACCATCGCGGCGACGCTGCGCCTGGAGCTGTGCGGGGAGCCGATCCGGGTGATCGAGATCGCCCCCGGCATGGTGAAGTCCGAGGGCTTCGCGGTCACCCGCTTCCGCGGCGACGAGGACAAGGCCGCGGCCGTGTACGCCGGGGTGGCGGAACCGCTGACCTCGGAGGACATCGCGGACACCGTGGCGTGGGCGGTCACCCGGCCCTCGCACGTCAACATCGACCTGCTGGTGGTCCGGCCCCGCGCCCAGGCGGCCAACCACAAGGTGCATCGCGCCTGATCACAGCAGGGGCGGGCGGCCGGGCCCGGTGATCGAACGTGTCGCCCGCCAGTGGTACATACGTGCGATGAGAACCTTCCGGGCCGCCCGCCCACGGGTCCTGCTGACCGCCCTGGCGGCAGGCACCCTGCTCCTCACCTCCGCGTGCGACGACACCGCCAAGCCGTCCCAGGACCAGGCCGCCGGCGCGGCCCCGGCCACCGCCGCGAGCCCCACGGCCACCCAGACGCCGACCCCGACGCCCAAGCCCACCGGCGAGGCCGACCCTGCGCTCAAGCCCTTCTACGGTCAGCAGATCGCCTGGGCCGCCTGCCCGGCCGACCCCAAGGCCGAGCAGGCCAAGATCGACATATCCGGCATGCAGTGCGGCCGGCTGCACGTCCCGCTGGACTACGCCAACCCCGCCACCGACGCCCTCGACCTCGCGCTGGTCAAGCTGCCGGCCGCCAAGCCGGACCAGCGGATCGGCTCGCTGATGGTCAACCCGGGCGGTCCGGGCGAGTCCGGCGTCGAGATGGTCGAGTACGGCGCCAAGGACTTCTCCGGCGCCCTCCACAACCGCTTCGACGTGATCGGCTTCGACCCCCGCGGCACCGGCGGCAGTTCGCCGATCACCTGCCTCGACGACAAGCAGCGGGACGAGCAGAGCCAGGTGGACGAGCCGCTGGACCCGGCCGCCCGCAAGACCGCCTCCGATCGGAAGGAGGCCCAGTACATCGCCGCCTGCCAGGCCAAGTCGGGCAAGCTGCTGCCCTTCGTCGGCACCCGCAACTCCGCCAGGGACATGGACGTGCTGCGCGCCGCCGTCGGCGACCGGAAGCTCAACTACCTGGGCGTCTCCTACGGCACCTACCTCGGTGCGCTCTACGCCGAGGAGTTCCCGAAGAACTCCGGCCGGCTCATCCTGGACGGCGCCGTCGACCCGGCCGCCGACAGCCTCGACGAGGGCGTCGACCAGCAGATCGGCTTCGAGAAGTCCTTCGAGCGCTTCGCCGCCGACTGCGTCGACAACCACGCCGAGGAGTGCTCGCTCGGCAGCAACCCGGACAAGGCCGCTCAGAAGGCCGCCGACTTCCTGGACGGCCTGCGCGACCACCCGCTGACCGCCAAGGACGGCCGCAAGCTCAGCAGCGGCCTCGCCTGGACCGGCGTCGTCCGGATGCTGTACGGCGACGAGAAGACCGACTGGCAGTACCTGCGCAACGGGCTCGGCTGGGCGATGAAGCGTGACAAGGGCGACCTCCTGCTGGCCTTCGCCGACGACTACGACGGCCGCGACCAGAACGGTCACTACAACGCCACGCAGGAGGCGCTGGGCGCGATCCGCTGCGCCGACATGTCCCGCCCCGCCCCGACGCCGGAGAAGGCCCAGGAGGTGGTGGCCAAGCTCAAGGCCGAGGCGCCGCTGATGTCCAAGGGCGTGTCGGTGGACGACTACACCGAGGCCGGCTGCGCCCACTGGCCGTTCCAGTCCCCCGAGAAGCCGCACACCGTCCGCGCCGAGGGCGCCGACCCGATCCTGGTGGTCGGCAGCACCGGCGACCCGGCCACCCCGTACGCCGCCGCCGAGGCGCTGGCCAAGGGCTTCGCCAAGGCCGCCCTGCTGACCCGGGTGGGCGAGGGGCACGGCGCGTTCGGCAAGGGCAACGCCTGCATCGACCAGGCCATGGAGGCCTACCTGACCGAGGGCACGATGCCGCCCGAGGGAACCCGCTGTTCCTGAGGCTGGCGTGCCGGATTAACAGATGAATGCGGGGAGGGCGCTGACACGCAGGTGTCAACGTCACAACTTGATAGCTCGTCCGGATGAATTCCGCGTGCGCCCTCCCCAACTGATGACGGCTCAACTACCGTTGAGGCGCTGCCCGACCGGCGCCGTGCGCCGCCCCGCAGCCTCCATACTTCAGCTGCTTCACCCACCCCACTTCACCGGCACCTTCCCGCCCTCACGAGGAGGACCCGCTGGCCAGCGACATCCCGCCACAGCGGCTCGATCCCAGTTCCGAGCCGACCCTCCTCGGGTTGCACCGCTTCAACGAGGCCGACGCCGGCGCCGCCGAGGAGGCCCTCCTGGCCTGCTGCGGCAGCCACCGGTGGGCCCTTCGGCTCACCGCGCACCGGCCCTACCCCGACATAGAGTCCCTGCTGGCCGCCGCCAGCGAGGCCTCCTACGACCTCCGCCCGGCCGACCTGGCCGAGGCGCTCGCCGACGAGAGCTGGATGCCGCAACCGCTGCTCGGCATGCGGGCGCCGGGCAGCCAGGCCGCGCACACCGCGCTGCGGGCCGCCCACGCCGCGTACGAGGCCAGGTTCGGCCACGTCTTCGTGGTGTGCCTGGAGAGCGTGGCCCCGGAGGAGATGCTCGACACCGTGCTCTCCTCGATCCGCACCCGGCTGGCCAACGATCCGGACGAGGAGCGGCTGATCGCGGCGGACGAGCTCCGCCGGATCGCCCTCACCCGCCTGGAGCACCTGGTCGCCACCCACTCGGAGGCCGGGGCCCGCTGAGCCGGCTCCGCCCTCCCTACTTCCTCGCCTGCGCGGCCCGCAGCTTGGCCACCTGCTGCCGGACGATCAGCTCGTCCGGCGCAGCGGCCGGCTCGGTGGCCACGCCGAAGGTGGTGAACACCATCAGCGCCGGTCCGACCCGGGCCAGCACCGCACGCTGTGAGAGCACCGCATTCCCCGATTCATTCGTCAGGGTGAATCCGAGCGCCCCGTCCGCTCCCCCGGGGGTGGGCGTGTCCTCCCGGTTCAGCCGGTGCCTGGTCCGGATCGGCGCCTTCTTCCCCGGCTTCTCGGCCGGCGGCGCCGACGCCGCCGAGGTGAACGCGGCGCAGGGGCCGAACAGCTTCTCCAGCTCCGTCTGCAGCGCGGCCGCCCGCCCCGCCCGGTAGCCGAGCAGTCCTCCGTACACGCCGCCCTTGGGGGCAGCGGCCCGGGCCACGCTCAGATCCGTCTCCGCGTACGGGTAGCCCGGGGCCGGCGAGGCCGAGGCGGCGCCGGTCGAGGCGGCCGGGGTCACCGTGTCCAGCAGCGGCTGGCAGGCCGGGACGTCCGCGACCTCCCGCCCGGCGCCCGCCCCGGTGTCGCCGTGACCGGGCGTCATCACCGTCACGGTGTAGCCCGCCCCGAGGTCGGCGTCGGCCACCGCGGCCGCCCGCAGTTCCGCCGCGGACAGCTCGCGGCCGGGTCCGGCCCGGTCCACGGAGGAGCCGCCCACCGTGGTGCAGCCCGCGGCGAACAGCAGCAGGCCGGTGAGGACGGCGGCGGACGGTCGGGCGGGGCGAAGCGGCACGGGGGCCTCCGCAGGGTGTCGGCGGCGGAGCGGGCCGCCACCGTAGCGCAGTCGAGCCGTCACCCAGAGCGACCAAAGCGGCCTTGGTTCCCGCCCGGCTAGGCCAGACGTGCCTGATTGATCACACCTGAGGCCCCCGGAGGCGGTTCCCGAGAAGGCGTCGATAGGATGCTGGCGGCCGGTGGACCGTACCCGGCCGGGCTGACCGACACCGAAGCCGGCCGAGCCCCCAATCGCTTCCGGAGGGTTTTTCCGTGCCGGCTGGAACGCTGTACCGCGGCCGGGAAGGTATGTGGAGCTGGGTGGCTCATCGAGTCACCGGCGTCCTCATTTTCTTCTTCCTGTTCGCCCATGTCCTGGACACCGCTCTGGTGCGAGTGTCTCCCGAGGCGTACGACACCGTCATTCAGACGTACAAGACTCCTCTCGTGAACCTGATGGAGTACGGCCTGGTGGCCGCCATCCTGTTCCACGCCCTGAACGGCCTGCGGGTCGTCGCCGTGGACTTCTGGTCCAAGGGCCCGAAGTACCAGAAGCAGATGCTCTGGACCGTGGTCGGGGTCTGGGTCGTGCTGATGGCCGGCTCCTTCTACGGGATCCTGCAGCACACGCTGATCTCCTGGTTCGGGAAGTGAGCTGACACATGTCCACGGAAATCTCCGACGCCCTGGTGGTTCCCTCCGCGCAGGCGCACACCGGCAAGGGCCTCGGCACCGGCAACCCGGCCGACGCGTTCGTCATCGAGCCGCCGCGCAAGCGGACCGAGAAGACCCCGCGCCGCACCCGCACCAACTTCGAGATGCTGGCCTGGCTCTTCATGCGCCTGTCCGGCATCGTCCTGGTGGTGCTGATCCTCGGCCACCTGCTCATCATGCTGGTGCTCGACGGCGGCGTCTCCAAGATCGGCTTCGCCTTCGTGGCCGGCCGTTGGGCCTCGCCGTTCTGGCAGGTCTGGGACCTCGCGATGCTCTGGCTCGCCATGCTCCACGGCGCCAACGGCATGCGGCAGGTCATCAACGACTACGCCGAGAAGGACTCGACCCGGCTCTGGCTGAAGGGGCTCATGGGTACCGCCACGGTCTTCACCGTGCTGCTGGGCACCCTGGTGATCTTCACCTTCGACCCCAACATCTGACGACGCAGCATCTAATCGGCAATCGGCAGAGGCCAGAGGCGAGTTAGAACCCCCATGCAGATTCACCAGTACGACACCGTCATCGTCGGCGCCGGCGGCGCCGGCATGCGCGCGGCCATCGAGTCGACGCAGCGCACCCGCACCGCCGTCCTGACCAAGCTCTACCCCACCCGGTCCCACACCGGCGCGGCCCAGGGCGGCATGTGCGCCGCCCTCGCCAACGTCGAGGAGGACAACTGGGAGTGGCACACCTTCGACACGGTCAAGGGTGGTGACTACCTGGTCGACCAGGACGCCGCCGAGATCATGTGCAAGGAGGCCATCGACGCCGTCCTCGACCTGGAGAAGATGGGCCTGCCCTTCTCCCGCACCGAGCAGGGCCGGATCGACCAGCGCCGCTTCGGCGGTCACTCCCGCAACCACGGCGAGGCCCCGGTCCGCCGCTCGTGCTACGCGGCCGACCGCACCGGCCACATGATCCTCCAGACGCTGTTCCAGAACTGCGTCAAGCACGGCGTCGAGTTCTTCAACGAGTTCTACGTCCTCGACCTGCTGATCAACGACGGCAAGACGTCCGGCGTCGTCGCCTACGAGCTGGCCACCGGCGAGATCCACGTCTTCCAGGCCAAGTCGGTCGTGTTCGCCTCCGGCGGCACCGGCAAGTTCTTCAAGGTCTCCTCCAACGCCCACACCCTCACCGGTGACGGCCAGGCCCTGGTGTACCGCCGCGGCCTGCCGCTGGAGGACATGGAGTTCTTCCAGTTCCACCCGACGGGCATCTGGCGCATGGGCATCCTGCTCACCGAGGGCGCCCGCGGCGAGGGCGGCATCCTGCGCAACAAGGACGGCGAGCGCTTCATGGAGCGCTACGCCCCCGTCATGAAGGACCTCGCGTCCCGTGACGTCTGCTCCCGCGCGATCTACACCGAGATCCGCGAGGGCCGCGGCTGCGGTCCCGAGGGCGACCACGTCTACCTGGACCTGACCCACCTGCCGCCGGAGCAGCTGGACGCCAAGCTCCCGGACATCACCGAGTTCGCCCGCACCTACCTCGGCATCGAGCCCTACACGGACCCGATCCCGATCCAGCCCACCGCGCACTACGCCATGGGCGGCATCCCGACCAACGTCGAGGGTGAGGTGCTGCGCAACAACACCGACATCGTCCCGGGCCTGTACGCGGCCGGCGAGGTCGCCTGCGTGTCCGTGCACGGTGCCAACCGCCTGGGCACCAACTCGCTGCTGGACATCAACGTGTTCGGCCGTCGCGCGGGCATCGCCGCCGCCGACTACGCCAACGAGCACGAGTTCGTCGAGCTGCCCGAGAACCCGGCCGAGAAGGTCCAGGCGCTGGTCGACGGCCTGCGCGAGTCCACCGGCACCGAGTCCGTGGCGCAGATCCGCAAGGAGCTGCAGGAGACCATGGACGCCAACGCGATGGTGTACCGCACCGGCGCCACCCTGAAGCAGGCGGTCGAGGACATCGCCGCGCTGAAGGAGCGCTACAAGCACGTCTCCATCCAGGACAAGGGCTTCCGGTACAACACGGACCTGCTGGAGGCCGTCGAGCTGGGCAACCTGCTCGACCTGGCCGAGGTGCTGGCCGTCTCCGCGCTGGCCCGCGAGGAGTCGCGCGGCGGCCACTACCGCGAGGACTTCCCGACCCGTGACGACGTGAAGTTCATGCAGCACACCATGGCGTACCAGGAGGTGGCCGCCGACGGCAGCACCTCCATCCGCCTCGACTACAAGCCGGTCGTCACGACCCGCTACCAGCCGATGGAGCGTAAGTACTGATGAGCACTCCTACCGTGGAGAAGCACTCGGCCGCTCTGGACGCGGTCGAGGCGGGCGGCGTCGAGCTGATCACCGTCACCTTCCGGATCCGCCGGTTCAACCCGGAGGAGCACCCGGACCCGGTGTGGGTGGACTACCAGCTGACGATGGACCCGAAGGAGCGCGTCCTGGACGCGCTCAACAAGATCAAGTGGGAGCAGGACGGCACCCTCACCTACCGCCGTTCCTGCGCGCACGGCATCTGCGGCTCCGACGCCATGCGGATCAACGGCCGCAACCGGCTGGCGTGCAAGACCCTGGTCAAGGACGTCAACCCGGAGAAGCCGATCACGATCGAGGCCATCAAGGGCCTCACGGTCCTCAAGGACCTGATCGTGGACATGGACCCGTTCTTCCAGGCGTACAAGGACGTCATGCCGTTCCTCATCACCCAGGGGAACGACCCGACCCGCGAGCGCCTGCAGTCCGCCGAGGACCGCGAGCGCTTCGACGACACCACCAAGTGCATCCTGTGCGCCGCGTGCACGTCGTCCTGCCCGGTGTTCTGGAACGACGGCCAGTACTTCGGCCCGGCCGCGATCGTGAACGCGCACCGCTTCATCTTCGACTCCCGCGACGAGGGCGCCGAGCAGCGGCTGGAGATCCTCAACGACCGTGAGGGCGTGTGGCGCTGCCGCACCACCTTCAACTGCTCCGAGGCCTGCCCGCGCGGCATCGAGGTCACCAAGGCGATCCAGGAAGTGAAGCGGGCCCTGGTCACCCGCCGCTTCTGACCCCCGCCCGACAGCCGGCCGAGGCCCCGTCCGATCCTCCCGATCGGACGGGGCCTCGGCCGTTTCCGCGGACCGGTCAGTCGGTGGCCGGGGTGCGGCGGGTGGCGCGGAGGCCGCGCAGGCCGATGGCGCCGACGGCGATGCCGAGGAGGAAGGAGGTGACGGCGAGGAGGAGGTGGATCCAGAAGAAGGCGGTGGGCTGGGAGTGGTCGCCGTTGGTGAAGGCCTGGCCGCCGGAGTCCTTCCAGAGGTTCTTGACGAAGGTCGTCCAGATGACGATCGACCAGACGCCGAAGGCGGTCAGGAACCAGGAGGTGCGGCGGCTGAGCTTCATGGGGGTCCTCGGCGGGGTGTGAGGGCGGTGTGCGTCCCCCAGTATGCGCGGGCCGCCGATCGGCCTACTGCGGGCCCCTCATGCGGAGGACGGGACCGGTGTGGCGGACGACGAGGACCCGGAGTGGGTACGGTCTGCTGGTGCCCACACGCCGTCAGAAGTTCGCGCACCTGTTCGCCGCGGTCGCCGCGGTCCTCCCGGTCGTGCTCGCCGCCCCGGGGGCGGTCGCGGCCCCGGGGCAGCCGCCCCCGCAGACGACCGCCGCGATCGGCGGCGAGCGGCTCGGGCTCTCCGGGGTCCAGGTCTCCCCGCTGGCCGGCGCCCCGGCGCTGCCGGGGGATCTCACCGGCCAGTCCTGGATAGTCTCCGACGCCACGACCGGTGACGTGCTGGCCGCCAGCAACCCGCATCTGCGGCTGGCCCCGGCCAGCACCCTGAAGATCCTCTTCGCCGACACCGTGCTGCCCAAGTTCGACCGCAACGCGGTGCACAAGGTCACCGACGAGGAGATCACCGGGATCGGTGCCGGCAGCAGCCTGGTCGGCATCAAGGAGAACCTGGAGTACCGGGTCGAGGACCTGTGGCGCGGGGTGTTCCTGAGCTCGGGCAACGACGCCGTGCACGTCCTGGCGCACATGAACGGCGGCGTGCCGCAGACCGTCACCGAGATGCAGGCCCGCGCCGACGCCCTGCAGGCCCGGGACACCCGGGTGGTCTCCCCGGACGGCTACGACATGGACGGGCAGGTCTCCTCGGCCTACGACCTGTCGCTGTTCGCCCGGGCCGGCCTGCGCAATCCCGACTTCCGGATGTACTGCGCCACCAGGGACGCGATGTTCCCGGGTGCGGTGGACCGCAACACCGGCCAGCGCGGTAGCTTCGGGATCGCCAACACGGACCGCCTGCTGGGCAAGTACCCCGGCCTGATCGGCGTGAAGAACGGCTTCACCACCAACGCCGGCTCGACCTTCGTCGGCGCCGCCGAACGCAACGGCCGCACCCTGCTGGTGACCGTGATGCACCCGTCCACCTACCAGAAGGTCTACGACGAGACGGCCGCCCTGCTGGACTGGGGCTTCGCGGCGGCCGGCAAGGTCCGGCCGGTCGGCAAGCTGGTCGACGAGCTCCCGCCCTCGGGTACGCCGACCGGCCAGGCCGGCGGCACCGCCGGCGCCCCCGAGCCGCCGCCGCACCCGTCCGCCACCACCGGGCCCGCCGCCGCACCCACCACCACCGCCGAGGACGACGGGCTCGGCCTCGGCGGCTGGCTGGCCGTCGCGCTGGTGCTGGCCGCGGCCGGCTACGGCGCGCTGGTCCTGCGCCGCCACCGCAGGACGGGCGGCTGACATCCGTCGGACGAACGGCCCGGCCTCAGTCCCGAGGCCGGGCCTTCGTCGTGTTCCCGGCCGCGTCCGCCTCGGCCTCGTCGGCCGCCGCCAGCAGTGCCCGGCCGTGCTCCCGGGTGCGCTCCCGGGCGGCCACCGGATCGGCCAGCGCCGTCCAGGCCACGCAGAACATCAGCAGCCGGGAGACGAAGTTGATCCACAGCAGCAGCGCCACCGGCACGCCGAAGGCGCCGTACAGGCTCTTGCCGGCGACCGAGCCGAGGTAGGAGGCGAGCAGGACCTTCAGCAGCTCGAAGCCGACCGCGCCGATCAGCGCGCCCTGCAGCACGTCCCGGCGGCGCTGGCCGCCGATCCCGGGGAACGGCGCCAGCAGGTAGGCGAAGAGCAGCGTGTCGCACGCTATGGCGATGAGCACGCCGACCCCGGTCAGCAGGTAGCCGCTGCGCAGCCCGATCCAGTCGGCGATCCGCCCGGCCAGCGTCGTGCCGGCGGTGGAGGCGGCCAGCGAGACCAGCGACACCACGCCGAGGCCGGCCAGCACCACGCAGTCCCAGGCCTTGCGCAGCACCAGGTTGGCGTCGTCGTCGGGCAGCTGCCAGACGTCCCGGATCGAGGTGCGCATGGTGTTCACCCAGCCGAGGCCGGAGACCAGCAGCAGCGCCCCGCTGACCAGCCCGACGGCGCCCGCGTTGGCCACCAGGGACGGCAGGTTGAGCGCCTCCGAGATGCCCGGCAGCTGGTCGGAGATGTGCTTCTGCAGGTTCGCCACCTGTCCGCTGTCGAGCGTCGAGACGGCGATCGCCAGGCCGACCGTGAGCAGCGGGAACAGGGCGAGGAAGCCGAAGAAGGTGACCGCGCCGGCCAGGCGGTTGCCCCGGGCCGCGGAGAAGTACTCGTACACCCGGTACGGGCGGCTGCGCAGCACCCACGCCACGAGCGGGCCGACGACCGGCAGACGGGTCAGGAAGTCCACCCGATTGGTTATACCGGTCCGTCCCCCGAATGGCCGTCAGGCTCGACGCGGACCGGGGCCGGTACGGCGGCGGGGACGGCGGCCCCGGCTCAGCGGCGGACCAGTCGGCGGGCCCGGGCGAGGGCGCGGACGGCCTGGTAGGCGCCGTAGCGGCCGTGGCTGAGCAGTTCGGTGCGCACGCCGTCCACGCCGGCCGGCGGCCGGTAGCCGGCCGGGCGCAGCCGGGCGCAGTGCGCGGCGGCGCGGCGGAAGTACTCGCGGCGGTCGCCGGGCGGGATCCGGCCGGGCTTGGAGACCACGGTGTTGAGGTGGTGCAGCATCCGGCCGTAGACCACCGGGCGCCACCGGTCGAGGTCGGGGCGGCCGTCCAGGAAGGCGAAGACCAGGTCGTACTGGGCGAAGACGTCGAAGTGCTTGCGGCTGGCGGTGGCCAGGATGTTGCCGCCCTCCTGCCGCTGGCGGTAGTGCACGCCGACCTCGTCGAGCAGGGTGATCCGGGCGGCGGCGAGCAGCGCCGGGTACGTCCAGGGGGTGTCCTCGTAGTAGCCGGCCGGGAAGACCAGCCGCTGCGCGGTGACGAAGTCGCGGCGGTAGGCCTTGTTCCAGACGACCTGGAGCAGGTCGAGCAGGTCCGGGCGGGCGGCGAGGTCGAAGACGTCCGGGGAGGCGGCGCCGAACACGTGCGCGGAGGCGGCCCGGGTGATCCGGCCGTCGGCGTAGGTGCGGGCGTAGTCGTAGACCAGGACGTCCGGGTCGCCGGTGGCGGTGAGCCGGTCGTCGACGTGCTTCAGCAGGTCGGGGGTGAGCGTGTCGTCGCTGTCGAGGAAGATCACGTAGTCCCCGGTGGCGACCTCCAGGCCGGCGTTGCGGGCCCGGCCGAGGCCGACGTTCTCCGGCAGGTGCAGCACCCGGATCCGCGGGTCGTCGGCGGCGGCCTCGTCGAGCATCGCGCCGCAGCGGTCCGGGGAGCGGTCGTCCACCGCGATCAGTTCGAGGTCGGGGCCGCCCTGGCCGAGCACCGAATCGAGGCACTCGGCGAGGTAGTCCTGAACCTGGTACACGGGGACGATCACGCTGAAGCGGGGCACCGGGCCAGCGTAGTGGCCCCGAAGGGCCCCATGGTCCGGAGGTAGGATCGGGTCGCACGTGCGCACCGATTCACAGTGCGGTCAGGCCCCACCGGGCTGGCACGCTCCTTCCCGAGAAAGGCCTGCGTAGCCGATGGCTCCCCGCCTCTCCATCGTCGTTCCGATCTACAACGTCGAGCGTTACCTGGTCGAGTGCCTCGACTCGATCGCCGCACAGACCTTCACGGACTTCGAGTGCGTCATGGTCGACGACGGTTCGAAGGACGACAGCGCGGCCCTCGCCGAGGCGTACGCGGCCAAGGACTCCCGGTTCCGGCTGGTCCGCCAGGTGAACAAGGGCCTCGGCGCGGCCCGCAACACCGGCATCCGGCACATCGACCCGGACGCCGAGTTCCTGTGCTTCGTCGACAGCGACGACTCGATGCCGCCGAGTGCGTACGAGCTGATGATCAACACCCTGGACGAGACCGGCTCGGACTTCGCCACCGGCAACGTGCTGCGGTTCCGCGCGGTGGGCTACTACCAGTCCGGCGGGCACTCGCGGCCGTTCAAGGAGACCAGGCTCAAGACGCACATCACCGAGATCCCGGCGCTGGTCACCGACCGCACCGCGTGGAACAAGGTGTACCGCCGCTCCTTCTTCGACGCGGCCGGCATCCTCTACCCCGAGGGCATCCTGTACGAGGACGCGCCGGTCAGCGTGCCGCACCACTACCTCGCGAAGAGCGTGGACGTCCTCTCCGAGCCGATCTACCACTGGCGCGAGCGCGAGGTCGGCGAGATGTCGATCACACAGATGCGCACCAACCCCAAGGGCCTGATCGACCGCGTCGCCTCGGTCGAGCTGGTCCGCGGCTGGCTGAAGAAGCAGACCGAGCCGCGCTTCGCCCAGTACCTGCGCTCCTACGACGAGAACACCCTCGTCGAGGAGATCCCGATGTTCTTCTGGTCCGTCGTGGACGGCGACAAGGAGTACCGGGACGCCTACGCCAAGAACGTCAGCCGGCTGCTGCGGGCGATCGGCCCCGAGCAGGTCCGCAAGCTGCGGGCGCCGCTGCGGCTGAAGTACCACCTGACCCTGCAGGGCCGGATCGACGAGTTCGTCGAGCAGATCAAGTACGAGGGCGAGAGCAACGGCGGTGTCCAGGCCCGCGGCCTGCTGCGCCCCTACGCCGACTACCCGTTCCTGCGCGGCGGGCGCAAGAGCGTGCCGTCCGGCGTGCTCAAGCTGGACAACTCGCTGGTCATGCGCAGCCGGCTGTACGAGACGGCCTGGATCGGCGGACGGCTGCAGCTGACCGGGCACGCCTACCCGGAGCAGCTGGGCGCGGCCAACAAGCACGACATGGTCCGCACCCTGGTGCTGCGCGAGGCCAAGGGCCGCCGGGTGATCGCGGTGCCGATGAAGACCCAGTACAGCCCCGAGGCCACCGCCAGCTGCAACCACGACCTGTACAACTGCGACTGGGCCGGCTTCACCGTCGGCATCGACCCGAAGAAGCTCAAGCACCGCGGCCAGTGGAAGGACGGCAACTGGCGCGTCCTGGTGGCCGGCGCGGGCAAGGGCGGCGTCTACAAGGGCCGGATCTCGGCCGGGTGGAGCGACACCGCGCAGTACATCCCGGCGCACTGGGTCGAGCCGGACGTGCGGATCGTGCCGTGGGTCCGGGACGGCTTCGTCTACCTGCGGGTGGAGACGGTCAAGGCCCGGGTGACCGGCCTGGCCGCGCACGGCGGCCGGGTGGAGATCTCGGGAGCGGCGCGCTCCGGCGCGAACTTCGCCGGGGCCCGGCTGCGGCTCACCCACGTCGAGTCCGACCGCGAGCTGGCCTTCCCGCTGGAGCTGGGCGCGCCGGTCGGCACCCTGCAGCCGTTCGCCGCCTCCTTCCCGGTGGCCGAGCTGACCGCCGTCCGGGAGGCCTGGGCCGAGCTGGACCCGGTGGCCGCCGAACGCGCCCGCGACCGCTGGGACACCGTCCTGGTGCTCGCCGACGGCAGCACCGTGCCGGTGGCCTGGGACGACCGCAACGCCCCCGGGCAGCTGCACCTGCCGCTCAACCCGGACGCCCCGGTCGACCAGCGCCGGGCGCTCTACTCCAAGCCCTCCCCCGGCGGCTACCTGCAGTTCTCCGACCAGCTGCTGCAGCCGCTGGTGGACGAGGTCTCCGCGCGCGGCGCGGACGGCTTCCTGCTCAGCGGCTCGTTCCCGCTGTCCGGCGCGCACCGCTGGGAGCTGGTGGTCCGGCACAACTGGCGCGAGGAGGAGCACGTCTACCCGGTGGAGATCGCGGACGGCCGGTTCCGGACCGCGCTGCCCACCGTGCCGACGGCCTCCTTCGCCGGCCGGGTGCCGCTCGCCCAGGGCACCTGGGACGTCTTCTTCCGCCCGGTCGGCGCGCCCGTCGACGAGGTCGCGACCTCGTACGCGCTGATCACGCCGGACTGCTTCGCCGCCCTGCCGCTGGAGGTGGAGTCCCGCGGCAAGCGGATAGTGCTGGAGCGCCGCCACCACGACGGCCTCTCCCTGGAGTCGCACTCGGCGCTGCTGCCCGAGGAGCGCAGCGGCCACCGCCAGCGCCAGCTCCGGTCGGCCGACTACCCGAACGCCCGTCGGCACCCGGTGCGCGACACCGTGCTCTACAACGTCGGGCTCGGCGGCCTGTACGCCGACTCGCCGCGGGCGATCCACGAGGAGCTGGTCCGCCGCGGCCTGCCGCTGGAGCACCTGTGGGGCAGCGACGACCTGCAGGCCGAGCTGCCGCAGACGGCGAGCGCGGTCCGGCTCTGGAGCCCGGAGTGGTTCGAGGCGCTGGCCACCGCCAAGTACATCGTCACCAGCACCCACCTGCCCGACTTCTTCGTCCGCCGCCCCGGCCAGGTGGTCGTGCAGACCTGGCTCGGCAGCCCGCTGAAGCAGATCGGCCTCGACTTCGAGAAGGTCTGGTTCACCGATTCGAACTACCTGAAGGGCCTCGCCCGGGAGGTGCCGAACTGGAGCCTGCTGGTCGCCGGGAACAGCTGGTCGGCCCCGGTGCTGCGGCGTGCGTTCGATTTCAAGGGCGAGATCCTGGAAAGCGGTTCCCCCCGGAACGACCTGCTGTTCGCGGCCGACCGGGAGAAGACCGCCGAACAGGTCCGTGAACGGCTCGGCCTGCCCGAGGGCAAGAAGGTCGTGCTGTACGCGCCGACCTGGCGCGAGGACCGGCGCCGGCCGAACGGCGGGTACCAGATGGACCTGCGGCTCGACCTCGACGCGGCCAAGGCCGCACTCGGCGACGACCAGGTGCTGCTGGTGCGCCGGCACAGCGTGATGTGCGGGCAGATCCCGGGCGCCGGCAACGGCTACATCTGGGACGTCGGCAGCTACCCCGACATGGCGGAACTGCTGCTGATCGCGGACGTGCTGGTCACCGACTACTCGGCGAGCGTGTTCGACTTCGCCGCGACCGGCAAGCCGGTCCTGTTCTTCACCTACGACCTGGAGCACTACCGCGACAACCTGCGCGGCTTCAGCCTGAACTTCGAGGCGGAGGTGCCCGGCCCGCTGCTGGCCACCTCCGGGGAACTGGTCGACGCGCTCGGGCGGGTGGACGAGGTGGCGGCCGAGTACGCCGACAAGGCCGCCGCGTTCCGCGAGGCGTACTGCGACCTGGACGACGGCAAGGCCGCCGCCCGGGTGGTCGACGCGATGCTCCTCCGCACGGAGTAGCCGGGGAAGGCCCCCAGCGCCCCGCGAGCCCCAGCCGAGGCGCCCGACGCGAACCGCGTCGGGCGCCTCGGCGCTTTCCTGGGAATTTCCTGAGAACATCCCCGCCCTTTACGCCCGCATTGCACTCGAACTTGTGTTTCGTTGACGAATTTCACGGGAAATTCTCCGGTCCGTACAGTTGACCCCGGATGGCGTCCCGGTATGGGATATCAATTCGGCCCCGGTCCCCATCGGAATCGGCCCGGCGGCCCCGGTCCACCGCCATGGACCGCCCCCGTCCCGAAGGGCCTTCCCATGCCTGTGCTCACACGGTTCGTCCTTCCGCACGCCGCCCCCCGTGTGAGCACCGACCAGCCCACCCCCGACGAGGACGTCGACTTCGGCCTGCTGCGCGCCCGCTGGACCCGCGGCGGCCTGGAGCTCACCGGTTTCGCCCGCCCGCACGACCTCGACACCGGCCGCCCCGGCTCCGCCTGGACCTGGCTGACCCTGCGCCACCCCGACGGGTCCCGGCCGCCCGTCCACCTGCGGTCCAAGCCCCGCCGGCTGCCCGAGGTCACCGACGACAGCGCCCAGCCCGAGTTCAACCACGACTGGTCCGGCTTCACCGCCCTGATCGAACCCGGCCGGCTGCGCCACGGCACCGACTGGCAGCTCGGCGACTGGCAGCTCGAGACCACCCTGTTCACCCGCCCGCGCCCCACCCGGCTGCGCCGCCGGTACGGCACCCTCGCCCCGCACTGGTGCGGCTCCGGCGAGTACCCGCCGGCCCGCTGGGTGGACCACGACGTCCGCCTCCAGCCGCACTTCGCCGACGGACGGCTGCGGCTGCTCCTCGAACGCCCCGGCATCCGGCTCACCCACGCCACCCCCGCCGCCGACGGCCTCGACCTGCGCGGCGCCGCGGACTCCTGCCCGGCCGGCACCGTGCTGCGGCTGCGCCACCGCCAGAGCGACGCCGTGATCGAGCGGCCGGTCGCCCGCACCGGCAACACCTTCGCCGTCCACCTGCCGTACCGGCCGTTCACCGCCGACGGGCGCGGCGGCGGTGAACTGGAGCACTGGGACGCCGAGTTACTGCGCCCCGACGGCAGCGCCGAACAGCTCTGCCCGGACGAGCGCGGCGGCCCGGTGGCCGGCCAGCACCCGCTGCCCGACACCCCGGACCGCACGCTCTACCTCAAGCACCTCGCCGACGGCCGGCTCCAGCTCTGCGTCCAGCCGGCGGCCGGCCTGGTCGAGCGGATCGCCGTCCGGGCCGACGGCTTCGAGCTCACCGGCCACTGCCCGGACCGGTCCGCGGACCGACTGGAGCTGGTGCTGCGGCACACCGACACCGCGAGCGAGGTCCGCACACCGGTCGAGGCCGGCCCGGACGGCCGGTTCCGGGCCCGCCTGCCCGCCACCCGTACCGGCTCGGACGGCGTCGCCCTGCCGCTGCGCAAGGGCATCTGGGAGGCGGTGCTGGCGCCCGCCGGGCGGCCCGGCCCGCGCCGCCCGCTGCTCGCCGCATCCGCCGCGCTGCCCGCCCTGCCCGCCGCCACCTCGGTCGGCGGCAAGCGGATCCTGCTCCAGCGCCGCTGGCACGACACCCTGCTGGTGGACTCCACGCCGGTACTCACCCCCACCGAGCGCAGCGCCTGGACGCAGAGCCGCCAGCGCTCAGTCCACTACCCCGCCGCCCGCCGCGAACCGCTGCGCGAGGCCGTGCTGTACGACGTGTTCGGCGGCCGCGGCTACGCCGACTCGCCGCGCGCGGTGCACACCGAACTCGCCCGCCGCGGCGCGCCGTTGGAGCACCTCTGGGTGGTCGACGACGCCCAGGCCGAGCTGCCGCCCGGGGTCCGGGCCGTCCGGATCTGGAGCCCGGAGTGGTACCGCGCGCTGGCCACCTGCCGGTACCTGGTCGGCAACACGCACTTCCCGGACTTCCTGGAGCGCCGCCCCGGCCAGGTGGTGCTGCAGACCTGGCACGGCTCCCTGCTGAAGCGGATCGCCCACGACGTCGACAACCCCTGGCTGGCCGACCACGGCTACCTGGAGGCGCTCGCCCGGGAGACCCCGCAGTGGAGCCTGCTGCTCTCCCCCAGCCCGTTCGCCACCCCGATCCTGCGCCGCGCGTTCCGCTACGACGGCGAGATCCTGGAGGCCGGCTACCCGCGCAACGACGTGCTCGCCCGCCCCGACGCGGACACCGCCGCGGCCGTCCGCCGCCGGCTCGGCGTCCCGGACGGCAAGCGGATCGTGCTGTACGCGCCGACCTGGCGGGAGGACCAGCAGCGCGGCGACGGCGGCGGCTTCCGGCTCGACCTGCGGCTGGACCTCGACCACGCCCGGCGCCTGCTCGGCGAGGACCACGTGCTGCTGGTCCGCCCGCACGCGCACGTCCGCGAGCCGCTGCCGGGCGCCGGGGACGGCTTCCTGTACGACTGTGGGGACTACCCCGACCCGCAGGAACTGCTGCTGGTCGCGGACGTCCTGGTGACCGACTACTCGTCGATCATGTTCGACTTCGCGATCACCGGCCGCCCGGTGCTCTTCTTCACCTACGACCTGGAGCACTACCGCGACACCCTGCGCGGCTTCTACTTCGACTTCGAGCCGCAGGCCCCCGGCCCGCTCGTCCCCACCTCGGCCGAACTGCTCGGCGCGCTGCGCGAACTCGCCGACACCGGCGCGGACCTGCCGCCCGGGTACGCCGAGCGCCACCGCCGTTTCCGGGCCGAGCACTGCGTCCTGGACGACGGCGGCGCGGCCCGCCGGGTGGTCGACCGGATGCTCGAACTCGGAAGGCCAGTACGGTAGTTCAGGAGAACGGGTAACTCCGCCAGGGCCGCCAGACCTCGTCCGCGTCGAAGCGGGAGAGGCCGAAGCCCGGCACCGCGAAGGCCGCCCGGAAGCCGCGCGCCTGCGCGTACGCCTGGTCCAGCGCGTCGTCCGGCAGGCCGTGCGCGACCGTCACGTGCGGGTGGTACGGGAAGGCCAACTCGCGGGCCAGCGGGCCGGAGCGGACGTCCGCCTCCAGCAGGCGGCACTCCTGCGCGCCCTCCTCGACCCGGACGAACACCACCGGGGAGACCGGACGGAAGGTGCCGGCGCCGCGCAGCAGCATCCGGAACGGCCGGTGCGCGGCCGCCACCGCCGCCAGGTGCTCCTCGATCTTCGGCAGCGCCGCGGCCGGCACCTCGGTCGGCGGCAGCAGGGTGACGTGCGTCGGTATCGACCGCGCCAGCGGATCCCCGTGCCCGGCCCGGGCGTCCTGGATCTCCGCACCGTACGGGTCCGGAACGCTCACGGACACGCCGATGGTGACGACCTCGGGGAGGTCGTCACCATCGGGCAGGCCTGTCAGCGGAGTCACCGCTTGGCGGCCGGAAGGAAGCCGATCCGGTCGTACACCGTCTCCAGGGTCTGCGCGGAGACCTCGCGGGCCTTCTCGCCGCCGATCGCCAGCACCCGGTCCAGCTCGGCCGGGTCGTCCAGGTAGACCCGGGTGCGCTCCTGGAACGGGGTGACCCACTCGGCGAACAGCTCGGCCAGCTCGGTCTTCAGGGCACCGTACATCCGGCCCTCGAAGTGCGCGACCAGCTGGTCGATGGACTGGCCGCTGAGCGCGGAGTGGATGCGCAGCAGGTTGGAGACGCCGGGCTTGCCGTCCTCGTCGTAGGAGACGACGGTGCCGGTGTCGGTGATGGCGCTCTTGAACTTCTTGGCGCTCACCTTCGGGTCGTCCAGCAGGCTCACCAGGCCCTTGGTCGAGGAGGCCGACTTGCTCATCTTGGCGCCCGGGTCCTGCAGGTCCATGATCTTCGCCGTCTCCTTGAGGATGTACGGCTTCGGCACCACGAAGGTCGGCTGGAAGCGGGTGTTGAAGCGCTCCGCGAGGTCGCGGGTGAGCTCCACGTGCTGGCGCTGGTCCTCGCCGACCGGGACGGCGTCCGCCTGGTAGAGCAGGATGTCGGCGACCTGGAGGATCGGGTAGGTGAACAGGCCGACCGAGGTGCCGGCGGCACCCTGCTTGGCCGACTTGTCCTTGAACTGGGTCATCCGGGAGGCCTCGCCGAAGCCGGTGAGGCAGTTCATCACCCAGGCGAGCTGCGCGTGCTCGGGCACGTGCGACTGGACGAACAGGGTGCAGTGCTCCGGGTCCAGGCCGGCGCCGAGCAGCTGGGCGGCGGAGATCCGGGTGTTCTGGCGCAGCGTCGCCGGGTCCTGCTCGACGGTGATCGCGTGCAGGTCGACGACCATGTAGAAGGCGTCGTTCTCCTTCTGCAGATCGACCCACTGGCGCACCGCGCCCAGGTAGTTGCCGAGGTGGAACGAGCCGGAGGTGGGCTGGATCCCGGAGAGCACCCGGGGACGGTCCTTGACCGGACCAGTGACCGCTGCGTTGACCATGCGGGCCATTGTTCCAGTTCCACCGGTCGCTCAGGAAACGTCCGCCCCTGGAGGCTCCGCCAGTGTGACCGCACTCACCCTCACCCGGGCGATCCGGCGGCCCTCCAGCTTGGCCACCGTCAGCAGCACGCCGCCCCCGCCCTCGACCGGGACGCGCACCTGGTCGCCGTCCCGGGGCAGCCGGCCGAGCGAGGCGACCAGGCAGCCGGCCACCGTCTCGTACGGGCCCTCGGACAGGGTGACGCCGGTCTCCTCGGTGAAGTCGCCGAGGTTGAGCAGGCCGTCCAGCTCCATGCCGCCGCCGGCCAGCCGGCGGGTGGTGGCGGTCTCCGGCCGGTCGTACTCGTCCCGGATCTCGCCGATCACCTCCTCGACCAGGTCCTCCAGGGTGACGATCCCGGCGGTGCCGCCGTACTCGTCCACCACGATGGCGAGGTGATGTCCCTCACGGCGCATCTCGCCCATCGCCTCCAGCACCCGTTTGGTGCCGGGCAGCAGCTTGACCGGGCGGGCCAGGTCGCGGACCTTGACCGCCTGCTCGCCGCGCGCGCCGTACAGGTCGCGGACGTGGACGAAGCCGACCACGGCGTCGGCGCTGCCCTCGACCACCGGGTAGCGCGAGTGCGGCGAGGTGTCCGCCTGGTGCCGGACGGCGGCCAGCGGGCGCTCGGCGTCCAGGAAGGTCACCTCGGTGCGCGGGACCATCACCTCGCGCAGCTGCCGCTCCCCGGCGGAGAACACGTCCGCGATCAACGCCCGTTCGTCGCTGCCGAGTTCGGTGTTGGCGGCGACCAGGCCACGCAGTTCCTCGGAGCTCATCGAACCGCGGCCGGCGGCCGGGTCGCCGCCCAGCAGGCGGACCATCAGGTTGGTGGAGTGGCCGAGCAGCCAGATCACCGGGCGCAGCGCCACCGACATCACGTCCACCACCGGCGCCGCGATCACCGCGATGGACTCGGCCCGCTGCAGGCCGATCCGCTTGGGGGTGAGTTCGCCGAGCACCAGCGAGACGTAGCTGATCACCAGGGTGAGGCCGACCAGGGCGACCGCGTCGGCGACGCCCTCGGTGAGCCCGGCCCGGACGAACAGCGGGGCGACCTTGCCGGCCAGGGTGTCCGCACCGAAGGCGGCGGACAGGAAGCCCATGCAGGTCACGCCGACCTGGACGGCGGCCAGGAAGCGGTTGGGGTCGGCGGCCAGGTGCGCGGCCCGGGCCGAGCGCCGGGTGCCGAGCGACTCCAGCGTCCGGATCTGGCCCTCGCGCAGCGAGATCAGCGAGATCTCGGCGACGTTGAACAGCCCGCCCAGCAGGATGAAGACGAGGACGAGCGCGGCGTCCCCGAGGGTTTCGTTCACAGCGGGCCAGTGTAGGCCGCCGGACCGGCCCGGACACGGACACGGCGACGGCCCGCCGCCTCCGGGAAGGGAGGCGGCGGGCCGTCGGAAAGCCGCTGCGGCCGGGCTCAGATGAGGCCCAGCTCCTGGACCGCGTCGCGCTCCTCGGTCAGCTCCTTGACCGAGGCGTCGATGCGGGCGCGCGAGAAGTCGGAGATCTCCAGGCCCTGGACGATCTCGAACTTGCCGTCCTTGGTGGTGACGGGGAACGAGGAGATCAGGCCCGCCGGAACGCCGTAGGAGCCGTCCGAGACGACGCCCATGGAGGTCCAGTCGCCCTCGGCGGTGCCGTTGACCCAGGTGTGGACGTGGTCGATGGCGGCGTTGGCGGCCGAGGCGGCCGAGGAGGCGCCACGGGCCTCGATGATGGCCGCGCCGCGCTTGGCCACGGTCGGGATGAAGTCGTTCTCCAGCCAGGCCAGGTCGCTGCCGACGGCCTCGAAGGCCGGCTTGCCGGCGATCTCGGCCTGGAAGACGTCCGGGTACTGGGTGGCGGAGTGGTTGCCCCAGATGGTGACGCGCTTGATGTCGGAGACGAGCGCGCCGGTCTTGTTGGAGAGCTGGCCGACCGCGCGGTTGTGGTCCAGGCGGGTCATCGCGGTGAAGCGCTCGGCCGGGACGTCCGGGGCGTTGCGCTGGGCGATCAGGGCGTTGGTGTTGGCCGGGTTGCCGACCACCAGGACCTTGATGTCGTCCGCGGCGTGGTCGTTGATGGCCTTGCCCTGCGGGCCGAAGATGCCGCCGTTGGCCTGCAGCAGGTCGCCGCGCTCCATGCCCGCGGTGCGCGGACGGGCGCCGACCAGCAGCGCGACGTTGGCGCCGTCGAAGGCCTCGTTCGGGTTGTCGCTGATGGTGATGTCGCGCAGCAGCGGGAAGGCGCAGTCGACGAGCTCCATGGCGGTGCCCTCGGCGGCCTTGAGGCCCTGCGGGATCTCCAGGAGGCGCAGGTTCACCGGCACGTCTGCACCGAGCAGGTGGCCCGAGGCGATGCGGAAGAGCAGCGCGTAGCCGATCTGGCCGGCCGCTCCGGTGATGGTGACGTTGACGGGGGTGCGGGTCATTTCTACCTTCTCCAGCAGATCGCCAGGTGCCCCAGGCACACCGGCGCACTGGAGCCGAGGATGATCTCTCGACATCGAGAGACCGGCGTCAGGTTATCGCAAAGGGAGCCTACGCCGGGGGCTCGGGCCTGGCTGATGCGTCACAACGGACGGCGGCCCCCGCCCGGGGCTTCCAGGTCGGGGGCCGTCGGGGGTGTCCCGGCGTCAGTGCTTGGGCCGGCCGATCAGCTGGCCGATGTTGTCGAGCAGCGGGATCTCCAGCCACGGGTTCGGCTGCGCGACCAGGGTCAGCAGCACGATCGACGCGCCCAGGAAGATCAGCACGATCACGTCGGTGAAGCGGCTGCGCACCGCCAGCATCCCGACCTCGGGCAGCACCAGCCGCAGGACGGCGCCGAGCAGCACGCCGCAGCCGAGGATCAGCAGCCCGTACTTGAAACCGTCCTTGAAGTCGGCGAACCAGGTGACCGCGAGGCCGGCCCCGACCACCGACAGGACCAGCGTTATCGGCCACTGCCGGACCGGCAGGGCGTGGTCGCGTCCGAGGGCCGCGGACGAGCCCTCGGGCGGCAGGGTTCCGGTGGTCTTGACCGGCCTGCGCCGGGTCCGTGCCGGTCGCGGTTCCGTCATGCTCGCCGTCCCTCGTGGTGGTGTCGGTCGCGGGGTCAGAGGCCGGCGCGGCGCTCGGCCGCCTCGACGATGTTGTTGAGCAGCATCGCGCGGGTCATCGGGCCCACGCCGCCGGGGTTCGGGGAGATCCAGCCTGCCACCTCGGCCACGCCCGGGTGGACGTCGCCGACGATCTTGCCCTCGCTGCGGCTGACGCCCACGTCCAGCACCGCCGCGCCCGGCTTGACGTCCTCCGGCTTGACCAGGTGCGGCACGCCCGCGGCGGCCACGATGATGTCGGCCTTGCGCAGGTGGTAGGCGAGGTCCCGGGTGCCGGTGTGGCACAGGGTCACGGTGGCGTTCTCGGAGCGGCGGGTCAGCAGCAGCCCGATCGAGCGGCCGACGGTCACGCCGCGGCCGATCACGACCACCTCGGCGCCGTTGATCTCGACGCCGTGCCGGCGCAGCAGTTCGACGATGCCCAGCGGGGTGCAGGGCAGCGGCCCCTCGATGCCCAGGGCGAGCCGGCCGAGCGAGGTCGGGTGCAGGCCGTCCGCGTCCTTGTCCGGGTCCATCAGCTCCAGGACCGGGTTCTGGTCCAGGCCCTTGGGCAGCGGCAGCTGGACGATGTAGCCGGTGCAGGACGGGTCGGCGTTGAGCTCGCGGACGACGTTCTCGACGTCCTCCTGGCTGGCGGTGGCGGGCAGCTCGCGCTGGATCGAGGCGATGCCGACCTCGGCGCAGTCCTTGTGCTTCCCGTTGACGTACCAGCGGCTGCCCGGGTCGTCGCCGACCAGGACGGTGCCGAGGCCGGGCGTGACGCCCTTCGCCTTGAGGACCGCCACACGGGCGGCGAGTTCGGACTTGATCGCGGCGGCGGTGGCCTTGCCATCGAGAATCTGGGCAGTCATGACCCCATTCTCCCGGATCGCGGCGAGGTGCCGTACCAGGGCCCGTCTTCCCCATGGGACGGGTACGGAAGGTCCGGACCACGTTGCGGTTGCGCCACAGTCTCGGTCCGGCGCGTGGAACCGGCTGGACACGGCCCCGCCGTCCGGTTGACGATATGCGGGCATTCCCTGCCGCGACCCGGCCCGGTGACGGGCCGACGGACACCCGGTGGGGCGTACCCGGGGGAAAGAGCACGTGAGCCGACCACTTCAGACCGAGCAGCCCGACCGGCGCGGCGCCGTCCCGCGCATGGCGTGCCCGTCGACGACTCCGCTCGCACCGCTCTCTTCGCGCTCACCACGCGTCTGAGCCGACCGTGCCCGGTGCCGATCCGGGCTGTCACCCCTCTCCGTTAGCGTCCCGTCCAGTCGGCGACCCGACTCGCCAACCGGAACCGGGCCCTCCGTCCCGTCCCCACGTCCCCGTAACTGCCCGGAGGCATCGATGAGTTACCCGCCCGACCCGAACAACCCCTACGGCCAGCCGCCGCAGGCGCCGGGCTACGGCTACCCCCAGCAGGCCCCGCCGGCCGCCGGGTACGGCTACCCGCAGGCCGCCCCGGGCTACGGTGCCACGCCGGGCTACGGCTTCGCGCCGGCCGTCCCGCAGTCCATGCCGGGCCTGGTGGTCACCACCCGGGTGCTGCTGTTCATCATCGGCGCCGTGCAGATCATCGGTGCGGGCGTCTACCTGATAGCCGCCGCGGCGGCCAAGGAGGTCACCAACCGGGCCCAGGAGATCGACGGCAGCGACCCGTTCAACGGGTTCGGCAACGCGGCGGCCGGTGTGCTGGTGGTGGTCGGCATCCTGTGCGTGCTGTTCGCGGCGTTCTCCATCACGCTGGGCGTGAAGTTCGGCAAGGGCGGGCCCGCGGTCCGCATCACCGCCCTGGTGTACGGCTCGTTCGGCGCGCTGCTCGGCCTGCTGGGCCTGGCCGGCTCGTTCGCCAACAACGCCAACCCGATCGGCATCGTCTTCACGCTGATGTGGCTCGCGGTCTCGATCACCATGATCGTCGGGATGAGCGTCAAGGACGGCGTCGCCTGGTTCGCCCGGCCGCGCTACTGACCGGCCGCGCTACTGACCGGTCCGGCCCGAGCGCTCGCACGGAACGGCCCGGCTCCCCTCACGAGGGGAGCCGGGCCGTTCCGTCCTGCCGTCACCCGGTCACCGCGGCGCCGGGCGATCGGTGGCCGCGATCAGTGGAAGAAGTGCCGGGCACCGGTGAAGTACATGGTCACCCCGGCCTCGGCGGCCGCCGCGACGACCTCCTCGTCCCGGATCGAACCGCCCGGCTGCACGATCGCCCGGACGCCGGCCGCGATCAGGATCGCCGGGCCGTCCGCGAACGGGAAGAACGCGTCCGAGGCCGCGTACGCGCCCTTGGCCCGCTCCCCGGCCCGCTCGACCGCGAGCTTGCAGGAGTCGACCCGGTTGACCTGGCCCATGCCGACGCCCACCGAGGCGCCGCCCTTGGCCAGCAGGATCGCGTTGGACTTGACGGCCCGGCAGGCCCGCCAGGCGAAGGCCAGCTCGGCCAGCTCCGCCCCGGACAACGCCGCACCGGTGGCCAGCGTCCAGTTCGCCGGGTCGTCGCCCTCGGCGTGCACCCGGTCGGCGTCCTGCAGCAACACACCGCCGGAGACCGGGCGGACCTCCTGGCGGTTGGCCGGGGCCCCGGGGGCGACCAGCACCCGGAGGTTCTTCTTGCGGGCCAGCACCTCGACGGCACCGTCCTCGTACGCCGGGGCGACGACGACCTCGGTGAAGATCGGCGCGATCTGCTCGGCCAGCTCGACGGTGACCGGGCGGTTGACCGCGATCACACCGCCGTACGCCGAGACCGGGTCGCACTCGTGCGCCTTGCGGTGCGCCTCGGCGACGTCCGTGCCGGTCGCGATGCCGCACGGGTTGGCGTGCTTGATGATCGCGACGGCCGGCTCGGCGTGGTCGTACGCGGCGCGGCGGGCGGCGTCGGTGTCGACGTAGTTGTTGTACGACATCTCCTTGCCGTGCAGCTGCTTCGCGCCGGCCAGGCCGCCGGTGCCGTCGCTGTACAGCGCGGCGCCCTGGTGCGGGTTCTCGCCGTAGCGCAGCACGTTCTGCCGCTCCCAGGTGGCGCCCAGGAACTCCGGGAAGCGCTCGTCGCTCGGCGCGTAGCCGGCCTCGAACCAGGAGGCGACCGCGACGTCGTACGCGGCGGTGTGCGCGAACGCCGCACCGGCCAGGCGCTTGCGGGTAGCCAGGTCGAAGCCGCCGCCCTGGACGGCCTGCAGCACGTCGCCGTAACGGGCCGGGTCGACCACCACGGCCACCGACGGGTGGTTCTTGGCGGCGGCGCGGACCATGCTCGGGCCGCCGATGTCGATCTGCTCGACGCACTCGTCCGGGGTGGCGCCCGAGGCGACGGTGGCCTTGAACGGGTAGAGGTTCACCACGACCAGGTCGAAGGGCTCGACGCCCAGCTCGGCCAGCTGCGCGCGGTGCGACTCCAGCCGCAGGTCGGCGAGCACGCCGGCGTGCACGCGGGGGTGCAGCGTCTTCACGCGCCCGTCCAGGCACTCCGGGAAGCCGGTCAGCTCGGAGACCTCGGTCACCGGGACACCCGCGGCGGCGATCCGGCCGGCGGTGGAGCCGGTGGAGACGATGGCGACCCCGGCGGCGTGCAGGCCCTGGGCCAGCTCCTCCAGACCGGTCTTGTCGTACACGCTGATCAGCGCGCGACGGATCGGACGGACGTTCTCCGAAACGGGGGGCGTGGTGGAGCTGGCACTCATGCTCCCACCTCGCTGCGCTCGGTGGGCGCTGCGCGCCAGGCACCATTCTCGATGATTCGCTCGCTCCGCTCACTCATGTGCCGGAATCCATACCTTTCGGTCCTCGATGCGGTGGCCCTCGCGGGCCAGCCGGCCCACGACGTCGACGAGCAGCTTGCGCTCGACAGTCTTGATGCGCTCGTGCAGCGCTTCGCCGCCATCGGCGTGGTCGGCGTCGACGACCTCGACGACGCCCTGCGCGATGATCGGCCCGGTGTCCACCCCGGCGTCGACCAGGTGGACGGTGCAGCCGGTGACCCTCACCCCGTACGCGAGCGCGTCGGCGACGCCGTGGGCGCCGGGGAAGGACGGGAGCAGCGCGGGGTGGGTGTTGACGGTCCGTCCGGCGAAGGCCGCGACGAACACGGGGCCGAGGATCTTCATGAAGCCCGCCGTGACCACCAAGTCCGGCTCGTGGGCGGCGACGGAGGCGGTCAGCGCGCGGTCCCAGTCGGCCCGGTCGGCGAAGTCCTTGACCCGGGTGACGAAGGTCGGCAGGCCCGCCTTCTCGGCCCGCTCCAGGCCCGCGATGGCGTCACGGTCCGCACCCACGGCGACGATCTCGGCGCCGTACGCCGGATCGGCGGCGGCGTCGATCAGCGCCTGCAGGTTGGTGCCGGAACCGGAGACCAGCACCACCAGGCGGGCCGGTCCGGGCGTACGGGGCGGGAAGAGCTGAGCGGGGGCGGCGGCCACTGCGCGATTCTCCGTAGGTCGGGCGCCGCCCGCTGGTACGTCCACCGGCGGTGGGGCCACTACGAACGGCAGGTCGAGCAAGGGGGAACACCGGGAAAACCCGCCGCGACGCGGGCCCCGGGAACCTATGAGAGCTGCTGACCGTCACCACGATAACGGCTGGTCGGACGGCCTCCGCACGCTCCCGGCGGCGCTACGCGCGTAGTTGAGACGGGGATCTCCTCCGGCCCCCCGCGGCGGAGTTGCCGGGGTGCGGGCCCGCACGGGATCCGGACAGCGGGCAGGCCGCCTAAGGCCCGGCGAACGCCTGCGGGATCATAGGGGGCGCGGGAGACCGCCCCTCCGACCGAGAAGGAATGGCTGAACCATGAGCAGCGGTGACGACACCGGCGAGCGCAACCCCTTCGCGCCGCCGCCGGCGGATGCCCCGGACCAGCCGTGGCAGCCGCGCAACCCCTGGCCCGGTGAGCACCCGGACGGCACCGGCGGCCAGAGCGCCGGCGAACGCCCGCAGCTCCCCCCGCCGCACCCCTGGGGCCCCACCCGGCCCGAGGACGGCGGCCGGCCCCGCCCCCCGGCCCCGCAGCCGCCCAAGCTCGACCCCACCGACCCCGCCCAGCGCCGGGCCCGCAACGCCGCCCTGGCCGGGCCGCTCGCGCTGGTCTGCCTGTTCGCCGGCTTCCACTGGGTCGCCCTGTTCGTCGGCGCGCTCGGCATCCTGTGGGGCGTCAGCGCGCTGCGGACGCCCAAGCCCTCGGCCGCGGCCGCCGGCGCCGCCCCGCAGCCCGCCGCCCCGAACCCGCTCACCCCGGCCGCGCTCGCCGGCATCCTCACCGGCGCGATGACCGTCGTGGTCACGGCCGCGGTGATCGGCCTGGGGCTGTACTACAACGACTACGTCACCTGCGTCCGGGACTCGCTGACCTCCGTCGGCGCCGACAACTGCGACCGGTTCGCGCCCAAGTGGTACGTCGACTTCACCGGGAACGCCGAGTAGGGCGCCCCGTGCATCCGCGGACCGGCCGGCTGATGTCGCGCCCGGTCCGCGAGGTCGTGAGCGGTCCTGCCGAGGTGGTCGACACGGCGGAGCCGGACCAGCGAGGCGAGGCAGGCGCGCCGACGGCCCACCGCCCGGTAGCGGTGGGCCGTCGAGGGGAAGCCCGGGTCGGGCCTCGGTGTCAGACGAGGGTCCAGATCTGGTTCGTCCGGCCCGTGCACGGCCACAGCTCCAGCTGGGTCCCGCCGGGGGCGGGCACGGCGCCGCCGATCACGTCCAGGCAGAGGCCCGACTGGCCGCCGACGAAGGAACCGTCGGGCTCGTGGGACCACTGCTGGTTGGTTCCGCCGTTGCAGGCGTAGAGGATGACCGGGGTACCGGCCGTGGTCTTGCGGCCCGAGGCGTCCACGCACTTGCCGTACACGCGCAGCGTGCCGTCCGCCTCCACCGTCACGGCCTCACCGGCGGAACCGTCGCAGTCCCGGACCTCCAGGCGCGTCACGTTGCCCGCGGCCGGGGCGTTCGCGCACCGACCGCTCGCCTTCGACACCAGGCCGTGGACCGCGCCACCGCCGCCCAGGGCGCCCGGGGAGAACCAGGCGTTGCCGCCGCCCAGCGCCCACACCGACACGTCGGAGATGCCCAGATCCGTCGCGACCTTCAGCTTGGCGTCCAGCGCCACCTGGTCGACGTAGTCGTAGAAGCGGCCGCCCGAGCTCCACCTGATCTCACCCGACGCCGCGTCGCGGCGCTTCGCGACGACCGCGGGATCCTCGGAGTAGCCCGGGGCCTTCTTCATGTCGGCGACCGTCTGGTTGCCCGCGATGCTGCGGCACTGGTCGCTCGCCGTGTACGCCTCGGAGGGCAGGCCCGCGACGAACCGCGAGCGCTGGTCCGCCGGGATCTGCGCCAGCGCACCGGACAGGAGGTCGCGCATCCAGTCGAACGACGCGTACGGCAGGCAGGTGGCACCGGCCGGGGACTGGTACTCCTGGTCGTAGGCCATCATGACCACCTGGTCGGCGCCGAGCGCCAGCACCTGCCCGTAGTTGAACCTGGTGGTGGTGTCCGGCGGGCCCTCCACCTGGAGCTTGAGGCCGCGCGCGTGCAGCCCCTCGGCCAGCGCCCGCAGGAAGGCGTTGTAGTTCGACGCGTCCTGGTCGCTCCACGCCCAGTAGTTCTCGAAGTCGACGTCGACGCCGGTGAAGCCGATTCGCTGGGCGAACTCGGCGAGCGTCTTCACGGCCGCGGCGGTCCTCGCGGGGTCACCGGTGAGCTTGCGCTCGGATTCCAGGTTCGCCAGCGAGACCGTCATGTACTGCTGCGCCGAGTGGGCCTTCACATCGGCCACGTTCTCGGCGCTGTAACCGTTGCAGGCGTAGTCCGGGTCGGAGGCCGACAACAGGGCGGCGCCGCCGGTGGCGTCGATGGTGTAGTACTCCGGCTTCAGCACGCCCTTGGCGAGCCTGCCGTCGGCGTACTCCGAGGGCGCGCTGCACACCGCGGAACCCACGGGGCCCGGGTACACCCACTGTTGGACCTTGAGGGCGGATGCCGGGGCGGCGGCGTCCGACGGGCCGGAGTCCGTCGGGCCGGCGGCGCGGGCGGAGAGCGCAAGGACAGACCCGGCCAGCACCGCGATCGCGGTGGCCGCGATCGGGACCCGGCGCCGCGCGAGAGCCGCGCGCACTCCCGGGCCTCCGTGCCTCGCGTGGGTGGTGTTCCTGCTCATGACATCGAACTCCGTCGCGCAGAAGGACGGCTGACCGCGGACGCGGCGCCACCCCGGACACGGTCGGAGGTACGCGCGAGGTTCAGCGTCCGGGGCCGGACCAGGGTGGTGGCGGCGAGCGTCACGAACTCCTCCCCCGCGGCCAGGGCCGGTCCGGCGCCGAGACGTGACCGGTCGTTCGCATCGGGCGTGCGAGGACGCGAACGGTCGGACACTCCTCAGTCGCCCGACTCCGGGGTCCGACCGCCCAGGCGCAGCACCGCGGCGTACGCGCGGGCGCGCAGCATCAGCGCGCTCCGGCGCAGCTGCCCGGCCAGCCGGGCGTGGGCGGCGGGCGGAGCGCCCCCGGCGGCTCCCGCTCCGCCCCCCTCCGCTGCCTCCTCGACGGCGTCCAGGACCACCTCCGGGGCGGCGAGGCGCAGTGCCCGACGGCGCACCAGCAGCGCGCCCGGCACGGCCACCAGCGCGAACCAGCCCGCCGCCGCCGACCCCGTCCACCAGGGCGCCGGGCCCAGCCGGGCCATCCGGCCGCCCGCCAGCGCGCCACCCGACAGCCAGCCCGCCAGCGCCACTGCGGCCCCGGTCAGCAGGGCCGCGGCCAGCACCGCCACCACCGTCGCCGCGGGCGGCCACGGCTCGCTCGCAGCTCCGTCTCCACCCCCGTCCCCATCACCGCCCCCGGCCTCGACCCCGACCCCGGCCTCGGCGGGTCTGCGCGGGCCCGCCGCCGCCCGGCCCAGCAGCACTGCCGGCACCACCCCCGCGAGCGCCGGCAGCAGCAGCGCCGCGACCCGCCAGCCGCCCGGGCCCTCCGCCGGCAGCAGGGCGAACAACGGGAACTCCGGCACCGGGCCCAGCGCCGTGCCGCCCGGCGCCACCACCGTCCCGGTGCCCACCGCGAACCCCGGCCCCAGCGCGTACGCCGTCCCCCAGAGCACCGCGTTCGGCAGCAGCACCACCGCGAGCAGCAGCAGCCCGACCAGGGCCGCCGGCCCGCGTCCGAGCACCGCCATCCCCCGCCCGCCCCCGGCCATCGCGTCCAGCACCGCCGACACGGCCACCAGCACCCCGCCCGCCGCCACCAGCCCCGCCCCGGCCGCCAGCGCCGAACCGCGCACCGCCGCCGCGGCGCCGGAGGGCCGGAGCGACACCGGGAGCCGGTCCAGCAGCGGCCGCCCCGGGAGGAGGGGCGGGGCGGCGCGGTCGGCGGCCCGGGCCGAACGCGCGCCCGCCGCCGTCGCCAGCCCGGCCAGCAGCCCCACCACCACCAGGTCCGGCAGCACCCTGGTCCGGAACAGCCCGGCGCCCGCGCAGTGCAGCACCACCGCCGCCGCCACCGCGCAGTAGCCTGCCCACACCGCCGCCGGGCCGCCCCAGCGCGGCCGGGGCCCGCGCCGCGCCGCCACCCTGGCGGCCGCCCGGTACAGCTGAACCACCGCCAGCACGCCCAGCAGCAGCGGAGTGACGGTCAGCGGGGCGTCCGTGTCCCCCCGCAGCACCGGCGCACCGTGCCCGAGCAGCCACAGCGCCCCCGCCAACCGGGTGGCACTGGCCGCCCCGCTGTCCGCGTACGGCGTCGCCACCCAGAGCGCCAGCACCGGCACCCCGACCACCGCCAGACCGACCAGCGCCGTCCGCACCCCCGCCAACAGGTCGGCCGGCCAAGGGCGTCCGCCCAACTCGCCCGACACTTCCAGGATCGGACGGCCCATCAGCTGCGTCATGCGCCTCATGGTGCCAAGGCGACTCGCCATGCCCCGTGAAGCGGCAAACCGCCGCCGTGTCCCAGATTATTGGCTTATGCGCATTTTCAGACCCTATCCCCAAGCCGCCGGCGCACCGGCCCGGAGCGTCTGATGACCACGCCACCCACCGCCGACCACCCCGCCGGCGCCGGCTCCCCCACCCCCGAACGCCGCCCCCGCACATCCCAGGCCACCCACGTCGATCAGTACGCGGCGCACCTCCTGCGGAAACTGACGCCCCATGAGGCCAAGGCGCTCGCCCACCTCGCCGCCGGCCGCGACCTCCCCCAGACCGCCGCCGCCCTGGGCGTCACCCCGGCCACGGCCCGCGGCTACGTCCAGCGGGCCATGCGCAAGCTCGGCGCCGCCACCGAGGCCGAGGCCGTCGCCCTCACCACCCACCCGCCGACCCCCGGCACCGCACCTTCGACGGCCTACGCGGCGCCCGCGACGGGCGGCGCCACCGCGCAGCGCGCCCGACCCGGCAGCGGCACCGGGCGACACGACCGGACCGTCCCGGCGGCCGGCAGCTTCGAGGAGCTGTACGAGCAGGCGCACGCCCGGCTGGTGCAGCAGGTGTTCCTGCTGACCGCCTGCCGGCACCGGGCGGTGCACTGCGTGCGGCTGGCGTTCGGGGCGGCGCGACGCGGGTGGGGGACGGTGTCCGGGACGGGGGATCCGGAGGGGTGGGTGCGGGCCCGGGCCTGCGAGCTGGCGCTGTCCCCGTGGCACCGGGGCGGGCCCCGGCGGGCGCACGCCTGGAAGCTGCCGCACCGGCGGATCAGGGTGCGGCCGGCGGACGAGTCGCAGGCGGTGCTGCCCGATCACGACCGGCTGACCGACCGGGACCGGGCGCTGCTGACGGCGTTGCGGCGGCTGTCCCGACCGCAGCGGCGGGCGCTGGTGCTGCACGACGGACTGGGGCTGCCGGCGGCGGCCGTCGCGGTGGAGGTGGAGTCGACGCTCACGGCGGCCGAGGGCCGGGTGTGGGCGGCCCGGACGGCGCTGGCGCAGTGGGTGCCCGATCTGGTGGGGCCGGATCCGGCGGCGCCGGGGTTCGCGGACGGGCTGAGCGCGCTGCTGCACCAGGCGGCGGTACGGGGCTGCCCGGAGCCGCACCGGCCACCGGTGCCGGCCCTGCAGGCCCGGCACCGCCTGTGGACCGCGAGCCGGACGGGGGCGGCGGCGCTGCTGACGGTGGCGGTGGGCGGGGCGGCGCTGGCGACGCTGGTGGGGATCCGGCCGGAGACGCTGTTCCAGCCGCCGGAGTCGCCGGAGCCGGCGGTGTGCCGGCCGGTGCCGAACCCGGACAACCCGGGTGTGCCCGTGCTGCGTGGCGGGCCGCCGATCGGTGTCCGCAGTCTGTGGTGCAGCCCGACGCCGGGGGTGGAGGCGGTGGTGGTGGAGCCGCAGCCGCGGGCCGCCGGGCGGTGGGAGCTGCCGGCGGCCACCCTGGGGCCGGCTGCCCCGCCGCCGCCGCAGGGTCCGGAGGCCTGTCCGATGTGGTCGCCGCTGCCCTGCACGACCGGGTCGCCGCCGCGCTGACGACGGCCGGAAACGGGCGAGCGCCCCTGCCCACGAGGGGCAGGGGCGCTCGACGCGCAGCCGGACGAGGTCAGCCGGCGATGATCTCGCGCGCCAGGCGGGCGGTCTCGGACGGCGTCTTGCCGACCTTGACACCGGCGGCCTCGAGGGCCTCCTTCTTGGCCTGGGCGGTGCCCGAGGAACCGGAGACGATGGCGCCGGCGTGGCCCATGGTCTTGCCCTCGGGGGCGGTGAAGCCCGCGACGTAGCCGACGACCGGCTTGGTGACGTGCTCGGCGATGTAGGCCGCGGCACGCTCCTCGGCGTCGCCACCGATCTCACCGATCATGACGATGAGCTCGGTCTCCGGGTCCTCCTGGAACGCCTTGAGGGCGTCGATGTGGGTGGTGCCGATGACCGGGTCACCGCCGATGCCCACGGCCGAGGAGAAGCCGATGTCGCGCAGCTCGTACATGAGCTGGTAGGTCAGGGTGCCGGACTTCGAGACCAGACCGATCTTGCCGGAGCTGGTGATGTCGGCCGGGATGATGCCGGCGTTCGACTGTCCGGGGCTGATCAGGCCGGGGCAGTTCGGGCCGATGATCCGGGTCTTGTTGCCCTTGGCGCCGGCGTGCGCCCAGAAGGCGGCGGTGTCGTGCACCGGGACGCCCTCGGTGATGACGACGGCCAGGCCGATCTCGGCGTCGACGGCCTCGACGACGGCGTCCTTGGTGAACTTCGGCGGCACGAAGATGACGGTGACGTCGGCACCGGTCTTCTCCATGGCCTCGGTGACGGTGCCGAAGACGGGCACCTCGGTGCCGTCGACGTCGACCGTGGTACCGGCCTTGCGCGGGTTGACACCGCCGACGATCTGGGTGCCGGAGGCGAGCATGCGGCGGGTGTGCTTCATGCCCTCGGAGCCGGTCATGCCCTGGACGATGACCTTGCTGTCCTTGGTAAGGAAGATAGCCATGGTGTGAAAGTCCCCTTCCTTACTTGTTGGCCAGCTCGGCGGCGCGGTCCGCGGCGCCGTCCATGGTGTCCACCTGCTGCACCAGCGGGTGGTTGGCGTCGGTCAGGATCTTGCGACCCAGCTCGGCGTTGTTGCCGTCCAGGCGGACGACGAGCGGCTTGGTGACGGCCTCGCCCTTGCTCTCCAGGAGCGCGAGGGCCTGCACGATGCCGTTGGCGACCGCGTCACAGGCGGTGATGCCGCCGAAGACGTTGACGAAGACCGACTTGACGTCGGCGTCGCCCAGGATGATCTCCAGGCCGTTGGCCATGACCTCGGCGGAGGCGCCACCACCGATGTCGAGGAAGTTGGCGGGCTTGACGCCGCCGTGCTTCTCACCGGCGTAGGCGACCACGTCGAGGGTGCTCATGACGAGGCCCGCGCCGTTGCCGATGATGCCGACCTGGCCGTCGAGCTTGACGTAGTTCAGGCCCTTGGCCTTGGCGGCGGCCTCCAGCGGGTTGGCCGCGGCCTTGTCCTCCAGGGCCTCGTGCTCGGGCTGGCGGAACTCGGCGTTCTCGTCCAGGGAGACCTTGCCGTCAAGCGCGATGATCTTGCCCTCGCCGGACTTGATCAGCGGGTTGACCTCGACGAGGAGCGCGTCCTCGGCGATGAAGACCTTCCACAGCTTCTGCAGGACCTCGGCGACCTGGTCGGCGACCTCGGCCGGGAACTTCGCCGCGGCGACGATCTCGGCGGCCTTCTCCGGGGTGCAGCCCTCGTTGGCGTCGACCGGGATCTTGGCGAGCGCGTCGGGGTTCTCCTCGGCGACGACCTCGATCTCCACGCCGCCCTCGACGCTGGCCATGGCCAGGAAGGTGCGGTTGGTGCGGTCCAGCAGGAACGAGACGTAGTACTCGTCCTTGATGTCCGCGGTCTGGGCCAGCATCACCTTGTGAACGGTGTGGCCCTTGATGTCCATACCGAGGATCGCCTCGGCCTTGGCGACGGCGTCGGCCGGGTCGGCGGCGAGCTTGACGCCACCGGCCTTGCCGCGGCCGCCGACCTTCACCTGAGCCTTGACGACGGCGCGTCCGCCGAAGCGCTCGGCGATGGCGCGAGCGGCTTCGGGGGTCTCGATGACATCACCGTCAAGCACGGGTACACCGTGCTTGGCGAAGAGGTCCCTCGCCTGGTACTCGAACAGGTCCACGTGTGTTCGTCCTTGTTCGTGGTCGCGGATTGTGTCTCTACGAGCGTGCCACGGCAGGATCTTCGCTGCGGGTCGTCGGGGCGGTGCGGGTACGCAGAGGTACGGCCTTGCGGCCCACACAGCCACGGGCGCACACGTCAATCAACACGCGCGTCACGTCCGTCTGGCAGGTTATCCCCGTACGACGGGACTGTTTCGCCCGGGGCCTGCCCGTCCGTGGTGAGAACCGTCACAGACACCCTGCGGGGGCGGGTGGCGGGCCCCCGTCCACCGGTCGGCGGGTTTCGCACGTCCGGGTGAATCCTCACGCTCCCTGGTCGGGCACCGGGATCGGGCGCTTCTCGATCGCCGCGGCCATGATCTCCGGAAAGGCGTCCGGGGTGCAGGCGAAGGCCGGCGCGCCGAGGGCGGCCAGCGCGGCGGCGTGGGCGTGGTCGTAGGCGGGCGCCCCCTCGTCCGACAGCGCGAGCAGGGCGATGAACTGGACGCCGGCCGCCTTCATCGCGGCCACGCGCTTGAGCATGCCGTCCCGGATGCCGCCCTCGTAGAGGTCGCTGACCAGCACCACGACGGTCTCGGACGGCCGGGTGATCTTCGACTGGCAGTAGGCGAGCGCGCGGTTGATGTCGGTGCCGCCGCCGAGCTGGGTGGCGAACAGGACGTCGACCGGGTCGGTGAGCTGTTCGGTGAGGTCGGCCACCGAGGTGTCGAAGACGACCAGCCGGGTGTCCAGCGTCCGCATCGAGGCGAGCACCGCGCCGAACACCGCCGAGTGCACCACCGACGGCGCCATCGAGCCGGACTGGTCGATGCAGAGGATGACGTCCTTCTTCACCGCGCGCTGGGCACGGGCGTAGCCGACCAGCCGCTCGGGGACGACGGTGCCGTGCTCGGGCAGGTAGTTCTTCAGGTTGGCCCGGATGGTGCGGTCCCAGTCGATGTCGCGGTGGCGGGGCCGGTTGACCTTGGCGCTGCGGTCGAGGGCGCCGCCCAGGGTGGCCCTGGTGCGGTCGGCGAGCCGGCGTTCCAGATCGGCGACCACCTTGCCGACCACCGCCCGGGCGGTCTCCCGGGTGGTCTCGGGCAGCGCGTGCTTGAGCGACAGCAGGGTCCCGACCAGGTGCACGTCCGGTTCGACGGCCTCCAGCATCTCGGGCTCCAGCAGCAGGCGGTCCAGGCCGAGCCGGGTGATCGCGTCCTGCTGCATCAGCTGGACGACGGTGGACGGGAAGTACTCGCGGATGTCGCCCAGCCAGCGGGCCACCTGCGGGGCCGAGCCGCCCAGCCCGGCGCTGCGCCGGCCGCCGCGGGCCGCCCGGCCGCCTTCCTCGGGCGCGCCGCGGTAGAGCGCGGCGAGGGCGCCGTCCATCGCGGCGTCGCGGCCGCGCAGGGTGCAGCCGGTGCCGTCGGCCTCGCCGCCGAGCACCAGCCGCCAGCGGCGCAGCCGTTCGTCGGTCGTGGTCGCCATCAGGTCCTCCTTCACGGGTAGTCGGGTGGTGCGGTCGTCAGGTGTCGCGGTTGTCAGGCGGTGCGGCCGTGAGGTGGTGCGACCGTCGGACGGTGCGGCCGTCAGGTGTCGCGGCCGGCGGCCTGCCGGGGGATCCGGGGGATCCGGGGCCGGGCGCCGAGCAGCAGGGCCACCACCGGGACCGCGGCGTCGGCCCGGGCCCGGTCGAGGGCGCCGCCCGAGGCCCGGGCCACCGGGGCCTCGCCGAGCGGGCCGGCCGCGACCCGGCTGCCGACGGTGCTGCGAACGCCCGCCTCCAGCCCGGCGAAGGTGCGGCGCAGCAGCGGCAGGACGTCGGTGAAGACCTCGCCGGGCACTCCGGTCAGCCACTCGTCGAGCAGGGCGAGCAGGCGCGGGTCGTGCAGCAGCAGGGCGCCGCCGCCGGTGAGGAAGCCCTCGATCCAACCGGCCGCGTCCACCGGGGCGTTGGCGACGGACAGGACCAGTCGCAGTCGATGGCCGGCCTCCTCGGAGTCGAGCCGGCCGTCGTCCAGCAGCAGCCGGACGGCGCGCCCGCGCAGCAGGCCGGGGGCGCCGGTGGCTGGGCCGCCGGTCGGCTCGCGGCGGGCCAGCGAGCGCAGGGCGGCGGCCCAGCGGTCGGCCAGGCCCTCGGCGGCGGCCGACTCGCCCGGGGCAGTCGGGTCGCCCGGCCCCGGTCGGGTCGCCGAGCCGAGCAGGCCGATCGCGCCGTGCACCTCGTCGAGCCGGCCGCGCATCGCCGCCGCCCCCTCCGCGTCCAACCCGACGCAGGCGGGCGGCAGTCCGACGCAGATCCGGTCGGCCAGGCCGGCCGCGACCTCGCCGAGCGCGCCGTGGTCGGTGCCGCGCACATCGCCGTAGCGCAGTGCCCGCACCAGCGCGGGCAACGCCCCGGCCAGGTGCGCGACGTCGGTGTCCAGGGCGGCGCAGTCGGCGAGCACCCGCATCACGGCGGGCAGCGCGCCGGCCAGCCCGGCCAGCAGGCAGGTCTCCACCAGACCGGTCAGCTCGGCGAGTTCGACGGCGGCGCGGGCGGTGCCGACGGCCTTGCCGGTCGCCGCGTCCTCGATCGTGGTGCCCCACTGGGCGGCCTCGGCGATCCGGACCGCGAACTCCGGCTGCCAGCACAGCCGCCAGCTCTCCCGGAACGTCCCGGTCGAGTTGACGGAGGAACGGGCCGGCACCCCCCAGTCGACGCCGAGCAGCCGCAGCCGGTGCAGCAGCCGCGAGCGGGCCGCGTCGGTGTCCTTGCGCAGGTCGAGGTCGAGGTCCTTCGGCGCCGCCTCGGGCTTGAGCCGCAGTGCGCGCTGCAGCCGGACGAGGTCCCGCTGGAGCGGCACCGCCGGTGCCGCGTCCGGGACTTCGCCGAGCGCGTCGCCGACCACCAGGCGGTCCCGGACGAGCTCCAGGGCGACGTCCGATCCCTCGCAGAGCACCGCGCGGACGGCGTCCAGGGTCTCGGTCAGCCCGGCCAGCGGACGGCCGCGCAGCACCGCCAGCGTGCGGGCCAGCCGCACCGCCTCGATGACGTGGGCGGAGGAGACCGGGTGGTCCTCGGCACGCAGCAGTTCGGCGGCCCGGGTGAGCCAGCGCGGCACCGGGTCGCCCTCGGTGGTGAACAGGTGGTGGTACCAGCCCGGCGACTGCACGCCCGCGCCGTAGCCGGTGGCCTGGGAGAGCCGGCGGTGCGTCCACGGCACCCAGGTGATGTCCGTCCGCACCTTCCGCGGCAGTTCGGCGAGCAGCGCCCGGTCGTGCGCGACCGTCGGCATCGCGGCCAGCGCGGGCACGTGGAAGGCCCCGCACACCACGGCGATCCGGCCGTGCCCGGCCCGGCGGGCGGCGCGGATCTGCTGGCGCATGTACGCCTCGCGCAGCCGGTCCCGCCGGGACTCGCCGAGGCCCTCCGCGCGCAGCGCCGCCATCGCCTCCGCGACGGCGGCGAACGGTGCCAGCGCGTCCGCGCCGGGCGCGCGGTGCTCGACCACGTCCTCCCACCAGCGCTCCGGATCGTCGTGCCCGGCCGCCTCGGCGAGCAGCGCCAGCGGGTCGGCGACCGGCTCGGCGACCGGCTCGACGGGTTCAACCGCTTCGGCGGGCTCCTCGGAGTCGACGGAATCCTCGGCATCGGCGGGGCCGAAGCCGTACCCGGCGGGCAGGTCGATGAAGCGGACCGGCAGCTCGCGCTCGACGCCGTACCGGATCGCCACCCACTCCGGGGAGAACTCGGCGTACGGCCAGAACGCGGCCTTCGCCGGGTCGTCCACCGCGTGGGCCAGCAGCGCGACCGGCGGCACCAGGTCCTTCTCGGCGGCCAGCCGGACGATGCCGTCGGCCTCCGGCGGGCCCTCGATCAGCACCGCGTCCGGCTGCCACGCCTCCAGCGCGGCGGCCACCGCCCGGGCCGAGCCCGGGCCGTGGTGACGGATGCCGAGCAGCGCGACGTCCGAGGTCATGCGCCCACCCCGCTACGCCCGGCAGCCGCTGCGCACGACGCGCACCCCGCAATGGCTCGCTCGCTACGCTCGTTCACGCGCCCACCCCGCTACGCCCGGCACCGATGGCTCGCTCGCTTCGCTCGTTCATCGCACCTCCTCGCGGGCGGCCCGGTAGAAGTCCTTCCAGCCGTCGCGCTCGCGCACCACCCCTTCGACGTACTCGCGCCACACCGCGTGGTCCGCCACCGGGTCGCGGACGACGGCGCCGAGGATGCCGGCCGTCACGTCCCCGGCACGCAGCACGCCGTCCCCGAAGTGGGTGGCCAGGGCCAGGCCGTTGGTCACCACCGAGATCGCCTCCGCCGTGGAGAGGGTGCCGCCGGGGCTCTTGACCTTCGTCCGGCCATCCGCCGTGATCCCGGCCCGCAGCTCGCGGAAGACGGTGACCACCCGCCGGATCTCCTCGGCGCCGCCCGGCAGTTCGGGCAGCTCGAGGGATCGGCCGAGCTGGTTCACCCGGCGGGTGACGATGTCGACCTCCTCCTCCAGCGAGCCCGGCAGCGGCAGCACCACGGTGTTGAACCGTCGGCGCAGCGCGCTGGACAGCTCGTTGACGCCGCGGTCGCGGTCGTTCGCGGTGGCGATCACGTTGAAGCCGCGCACCGCCTGCGTCTCGCTGCCCAGCTCCGGCACCGGCAGCGTCTTCTCGGACAGGATGGTGATCAGACTGTCCTGCACGTCGGCCGGGATCCGGGTCAGCTCCTCGATCCGGGCGAGTTTGCCGTCCGCCATCGCCCGCATCAGCGGCGAGGGCACCAGGGCGTCCCGGCTCGGGCCGTGGGTGAGCAGCTGGGCGTAGTTCCACCCGTACCGGACCGCCTCCTCCGGGGTGCCGGCGGTGCCCTGCACCAGCAGGGTGGAGTCGCCGCTGATCGCCGCGGCCAGGTGCTCGGACACCCAGGTCTTCGCGGTGCCGGGCACGCCGAGCAGCAGCAGCGCGCGGTCCGTCGCCAGGGTCGTGACGGCGACCTCCACCACCCGGCGCGGGCCGATGTACTTGGGGGTGATCGGGGTGCCGTCGGCCAGTTCGCCGCCGAGCAGGTACGTCGCCACGGCCCACGGCGAGAGCTTCCAGCGCGCCGGGCGCGGACGGTCGTCCTGCGCGGCCAGCGCGGCCAGTTCACCGGCGAAGGCGTCCTCGGCATGCTGCCGCAGAACGTCGGTCATGGGGGCTCCTTCGGGTCGGCCGCCGGGCGCACGGGTGCCCCGGCGGCAGGGTGATCGGGGGGAGCCAGGTCGGCGTCCCGGCCTGTGGGAACCACCCTGCACCTCGGCACTGACAGTCCGCGCCGGCCCCTTGCCCCGTTCCCGCGACGGCTCCGGACGGGTGGTCAGCCGATGTCAGTGCCGCCGCCTACGGTCGGTCGCATGGAGGAACGCTGGAGCACCGAACACGTCCTGTCCCTGGCACCTGACGCCGCGTCGCAGAAGGCGGCCGGCAAGCTCTCCTCGCCCGCGCCCTGGTCCGGGGCGGGCACCGACGGCACCGCGCTCTGGGGCGAGTGCAAGGGCAGCGGCAGCACGCCGTACCGCACCGTGATCGAACTCGCCACGCCCGCCTACCAGTGCAGCTGCCCCAGCCGGAAGTTCCCGTGCAAGCACGCGCTCGGGCTCCTCCTGCTGTGGAGCGGCGCCCCGGAGGCCGTCCCGGCCGCCGAACCCGCCGAGTGGGCGGCTGACTGGCTCAAGGCCCGCGAGGAGCGTGCCGAGAAGCGCGTCGCGGCCCCGGCCGACCCGGCCGCCGCCCGCCGTCGGGCCGAGCGGCGCGGCGCCCGGGTGGCGGCGGGCGCGGCCGAGCTCCGGCTGCGCCTGGCCGACCGGGTCCGGCACGGCCTGGCCGACCAGTCCACCGCCGGGCCCTGGGAGGAGGTCGCCGCCCGGATGGTCGACGCCCAGGCCCCTGGCCTGGCCACCCGGGTCCGCGCACTCGACGCCACCCCGCAGGACCGGCTCCTGGAGGAGTACGCGATGCTCCACCTGCTCGCCACCGCCGCCACCCGGGTCGACGAACTGCCGCCCGAGCTGGCCGCCACCGTCCGCACCCGGGTCGGCTACCCCACCGACACCGCCGAGATCCTGGCCGGCCCCACCGTCCGCGACCGCTGGCTGGCGCTCGGCAGCCGGGACACGTCCGACGACCGGCTCACCACCCGCCGGGTCTGGCTGCGCGGCGCCAAGACCGGCCGCCCCGCCCTGCTGCTCGCCTTCGGCCGCCCCGGCCAGGCCCCCGACCTCGCCCTGCCCACCGGCCACCTGCTGGAGGCCGAGCTGGCCTTCCACCCCGGCGCCCGGCCGCTGCGCGCCGCCCTCGGCACCCGCTACGGCGCCCCCGAGCCCGGCCCGGCCGGCCCGCCCGCCGGCCTCACCGTCGCCGAGGCGGTGGCCGGCTACGGCACCGCCGTCGCCGACGACCCGTGGCTGGAGAGTTGGCCGACCGTCCTCGCCGGCGCCGTACCGGTCCGCACCCCGGACGGCTGGTACCTGACGGACGGGCACCACACCCTGCCCGTGCACACCTCGGCCCTTCCGGAGGCGGCGCTGTGGCGGCTGGCCGCCGTCTCCACCGGCCGCCCGCTGACGGTCTTCGGCGAGTACGGCCACCAGGGCTTCGCCCCGGTCACGGCCTGGGCCGGCCACGACCGCCCGATCGGCCTCACCACCGTCTAGGACCGACCGGTCCAACGCACGTCAGGAGCACAGAAAATGACGATCACCCAGGACCCGTGGGAGACCCTGCACACCACCGCCCTGCTCGGCACCGACCGCCGCCCGCTCCCGGTCACCGCCCTCCCCCTCGCCGACACCGTCGACCCGGCCGATCCGGCCACCGCCCTGCTGGAGCTGGCCGCCCTCGCGACCGTCCGCCGCCGGGCCGGCGCCCTGCCCGTGCCCGCCGCCGGACCGCCCGGCCCGCCCGCGCCCGAGGACCCCCGCCCGGAGCTGCCCGCGGCGGCCGCCCGCCGCCTCGCCGTCCTGCTAACCGGCCGGACCGGCAGCGGCGGCGCCACCCTGGCCAACCTCGCCGAACTGCTCCCGCAGTGGCTCGCCACCGTCCGCGCCCGGGGCCTGCGCCCGCCCGGCGCGCTGATACCCGGCCTGCTCGACGCCGCCCGCGCCCGCAGCGAGCTGCGCTCCGACGCCGTCGCACTGGCCGGCCCGCTGGGCCGCTGGCTGGCCGAGCAGAACCCCGACTGGCGGTTCGTGCTGCGCACCGCCGCCCCCGACCCGGCCGAGCGGCCCGGGCAGCCCGTCGACCACCACCTGTGGCACGAGGGCCTGTTCGCCGAACGGGTCACCCACCTCACCCTGCTGCGCCGCCACGATCCGGCCGCCGGCCTGGAACTGCTGAGCGGCACCTGGTCCACCGAGCGGGCCGAGGACCGCCTGCTCTTCCTGGACGCCCTGCAGGACGGCCTCTCCCCCGCCGACGAGCCGTTCCTGGAGGCCGCCCTCGGCGACCGCAGCAAGAACGTCCGCGCCACCGCCGCCGAGCTGCTGTCCACCCTGCCCGGCTCGGCCCTCGCCCGGCGGATGGCCGAGCGGGCGAGCGCCGCCGTCCGTCTCTCCGACGCCGGGACGCACCTGCTGGTCACCCCGCCCGCCGAGTGCGACGCGGCCATGCAGCGCGACGGCATACCGCTCAAGTCCCCCACCGGCCGCGGCGAACGGGCCTGGTGGTTCGGCGAGGTGGTCGCCGCCGCGCCGCTGCGGCTCTGGCCGGAGAGCACCGGGCTGACCCCGGAGCAACTGCTCGCCCTGCGGGTCGGCGACAGCATCGACGAGACCAGCAGCAGCTGGGCCGACGACCTGCGGGAGGCCTGGGCGCGCGCCGCCGTCCGCCAGCACGACGCCGACTGGGCCCGGGCCCTGCTCGGCCCGGCGCCCACACCACCCGCCCGCGGCGCCGGACGGGCCCGCGCTCCCCGCGTCACCGGCGCCCCCGCCAAGCTGCTGGCTGTCCTCCCGCCCGGGGAACGGGCCGCCTGGACGGCCGCGTTCATCGAGGTGCACGGCCTCGGCGAGGCCTTCCAACTGCTCGGCGCCTGCGGCACGCCGTGGACGCCGCCGCTGTCCACCGCCGTGGTGACGGCCCTGGCCCGCGCCGCCGGCTCCGGCGCGTACCCGTGGAGCCACAGCGGGGTGCTCGGGATGACGGAGCGCGCGCTCGCCCCGGAGACCGCGGCCGCCGTGGAGGAGCTGGCCGCCGAGGCCGCCCCGGACTCCGCCTGGTCGGAGACCTTCGCCCGGCTGGCCGGAACGCTGCGCTTCCGGGCCGCGATGCTGGCCGAACTCGACGCCTGACGACCGGCACCCACGAAGCGACGGGCCGGTCCCCGAAGGGGCGGGCCGGTCCCCGGAACGACGAAGCGGGCCGGTCCCCGAGGACCGGCCCGCCCGTACCGTCAACCTCAGCCGGCCGCCCGCAGGTTGGCCTCGACCCAGGCGACGACCTCCCGGGTCGGCGTGCCCGGGGTGAAGATGTCCGCGACGCCCATCGCCTTCAGCTCGGCGATGTCCTCGTCCGGGATGATCCCGCCGCAGAAGACCTTGATGTCCGCCGCGTCGCGCTCCTTCAGCAGCTCCAACACCCGCGCGCACAGCGTCATGTGGGCGCCGGAGAGGATCGACAGCCCGATGCCGTCCGCGTCCTCCTGGATCGCGGTGTCGACGACCTGCTCGGGCGTCTGGTGCAGCCCGGTGTAGATGACCTCCATACCGGCGTCGCGCAGGGCGCGCGCGATGACCTTGGCGCCCCGGTCGTGACCGTCGAGCCCCGGCTTGGCGACCACCACACGGATCGGCCCCGACACACTCATCACTGCCTCCTGCTGGACCTCGTCGTCCACCATCCGACCGGACCCTGCGGACCACGGGCGCGGTTAACGGTCAATAACCAACCTGAGGGGAGGTTAGCGCCACCCGGCCCGGTTGGCCGTGCCACCTCCCAAGAGGAGGGCAAAGTCACAGCCACCGGCCTTGCTACCAGTGGGTATACCCGTCCGCCCGCCCTCCGCACAGACCCCCGGCCGAGCTCTTGACAATCGGAGGTTTTTCCGGGGCATCGGCCTTGCGGCTACAGTCTCGGCTGTTTTCCCCCGCTTTCCCCCGTCGCTTTCCCCTGCCGGTCCCCCTGCCCGACGACGCGCCCCGAGGCCCACCGAGGAGGCAGCCCCCGATGGCTCCCGACGCAGCCGCCCGCCCGACCCGTGCGGAGCTGCGCCTCGCCGCCCGCGAACAGTCCCGCGCCGAGCGCCGCGGCGCCGCCAAGGCGGCCACCCGGACGGCCCTGCTGCGGGTCGCGCTGCCGTCGGTGGCCGCGCTCGGGGTCGCCGCCGCGGCGGCCGTCACCGTGCAGGGCGAGACCGACCAGCGCGCCCAGGCGGCCGGCCGGACCGCGCCGCACACGGCGGCCGAGGCCCCGGACAACCCGGCCGACGGCGGCGCCGAGGCCGCCAAGGCGGCCGCGCAGCAGGCGGTTGCGGCCGGCGGCCCGACCCAGGCCTCCCGCGGCGACGCCCGCCAGCCGCTGGCCGGCGCCCAGCCCACCGACGACCCGACCGCACAGCCGACCGCCGAGCCCGCCAAGCCCAAGGTGGTCATGCCGGTCGCCCAGCACGGCCTCGGCGAACTGTTCGGCGAGGCCGGCACCCACTGGGCCAACCGCCACACCGGCATCGACTTCCCGGTGGACGGCGGCTCCCAGGTCATGGCCGTCACCGACGGCACGATCCGCACCCTGTGGAACCCGTCGTACGGCTACATGTCGATACTGAAGATGCCCGACGGCACCGAGGCCTGGTACTGCCACCTGAGGGCGTACAAGGTCCGCAAGGGACCGGTGAAGCAGGGCGACGTCATCGCCTTCGTCGGCAGCAGCGGCAACAGCACGGGCCCGCACCTGCACTTCGAGATCCGCCCGGCCGGCAGCGGGCCGGTCGACCCGCTGCCGTGGTTCCTCTCGAACGGGCTCGACCCGCGCTAGAAACCCTCCCCGTCAGAGCTTCTCCACCGGCGCGTAGCGCAACAGCAGTTGCTTGCGGCCCTCCGAACCGAAGTCGACCGTGGCCTGCGCCCGGTCGCCGACGCCGGTGACGCCCACCACCGTGCCCAGCCCGAAGGTGTCGTGGGTGACCCGGTCCCCGACCGCCAGCGAGACGACGTCCCGCTCCACGACCTGGCCGCCGCGCCGCGCCGACTGCCCCCAGCCCGCCTTGGGCTTCGAGGAGGCCGAGGAAGCCGACGAGGAGCGCGAACCGCCGCCCCCCGACGAGGACTTGCCCCAGGACGAACCCGAGGAGAAGCCGCGCGCGGCCGGCGCCTGCGCCGCCCCCGTCCGCTTCCACTCCACCAGGTTCTCCGGGATCTCCTCCAGGAACCGCGAGGCCGGGTTGTACGCGGGCTGCCCCCAGGCGCTGCGCAGCACCGAGCGGGTCAGGTAGAGCCGCTCCCGCGCCCGGGTGAGCCCCACGTAGGCGAGCCGCCGCTCCTCCTCCAGCTCCTTGACCTGGTTGAGCGCCCGCATGTGCGGGAAGATCCCGTCCTCCATGCCGGTCAGGAAGACCACCGGGAACTCCAGGCCCTTGGCGGTGTGCAGGGTCATCATCGTGATGACGCCCTGGCCCTCCTCGTCCTCGTCCGGGATCTGGTCGGAGTCGGCGACCAGCGCGACCCGCTCCAGGAAGTCGGCGAGCGAGCCGACCGGCGGGGTGCCGTCCTCACCGGCGTCGGGCCGCTCGCCCGGGTCCTGCTCGTACTCGAGGGCGACGGAGGCCAGCTCCTGCAGGTTCTCCACCCGGGTCTCGTCCTGCGGGTCGGTGGAGGCCTGGAGTTCGGCCAGGTAGCCGGTCTCCTCCAGGACGGCCTCCAGCACCGCGGCCGGGCCCGCGCCCGACTCGACGACCTGCCGCAGCCCGGCCATCAGGGTGTTGAACTTCTTCACCGCGTTGGCCGAGCGCGCGGCCATCCCGTACGCCTCGTCGACCCGCACCAGCGCCTGGGCGAAGGAGATCCGCTCCCGCGCGGCCAGCGCGTCGACCATCGCCTCGGCCCGCTCGCCGATGCCGCGCTTGGGCACGTTGAGGATCCGGCGCAGCGGCACGGTGTCCTCCGGGTTGGAGAGCACCCGCAGGTACGCCAGGACGTCCCGGACCTCCTTGCGCTCGTAGAAGCGCACCCCGCCGACCACCTTGTACGGCAAACCGACCCGGATGAACACCTCCTCGAACACCCGGGACTGGGCGTTGGTCCGGTAGAAGATTGCGACGTCGCCGGGCTTGGCGTCGCCCGCGTCGGTGAGCCGGTCGATCTCGTCGGCGATGAACTGGGCCTCGCCGTGCTCGTCGTCCGCGACGTAGCCGACGACCCGCTCGCCGTGCTCGCCGGCCGTCCAGAGCTTCTTCTCGCGCCGGTTGGCGTTGCGCTCGATGACGGCGTTGGCGGCGCTCAGGATGGTCTGCGTGGAGCGGTAGTTCTGCTCCAGCAGGATCGTGGTCGCGTTCGGGTAGTCCTCCTCGAACTGGAGGATGTTGCGGATCGTCGCGCCGCGGAAGGCGTAGATCGACTGGTCCGCGTCACCGACGACGCACAGCTCGGCCGGCGGCACCTCGGCCAGCCGCCCGGCCGCCGGGTTCACGAACTCCCCGTCCACCGTGCGCTTCGGCGCGGCCGCGACGGATCCCCCGCTCAGCTCGCGGACGAGCATGTACTGGGCGTGGTTGGTGTCCTGGTACTCGTCGACCAGGATGTGCCGGAACCGGCGCCGGTAGTGCTCCGCGACGTCGGGGAAGGCCTGGAGCAGGTTCACCGTCGTCATGATGATGTCGTCGAAGTCCAGCGCGTTGGCCTCGCGCAGCCGCCGCTGGTACAGCGTGTACGCCTCGGCGAGCTTCTTCTCCATCGGGTTGGCGGCCTGGTCGGCGAAGGTCTCCTCGTCGATCAGCTCGTTCTTCAGGTTGCTGATCTTCGCCGTGAAGGACTTCGGCGGGAACTGCTTCGGGTCCAGGTCGAGGTCGCGGCAGACCAGTGACATCAGCCGCTGCGAGTCGGCCGAGTCGTAGATCGAGAAACTGGACGTGAAGCCCAGCACCTTGGACTCGCGGCGCAGGATCCGCACGCACGCGCTGTGGAAGGTGGACACCCACATCGCCCGGGCCCGCGGGCCGACCAGCGCCTCGACGCGCTCGCGCATCTCGCCGGCGGCCTTGTTGGTGAAGGTGATCGCCAGGATCTCGCCCGGCTGCACGCCGCGGGCGCCGAGCAGGTGGGCGATCCGGTGGGTCAGCACCCGGGTCTTGCCGGAGCCGGCGCCCGCCACGATGAGCAGCGGCGAGCCCGCGTGCAGCACCGCCTCGCGCTGCGGGTCGTTCATGCCCTCCAGCAGCTGCGCCGGGTCCACCACCGTCCGGGCGGCGCCGTTGCGGTACCAGGCGTCGCGCGCGGTCTCGGCGGCGTGGTCGGTCTGGAACAGCCCCTCCGGGATGGCCTCCTCGTAGGCCTCGTACGGGGCGTCGTCCTCGTACGGCGGGGGCTCCTCGTCGAGGGGGGCGGCGGGCTGCTTCGACCCGGCGGCGGGTGCCTCGAAACCGGGGAGCGGGAGGTCGTCAAAGAGGCTACTCATGGCACTCCGAGTCTATGGCCACCCACCGACAAGCCCGCCCGGCCCGGGAAATTCGGGCCGAACGGGCTCGGGCCACCACGCGGGCACAGCTCAGCGCACGGCTCCCGGCGCGGCTCAGACCAGCCGGCGGGCGGTGGCCCAGCGGGTCAGTTCGTGCCGGTTGCTCAGCTGGAGCTTGCGCAGGACGGCGGAGACGTGACTCTCGACCGTCTTCACCGAGATGAAGAGCTGCTTGGCGATCTCCTTGTACGCGTAACCGCGCGCGATCAGGCGGAGCACCTCGCGCTCGCGCTGGGTGAGGCGGTCCAGGTCCTCGTCGACCGGCGGGGTGTCGGTGGCGGCGAAGGCGTCCAGGACGAAGCCGGCCAGCCGGGGCGAGAACACCGCGTCGCCGTCGGCGATCCGGAAGATCGCGTTGACCAGGTCGGTGCCGGTGATGGTCTTGGTGACGTAGCCGCGCGCGCCGCCGCGGATGACGCCGATGACGTCCTCGGCGGCGTCCGACACCGACAGGGCCAGGAACTTGACCCCGCCCTGCTCGCCCATCAGCCCGGCCGAGCGGCGCAGCACCTCGACACCGCCGCCGCCGGGCAGGTGGACGTCGAGCAGCACCACGTCCGGCCGGGTCTCGGCGACCACCCGGACCGCCGACTCGACGTCGTCGGCCTCGCCGACCACGTCGATGCCGGTCGTCTCGGTGCGGCCGATCTCGGCCCGCACCCCCGTGCGGAACATCCGGTGGTCGTCCACCAGGACGACCCGCGCGGTACGCCCGGAGTCCTCGGCCGCGGGGACCCCGATCGGCGCTGCCTCAGTCATTCGTTCTCTCCATCTCCAGCTCGACCTCGGTCCCGCCGTCCGGCGCGGGCCGCACCCGTGCGGTGCCGCCGTTGCGCTTCATGCGGCCGATGATCGACTCCCGTACGCCCATCCGGTCCTCGGGCACCGTGTCGGGGTCGAAGCCGGGGCCGTGGTCGCGGACGAACACCGACACCGTCCTCCCCTCCACCTCGGCGTAGACCTGGACCGGTCCCCCGCCACCGTACTTGGCCGCGTTGACGGTCGCCTCCCTCGCGGCCTGCATCTGTGCCGCGATCCGCTCGTCCATCGGGCAGTCACCGACGATCACGACCTCGACCGGGACGCCGTGCCGGTCCTCGACCTCGGCGACGACGGCGCGCAGGCTCTCCGCCATGGTGTCGGGCGCGGCCTCGGCGGCGGCCTCCGGGCGGTACAGCCACAGCCGCAGCTCGCGCTCCTGGGCGCGGGCCAGCCTCAGCACCTCCTTGGGGTCCTCGGCCCGGCGCTGGATCAGGGTCAGCGTGTGCAGCACCGAGTCGTGGACGTGCGCGGCGATCTCGGCGCGCTCCTGGGCGCGGATGCGGGCGGTGCGCTCGGCGCCGAGGTCCTGCCACAGGCGCAGCCCGTACGGGCCGAGCAGCACCAGGACGCCGGCGAGCACGGCGAGCGAGGCCTCGACCACCGAGCCGAGCGTCGAACCGCTGCCCTGCATGGCGAGGAAGGCGATGGTGCCGGCCACCACGAGCAGCACGCCGGCGCCGACCCGGGTGTAGGCGCCGCGCCGCTTGTCGCCCTCCTCCAGGCCGAACCAGCGCTGCCAGCGCGAGTCGTCGGCCTGCCGCCAGACCAGCGCGACACCCACCCCGATCGCCAGCAGCGGCCAGGTGTACGGCTTGGCGGTCTGCAGGCCGAGCGCGTTGAGCAGGGCGATCAGGCCGATCACGGTCATCACCAGGGCGGCGAGCTGGCCGAGGCCGCCCTGGCCGGTCTTGCCGGCGGGCGCGGCGCCCTCCCCCTCCGCGGGGACCGCGGCGACCGGCTCGCCCTGGAGCGCGTGCTGGAGCAGTTCGCGCAGCCGGCCGAGCCAGCCGCTGCGGCCCTTGCTCAGCGCCCCGCCCGGCTGCTGCCCCGCCCCGGCCGGGACGAAGGCGCCGTTGACGTACATCCAGTGGGTGCCGCCGCGCTGCGCGGGTTCGCCGATGCCGATCGGCACCACGAACCAGAACGCCGCGTACAGCAGGGTCCCGATCCCCTGCGCGAAGAAGAGCAGCACGAACGCGAGCCGGACCCACCGCACCGGCAGCCCGAGGTGCACCGCGAGACCGTGCGCGACCCCGCCGAGCATCCGCCCCTGCGGGCTGCGGTAGAGCCGGCGGTACGGCGGCCGCCCGCCGTCGGGCGCGGTCGGGTCGGCGCCGGCCGACGACGCGGCGTCGGGGGCGAGGGGGCGGGGGTCGGTACCGGGTGCTGCCACGCCACCGATGGTTCCACGCTCGTGTGCGCGGGCGCATCAGGGTGTGTCCCTAGGCGGTTCTCAGGGACAAGTCAGGGTCCGGACAGGGCTCGCACCGGTTGGGCCGGGCCGGGCCAGCCGGGAGGATGGTGGTCATGACCGAGGACCACCGCATCCAGGAGGCCGGGCCCGCCGCCCCGCCGGAACCGGACCGCCCGCCGCTGACCAGGACCGAGCACCACCGCGTGGTGGCCGGCGTCTGCGGCGGCCTCGGGCGACACCTGGACATCGACCCGGTGGTCTTCCGGGTGGTCACCGTGGTGCTCTGCCTCTCCGGCGGCCTCGGGCTGTTCCTGTACGGCCTGGCCTGGCTGATCGTCCCCACCGAGTCGGTGCCGGACGGCAAGGGCGGCAGCCGGCACGGGCGCACCGAACTCCAGCGGGTGCTCACCGGCCGGGTCGACGGCCAGTCGGTCGGCGCGGTGCTGCTGACGGTGATCGGCACCGGGGTGTTCTTCTCCTCGATGGGCCAGGACGACCAGCTGTTCCCGCTGCTGCTGCTCGCGGGCCTGGTCTTCCTGGCGGTGCGCTACGACCCGGAGCGCCGCCGAGGCCGGCTGCGCGGACGCCGCCGCGGCGGCCCGTACGACCGCCACTACCCCGACGCGGACCCGGCCGGCCCGCACCCGTGGCCCTGGCCGGAGGAGGACGAGGCCGCCCGCGCCCGGCACGCCGCGGAGCGCGCCGCCGGAACGGTGCCCGCCGACTCCCCCGCCCCCGGCCCGACCGGCTACCTGTGGGACCCGCGCCACCCCGAGCGCAACCCCTACGGCGCCACCACCACCCCGCCGTTCGGCACCCCGGTGCCCCCGGTGGGCGGCCCGGCCCAGCCCTGGTGGCGGCGCGCCGACCTGCCCGCGGGCGACCCACTGCGCAAGGACGGCCCGCCCCGCAGGCCGCGGCCCACCGCCGTCCGGCACCCGCGGGAGCGGTCCGCGCTCGGCTTCTTCGGCCTGCTGCTGGCGATCGGCGCGGGTGCCGCGGTCTGGTCCGCCTCCGCCGGCCACACCGGCGTCACCGTGCTGAGTGCGACCGTGCTGGCCACCGCGCTGCTGGTGATCGGTCTGACGCTGCTGCTCGGCGCGAAGTTCGGCCGGGCCCGCAAGCTCGCGATGACGGGCCTGCTGCTCACCCTGGCGCTGGTCTTCGTCGGCCGCTCGACGGACTCCGTGCAGAACGCCGTCGGCCAGCGCGACTTCACCGTCGTCGCGACGGCCGACCTGCAGCCCAAGTACTCCCTCGGCGCCGGCCGGATCCGGCTGGACCTGACCGGGCTCGACCCGGCCGGGACCACCCTCACCAGCAAGGTCGAACTCGGTGCCGGCGAGCTGACCGTCCTCCTGCCGCCGGACGCGACGGTGAACCTGGTGACCCGGATGGGCCTCGGCGACGTCTCGATCCCCGGTGACCGCAACGACGGCACCGGCCGCCACACCTACCTGCTGCAACCCGGCAGCGGTCACTCGTCCAAGGGCACGCTCGACCTCGAACTCGCGGTCGGGATCGGCAACATCAAGGTGGTCCAGCAGTGAGGAAGCACCCGCTCGACCTGTTCTCGCTGATCGCGGGCGGACTGTTCACCACGATCGCCGTGGTCTACCTGGTCGCGGCGCTCAACGACCAGACGGTGAACGGCCGGATCGTCATCCCGGTCACCTTCATCGTGCTCGGCCTCGGCGGCCTGGCCGGCGCGGTCGCGGCGGTCACCCGGCGCGGCCGCACCGACCGCGAGCCCTGACCGCCCAGGGCCGGCCGTTCAGGACCGGCCTTCACAAGGGCCGGCCCCCGCGCTCAGCTCTGCAGCGGCCCGAGGTTCAGCTTGTCCCCGTCCTTGGTGACGGTGTACTTCGGCAGCGGTTTGACCGCCGGCCCGGTGACCACCGCGCCGGTGGCGGCGTCGAACCGGGAGCCGTGGCAGGGGCAGTACAGCCGGCCGTTCTTCGGGGCGTCGACGGCGCAGCCGGAGTGGGTGCACACCGAGGACAGGCCGCAGTACTGGCCCGCCGTGGGCTGCACGATGTAGACCGCGTCCCCGGTGGCCGGGTCCTTGACCTGGGCCGAGCCGCCGACCGGCACGCTCGCGGCCGACACCGAGGGGGCCGACCCGGCGGGCGCCTGGCCGGTGTTGGCGGGGGCCGCGGACTGCTTGGGCGGTTCCTGCTTCGCCGGCTCCTGCTTTGCCGGTTCCTGCTGGGACGAGGCCTGCGTGGACGGGTCCCGCTCGTCCCGGCCGAAGGTCCGGGTGAGCGAGCCGGTGAGCAGCCCGGCGCCGCCGATCGCGACGGCGGCGATCCCGCCGTCCACCAGCGCCCGGCGCTTGACGTGGTCCTCGGCCAGCCCGCGCTCGCGGTCCCGGCCGGCCCGCCGGGCGAGGTAGCCGTCCACCGACAGGTACGGCGTGCCGGCCAGCAGCAGCGGCGTCCAGGCCATCAGGTAGGCGAGGTCGTTGCCGAGGTAGTACGGCGAGATGCTCCAGCTGACGGTCAGCCAGAGGCTGAGGCTGATCATCACGCCGCCGAGCGCCGCGGCCCGGCCCCAGAGGCCGAGCAGGGTGCCGAGGCCGACCGCCAGCTCACCGAAGGCGATGGCCAGCGCGAACAGGGTGGGCGCGTCCAGGGCGGCGCCGAGCAGGAAGGAGATCGGGCTGCCGGCCCTGGCCGCCTGGGTCTGCGAGACGAACGACGCCGGGTCGCCCGCCCCGGCCAGGTAGTGCGCGTCGGACAGCTTGTCGAGGGCCGCGTACACGAAGGTGACGCCGAGGAAGAGCCGCAGCGGCAGCAGCGGGTACCTGGACGCGAACGCCCTCCACTGCGCCACCCGGTCGGCCAGACCGACCGCTCCACCGTCGACCGCCGCGGAGTTGCTGACCTCCGACATCGCTCACACCTTCCCTCACGGCCCGCCACTCCTGACAGGTCCGGTCCGCATTCTGCCCGCTCCCGATCGCTTTCGGTGGGAGGTCCCACCCGGTCGGCGGCCGCCGCACCGAGAACGGCCGCGCCGCCGTTCCCCTGTATACGGGAACGACGGCGCGGCCGTTCGGCACCGACTCAGCGGCTGTCCGACGAGATCCGTCGGACAGCCCTACCGGCCGGCGGGAGTGCTCACTCCCACTCGATGGTGCCCGGCGGCTTGCTGGTGACGTCGACGACGACGCGGTTCACGTCGCGGACCTCGTTGGTGATCCGGGTGGAGATCCGGGCCAGCACGTCGTACGGCAGGCGCGACCAGTCGGCGGTCATGGCGTCCTCGGACGAGACCGGGCGCAGCACGATCGGGTGACCGTAGGTGCGGCCGTCGCCCTGCACGCCCACGCTGCGCACGTCGGCGAGCAGCACGACCGGGCACTGCCAGATCTCGCGGTCCAGGCCGGCCGCGGTCAGCTCCTCGCGGACGATCGCGTCGGCGTCGCGGAGCAGGTCCAGCCGCTCCCGGGTGACCTCGCCGACGATCCGGATGCCCAGGCCCGGGCCCGGGAACGGCTGGCGCTGGACGATCTCCTCCGGCAGGCCCAGCTCCTGGCCGACCATCCGGACCTCGTCCTTGAACAGCTTGCGCAGCGGCTCGACCAGCTGGAACTGCAGGTCCTCGGGCAGGCCGCCGACGTTGTGGTGGGACTTGATGTTGGCGGTGCCGGTGCCGCCGCCGGACTCCACCACGTCCGGGTACAGGGTGCCCTGGACCAGGAAGTCGACCGACTCGCCGTGCTCGCCGGCCTCGGCGATGATCTCGGCCTGGGCCTGCTCGAAGACCCGGATGAACTCCCGGCCGATGATCTTGCGCTTCTCCTCGGGGTCGGTGACCCCCTTCAGCGCGTTCAGGAAGCGCTCCGCGGCGTCGACCACCTTCAGCTGCACGCCGGTGGCCGCCACGAAGTCCTTCTCGACCTGCTCGGTCTCACCCTTGCGCATCAGACCGTGGTCGACGTACACGCAGGTCAGCTGCTCGCCGATGGCCTTGTTGACCAGGGCGGCCGCGACCGCGGAGTCCACGCCGCCGGAGAGGCCGCAGATCGCGCGCTTGGTGCCGACCTGGGCACGGATCAGCGCGACCTGCTCCTCGACCACGCTGCCGGTGGTCCAGGTCGGGGCGAGGCCGGCGCCGCGGTAGAGGAAGTGCTCCAGGATCTGCTGGCCGTGGTCGGAGTGCAGCACCTCGGGGTGGTACTGGACGCCGTAGAGGCGCGCCTCGTCGTTCTCGAAGGCCGCGACCGGCACCACGTCGGTGGAGGCGGTGACGGTGAAGCCCTCCGGGGCGGCGGAGCAGGCGTCGCCGTGCGACATCCACACCGAGTGCTGCGCCGGGACGCCCTCGAACAGGGTGGAGCCGGGGCGGCTGACGGTCAGCGGGGTGCGGCCGTACTCGCGGGAGCCGGTGTTGTCGACGGTGCCGCCGAGGGTCTTGGCCATCAGCTGGAAGCCGTAGCACATGCCGAAGACCGGGACCCCGGCCTCGAAGATCGCGCGGTCGAGCTGCGGCGCGCCCTCTTCGTAGACCGACGACGGGCCGCCGGAGAGGATGATCGCCTTGGGGTTCTTGGCGAGCATCTCGGCGACCGGCATGCTGCTCGGCACGATCTCGCTGTAGACCCGCGCCTCACGCACCCGACGGGCGATGAGCTGGGCGTACTGGGCACCGAAGTCGACCACCAGGACGGTGTCGTTGTCCGGCGCGGACTGGACGGGAATTGCAGAGGACACAGACGGCCTTCCGGCAGCGGTACGAGAGGTGTCACACCGAACCGCTTCCCCGGCGGGGGCCGCGGCGGCGACGGGTGGGGGTGTCTGGACACCGATTCTACCGGGCTGTCCGGTTTCACTCGTCTGCCCGTCCAAACGACCGTGACCGCGCGGGGCCGTCTTTCGTTGCTTCTGACGACCGTACGACCGCGCCGCGCCCGCCAGGCGCGCCGCCTTCGCCCCGGCCAAGGGCGCCGCCGTACGGACTGCAGGACCACGCGTGGAGCTTCATCCCAGTCCACCGGCGCATGTGGCGCCACCGCCCCGGCCCGCCGGGAGCGCGGCGCCGTGGGACCGTGCGCGGGTGCCGCGGCCGGCCAGCAGGGGACAGCGACCCCGGCCGCGACTGGACCGAGAGGTGGGACGGCCGGCGCCGGGGACGCCCGGGGCCGACCGTCGCACCCCCGCCGCGAGCCGGGCACACCCCGGGCGCACACCCCGTCCCGTCCCCGCGCCGCTACGCGCGTCCCAGTGCGCCGCAGCCACTCACACCACTACACACCGTGATCATCGACGCCGTGCGTCGACGCCTGCCCACCATCGCCCGCCGGCCTGAACCGGGCGTGCACCCGTGCCCGAACGGCGTCCTCGGGTCTGCACCCGCACCAAATGGACTGTGCCGAACTGTGCCGAATCGGTTGCAGAGCAAGCCCTCCGTCCAGCACGATGCTGCGTGGAAGCGGTTCTCCCGGCGGCCGGCAGGCGCACTGCGGAGACCCCGACCGATGCCGCCGCCTTGTGCGGCGACGCCGTACGCGCCCTCACACTCCGTGAGCGAAGGCCCGGCGCAGACCTGCGCGCCGACCCGCCGCACCGCGAGCGTGCGCGCCCCGCGCCACCGGCCACCCACGCCGGGCCGCGCGGGCGCGACCCCGAAGCCGACCGACCCGACGGCGCTCCTCCCCCGGCGCCGTCACCCCAGCACCGGCGCAGCCCTGACGCCGCGTGCTGAGCGACAAAGGGCCCCGTTCCCCCGCGGGGCCCTTTGCCCTGTCCGGGCTCACGCGGTCCGGACCGCCGCGCTCAGGACCACCGCGCGCAGGGCCGCCGCGCTCAGGGCTGCTTGCGCCAGACGCTCGGATCGACCGGTTCCTCGGCCGGAGTCCCCGCGCCCGGCGAGGGCACCGGCGGGGCGTCGTGCGAGCCGACCACGTCGCTCACCCCCGCCCCGGACGCGTACGGCTGCGGCCCTGGGGCGGCCTGGTACGGCGCGCCCGGCTGCGGCGGCACCGCGCCGTACGGGGCGTCGCCGTACGGGGCCGGGCCGTAGGCCCCCTGGGGGGCCGCCGCACCCCGGCCGCCGACGGCCGCCAGCACCGACGGCACCACCAGCGCGCCGATCGCCGCCCAGACCAGGTTGGCCACCAGCACGCTGACGAACACCAGACCGATCGAGGTCTCCCGGGACACGCCCAGCTGGTTGTAGGTGGTGCCCCACCCCGGGTTCGCGGAGGACGTCGAGATGGTCATCAGCGCGCCGCCCGCCGCCATCAGAGCGGTGAGCACCACGGCGTGGACGGCCGCCAGCCGGAGCCGGTCGGCCGCGTCCAGCCGCCGCCGGTACGCCGACCAGCCGAGGACGCCGGTCGCGGCGAGTGCCAGCAGGCCGGTCCAGCGCCAGTCGGCGCTCTGGTCGTGCAGGTCGAAGAAGGAGAACTCCATGCGGTCGGGGCCACCCCGCCAGTCGCCGTCGATCGCGGACGCCGCGCCGGACGTCCCGCTGAACCCGCGCAGGGTCGCGCCCGAGCCCAGGCCGAGCAGGCCCAGGCCGAGGTTCGGCAGGAAGGCCAGCGAGATCGCGGTCTGCCAGCCCTTGTCGCTGTTGGCGGCGACCAGCACGAAGCCCGTCACCGAGGCCAGGCCCAGCGACAGCGCCAGCGCCTGGCCGGCGGTGAGCGCGGCCACCGCCCAGCCGCGCACCGCCCGGCTGCGCCAGGCGGCCCAGCGCAGCGCGTCGGTGCCGTAGACGGCGAAAGCCGTCAGCGCGGCGAGCAGGGCGGTCCAGCCGGTCGCCTCCAGCCAGCCGGAGTCCACGGTGTACGTCACCCCGAGGGCGCGGCCGACGAGGCCGGAGTAGCGCCCGCCGGCGGCCTGCGGCTGCCAGGTCGTCCCGCCGACCAGTCCGAGCAGCGCGGTCACCGCCGCCAGGACCACCGCGGTGCGCAGCGCCTCGCCCGCGGCCTGGCCGCGGCTCAGCTGGAGGCCGGCGGCCCGGCGGCGGCGCGCCCCCGCCCGTACGCCGAGCCAGAGCGCCAGCATCCACAGCACGGTGACCGTCAGCGGCACCATCCGGAGCAGCAGGTCCGAGCCCTCCGCGTCGCCACGCTTCAGCGGGGTGGTGTACCCCAGCTTGAACGGCGCGCCGAGCGCGTTCAGCGCCAGCGACAGGGCGGCACCGAAGCGCTCGCCGAACTCGGGCGCCCGGAACAGGTAGGAGAACTGGTAGTCGCTCGGGATCGCCACGATCAGCGCGGTCAGGAGCAGCACCGCGGTCGGCGCGACGGCGGTCAGGAGCGCCGGGCGCCAGTCCGCACCGACCAGCCGGCTCAGCGCGGTCGGCCGGCCGGCCTGCGGGTCGTACGGCCGTCCGGCGCCCCAGCTGCCCAGCGCGGGCGGGCCGGCGGACGGCGGGTAGCCGGGGCCGGGCGGCAGCGGGCCGTAGCCGGGCGGCGGAGGTGGCGGCGGGCCGTAGCCGGGCGGCGGACCGTACGCCGGCGGGGGCGGTGCAGCAGGGGGTGCAGCGGGCGGTACGACCGGCATGGCGGCCGTCGGCGGGGGCGGCGCCGACGGCCGTCCGCACGAGGCGCAGGCGGGCGCCCCTTCCACCGATGCCGCACCGCACGACGCGCAGATGGCCATGGACCGGTTTCCCCCCGCTCGACGAGTTCCTGGTCCCCCAGAAAGCCCGTTTATCCCATCGGATCCGAACGAATGTCAACCGGGCACCGGGCCGGGCGGGTTGGCCCGCCGCGGCCCGCTCAGCCGCGCTTCTTCGGGACCTCCGGGACGGGCAGCAGCGGCAGCCGGAGCGCACCGAACGCGTCCTCCGGGACGGCCGGCCGGGCGGGCGCCACCGGGGCGACCCGCCGGTAGGCCTCGCCCGGGGCCGGACGGCCGTCCGCCTCGCCCTTGTTGGGCCACATCGACATGGCGCGCTCGGCCTGCGCGGTGATGGTCAGCGAGGGGTTCACCCCGAGGTTCGCGGAGACGGCCGCGCCGTCGACCACGCTGATCCCCGGGTGCCCGTACAGCCGGTGGTAGGGGTCGACCACGCCGGTCTCGGGGGCGTCGCCGATCGGGCAGCCGCCGAGGAAGTGGGCGGTCATCGGGATGTCGAAGATCTCGCCGACGGTGCTGCCCGCGAAGCCGTTGATCTGCTCGGCCAGCGCCTGGGCGCCCTGCTCGGCGGCCGGGATCCAGGTCGGGTTGGGGGCTCCGTGGCCCTGGGCGGAGGTGAGCCGGCTCCTGCCGAGCGGGCCCTTCTTCAGCGAGACGGTGATCGAGTTGTCCAGCGACTGCATCACCAGGCCGATGATCGTCTTCTCGGACCAACGGTGCTGGTTCATCGAGCGGGCGAAGGTCACCGGGTGGCGCACCGAGTCGCCCAGGTAGCGCAGCCAGCGCGGGGCCCGTCCGCCGCCCTTGACCTGGGCGATCGACAGCGCGCCCATCGCGTTGGAGCCCTTGCCGTAGCGGACCGGCTCGATGTGGGTGTTGGCGTCCGGGTGGATCGAGGAGGTGATCGCCACCCCCTTGGTGAAGTCCGCCCGGGAGCCGTAGCGCCGGTCGGTGGTCTGCGCGCCCACCAGTGCCTCGGAGTTGGTCCGGGTCAGCTCGCCGAGCCGGGCGGAGATCCCGGGCAGGTGCCCCGCCTCGCGCATCCGGTGCAGCAGCGACTGGGTGCCGTAGGTGCCGGCCGCGACCACCACCCGGGCGGCGGTGATGGTCCGCGCACCCGCCTTCACCCGGTCGGTCCGGGAGCGGGCGTCGGTGCGGCGCACGTCCACCGCGAAGCCGCGGCTCCCGTCGGCCCCGCCGCACTCGCGGATCCGGGCCACCGTGGTGAGCGGGTGGATCTCGGCGCCGCCCCGCTCGGCCAGGTACAGGTAGTTCTCGGTGAGCATGTTCTTGGCCCCGTGCCGGCAGCCGGTCATGCACTCGCCGCACTCCACGCAGGCCTTGCGGGCCGGCCCGGCGCCGCCGAAGTACGGGTCGGCGACCTCGTCCCCGGGCGCCGCCTTGGCCCTGCCGCCGGCGTCCTGGCCGTCCCCGAAGAAGACCCCGACCGGTGCCATGTGGAAGGTGTCGCCGACGCCCAGCTGCTCGGCGGCCGCCTTGAGGTGCACGTCCGAGGGGGTGACGGTCGGGTTGAGCCGGACCCCGAGCATCCGCTGCGCCTGGTCGTAGAACGGCGCCAGCTCCTCCTGCCAATCGGTGATGTGGCGCCACTGGCGGTCCTCGAAGAAGGCCTTCGGCGGCACGTACAGGGTGTTGGCGTAGTTCAGCGAGCCGCCGCCGACCCCGGCGCCGGCCAGGATCAGCACGTTGGCCAGCAGGTGGATCCGCTGGATCCCGTACAGCCCGAGCTTCGGCGCCCACAGGTAGTTCGACAGGTCCCAGGAGTTCCTGGGCAGTTCGTCCCGGTCGAAGCGCCGCCCGGCCTCCAGGACGGCGACCCGGTAGCCCTTCTCGGTCAGCCGCAGCGCGGCGACCGAACCACCGAAGCCGGAGCCGACCACGACCACGTCGTAGTCGAACTCCGCCGCACCGCCGGACTCCACCATCTGCCATTGCTCCTTCGAGACGCGAACCTGACTACGGGAGAGGCGAGTTGTCCCCTCCTCCCGGGCCTGACCCCAGGGTCGGACCCCCGGGGTGCGGCCGACCGGCCGTACCCCGGGTCGTACTCCTCCACCGGGACGGCTACTTGAACCGCAGCGCCTTCAACGCCCGCAGCCCGCCGGTCATCACCGCGGCGAACTGCCGGTCGTCCAGGCCGAACGAGGGCGCGATCGGCATCAGCCGCTGGGTCGCGATGGTCTGCGCCTCGGTGAAGCGCAGGATGCCCTCGGCGCCGTGGCGGCGGCCGAGCCCGGAGTCGCCCATGCCGCCCATCGGCGAGCCGACCGAGCCGTACGCGGCCGCGTAGGCCTCGTTGACGTTGACCGTGCCGGTGCGCAACCGGGCCGCGACCGCCCGCCCGCGCCGCAGGTCCCTGGTCCAGACGCTGGAGTTCAGGCCGTACGGCGTGGAGTTGGCAGCGGCCACCGCCTCGTCCTCGGTGTCGAAACGGTAGACGGAGACGACCGGGCCGAAGGTCTCCTCGCCGCAGACCGCCATGTCCGGGGTCACCCCGTCGAGGATGGTCGGCTCGAAGAAGTACGGGCCGAGGTCGGGCCTGGCCCGGCCGCCGGCCAGCACGGTGGCACCCGCCTTGACCGCCTCCTCCACGTGCCGGGTGGTGGTCTCCAGCTGGCGCACCGAGACCAGCGAGCCCATGTCGGCGCCGTAGGCGAGGCCGCCGCCCAGGCGCAGCGCCCGGGTGCGGGCGGCGAAGCGCTCCAGGAAGTCGTCGGCCACCGAGCGGTGCACCAACAGCCGCTCGATCGAGATGCACAGCTGCCCGGCGGAGGAGAAGCAGGCCCGGACGGCGCCCGCGGCGGCCCGGTCGAGGTCGGCGTCGGAGAGCACCAGCATGGCGTTCTTGCCGCCGAGTTCGAGCGAGGCGCCGACCAGTCGGGCGGCGGCGCGCTGGGCGACCTCGCGACCGGTGCGGGTGGAGCCGGTGAACGAGACGTAGTCGGCGTGCTCCACCACGGCGGGGCCGATCACCGGGCCGTCGCCGATCACGACCTGCCACAGGTCGGCCGGCAGCCCGGCCTCGACCAGCAGCTCGCGGGCCCACAGCGCGGTCAGCGCGGTCTGCGTGTCCGGCTTGTTGACCACGGCGTTGCCGGCCACGAAGGCGGGCAGGGCGTCGCCGATGGACAGCTCCAGCGGGTAGTTCCAGGGCGAGATGTGGCCGACCACGCCCTTGGGGCGGCGAGCCTCGATCGCGTGGGTGAGCACCGGCAGCGCCCCGCCGTGCCGCTTGTCCCTGAGGTATCCGTGCGCGGCCCGTCCGTAGTGCCGGGCGGCCATCGCGACGGCCAGCACCTCCTCGAAGGCGTGCAGCCGGGCCTTGCCGGTCTCGGCCTGGATGAGGTCCAGCACCTCGTCCTGCCGCCGGAGCAGCAGGTCGTGGAAGCGCAGCAGGACGGCCGCGCGGCGGCGCACCGGCAGCGCGGCCCAGGCCGCCTGGGCGCGGCGGGCCAGCTCGAAGGCGACCTCGACGTCGGCCGGGGTGGACTGCGGCAGGCTCGCCAGCCGCTCACCGGTCAGCGGGGCGACGGTCTCCACCAGGCTGGGCTCGCCGGTGGCGGTGACGCCGGCGGCCAGCCGGGTGACCAGGGACGGCGGGACGGCCGCCGCGACGGTCCGGCCGCCGCCGGGGGCGGGCGGGTTCCCGGTCGCCGGGTGTTCGGTGGCCACTGCGTCTGCTGTGAGGTCCGACATACGGCGCAGCCTAGGCGCTCGGCGGCCGGTCCGGTACCCGTCGGTAACAAGAATCTGCCGGAGTCGGGCGAAAGCGGGCGCCCACCGGCCGGCGGGTGGGCGCGACGGATCAGCGGGTCGGCGTGAAGTAGTGGAGCACCGCGTTGAAGCGCTGTTCGGCCTCGTTCCACTCGTTGCCCTTCTCCGGGCTGGACGAGTAGATCGCGTAGCTGGTGCCGTCGTCGTCGATGAACTCGGCCTCGATCGCCCGGCGGCGGCCACCTCCCTGCGCGGCGTAGCTGAACTCCCAGACGGCCGCCTCGTGGCCGTTCACCGCGACGCTGGTCAGCTTGTGCTGCTTGTACTCCTTCAGCGACTTGGAGACGGAGGTCTCCATCTGCCGCATGTGCTCCAGCGGCTTGACCGACTGGCCGACGGTGACGGCGAACTGCAGGTAGTGCACCTTGCCGTCGGGGCTGTAGAAGATCTGGTTGTCGGACGCGGCACTGCGCTGCCAGGCCGGGGTGCCCGAGGGCAGCGGGAAGCGGAAGCCGGCCGGGTCGTCCACCCAGTGGTAGCCGGGGGGCGCGGCCGGCTCCTGGCCGGGACCACCGCTCGGGTCCGAGGTGGCGGAGGCGGCCGGGGTGACCGGGGAGGTCGGGGCGGTCGGGCCGGAGTCGTCGGCCGAGCGGCCGCCGCCGGGCCGGGTGGCGAAGAAGGTGGCCCCGGCCGCCAGCAGGCCGACAGCCAGCGCGATCGCGACGATCTTCAGGGTGTTGCGGCGCTTGGCCGGTCCGCGCGCAGGCGCAATGGGGTGCGCCACCGGCGCGGTCACGGCGGCGAGCGCCGGTGCCCCGGCCACCACGCCCCCGGCGGTGTCCACGACGGCCTCGGCGGTCGGTTCCTCGGCCCCCTCCTGCGCCGTGTCCGCCGCGTCCTCCTCGCGGTCCTCCTCCGCCACCGGGTGCTCGCCGCGGTCCACCACCGGCACCGACTGGGTGGGCATCCGCACCGGCGCGACCGACTTCAGGCTGATCGTGTGCCCGACCTGCACCTCGGCCAGCATCCGGGCGGCCTCGTCCGCGGTCGGCCGCTCGGCCGGGTCCTTGGACATCAGCGCGGCCAGCACCGGCCCCAGCGGCCCGGCCCGACGCGGCTCCGGCAGCGGCTCGCCCACCACCGCGGCCAGCGTGGTGATCGGCGAGGTCCGGCGGAACGGCGACTGGCCCTCCACCGCGGCGTACAGCGTCGCCCCGAGGCCCCACAGGTCCGAGGCCGGCCCGGGCCGCTCGCCCTGGGCGAGCTCCGGCGCCAGGTAGTCCGGCGAGCCGACCAGGTCGCCCGGGCGGGTCAGCTCGGCCGAGCCCTCGTACGTCGCGATGCCGAAGTCCAGCAGCACCACCCGCCCGGTGCCGCGCTCCAGCAGCACGTTGGCCGGCTTCACGTCCCGGTGCAGGACGCCGAGTTGGTGGCCGCGGTGCAGCGCGGCGAGCACCTGGCTCCCGACCTCGGCGACGGCGCGCGGCTGCAGGGTGCCGTCCTGGCTGATCACGTCGGCGAGCGAGCGGCCGTCCACCAGCTCCATCACGATCCACGGCCGGCCGTCCTGCTCCAGCACGTCGTGCACCGTGATCACGCCGGGGTGCTTGATCCGGGCGGCCGCACTGGCCTCCCGCTTCATCCGGGCGTGCAGGATCTGCAGCTCGTCCTCGGGCAGGTGGTTGACGGTCAGCTCCTTGACCGCGACCTCGCGGTCGAGCATCCGGTCCCAGGCCCGCCAGACCGTCCCCATGCCGCCCCGGCCGAGCCGGTCGCCCAACTCGTACCGCCCGGCCAGCAGCCGCTCCGCCTCGGCCGTCTCCGGCCGGTCCTGCACGCCCATCGGCGACCGCTCCCCCTCGCATCCGCCTGCCGTCACCGCGACGGAGGGGCCTGGTGCAGACCACTGTTCGAACAAGTCCCACGCACACATTAGGCGTACCTTGCCGACCCCGGTAATCACGCCCACCCGCCGGACCGGCGTACCGGGACGGAGCCGGGCCGTCAGCCTGCGAACAGCACCACCGCGGTTATCCCCAGCACCAGCAGCACGAACACGCCCCCCACCAACAGCGGGCCCAGCAGCGCCGGGGGTATCCGCGGCGGCCGCACCTCGGCCGACCGCCCGGTCCCGTCCCCCGCGGCGGTCTCCACCTGCCCGCCGCCCTGCCCGCCACGCTTGCCACGCTCGCCCCGCCCACCGCGCTCGCCCCGCCCGCGTCGGCGCGGCACCAGCGGGCCGTCCGGCCGCGGCACCAGGGCCCGCGCCGCCCACTCCTCGTCGACCGGCTCCGGCGCGCCCGCGAGCAGCGCCGACAGCTCCCGGCGGACCTGCTCCGCGGTCGGGCGCCGCGAGGGGTCGGGCTGCAGCAGCCGCTCGACCAGCGGCGCCAGCGGCCCGCAGACCGCCGAGGGCTCCCGCCGGCCGTCCCGGACCGCCGTCACCAGCTCCGGGACGCCGCCGTCCGGAAACGGCGAGCGGCCGGTGACCAGCCGCTGCACCAGCACCCCGAGCGCCCAGCAGTCGCCCGCCGGGCCACCGTCCAGCGGCCAACGCTCCGCCACCGGTCCGACCAGGGTGGCCCGCACGTCGTACCGGCGGCGCCCGCCCGGCCCGCCGAGGTCCTCGGCCAGCGCCTCCTGCGCCACCCCCGCCAGCAGCCCGCCGAGCATCGCCGCGCCGTCCTCGCAGACCAGCACCGACTCGGCGGTCAGGTTCCCGTGCACGAGCCCGTCCTCGTGCAGCGCCCGCAGCGCGCCGGCCAGGTCCGCCGCCAGCTCGGCAGCCCGGTAGGGCGGCACCGGACCGGCGGCCACGAGATCGGCCAGCGTCATGGCGCCCGGCCGCTCCTCCACCGTCCACAACAGCTCGCCCTCGACGAAGGCACCGACCCCGCGCAGCAGCCGGGGGTGCCTGGTCGGCGCGGCCGAGCCGACCGCCGCCACCCGGCGGACCAGCCGGTCGGCCTGCGCGGGCACCTCACCGTCCAGGTCCTGACCGCCGGTCAGCAGCGGGGGCAGCTCCAGGGCGCGCAGCAGCACGGACTCCCCGGTCCGGTCGTCCACCGCCAGGGCGCGCAGCGGTTCGGGACGGTCCGTCAGCCGGTACCGCCCCGCCAGCAACTGACCCGGGCCGCCTCGCATGCCAGTTCCTCTCGCTCACCGAGCAGCCTACTGAGCGGCTCCTTTACGCTCGGTCCCATGGACTGGACCGAGCTGATCGACACCGCCTTCAAGGTGGCGGGCAACAACAACAAAGCCAACCAGGCCGAGGCCGTACGCACGGTCGAGGCCGCCGTCATCGACGGCGAGAATCCGGTCGCCTCCACCGCCGGGCGCCATCCCGACCACTTCCGCAAGGGGGTGCTCGTCCTCACCACCCACCGACTGCTCTTCCTCAAGGACGGTAAACCGCCAGTCCCAGTTCCGCTTACGGCGGTCACGGACGCGACCGTGACCAGGACCAAGCTCAACGGCGACGTCCTCACGGTCGTCGCGCTGACCGGCTCGCACCGGTTCGAGGACGTGGCCAAGGCCGACGTCTTCGCCGAGCGGCTCCGGGAAGCCGCCCGGCGCGCCCGCACCGCCCCGCCGACCAAGCCGACGCCGACCGACGCCGCCCCCCGCCGAGCTGAACGCCGGCGATCAACTCCTCGGCCAGCTGGAGCGGTTGGCCGCCCTGCACGCCTCCGGCGCGCTCACCGACGAGGAGTTCACCCGGGCCAAGGCCCGCCTGATCGGCTAGGGCCGGTCCGGCCGCGGGGCCCGGCAGGCCCTGGTGCCACGTCCTACGGCGCGGGCTGGAAGCTGGCGAAGGCCGCGTCCCGGGCCTGGGAGTTGGCCGGGGAGCCCCAGTCCGCGTCCGGGGTGATCCAGTAGATCGCGTAGCCGTACTTGGCCGGGTTCCCGGTGACGAAGCCCCGGTTGAGCGAGTGCGTGCGCGGCGTGCCGCTGGTCCACTCCCAGTCCGCCGCGTTGGTCCACTGCCGGTAGGTGAGCGCCGCCAGGTTGACCCGCTGGTAGTTGGTGACCTTCGAACGCAGGCCCGGCTCGGAGTCCTGCCAGTCGGCGAGGGCACTGGGGCCGGGGCTGGTGGTCCACTCGATGGTCAGGGTGCTGCCGTTGCCCTTGAAGATGCGGCGGGTGCTCTCCGACCCGGACGGCTGCAGCCAGTCGGGCAGGACGACCGAGAAGCCGCTCGGGTCCTTGTACTCGTGGTAGCCGGCCGGAACGGCGGCCCCCGGCGGAGTCGGGGTCGGGGTCGGGGTGGGGGTCGGGGTCGGGGTCTGCACAGGAGCGGGGGCGGGCGGCGGAGCGGCGGGCGGCGTGGTGGCCGCGGCGGTGTCGGGCGCCTCGGTGCCGGGCGTGTCGGCGGCCGGCCCGGTCGCCGCCGGGGTCCCGGTCGCCGCCGGGGTCCCGCTCGGCCCGGTCTCGCTGCCGGCCGCCACCGGCGCGGTGGCACCCGCGCCGTTCGCCGACTCGCCGTCCCCGCTGCCGACGGCCTGAACCACCGCGACCACGCCGGCGATCAGCAGCAGGACCAGCACCACGGTGACCACGGCCAGCCGCCGCCGGCCGTTGCGCGGGTCGGCACCGGCCGCCTGGGTGGCGCCCAGCGTCCACTCGCTGGTCACCGGCCGGATCGGCTCGGTCGCCGGAGCCGGGGTCGAAGCCGAATCCGGTGCCGACGCCGGCGCCGACGCGGCCTCGGACGCCGGCTCCGCGCCGGGCTCCACCGCGGCGGCCGGCTCCTCGGCCTTGACCCGGCTGCCCACCCGGACCGTCCCCAGCAGCCCGCCGATGGACCGCTTGCGGCCCTCCTCGGCCTTGGCCGCGGCTGCCGCCGGGGCCTCCTCCGGCTCCGCGGCGGCGGCCGGCTGCTCGATCGGCACCGCGTGCTCGGTCGTCGACTCGGCCTTCGCGGTGGCCTCCGCGACGACCCGCTTCAGCATCGACCGGGTCTGCGAGGCGTCCAGCCGCTCGCCCGGGTCCTTGGCCAGCAGCCCCTCGATCACCGGCTGCAGGGCCCCGGCGTTCACGGGGGCGGTCAGGTCCTCGGTCATCACCGCGGTCAGGGTGGCCAGCGCCGAGCCCCGGTCGTACGGCGGCCGGCCCTCGACCATCGCGTACAGCGTGCCGCCCAGCGACCACAGGTCGGCCGGCGGTCCGGGCTTCTGCCCGCGGGCCCGCTCCGGGGATATGTACGAGGGCGCGCCGACCAGCATGCCGGTGGAGGTGACCGAGGCGTCGCCCTCCACACTGGCGATGCCGAAGTCGGTGAGCACGACCCGGCCGTCCTCGCCGATCAGCACGTTGGACGGCTTGACGTCCCGGTGCAGGATGCCCAGCGCGTGCGCGGCACTCAGCACGCCGAGCACGTCGAGCGCGATCTCGGCGGCCCGGGCGGGGGCGAGCGGTCCGTCCTCGCGGATGACGTCGGCCAGCGAGCGGGACTCGACCAGCTCCATGACGATCCACGGCCGGTCGTCCTCCTCGACCACGTCGAAGACGGTGACCGCCGAGCTGTGCCGGATCCGGGCGGTGGCCTTGGCCTCGCGCAGCGTCCGGACGATCAGCCGGTGCTTCTCCTCCTCCTCGACGCTGGCGTTCATCCGCAGTTCCTTGACCGCGACGGTCCGGCCCAGCATCTCGTCCTCGGCGCGCCAGACGGTGCCCATACCGCCGCGTCCGAGCACCGCGTTCAGCCGGTAGCGGCCGGCCAGGAGGCGGCCGGTGGAACCCTGCGCCTGGGTCATTCGGAACGTTCCCCCATGTGCTGCCGGCAGTCGTGGTGACGGCGTGTCGGCCCGGCCTCAGGCCCGAACGCCCAAGCCTCCATCATCCCCTGTCCCCGGGGGCCGCGACCACCCGCCCCCCGGAACGCAAGCCGGGACATACCGGATCCGGCCCGGCGCTCCGTGCCCGATCTGTGATCGAAAACTCGCCAAGATCCGCCCGGGGCGCTGCTACCGTTCGGCAGCTCATCGTCTTTCCGGGGGGATCCGATGCCCATGACCGCACCCGCACCGGGCCCTGACGGCCAGTCGGGCCGGCCGCGCACCGCCCAGCACTACTCGGTCGCACCCGCCCCGGACACCCCCGAGGGCTACGTCGCGCCCGGTATGCCCGGTGTCCCGGTGGCCGGATACGTCCCGGCCGCCGCCTCCCCCCGGAGGGGCCCGCGCCGCCGCACCGCCCTGGCGGTCGCCCTCGCCGTCCTCGCCATGCTGCTCGGCGGTCTGGCGTACGGCTGCGCACCGGCCCGAGCCGCGGACAGCCTCGGCTGGCTGGCCATCGCCCTCGCCGCCCTGGTCGCCCTACCGCTCGGCCGCCTCGGCGGCCGCAGCCGGGTGCTGCCGCTGCTCGGCGCGGTGCTCGCGGCCGGCGCGCTGCTGCTGGGCCAGCTGACCGGCCAGGTCCGCCGGGTGCACGCGGCCGGCCCGGGCCCGCGCGGACTGCCGCACGACGTCCTGGCGCACTGGCGCGCCGAGCTGCGCGCGCTCGACCTCGCCTTCTACGGCATCGCCCTGGTCGGCGGGTTCCTCCTCACCCGCCGCACCGCCAACCGCGGCTGACCCCCGGACAGCCCGAAGGCCCCCGCCCGAACCGGCGGAGGCCTTCGCCACACGTGCCTCAGCGGTGGTTGAGCGCCGGGTTGACGGTCACCTCGACCCGCTGGAACTCCTTGAGCTCGGTGTAGCCGGTGGTGGCCATCGCGCGGCGCAGCGCACCGAACAGGTTCATGGTGCCGTCGGGGGTGTGCGACGGACCGGTCAGGATCTCCTCGGTGGTGCCGACCGTGCCGAGGTCCACCCGCTTGCCGCGCGGCAGCTCCTCGTGGACGGCCTCCATGCCCCAGTGGAAGCCCTTGCCGGGCGCGTCGGTGGCCCGGGCCAGCGCGGCACCGATCATCACCGCGTCGGCGCCGCAGGCGACGGCCTTCGGGATGTCGCCGCTGTAGCCGACGCCGCCGTCCGCGATCACGTGCACGTAGCGGCCGCCGGACTCGTCCATGTAGTCGCGGCGGGCGGCGGCCACGTCGGCGACGGCGGTGGCCATCGGCACCTGGATGCCGAGGACGCCGCGGGTGGTGTGGGCGGCGCCGCCGCCGAAGCCGACCAGCACGCCAGCCGCGCCGGTGCGCATCAGGTGCAGGGCGGCGGTGTAGGTGGCGCAGCCGCCGACGATCACCGGGACGTCCAGCTCGTAGATGAACTGCTTGAGGTTGAGCGGCTCGGCGGCGCTGGAGACGTGCTCGGCCGAGACGGTGGTGCCGCGGATGACGAAGACGTCGACGCCGGCGTCCACGACGGCCTTGGAGAACTCGGCGGTGCGCTGCGGCGAGAGCGCGGCGGCGGTGACCACGCCGGAGTCGCGGACCTCCTGGATCCGCTGCTTGATCAGCTCGGCGCGGATCGGCGCGGCGTAGATCTCCTGCAGGCGGCGGGTCGCGGCGGCCTCGTCGGTGATCGTGGCGATCTCGTCGAGCAGCGGCTGCGGGTCCTCGTAGCGGGTCCAGAGGCCTTCCAGGTTCAGCACGCCGAGGCCGCCGAGGCGGCCGATGGCGATGGCCTGCTGCGGCGAGACCACGCTGTCCATCGGGGCGGCCAGGAACGGCAGCTCGAAGCGGTAGGCGTCGATCTGCCAGGCGATCGAGACCTCCTTCGGGTCCCGGGTACGGCGGCTGGGGACGACGGCGATGTCGTCGAAGGAGTACGCCCGTCGGCCGCGCTTGCCTCGCCCGATCTCGATCTCAGTCACTTCGAGCCCTTCTGGTTTGTTGCTCATGCCCGCCGGGTCACCCCGGCCGCCCCCAGTATCCCGCACCCTGGAACTCGCGCGCTCGCCTCCGCGGCGTCCTGCCCAGACGCCCCCGGCACCCCCGCCCCCGGACGCACCGGAGGGGCCCGTCGCCACGAGCGCGGCGACGGGCCCCTCGACGGTTCGGACGACTCAGCGGTTGGAGTAGTTCGGCGCCTCGACGGTCATCTGGATGTCGTGCGGGTGGCTCTCCTTGAGGCCCGCCGAGGTGATCCGGACGAAGCGGCCCTTGCTCTCCATCTCGGCGATGGTGGCGGCGCCGACGTAGCCCATGGTCTGGCGCAGGCCGCCGACCAGCTGGTGCAGCACGGCCGACAGCGGGCCGCGGTAGGGCACCTGGCCCTCGATGCCCTCGGGGACGAGCTTGTCGTCCGAGGCCACCTCGGCCTGGAAGTAGCGGTCCTTGGAGTACGAGCGGCCCTGGCCGCGGGACTGCATGGCGCCCAGCGAGCCCATGCCGCGGTAGGACTTGAACTGCTTGCCGTTGATGAACATCAGCTCGCCCGGGGACTCCTCGCAGCCGGCCAGCAGCGAGCCCAGCATCACGGTGTCGGCGCCGGCGGCCAGCGCCTTGCCGATGTCGCCGGAGTACTGCAGGCCGCCGTCGCCGATGACCGGCACGCCGGCCGCCTGGCAGGCCTGGGCGGCCTCGTAGATGGCGGTGATCTGCGGGACGCCGATGCCGGCGACCACGCGGGTGGTGCAGATGGAGCCGGGGCCGACACCGACCTTGACGCCGTCCACGCCGGCGTCGATCAGCGCCTGGGCGCCGTCCCGGGTGGCCACGTTGCCGCCGACCACGTCGATCCCGACGGCCGACTTGATCTTCTCGATCCAGGCCAGCGCGTTGTGGCTGTGGCCGTGCGAGGTGTCCACCACCAGGAAGTCCGCGCCGGCCTCGACCAGGGCCTGGGCCCGGTCGAACGCCTCGGCGCTGGCGCCGACGGCGGCGCCGACCAGCAGCCGGCCCTCGGCGTCCTTGGCGGCGTTCGGGTACTGCTCGGCCTTGACGAAGTCCTTGACGGTGATCAGGCCCTTGATCCGGCCCTCGTCGTCGACCAGCGGGAGCTTCTCGATCTTGTGGCGGCGCAGCAGCGCCATCGCGTCCTCGCCGGAGATGCCGACCTTGCCGGTGATCAGCGGCATCGGGGTCATGATCTCGCGGACCTGGCGGCTGCGGTCCGACTCGAAGGCCATGTCGCGGTTGGTGACGATGCCGAGCAGCTTGCCGGCCTCGTCGGCGATCGGCACGCCGGAGATGCGGAACTTGGCGCACAGCGCGTCGGCCTCGGCCAGCGTGGTGTCCGGGCCGACCGTGATCGGGTCGGTGACCATGCCGGACTCGGAGCGCTTCACCAGGTCGACCTGGTTGGCCTGGTCCTCGACCGACAGGTTGCGGTGCAGCACGCCCACGCCACCCTGGCGGGCCATCGAGATCGCCATCCGCGCCTCGGTGACCTTGTCCATCGCCGCGGAGAGCAGCGGGATGTTGACGCGCACGTTCCGGGAGACCCGCGAGGAGGTGTCGACCTGGTTCGGCAGCACCGCGGAGGCCCCGGGCAGCAGCAGGACGTCATCGAACGTGAGCCCGAGCATCGCGAACTTCTCGGGTACGCCTGCGGCGTTGTAAGACATTTGGGGATACCTTCCGTGGCCGGCCTAATCCGCTCACGCCCTGAGGGTGGGGGCGCGTAAATCGCTCACTCGCGCAGACTGCCGAAGCCGGATGGCCTTGGAGGAACCTCCAAGGGAACCCCACGCGCACCCGCGAAACTTTGGCAACCCGCCCAGGCGCCGATACCCCATCGTACTGGCACCGCGAATGTGTCCTCGTGTGCCCTTGACAACACCGGCCACCCGTGGCTCATTCCGGCCGGTCAGGGGTTCAGGAGGACTCCTCGGCGAGCGCCCGCAGCCGGCTGAGCGCCCGGTGCTGCGCCACCCGGACGGCGCCCGGCGACATCCCCAGCACCTCGCCGGTCTCCTCCGCCGAGAGCCCGGCGGCGACCCGCAACAGCACCAGTTCGCGCTGACGGGCCGGCAGGTTGGAGAGCAGTTCCTTGGCCCAGGCCGCGTCGCTGCTCAGCAGCGCCTGCTCCTCCGGGCCGAGCGCCTCGTCCGGCACCTCCGGCAGGTCGTCCTGCGGGACGACCGTCGAACCGGGCCCGCGCATCGCGGCCCGCTGCAGATCCGCGATCTTGTGCGCGGCGATGCCGTAGACGAAGGCCTCGAACGGCCGCCCCTGGTCCTTGTACCGGGGCAGCGCGCACAGCACCGCGACGCAGACCTCCTGCGCGACGTCGTCCACGTGGTGCCGGGCGCCGCCGGGCAGCCGGACCAGCCGACCGCGGCAGTAGCGCAGCGCCAGCGGGTGGACGTAGGCGAGCAGGGCGTCGATGGCCGGGCCCTCACCGCGGACGGCGGCCGCGACCAGCTCGCCCACCAGCGGCGAGCCGCCGGCGCCGAGCACCGGCGGGCGACCGGGGCCGGACTCCGCGCCGGGGCCACCGGGGTCGGCGTACGACGGATCGCCACCGGGGCCGGAGGGCTCGGCCTCCACCGGGTCCGCCTGGCCGGCCGCACCGGCGACGTCGTCACGCATCGGTCCATGGTGCCTGGTCGAGCGGGAAAACGCGGCACCGCGTCCGGAGTTGTGCACCGGAACGTTATGCGGTGCGGCACCGTTCGGCGTGCCGCCGCGCACCACCGGCCCCTCCTGCACCGTGCCGCCTCCCGCCCCGCCGCCGTCGGTGGTCCCGCCTGTCGCGCCGTCCGCCGAGTGTCCTGCGACCGTGTGGTTCGCCGCAGTGCCTGTCCGCTGGTCCCCGAGGTGCTCCACTCCTCCATGGTGCAACCTCGGGGCCGTAACGTCACACGCCCGTACGGCGTCCGTCCCGGGAACCGCCGGCGGTGCGCCGCAGCCGGCGGCGCCACCGGCGGTCAGCGGACCAGGCCCCAGCGGAAACCCAGCGCCACCGCGTGGGCGCGGTCGGAGGCCCCGAGCTTCTTGAACAGCCGTCGGGCGTGAGTCTTGACGGTGTCCTCGGACAGGAACAGCTCGCGGCCGATCTCGGCGTTGCTGCGCCCGTGGCTCATGCCCTCCAGCACCTGGATCTCACGCGCCGTCAACGTGGGCGCCGCGCCCATGTCGGGACTGCGCAGGCGGCGCGGAGCGAGCCGCCAGGTCGGGTCGGCGAGGGCCTGGGTGACGGTGGCCCGCAGCTCGGCGCGCGAGGCGTCCTTGTGCAGGTACCCGCGGGCGCCCGCGGCCACCGCGAGCGCGACCCCGTCGAGGTCCTCGGCGACGGTGAGCATGATGATCCGCGCGCCCGGATCGGCGGACAGCAGCCGCCGGACCGTCTCGACCCCGCCGAGGCCGGGCATTCGGACGTCCATCAGAACGAGATCGGAGCGGTCGGCCACCCAGCGGCGGAGGACCTCCTCCCCGTTCGTCGCGGTGGTGACCCGGTCCACACCGGGTACGGTCGCGACCGCGCGGCGAAGCGCCTCGCGGGCGAGCGGGGAATCGTCGCAAACGAGAACGGAAGTCATGACCGTCGTCCTCCGCAGCTGATCCGCGTCACGTTGAGCCTCCTGGCTGGTACGAACCTCTCCGACACGGCCGATCGGCGACAGACTCCGTGCTGATCGCCTCAACTTCCCCGCGATCGTTCCCGACGTCCGGCGCCCGCTAACCGCCTCCACACTTCCAACGACCGTCACTCGAATGAGTTACGGCCTTCAGGGCCATCTCCACCACTGTACGTGGCCGACCCGTTACCGATCAGCCGCATCGCGGTGCACACGCCGCACTTTTGCCCAGCTCGCGCGCGGTCGGCGTACGACCCGCACACCGGTACGGAGTGTCGTGCGCCCCCCCCCGGCCACCCGATTGCCACGCCCGCACCCGGCGAACTCATTGCCCACTTTGCCCGTTTTTATAGCTTTCGTATGGTCATTGACTGTTGTGCCACTCTGTGGGTGACTTGTCCATGGAGTTGCCGTAAGTCATATTTCCAGGTGTCCACACCAGTGCATCGACGCCCCGCCGCGCCGCCCAGCAGCAGCCCGCTGAGCGCCGGCCCACGGCCGACGAGCCTCTGAAGGGAATGAGCCATGGCAGATTTCTCCCGCCTCCCCGGCCCCAACGCGGACCTCTGGGACTGGCAGCTCTCCGCAGCCTGCCGTGGCGTGGACAGCTCGCTCTTCTTCCACCCCGAAGGCGAGCGGGGGGCCGCGCGCAGTTCGCGTGAGGCCAGCGCCAAGGAGGTCTGCATGCGCTGTCCGGTGATCACCGAGTGCGCGGCGCACGCGCTGGCGGTCCGCGAGCCGTACGGCGTCTGGGGTGGGATGACCGAGGACGAGCGCGAGGAGATGCTGGGGCGCTCGCGGCACCGGCTGGTGGAGGTCCCGCTGACCCCGCCGGCGGTCGCGCAGCACTAGCTCCGCCTCCGTGGCGCGCCGTGAAGAAACGTTTCTTCGCGGCGCCTCAGGCTGTCCAGCCCGGTTCGGGACCCAGGGCCACCCGCAGGCCCCTCCCGACCTCCGGAGCCCGCCCGGCCTCCGGGCCCGCCCGACCGCCGGACGTCAGCGTCCGGCCGCCCCCGCCAGCCGCTCCAGCATCAGCGCCACGGCCGGCACCTCGGCCAGATCCGGCAGGGTCAGCGCGACCACCTGCCGCACCGCCGGCGCCCCCGCGGCGGTCCGCACCGGCACCGTCGACACCCCGTCGGGGCGCACCGACTCCAGCGCCAGCCGGGGCAGCACCGCCACCCCCAGCCCGGCCGCCACCAGGCCGACCACCGCCGGGTAGTCGTCGGTCGCGAAGTCGATCCGGGGCTCGAAACCCGCCGCCGCGCACAGCTCCACCAGGTGCCCCCGGCACTGCGGGCAGCCCGCGATCCACTGCTCCCCCGCCAGCTCCGCCAGCTCCACCGGCCTGCCGCGCCCCGCCAGCCGGTGTGCGGCGGGCAGCAGGCCCACCAGCGGGTCGTCCAGCAGCGGGGTGACCACCAGATCGGACCAGTCGGAGCCGGCGCTCAGCTGCTGCGCCTCCAGGTTGGCCTCGGCCCGGGCCTCGCGCGGCGTCCCGTGCGCGGGCGCCGGCAGCGCGGCGGCCCCGTCGGACTGCGGGTAGCGGAAGGCCAGCGCGATCTCGCACTCGCCGCCGCGCAGCATCGCCAGCGACTCCGGCGGCTCCGCCTCGACCAGCGACACGCACACCCCCGGATGGCTGTCCCGCAGGCGGGCGACCGCGGGCGGCACCAGGGTGGAGCTCGCGGTCGGGAAGGAGACCAGTCGCACCCGTCCGGCCCGCAGCCCGGCGATCGCGGCGATCTCCTCCTCGGCGGCGGAGAGCCCGGCCAGGATCCCGGTGGCATGCTTGAGCAGGACCCGCCCCGCCTCGCTGAGCTGCATGCCCCGGCCGGAACGGACCACCAGCGGGGTGTCCACCGACTTCTCCAGGGCCTTCATCTGCTGACTGATGGCGGGCTGCGTACAGCCCAACTCGCGAGCGGCGGCGGAGAAGGAGCCGGTGCGGGCGACGGCACGCAGAACGCGCAGGTGGCGGGCCTCGATCATGCCTCAGTTATAAGGCAATCTTTGCCAATGGCAAAATTCTACTGATAGTTGAAGGGTCAAACGCCGGGCGCGCCGGAGGCCCGGCCGCACCCCGAGGGGCGCGGACCGGGCCTCCGGTCACCGTCAGGCGTCAGTGCGAGTGGCCGTGACCGTGGGAGTGGCCGTGACCGTTGTCGGCCTCCTCCTCCTTCTTCTCCACCACGAGGGTCTCGGTGGTGAGCAGCAGGGAGGCGATCGAGGCCGCGTTCTCCAGGGCGGAACGGGTGACCTTGACCGGGTCGATGACGCCGGCCTTCACCAGGTCGCCGTACTCGCCGGTGGCGGCGTTGTAGCCCTGGCCGGCCTCCAGCTCGGAGACCTTGGAGGTGATGACGTAGCCCTCCAGGCCGGCGTTCTGGGCGATCCAGCGCAGCGGCTCGTGCAGCGCCTTGCGGACCACCGCGACACCGGTCGCCTCGTCACCCGACAGGCCCAGGCCGTCGTTCAGCACCTTGGCGGCGTGCACCAGGGAGGCGCCACCACCGGCGACGATGCCCTCCTCGACCGCGGCACGGGTCGCCGAGATGGCGTCCTCCAGGCGGTGCTTGCGCTCCTTCAGCTCCACCTCGGTGGCGGCGCCGACCTTGATGACGCAGACGCCGCCGGCCAGCTTGGCCAGGCGCTCCTGCAGCTTCTCGCGGTCCCAGTCGGAGTCGGTGGCGGCGATCTCGCCCTTGATCTGGGCGACGCGGCCGGCCACGGCCTCGGTGTCACCGGCACCGTCGACGACGGTCGTCTCGTCCTTGGTGATGGTCACGCGGCGGGCGGTGCCCAGCACGTCCAGGCCGACCTGGTCGAGCTTGAGGCCGACCTCCTCGGAGATGACCGTGCCGCCGGTCAGGGTGGCCAGGTCGCCGAGGATCGCCTTGCGGCGGTCGCCGAAGCCCGGGGCCTTGACGGCGACCGCGTTGAAGGTGCCGCGGATCTTGTTCACCACGAGGGTGGACAGCGCCTCGCCGTCGACGTCCTCGGCGATGATCAGCAGCGGCTTGGAGGCACCGCCCTGCAGGATCTTCTCCAGCAGCGGCAGCAGCTCCTGGATGGAGGAGATCTTGCCCTGGTTGATCAGGATGTACGGGTCCTCCAGGACCGCCTCCTGCCGCTCCGCGTCGGTGACGAAGTACGGCGACAGGTAGCCCTTGTCGAACTGCATGCCCTCGGTGAAGTCCAGCTCCACGCCGAAGGTGTTCGACTCCTCGACGGTGATGACACCGTCCTTGCCGACCTTGTCGATCGCCTCGGCGATCAGCTCGCCGACCTGGGTGTCCTGCGCGGAGAGGGACGCGACGGCGGCGACGTCGTCCTTGCCCTCGATCTCACGGGCGATGGACAGCAGGTGCTCGGAGACGGCGGCGACGGCCTTGTCGATGCCCTTCTTCAGAGCGGCCGGGCCGGCGCCGGCGGCGACGTTGCGCAGACCCTCGTTGACCAGGGCCTGGGCCAGCACGGTGGCGGTGGTGGTGCCGTCACCCGCGACGTCGTTGGTCTTGGTGGCGACCTCCTTGACGAGCTGCGCGCCAAGGTTCTCGTACGGGTCGTCCAGCTCGACCTCACGGGCGATGGTGACACCGTCGTTGGTGATGGTCGGGGCGCCGAACTTCTTGTCGATGACGACGTTGCGGCCCTTGGGGCCGATGGTCACCTTGACGGTGTCGGCCAGCTTGTTGACACCGCGCTCCAGCGAGCGGCGGGCGTCCTCGTCGAACTGCAGGATCTTCGCCATGTTCCCTATTCCCTCGGGGCTACGACCGGCCCACCGGCCGCCGAACTACGTGAACCAACAACCACGCCCCGGGCCCCTGTCACTTGGGACACGGATCCGGGGCGGGTCGGAACGACTTACTTCTCGATGATCGCGAGAACGTCGCGGGCCGAGAGGACGAGGTACTCCTCGCCCTGGTACTTCACCTCGGTGCCGCCGTACTTCGAGTACAGGACGATGTCACCGACGGCGACGTCGAGCGGCAGACGCTGGCCATCCTCGAAGCGGCCCGGGCCGACAGCCAGGACGACGCCCTCCTGGGGCTTCTCCTTGGCGGTGTCCGGGATAACCAGGCCGGAGGCCGTGGTGGTCTCGGCGTCGAGCGGCTGGACCACGATGCGGTCCTCAAGCGGCTTGATGGCAACCTTGCTGCTGGTGGTCACGTCCGAGCTCCCCTTCGGAGATTACGGGGTTTCTAACGGGTAGGAGCGAACTTGCGAGCCTGCCGTCGCGGGGGTCAGGCACGCGTCTTCGCGTTAGCACTCCCCCACTGGGGAGTGCCAAGGACGACCATAGGCCGGTGTTAGCACTCAGTCAACCAGAGTGCCAACGGCGCGCCCGAGAACCCGCGCCACGGACGGATGGCCGTACGCGTGTACGGTCGGCCCGCCTGTCGGCGGGGCGGATCCGCCGCCCGCCGGGGCGTCCACGGCCCACCGCCGCTGACCGGTCAGAATGGCCCCGTGGACACCGAGAACCTCCAGCCGCTGCTGACTCCCGAGGGCCAGGCCCTGCTCGCCGAGCTGCGCGAGTTCGCGCCCGAGGAGGAGCTGGCCCTGGCCACCCGGCTGCGGCGGGAGCACCCGGCCGAGCTGGTGTCGGCGGCGTTCGGGCAGGCCCGGCTGCGGCAGCGGGCCCGGGCGAAGTTCGGGGCGGACGCCGACCTGATGTACTTCACGCCCAACGGCGTCGAGCAGTCCACCCGGCGCAGCGTGGCCGAGTGGCGGGCGCGGCGGTTCGCCGAGCTGGGCGTCCGGCGGCTGGCCGACCTGTGCTGCGGCATCGGCGGGGACGTGCTGGCGCTGGCCCGGGCCGGGATCGAGGTGCTGGCCGTCGACCGGGACCCGGCGGCCTGCGCGGCCACCGCCGCCAACGCGGCCGCCCTGGGCCTGGCCGACCTGGTCCGGGTGCGCTGCGCGGACGTCGCCGAGGTGGACGTCACCGGCTACGACGCGGTGTTCACCGACCCCGCCCGGCGGACCTCGCGCGGCCGGGTGTTCGATCCGGAGGCGTACGCCCCGCCGCTCTCCTGGGCGATCGAGGCCGGCCGCCGGACCCCGATCGGCGCGCTGAAGGTGGCGCCGGGCATCCCGCACGAGGCCGTCCCGGCGGACGCCGAGGCGGAGTGGGTCTCCGACCACGGGGACGTCAAGGAGGCGGTGCTCTGGTTCGGCACCGAGGCCGCCCACCCGCACCGCGCCACCCTGCTGCCGCAGGCCGCCAGCCTCACCGGCGGCGACCTGCCCGACCCGCCGGCCGGCCCGGTCGGACGCTACCTGTACGAGCCGGACGGCGCGGTGATCCGGGCCCACCTGGTGGCCGAGGTGGCCGAGCAGGTGGGCGGCCGGCTGATCGACCCGAAGATCGCCTACCTGACCTCGGACGAGCTGGTCGCCACCCCGTACGCGCACGCCTTCGAGCTCACCGACGTGCTGCCGTTCCACATCAAGCGGCTGAAGGCGCTGCTGCGCGAGCGCGGGGTCGGCACGGTGGTGATCAAGAAGCGCGGGATGGCGATCACCCCGGAGGAGCTGCGCCGCCAGCTCAAGCCCTCCGGGCCGAACTCCGTCACGGTGATCCTCAGCCGCACCGACAACGGGCCCCTGATGATGCTGGGGCAGCCGGTCTGACGGCCGTACGGGCCGGGAGGGCTACGAGGCGGGCGCCTGGATGTAGTCCTCCAGCCGGGCCACCGAGAAGCCCTGCTCCTGGATCCGGGCCAGCAGGTCGCCGAACATCTGGGTCATCGTGGCGCCCTTGAGCTCCTTCGGGCCGCGGAAGTGCGCCAGGATGATGTCCCCGGACTTCAGCTTCTTGTCCGCCGCCTGGTACTGCATGTCGTGGATCTGCATCGACTCGCGCCAGAGCACGATCGCGCGCGGACCGCACTGCTGCACCGAGTTGTTCAGCGTCGGGGTGTTGGCGCCGTCCCCGAACGGCGGGCGGAACAGCAGCGGGGCGGTGCCGTACTGCTGGGTGAGCGCGGACTGCGCGTCGCAGATCTCGGACTTCTGCTTCTCCGCCGGGATCTTGCTCATCACCGGGTGGTCCACGGTGTGGTTCTGGATGTGGTTGCCGAGCGCCTGGAGCGGCTTGAAGTAGCCGTAGTCGTTCTTGACGATGTCCCGGGTCAGGAACATCGAGATCGGCACCTTGAGCTCGGTCAGCATCTCGACGAACTTCGGGTCCTTCTCGGCGCCGTCGTCGATGGTGATGAAGACGACCTTGTCGGTCGTCTTCACCTCGCTGAACACCGGCACGGTGCCGGTCCGTTCGAGCTTGATGGGCTTGTCGGTGGGCGGCGCGGGGGCCGGTGCCAGCGGCTTGAGGTTCCACTTCGCCCAGGCCGCCGCGTCCGCGCCGGCCGGGGCCGGGGCGGTCGGGGCGGGGGTGCCGGCCGCGCTGGTCGGCGCGGCGGCGCCGGTGGGCCGGGGTCCGGCCGCCGAGGTGCCACCGCCCGCCGGGGCCGCGGCGCCGCCGCCGTTGTCGCCGCATCCGGTGGCCAGGGCCAGCAGGGCCAGCGCCCCCACCGCGTACGTCCTGGTCCTGCTCCGACCGTCCCTGTTCACCGCACCGCGCTCCCGGTTCCCGTCCAGCTTCTTCTCAGCTATGCACGGTAGCGGCCACGGCGGCGGTTCCCGTCCAGGGCCTATTCGACGTGCTCGCTGGTGAAGGACCAGCGGTGCACCGGGCGGCCGAGCAGCTCGGCCGGCGGGTCGGCGACCGGCACCGGCTCGCCGCTCCACCAGGTGATCAGCAGCACCCTCTCGCCGGGCGCACCGAACAGCTCGGCACGTTCCAGCCCGGCCGAGCCGCGCACTGCGGGCAGCGCCGACTCCCGTACCCAGGCGGTGAGTTCGGGCCCGCGCCCGGCGGCGGCGCGGGCCTCCCACATCGCGGCGACGGTCACTCGGTGCCGCCGGTGAGGGCCGCGTAGGCCTGGCCGTGGAAGTCCGGGTGGGGCACGTGCACCTCGGTCACCGGCAGCGAGGAGTCCGCGGACAGGTCGAACGCGGACGGGGTGCGGTCACGCCACACCATCTCGGAGCCCAGTGCGGCCACCATCGCGCCGTTGTCGGTGCACAGGCCCGGCCGGGGCACCCGCAGCCGGATGCCGGCCCGGTCGCAGCGCTGCTGGGCCATCTCGCGCAGCCGCGAGTTGGCGGCCACCCCGCCGCCGATCATCAGGTGGTCGACGCCGTTGTCCTTGCACGCCTTGACGGCCTTGCGGGTGAGCACGTCGGTGACGGCCTCCTGGAAGGACGCCGCCACGTCGGCGATCGGCACCTCCTCGCCGGCCCGGCGCTTGGCCTCCACCCAGCGGGCGACGGCGGTCTTCAGGCCGGAGAAGGAGAAGTCGTACGCCGGGTCGTTCCGGCCGCTCAGGCCGCGCGGGAAGGCGATCGCCTTGCGGTCGCCCTCGCGGGCGGTGCGGTCGACCACGGGGCCACCGGGGAAGCCCAGGCCGAGCACCCGGGCGACCTTGTCGAAGGCCTCGCCGGCCGCGTCGTCGATGGTCGCGCCGAGCGGGCGGACGTCGCTGGTGATGTCCTCACTGAGCAGCAGCGAGGAGTGCCCGCCGGAGACCAGCAGCGCCATCGTCGGCGAGGGCAGCCGGCCGTGCTCCAGCTGGTCGACGCAGATGTGCGAGGCGAGGTGGTTGACCCCGTACAGCGGCTTGTCCAGCGCCCAGGCGTACGCCTTGGCGGCACTGACGCCGACCAGCAGCGCGCCGGCCAGGCCGGGGCCGGCGGTGACGGCGATGCCGTCCAGGTCGGCGGCCTTGACGCCGGCGGTGTCCAGGGCGCGCTGGATGGTCGGGACCATCGCCTCCAGGTGCGCGCGACTGGCGATCTCCGGGACGACGCCGCCGAAGCGGGCGTGGTCGTTGACGCTGGAGGCGACCGCGTCGGCCAGCAGCGTGGTGCCGCGCACGATGCCGACGCCGGTCTCGTCGCAGGAGGTCTCGATGCCGAGGACGAGCGGTTCGTCAGCCATGGCGGGTGTCCTTAAGGTCCTTCGGGTCAGTGCTCGGGTGGTCGAGGCGCATCACCAGCGCGTCGACGTTGGCGGGCTGGTAGTAGCCGCGCCGGATGCCCACCGGCTGGAAGCCGTAGCGCTCGTACAGCCGCTGGGCGCGCGGGTTGTCCACCCGCACCTCCAGCAGCAGTTCGGCGCAGCCGCGCCGGGCGGCCTCCCGGATCAGGTCGGTGAGCAGCGCCGCGCCGAGGCCGGCGCCCTGGTGGCGCCGGTCGACGGCGATGGTCTGGACGTCGCCCTCGCCGGCGATCACCATCAGTCCGGCGTAGCCGACGACGGCGCCGTCCGGGGTGGTGGCGACGGTGTAGTGGCGGGTGCCGCCGGAGTGGGTCTCGGCCAGCTCGGACCAGTACATCCCGGTGGACCAGGCGTCCTCGGGGAAGAGCTCCAGCTCCAGCTCCAGCACCGGCGCGATGTCCCACCAGCGCATCGGGCGCAGGGTGGTGCCGTGGTTCACGCCGGGAGCACCGCCTTGTAGCCCGCCGGGACCTGGGCGTCCGGACGGCGCAGGTACAGCGGGACGTTCGGCAGCAGCTCGCGCCCGGCGGCCAGCTCGGCGGCGGCGAAGGCGGCCAGGGCGCCGGCCGACACGTGCTCGGGGCCGTGCGCGCCGGGGAAGGCCTCGGGGTAGAGCAGCGCGCCGGCGCCGACCGAGCGCGGCTGCGGGGTCAGCTCGGCCGGGCGGTCCACGCCGGGGCCCTCGGTGCGCCGGCCGTCGGCGTCGTAGCAGGCCCAGTAGACCTCCTTGCGGCGCGCGTCGGTGGCCACCGTGAACGGCTGCCCGGCCAGGCCCTCGGCGCGGGCCTGGTGGGCGATCGCGTCCAGGGTGCAGACGCCGTGCACCGGCAGCCCGAGCGCGTGGCCGAGCGCGGCGGCGGTCACCAGACCGACCCGCAGGCCGGTGTACGGGCCGGGGCCGACGCCCACCGCGATGCCGGTGAGCCGGTGCTTGTCCACACCGGCCGCCCGCAGGACCCGGTCGATCGCGGGCAGGAGCAGTTCGCCGTGGCGCCGGGCGTCGACCTGGTGGGTCTCGGCGAGGACGGCCGTGCCGTCGTGGACGGCGGCGGTGACGGCGGGGGTAGCGGTGTCGAACGCGAGCAGCAGCACGGGGTCAAGGTTAGACCGACGTTGAGCCGACCGGCTGATCGCTCGGGCGTGCTGACCCGGAACACACATCCGGGGCGCCGCTCCCCCGCCGGGCGAACCTGGCACGATGGGGCGGTACGTAAAGGGACGGCGGCGGGAGCAGCACGTGGCGAAGATGGGTCCTGGTGTGGTGGTCACGGGGCTGACCCTGGGGGCCCTGGCGGTGGTGAGCCTGCTGGCCTTCCAGGCCAACGGCGCTCAGGACCGGGCCGGCGGCGCCAAGCCGGTCGCCAGTACCACGACGTCCAGCGGGCCGGCCGCCTCCGCGACGCCGAGCGCCTCGGCCACCCCGACGGTCCCGGCGCTGCCGACCACCTCGGGCACCGGCACGCGGGTGGTCTACTCGATCGGCAGCCACTACGTCTGGCTGGTCGACCCGAAGAAGACCCCGCAGGTCACGGCCGCCTTCCCGGTCACCCCGGGCTCGGTCGAACCGGCCCCGGGCAGCTACGCGGTCTACAGCCGCACCGCCGGCACCACCGGGACGGACGGCCGGCAGGTCGAGCACGTGGTGCGCTTCGCGCAGCAGAACGGCGTGGTGTTCGGCTTCAGCGCGACCGTGGACGGCGCCACGCCGACCGTCGACCCGAAGGCGAAGACCGGCGGCATCCGCAGCGGTCGCCCGGAGGGCCAGCTGCTCTGGGACTTCGCGCCGAAGGACACCAAGGTGGTCGTGATCGCCTGACGCCCCGGCCCGCCGGACGGGCCCCGGGGCAGGCTAGGCCGCGCGGGGCGTTCCGGTCTCCGGTTCCTCGGCTTCCCGGGGCTCCGGCCCGGGCGGGGTGGACACCGCCTCGGCGGCCGCGCAGGCGGCCAGCAGCGCCCGCATCGGCTCCCCCGGAGCGCGGCGGGCGGACTCTCCGGCCCCGGCGCCGTGCACGGCGCGCTCCGGGGCGGGGGTGGTGCTCGACATGGCGCCTCCCTAGTTAGGCAGACCTAACCGCAGCACCCATCCCACCACGCCCGGCACCCCGCCCGCAACACTTACCGACAGCCCGTCGGCAAAAGGGCGCACCGGCTCAGGCGAGCGCCTCCAGCGCGACGCCCGTCCAGCGCGGGCCGACGCCGGTCAGCACCACCCGGCGCGGGTCCAGGTCGTCCTCGTCGGCGGTGTCGCCGAGAGCGCGCTCGATCCGCACCTCCAGCCGGTCCTCGGACAGCCGCTCGACCTTGCCCTCGCCCCACTCGACCACGACCACCGACTCCGGCAGCGACACGTCCAGGTCGAGGTCCTCCATCTCGTCCAGGTCCCCGCCGAGCCGGTACGCGTCCACGTGCACCAGCGCCGGGCCGCCGACCAGCGACGGGTGCACCCGGGCGATCACGAAGGTCGGTGAGGTCACCGCCCCGCGGACCTGCAGTCCCTCCCCCAGGCCCCGGGTCAGCGTGGTCTTCCCGGCCCCCAGCTCGCCGGAGAGCAGTACCAGGTCCCCCGGCCGCAGCAGCGCGGCCAGCTCCCGGCCGAGCCGGCCCATCCGCTCCGGGGTGGGGACGGTGAGAGTGGCGTGCGAGCCCATGCGCGTGTCGTGCCCTTCGTCCGTACCGGCGTTCCGACCACCGGCCGCCCCCGCTACCGTGCCACATCGCCGACCCGGCGTGTGCCGGGCGGCCTCAGGGCGGGGCTCAGGCCTGGTCCAGGACCGCCGGGGGCGGCGGCGCGACGCCGGCGAGTTCGGCGGCCCGGCGCAGCAACGCCGCCAGCTCGTCGTCGACCAGTTCCGGGCGCTCCAGCATCACCAGGTGCCCGGCGCCCTCCACCAGGACCAGCTCCGCGCCGGGCAGCCGCTCGGCCATCGCCTCGCTGTGCGCCGACGGCGTCAGCAGATCCTTCGTACCGGCCAGCACCAGCGTCGGCAGTCCGTGCAGGGCAGCGAGCGCCGCGTACTTCTCGTGCGCGCCGAACACCGGGTAGAACTCGGCGACCACGTCGATCGGGGTGGCGTCCAGCAGCTGCTCGGCGAACCGCACCACGGCCGGGTCGACGTCCCTCCCGCCGAAGGAGAACTTCCGGTAGAAGACGGAGGTGACGTCCGAACCCAGCCGTCTGGTCGCCTCCACCAGCTCGACCTGGCGGCCCAGCAGCCGCATCATCCCGGGCGCGACCTTCTTGAACAGCTTCGCGCCGGCCGACGGCAGGCCGAGGCTGACCTCGTTCCAGTCCCCCGCCAGCGTGCCGATCAGCGCGACGCCGGTCACCCGCTCGCGGAACAGCTCCGGGTGCTGGTCGGCCAGCGCCATCACCGTCATGCCGCCCATCGAGTGGCCCACCAGCACCAGCGGCCCGGTCGGCGCGACGGCGTCGATCACCGCCTTGAGGTCCCCGCCCAGCTGGTCGATGCTGGCCGGCTCGCCGGCCAGGTAGGAGCGGGAGCGCTCGGAGCGGCCGTGGCTGCGCTGGTCCCAGAAGACCAGCCGCAGGCCCTCGCGCAGCGCGGCCCGCTGGAAGTGCCAGCTGTCCTGGCTGAGGCAGTAGCCGTGGCAGAACACCACGGTCAGCGGCTCGGCGCCGGGGGTGCCGCCGTCCGGCTCGGACCAGCCGGTGCCGTCCAGTTCGACGTACAGCTCGGTGCCGTCCGGCGCGGCCACCGTGCGCGGGCGCCCGCGCAGCGAGCCGTACGGGGCCTCGGCGTCCAGTTCGGCCCGGGCCCGGCGGCGGGTCGCCCGGCCGACGGTCAGCCGCTCGATCGCCACCCCGGCGGCCGCCCCGGCCGCCAGCACGCCGACCGAGATCCCGATCACGCCCGCCCGGCTCACCCCGGAGGCCGCGCCGGCCGCCTTGGCCACCGCCGAGACCGGGCCGTCCTCGGCCGCTCCGGCCGTCATGCGGTCAGGCCCTCGATCTGGCTGCCGCCCAGGTAGCGGCGCGGGACCCGGGCGCCGATCCGGGTCACGATCTCGTACGAGATGGTGCCGCAGGCCCGGCCCCAGTCCTCGGCGGTCGGCTCGCCGTGCTCGCCGTTGCCGAACAGCAGCACCTCCTCGCCGATCCCGGGGGTGTCGCCGCCCAGGTCCACGACGAACTGGTCCATCGCCACCCGGCCGGCGACCGTGTGCCACTTGCCGCCGATCTGCACCGGTCCGGTGCCGCTGGCGTGCCGCGGGACGCCGTCGCCGTAGCCGACCGGGACCAGGCCCAACGTGGTCGGGCCCGGCGTCACGTAGTGGTGGCCGTAGCTGACCCCGTGCCCGCCCGGGACGTGCTTGACCAGCGCCAGCCGCGCGGTCAGCGCCATCACCGGGCGCAGCCCGAAGTCGGCCGGCGACCCGACCTCCGGCACCGGCGACAGCCCGTACGCGGCCAGGCCGGTGCGGACCAGGTCGAAGTGGGACTGCGGAAGCAGCAGGGTGGCCGGCGAGTTCGCCAGGTGCCGCACCTGCGGGCGCAGCCCGGCGGCCTCGGCCTGGACCAGCGCGGCACGGAAGGAGTCCAGCTGGGCCTGGATCGACGGGTGGCCCGGCTCGTCGGCGGCGGCGAAGTGCGACCAGACGCCGACCACGGTCAGCAGCCCCTCCGCCTCGGCGCGGCGGGCGGCGGCCACCAGGTGCGGCCAGTCGTGCGGCTGGCAGCCGTTGCGGCCGAGACCGGTGTCCGCCTTCAGATGGACCCGGGCCGCGATGCCGGTCTCCCGGACGGCCGACAGCAGCTCGTCCAGCGCCCACTGGCCGCTGACCGAGATGTCGAGGTCCGCGCGCAGCGCCTCCCGCCACGGCCCGCCCGGCGTCCACAGCCAGCACAGGATGCGGGCCTGCTCCGGGCGGATGCCCGCGGCCCGCAGCGCCAGCGCCTCCTCGGGCGTGGCGCAGCCGAGCCAGCCGACCCCGTTCGCGACCGCTTCCCGGGCGCACTCGACCGCGCCGTGGCCATAGGCGTCCGCCTTGACCGCGAGCATCACCGCCGAGCTGCCGACGCGCTCGCGCAGTGCGGCGAGGTTGCCACGCAGGGCGGCCAGATCGATCGTCGCCTCGGCCCGTACGCCGTCGGTCAGGGTGGCCGTGCCGGTCGTGTTCGCAGTTGTCATCAGGGTCAGTCTCCCAGACATCCCGGAGTCCTCGCCGAACGGGCCGTCGGCGGGGGCGGCCGACGCCCGGGTCCCGGGCACCGCGCCGACCTGCGGCGCACCGCTCGTCACCCTGTTCCGGACGTCCCCGGACGGCCGATCGGTTCCGCCCCGTCCGCCCGTCCCGCCCCGGCTACGGCTCCCGCACCGCCCGCCACACCGCGGTCAGCGCCTGCGCCACCCCCAGCGCCGTCACCGGCGCGCCCGGGTCGCCCGCCGCGTGACGGCCCGCCAGACCGTGCAGGTAGGCGCCCACGGACGCGGCGTCCAGCGGCGACAGTCCGGCGGCCAGCAAGGAGCCCGCCAGGCCGGCCAGGACGTCGCCGCTGCCGGCGGTGGCCAGCCAGGACGTGCCGGTCGGGTTGACCCGGACGGCGCCGCCCGGGTCGGCGATCACCGTGGTGGAGCCCTTGAGCAGGACCGTCGCCCGGTAGTCGCCGGCCAGCCGGCGGGCGGTGGCCAGCCGGGTCGCGGCCAGCTCCTCGGCGGCCGGCGGCGTGCTGCCGGCGGCGCCCGCGAGCAGCCGGGCGGCCTCACCGGTGTGCGGGGTGAGCAGGGTGGGCGCCGTCCGGCCGGCCAGCACGCCCGGGCCGAGCCGGGCCAGTTCGGTCAGCCCGTCCGCGTCCACCAGCACCGGGACGTCGCTCGCCAGCGCCTCGGCCAGCGCCTGCCGCGCCCCCTCGCCGCCGCCCGGCCCGACCACCCAGGCCTGCACCCGCCCGGCCCCGGCCGGGCCGCCCTCCGTGACCAGCACCTCCGGGAAGCGTCGCACCACCTCCTCGGCCGCCGTGCCGACGTACCGGACGGCGCCCGCGCCGCCCCGCAGCGCCCCGGCGACCGCCAGCAGCGCCGCGCCCGGGTACGTCGCCGAACCGGCCGCCACCCCGACCACGCCCCGCCGGTACTTGTCGCTCTCGACGGCCGGCCGCGGCAGCAGCGCCGCCACGTCCGCGTGCTGCAGGGCCGTCACCTCCGGCGCGGGCGGCTCCAGCCCGATCCCGACCAACTGGACGGCCCCCGTGTACGAGGCGCCCGGGTCGACCAGCAGGCCGGGCTTGTACGTGCCGAAGCAGACCGTGACGTCCGCGCGCAGCGCCTCGCCCGGTACCTCGCCGGTGTCGGCGTTCACCCCGCTGGGCAGGTCCACGGCCACCACGACGCCGCGCCGCGGGGCCTGCGCGTAAGGCCGGGCCTCGGAGCGCAGCCCGCCCCGGCCGCCGATGCCGACGATGCCGTCCAGCACCAGGTCCGCACGCGAGAAGTCGGCCAGGCCGGCTTCCCGGTCCAGCACCACCCGGCCACCTGCCGCCCGCAGCGCGGCCAGCCCACCCGTGTGCACCCGCTCCGGCGCCAGCAGCACCGCCGCCACCCGCGCCCCGCGCCGGGCCAGCGCCGCCCCGGCGTACAGGGCGTCACCCCCGTTGTCCCCGCTGCCCGCCAGCACCACCACCCGGCTGCCGTACACCCGCCCCCGACGGCGGGTCAGCAGCCGGGCACAGGTCGCCGCCAGCCCGGCGGCCGCCCGCTGCATCAGCGTCCCCTCCGGCAGCCGCGCCATCAGTTCGGCCTCGGCGGCCCGGACCTGTTCGACACGATGGGCGTGGCGCATGCGGAGGCTCCTTCAGCAGTCGGCTACCGCCGACGTTAGGGCGTGCCCCGGGCCCGCGCCACGGCCCGACGACCGCCGCGGAAACGACACGGCGCCCCTGCGGTAGGACGCAGCCACCGCAGGGGCGCCGTGGGCGCAGGGCGCCTTACTCGACGGTGACCGACTTCGCCAGGTTGCGCGGCTGGTCGACCTCGTGGCCCTTGGCCGTCGCCAGCTCGCAGGCGAAGACCTGCAGCGGCACGGTGGAGACCAGCGGCTGGAGCAGGGTCGGGGTGGCCGGGATGCGGATCAGGTGGTCCGCGTACGGGACAACCGCCTCGTCGCCCTCCTCGGCGATCACGATCGTGCGGGCACCACGGGCCCGGATCTCCTGGATGTTGGAGACGATCTTGTCGTGCAGGATCGACCGCCCGCGCGGCGAGGGCACGACCACGACGACCGGCAGACCCTCCTCGATCAGCGCGATCGGGCCGTGCTTGAGCTCGCCCGCCGCGAAGCCCTCGGCGTGCATGTACGCCAGCTCCTTGAGCTTGAGCGCGCCCTCCAGGGCCACCGGGAAGCCGACGTGACGGCCGAGGAACAGCACCGAGCGGGCGTCGGCCAGGGAGCGGGCCAGCTCGCGCACCGGCTCCATGGTCTGCAGCACCTGCTCGACCTGCTTGGGCGCGTCGCCCAGCTCCTTGATGACGGCGAAGATCTCGTCGCCCCACTTGGTGCCGCGCACCTGGCCCAGGTAGAGGGCGACCAGGTAGCAGGCGACCAGCTGGGTCAGGAACGCCTTGGTGGAGGCGACGGCGACCTCGGGGCCGGCGTGGGTGTACAGCACCGCGTCCGACTCGCGCGGGATCGTGGAGCCGTTGGTGTTGCAGATCGCCAGCACCTTGGCGCCCTGCTCGCGGGCGTGCCGCAGGGCCATCAGGGTGTCCATGGTCTCGCCGGACTGCGAGATGGCGATGACCAGCGTGCCCGGGCCCATGATCGGGTCGCGGTAGCGGAACTCGGAGGCGACCTCGACCTCGCAGGGGATGCGGGTCCAGTGCTCGATCGCGTACTTGGCGATCATGCCGGCGTGGAAGGCCGTGCCGCACGCGACGATGACGACCTTGTCGACCGAGCGCAGGTCGGCGTCGGAGATGCGCAGCTCGTCGAGGGTGAGCCGGCCGTCCGTGCCGATCCGGCCGAGCAGGGTGTCGGCGACGGCCTTCGGCTGCTCGGCGATCTCCTTGAGCATGAAGTAGTCGTAGCCGCCCTTCTCGGCGGCCGAGGCGTCCCAGTCCACGTGGTACTCACGCACCTCGGCGGGGGTGCCGTCGAAGTTGGTCACCGTGACGGACTCCCGGCGCAGCTCGACGACCTGGTCCTGGCCCAGCTCGACGGCCTCGCGGGTGTGCGCGATGAACGCGGAGACGTCGGAGGCGAGGAAGTTCTCGCCCTCGCCGCGCCCGACCACCAGCGGCGAGTTGCGGCGGGCCCCGACGACCACGTCCGGCGCGTCGGCGTGCACGGCGACGAGGGTGAAGGCGCCGTCGAGGCGGCGGCAGACCACCCGCATGGCCTCGGCGAGGTCACCCTCGTAGACCTCGCCGAGCAGGTGCGCGACGACCTCGGTGTCGGTCTCGGAACGGAGGGTGTGGCCGCGCTCGGCGATCTCGGCCCGCAGCTGGGCGAAGTTCTCGATGATGCCGTTGTGCACCACGGCCACCCGGAGGTGGTCGTCCAGATGGGGGTGGGCGTTGGCGTCCGTCGGGCCGCCGTGGGTGGCCCAGCGGGTGTGGCCGATGCCGGTGGTGCCGCCGGGCAGAGGGGTCTCGGTGAGCGACTTCTCCAGGTTGGCGAGCTTGCCGGCCCGCTTGTCGGTGACCAGACTCCACTGCCCGTCGGAGTCCTGCGCCTGCACCGCGACACCGGCCGAGTCGTAGCCCCGGTACTCCAGTCGCTGCAGGCCTGCGATTACTACGTCGAGGGCGGACTGCGCGCCCACGTATCCAACAATTCCGCACATGCGTGCCAGCATAAGGGCGGTTCTGGGACCCTTTTCCCGCTTCCTGCGAACAGTGCGTGACCGACACCACAACCACCGTGAACGCCGCCACGGCTCACAATGGAGCATGTGCTGACCGAACTCTGTACGCGGGGCGCCGCCACGCCCGGCCCGTCGCCGTCCCCCTACGTCGACCTCAGTCGGGCCGAGTGGAGCGCACTGCGCGAGCGTACGCCGCTGCCGCTGACCGCCGAGGAGGTGGAACGGCTCCGCGGCCTCGGTACCGCCCTCGACCTGGACGAGGTCCGCGACGTCTACCTGCCGCTCTCCCGGCTGCTGAACCTGTACATCCATGCCACGCACGAGCTGCGCGGCACGCTGGGCACGTTCCTGGACACGCCGGACACCGAGCGCACCCGCACCCCGTTCATCATCGGCGTGGCCGGCTCTGTAGCAGTCGGCAAGTCGACCACCGCCCGGCTGCTCCAGGCCCTGCTCGCCCGCTGGCCCGAGCACCCGCGGGTCGAGCTGGTGACCACGGACGGCTTCCTGCTGCCCAACGCCGAGTTGCGCCGCCGCGGCCTGATGGCCCGCAAGGGCTTCCCGGAGTCGTACGACCGCCGGGCGCTGATGCGCTTCGTCGCGGACGTGAAGGCGGGCAAGGAGCGGGTCACCGCGCCGGTGTACTCGCACCTGGTGTACGACATCGTGCAGGGCGAGCGGCTCACCGTGGAGCGTCCGGACATCCTGATCGTCGAGGGCCTGAACGTGCTCCAGCCGGCCCTGCCCGGCACCGACGGGCGCACCCGCCTGGCGGTGGCCGACTACTTCGACTTCTCGATCTACGTCGACGCCCGTACCGACGACATCGAGCACTGGTACCTGGACCGCTTCCGCAAGCTCCGGCAGACCGCCTTCCAGGACCCGAACTCCTACTTCCGCCGCTTCACCGAGGTGCCGGAGGAGGAGGCGATGGAGTACGGCCGCCAGGTCTGGCGCACCATCAACAAGCCGAACCTGCTGGAGAACGTGCTGCCGACCCGCGGCCGGGCCACCCTGATCCTGCAGAAGGGGGCGGACCACAAGGTCCGCCGGGCCCTGCTGCGCAAGCTCTGACACGACGACACGACGACACGACGACACGACGAAAGGGCCCCCGGCGGGGGCCCTTTCGTCGTGTCCGGGGTTCGGCCCGGGCGCAGTCGGGGCTCAGCCCAGGTACATCCGCACGGCCTCGGCCAGCCGCTGCGCGACGGCCTCGGCCTGCACCGGGTCGGCGGCCTCGACCATGACCCGGACCAGCGGCTCGGTGCCGGAGGGGCGCAGCAGCACCCGGCCGGTGGAGCCCAGTTCGGCCTCGGCCTCGGCGACCGCGGCGGCCAGCTCGGCGCTGGTGTTCACCCGGCTCTTGTCGACGCCCTTGACGTTGATCAGCTGCTGCGGCAGACGGGTCATCACGGTGGCCAGGTCGGCCAGCGGCTGCTTGGTGGCGGCCAGCCGGGCGCCCAGCATCAGGCCGGTCAGGGTGCCGTCGCCGGTGGTGGCGTGGTCGAGCAGGATGACGTGGCCGGACTGCTCACCGCCCAGCGCGAAGCCGTGCTCCTTCATCGCCTCCAGCACGTAGCGGTCGCCGACGGCGGTCTCCACCAGCTCGACGCCCTCGCGCTCCATGGCCAGCTTGAAGCCGAGATTGGACATCACGGTGGCCACCGCGGTGTTGCGGCGCAGCGTGCCGGCCTCCTTCATGGCGACGGCCAGGATCGCGATGATCTGGTCGCCGTCCACCTCGTTGCCGTCCGCGTCGGCGGCCAGGCAGCGGTCGGCGTCGCCGTCCAGGGCGATGCCGAGGTCGGCGCGGTGCTCCAGCATGGCGGTCCGCAGCCGGTCCAGGTGGGTGGAGCCGACGCCGTCGTTGATGTTGAGGCCGGTGGGCTCCGCCCCCAGGGTGTGGACGACCTCGGCACCGGCCCGGGCGAAGGCCTCGGGCGCGACGTAGGCGGCCGCGCCGTGGGCGCCGTCGATGACCACCTTGATGCCGTCGAGGCGGTTGGGCAGGACGCCGATCAGGTGGGCGACGTACTTGTCGAAGCCCTCGGTGTACTCGCGCACCCGGCCGACGGCCGCGCCGGTCGGGCGGTTCCAGTCCTCGCCGCCGAGCGTGTGCGTGCCGTAGTGGGCCTCGATCGCGTCCTCGATCCGGTCGTCCAGCTTGTGGCCGCCGCGGGCGAGGAACTTGATGCCGTTGTCCGGCATCGCGTTGTGGCTGGCGGACAGCATCACGCCGAAGTCGGCGCCGAGCGCGCCGGTGAGGTACGCCACGGCCGGGGTGGGCAGCACGCCGACCCGGAGCACGTCGACGCCGGCGCTCGCCAGGCCGGCGATGACGGCGGCCTCCAGGAACTCGCCCGAGGCGCGCGGGTCCCGGCCGACCACCGCGACCGGCCGGTGGCCGTCGAAGGCGCCGGCCTCTCCGAGCACATGGGCCGCCGCGACCGACAGTCCGAGCGCGAGCTCGGCCGTCAGGCCCTCGTTGGCCACCCCGCGCACGCCGTCCGTACCGAAGAGTCGTCCCACTGTCCCGTCCTCCATCACCACTGCTCGCAACCCAACCGATGGTCCCCGGCCGCCGCACGATAGCCGGGTAACACGTCGCCCCGGAGTACACGTGGTACTCCGGGGCGACAGTCCGCGCAACCAGGGGTGCGCCGCCAGGGCGGACCGCACCCCCAGGGACGCGATTAGCGCTTGCTGTACTGCGGCGCCTTGCGGGCCTTCTTGAGACCGGCCTTCTTGCGCTCGACGGCACGCGCGTCACGCATCAGGAAGCCGGCCTTCTTGAGGGCGGCGCGGTTGTTGTCCACGTCGGCCTCGTTCAGGGCACGGGCCACGCCGAGGCGCAGCGCGTAGGCCTGACCGGAGACGCCGCCACCGGTGATGCGGGCGACGACGTCGTAACGGCCGTCAAGCTCCAGGAGCTTGAAGGGCTCGTTCACGGTCTGCTGGTGCACCTTGTTGGGGAAGTAGTTCTCCAGGGTGCGACCGTTGATCTTCCACTGGCCGGTGCCGGGGACGATGCGCACGCGGGCGATCGCCTCCTTGCGACGACCCAGGCCGGCGCCGGGGACGGCCTCGCCGAAGCGGCCGGCCAGCGACTCGGAGGTGTAGCTCTCCTCGGAGGTGTACTCGCCCTCGACGGCCTCGGCGGCCTCGTCGAAGTCGACCTCAAGGGTTTCAGTGGTCTCGGCCACGGTGTTCCTCAGCTCTTTTCAGTGTTGGGGGGCTTGGTGGCCGAATTACTGCGCGACCTGGGTGATCTCGAACGGCACCGGCTGCTGGGCAGCGTGCGGGTGCTGGTCGCCCGAGTAGACCTTCAGCTTCGAGAGCATCTGACGGCCCAGGCTGTTCTTGGGGATCATGCCCTTGATGGCCTTCTCGACGGCCTTCTCCGGGTTGTTCGCCAGCAGGTCGTCGTAGCGCACCGACCGCAGACCGCCCGGGAAGCCCGAGTGGCGGTAGGCCAGCTTCTGGGTCTTCTTGTTACCGGACAGGTGCACCTTGTCGGCGTTGATGATGATGACGAAGTCACCAGTGTCAACGTGCGGCGCGTAGATCGCCTTGTGCTTGCCCCGGAGGAGGTTGGCGGCCTGGGAAGCCAGGCGGCCCAGCACGACGTCGGTCGCGTCGATGACGTGCCACTGACGCTGGACGTCGCCGGGCTTGGGGCTGTACGTACGCACGGTCGTAGCCTTCGCTTTTCAGTGAGTGAGTCCTGACAGGAGCACCCGGACGGAAGAGCAGCCTGGTCAACCTTGGACGCAATTCAAGGGGGACCGCTGGTCGTCGACCTGATGTCTCCGGCGTACCGACCTCTCACGTGAGATAGAGCGAGCCAATACGCACATCAAGCGTCCAGGTTACCGGGCGGGCGGGAAGCGGTCAAAAATCGGCCGGCGACGACCGTCCGAAGGGCCCCGCCGACCCCTCAGCGTTCGCGCTCCACCCGGCTCACGTCCCAGACCGGCTCGGGCGATTCGTAGACCCGGCCGTCCGCGCCGAACACCAGGTAGCGGTCGAAGGTCTTGGCGAACCAGCGGTCGTGGGTGACGCACAGCACGGTGCCGTCGAAGGCCTCCAGCCCGGCCTGCAGCGCCTCGGCGCTCTCCAGGTCCAGGTTGTCGGTCGGCTCGTCGAGCAACAGGGCCGTCACACCGGTGAGTTCGAGCTTGAGGATCATCAGCCGGGCCTGCTGCCCGCCGGACAGCGACTCGAACTTCTGCTCCTCCTGCCGGTCCAGCTCGTAGCGGCGCAGCGCGCTCATCGCGGCGCCGCGGCTGAGCGCGTGCTCCTCCTCGATGATCGAGCGCACCGTCCGGCCGAACAGCTCCGGATGGGCGTGGGTCTGCCGGAAGTGGCCGGGGACGACGCGGGCGCCGAGCCTCCAGCTGCCGGTGTGCGCGACGCTCTCGTCGCCGGCCAGCAGCCGCAGGAAGTGCGACTTGCCGGAGCCGTTGGAGCCGAGCACGCCGACCCGCTCGCCGTAGAACACCTCCAGGTCGAAGGGCTTCATCAGGCCGGTGAGCTCCAGCCCCTCCACGGTGACGGCGCGGACGCCCGTCCGCCCGCCCTTGAGCCGCATGGAGATGCTCTGCTCGCGCGGCGGCGCCTCCGGCGGGCCGGCGTCCTCGAACTTCTTCAGCCGGGTCTGGGCGGCGGCGTAGCGGGAGGCCATCTCGTGGCTGACGGACGCGGCCTGGCGCAGGTTGACGACCAGCCTCTTGAGCTTGGCGCGCTCCTCGTCCCAGCGGCGGCGCAGCTCCTCGAAGCGCTCGAAACGGGCCTCGCGGGCCTCGTGGAAGGTGTCGAAGCCGCCGCCGTGCACCCAGACGCTGCTGCCGGCCGCGCCGGTCTCGACGCTGATGATCTTGTCGGCGGTGCGGGAGAGCAGTTCGCGGTCGTGCGAGATGAACAGGACGGTCTTCGAGGTGGCCTTGACGGCCTCCTCCAGCCAGCGCTTGCCGGGGACGTCCAGGTAGTTGTCGGGCTCGTCGAGCAGCAGCACCTCCTCGGGGCCGCGCAGCAGCGCCTCCAGCACCAGCCGCTTCTGCTCGCCGCCCGAGAGGGTGTTCAGGCCACGCCACTGGGCCTTGTCGAAGGGCACCCCGAGGGCCGCCATGGTGCAGACGTCCCAGTCGGTCTCGTAGTCGTAGCCGCCGACGTCGGCCCAGTCGGAGAGCGACTGGGCGTAGGTCATCTGGGTCTTCTCGTCGTCCTGGGCGATCATCGCCAGCTCGGCGGCGTCCACCGCGCGGGCCGCGACGGCGATCCGCCCGGGGGCGACGGACACCAGCAGGTCGCGGACCGAGGCGTCCGGCGGCAGTGCGCCCGGGGTGGCCTGCTGGTCCTCGCGGCCGGTGGTGCCGACGAACTGGCGCATCACGCCGAGCCCGCCGCTGATCGTCACCGTGCCGCCGTGCGGCTGGATGTCCCCCGCGATCATCCGCAGCAGGGTGGTCTTGCCGGCCCCGTTGGCGCCGACCAGGGCGACCGCCGCGCCCTCACCGACCCGGAAGGACGCGTCGTCGAACAGCACCCGCCCGTCCGGCAGGTAGTACTCCAGGTGCGAAATCTCGACGTGTCCCATGCGGACGATTGTCCCAAGCCGACGCGCCCGGCCAAAACGGATTACGCGACGGGCGGCTGACCAGGCAAGGTGCGCATCCGCCTGGCCTGCCGGTTCCGCTCGGCGAGCTGGTCGTCCGGCGGGTAGCCGACCTCCTCAAGGGTGAGCCCGTACGGCCGGATCACGTTGACGGCCGAGTTGCGGACCCCGCCGGCCAGCACCTCGCCCGGGAACTCCACCGGCCGGTGCCCGTCCCCGACCAGCAGCATCGCGCCGACCAGCGCCCGGACCATGTTGTGGCAGAACGCGTCGGCGCGGACGGTGGCGACCGCGAGCGTGCCCTCCTGGGCGGCGTAGGAGTCCACCGGGACACGGTCCCAGTGCAGCTCCAGCAGGGTGCGGATGGTGGTCGCGCCCTCGCGCTTCTTGCAGTACGCGGCGAAGTCGTGCTCGCCGAGCAGCAGTTCGGCGGCCGCGTTCATCCGGTCGACGTCCAGCGGGCGGTCGTGCCACAGCACGTGCCCGCGCAGCAGCGGGTCGACCCCGCCGGGGTGGTCGGCGACCCGGTAGGCGTACCGGCGCCAGATCGCCGAGAAGCGGGCGTCGAACCCGGCCGGGGCCTCGCCGACCCGGTAGATCCGGACGTCCCCGGGCAGCCGGCCTGCCAGCCGGCGCAGCAGCTTCTCGCGGTGCGCCTCCCACAGCTCGGCCGGCAGGTCGACGTGTGCGACCTGGCCGCGGGCGTGCACCCCGGCGTCGGTGCGGCCGGCCACGGTCAGCGGGAAGAGCTCCGGGCTGCGGGTGACGATCTGCAGCGCGGTCTCGATCTCCTCCTGGACCGTCCGGCGGCCGCCGCGCTGGCGGGCCCAGCCGGAGAACTCGGCGCCCTGGTAGGCGAGATCGAGCCGCACCCGGACGTACCCGTCGGCCGGGCCGTCCTTCACCGGCGGCTGCTCGGCGCAATCGTTGACCACTGCTTCTCTTCTCCCGCGATCGGTCCCGGCACAAGGGAACGGGCCCGCTCCCCCATCGCTGGGGAAGCGGGCCCGCATCACACCTGGAGGTGTCAGGCCTGCTCGGCGGCCTCGGCCTCGTCGGCCTTGGCGACGGCGGCGGCCTCGTCGGCCTCCTTGACGGCGCGCTTGGTGGCGCCCTCGGCCTCGCCGACGGCGGTCTGCGCGACGGTCAGCGCCTCGACCAGCTCGATCACGGCCATCGGGGCGTTGTCGCCACGACGGGGACCGATCTTGGTGATACGGGTGTAACCACCCGGGCGGTTCTCGTAGCGCGGCGCGATCTCGGTGAAGAGGGTGTGCAGCACCGAGATGTCGGTGATGGTCTTGCGCACCAGGCGACGGTTGTGGATGTCGCCCTTCTTCGCCTTGGTGATCAGCTTCTCCGCCAGCGGGCGCATCCGACGGGCCTTGGCCTCGGTCGTGGTGATGCGGCCGTACTGGAAGAGCTCCCGGCACAGACCGGCGAGCAGCAGCGGCTCGTGGTGCGGGCCGCCGCCGAGGCGGGCACCCTTGGTGGGACGCGGCATGGAATTACTCCTTGAATCTCCTACTGCGGCCGTACCAGGTACCGCAGCGGGCGTACGAGCACGGTGCCCGCACGACTTTCACGACGACGGAGGCGGTTCCGGAGAACCGCCTCCGCGGTCAAGTCTCTCAGTACTGCTCGGTCTCCGCGTAACCCGCGTCGTCCAGGTCGTCGGCGCCGAAGGCGTCGGCGGCCGCGGTCGGGTCGAACCCGGGCGGGCTGTCCTTGAGGGCCAGGCCCATGCCGGCCAGCTTCGCCTTGACCTCGTCGATCGACTTCGCACCAAAGTTGCGGATGTCGAGCAGGTCGGCCTCGGAGCGGGCGACGAGCTCACCCACGGTGTGGATGCCCTCGCGCTTGAGGCAGTTGTAGGAGCGGACGGTGAGCTCCAGCTCCTCGATCGGCAGCGCCAGGTCGGCGGCCAGGGCGGCGTCCGTCGGGGACGGGCCCATGTCGATGCCCTCGGCGTCGATGTTCAGCTCGCGGGCGAGACCGAACAGCTCCACCAGGGTCTTGCCGGCCGAGGCCATGGCGTCGCGCGGACGCATGGCGGGCTTGGTCTCGACGTCGACGATCAGCTTGTCGAAGTCGGTCCGCTGCTCGACACGGGTGGCCTCGACCTTGTAGGTGACCTTCAGCACCGGGCTGTAGATCGAGTCGACCGGGATGCGGCCGATCTCCTGGCCGGAGGCCTTGTTCTGGACGGCGGAGACGTAGCCGCGACCGCGCTCGACGGTCAGCTCCATCTCCAGCTTGCCCTTGCCGTTCAGCGTGGCGAGGACCAGCTCCGGGTTGTGCACCTCGACACCCGCCGGCGGGGCGATGTCGGCGGCGGTGACGACACCCGGGCCCTGCTTGCGCAGGTACATCACGACCGGCTCGTCGTGCTCCGAGGAGACGACCAGCTGCTTGATGTTGAGGATGAGGTCGGTCACGTCCTCCTTGACGCCCGGCACGGTGGTGAACTCGTGCAGGACGCCGTCGATGCGGATGCTGGTGACAGCGGCACCCGGGATCGACGACAGGAGCGTGCGGCGCAGGGAGTTGCCGAGGGTGTAGCCGAAGCCCGGCTCCAGCGGCTCGATCACGAACCGCGAGCGGAACTCGTCGACGACCTCTTCGGTCAGCGAGGGGCGCTGAGCGATAAGCATGAGGGGTGTTCCTCCAGTTGTCTTCGGCACCCACTATTTGATGCCGACAGGACCAAGCGTACGGGGTCCCGCAAGCAGCGACGAGTCACTACGTGGGACCCCGTACGAGGTTAAAGCGTTACCCGCGAGCCCGAAGGCGCTGCGTCAGACGCGGCGGCGCTTCGGCGGACGGCAGCCGTTGTGCGGGGTGGGGGTGACGTCCTGGATCGAGCCGACCTCCAGGCCGGTGGCCTGGAGCGAACGGATCGCGGTCTCGCGGCCGGAGCCCGGACCCTTCACGAAGACGTCGACCTTGCGCATGCCGTGCTCCTGCGCGCGACGGGCAGCGGCCTCGGCGGCCATCTGCGCGGCGAACGGGGTGGACTTGCGCGAGCCCTTGAAGCCGACGTGGCCGGCGGAGGCCCAGGAGATCACGTTGCCCGAGGGGTCGGTGATCGAAACGATGGTGTTGTTGAACGTGCTCTTGATGTGCGCGTGGCCGTGAGCGACGTTCTTCTTTTCCTTGCGGCGGATCTTCTTCGCGCCGGCAGCCTGACGACCCTTGGGGGGCATAAGTCTGTTCTCCTACTGAGGTGGTCGGTCCGCTGACCCGCGGGCCGGAGGGATGTCCGGTTACGGGACGGACTACTTCTTGCCCGGCTTCTTCTTACCGGCGATCGCGCGACGCGGGCCCTTGCGGGTACGCGCGTTGGTGTGGGTGCGCTGGCCGCGGACCGGCAGGCCGCGACGGTGACGCAGACCCTCGTAGCAGCCGATCTCGACCTTGCGGCGGATGTCGGCGGCCACCTCACGGCGGAGGTCACCCTCGACCGTGTAGTTGGCGTCGATGTACTGGCCCAGCTTGACGAGGTCTTCCTCGGTGATGTCGCGAACGCGGACATCCGGGTTGACGCCGGTCTCGGCCAGGGTCTGCTGGGCGCGGGTACGGCCGATGCCGTACACGTACGTAAGGGCGATCTCGATCCGCTTCTCACGGGGGAGATCAACGCCGGCGAGGCGTGCCATTCAAGGCTCCTGTGTTTCTTCAGAGGTCTTGCGTGCTACCTACTCCGTCACCTCACGGTGAGGGAGCCCCGGCCTCTGACCGGGGGCGGCAGTCCGCCCTTTCACAAGGATGGATCGGGTAGCCCGCTTATGACGTTTTCGCGTCGCGCGAAGTACTACGAGAAATGCTGGGGAGAGATCAGCCCTGGCGCTGCTTGTGGCGCAGGTTGTCGCAGATCACCATGACCCGGCCGTGACGGCGGATCACCTTGCACTTGTCGCAGATCTTCTTGACGCTCGGCTTGACCTTCATGTTCAGGTTCTCCGGGTCTAGATCTGACGTTCTTACTTGTAGCGGTAGACGATCCGCCCGCGCGTGAGGTCGTAGGGGCTGAGCTCCACGACGACCCGGTCGTCCGGCAGGATGCGGATGTAGTGCATGCGCATCTTGCCACTGATGTGCGCGAGGACCTTGTGACCGTTCTGCAGCTCGACCTTGAACATCGCGTTCGGCAGAGACTCGATCACGGTGCCCTCGATCTCAATGGCGCCTTGCTTCTTAGCCATGAACTGCGAGATCCACCTTCCGGGACCGGCTACCGTATGCGGAACGCTCGTGCGAACCTGGGTTCACCCCGTCCCCGAGGGGAAGAGGGCGCGCTGAAGCACGCTACGAGTGAGCCGACGGTCCATCCTACGCCAGCGCGTCCGGTGGGCCAAAACGGGATCCCGGAACGCGGCCGCCGTCACACCCGAGCGGGTCACACCCGGGTGGTGACCGCCAGCGGCTCGACGTGGGCGGTGCAGGCCGAGCAGCGGCGGGCGGCCTCGGGGATCTCGGTCAGGCACTCGGGGCAGGGCCGCTTGGGGGTCTTCGGCTTCTTCGGCAGGTACCGCGCGGTCGCCTTGGTGATCGGCAGGACGACGCAGAAGTAGAGCACCGCCGCGGTCATCACGAAGGCGATCAGCACGTTCAGGAACTGGCCGTACGGGAAGGTCACCCCGGCGACCGTCGCCTTGTACGAGCTGAAGTCACCGGCCGCGCCGACCACCACACCGACCAGCGGAGTCAGGAAGGCGGACACGAAGCCGGTCACCACCGCGGTGAACGCGGCGCCGATGACCACACCGACCGCCATGTCGACCACGTTGCCGCGCATCATGAAGTCGCGGAATCCCTTGAGCACTGCTCTCTCCTGCCGATCGAAGCTGCTGAAGCCACTGCCAGCCGATAAAAATAGGACAAAAGCCCTGGAGGTCCAAACCTCCAGGGCTCTGATCCCTTGTCAGCGGCGGAAGCCGGCCGCTCAGCCGGCCACCGACCGACTAGCCGAGCGGGTCCGGAGCAGCGGTGACGCCCAGCTTCGCGAGCTCCGCCTTGCCGCCGTCGAAGGCGGTCAGGACCAGCGGGCCCTCCTCGGTGACGGCCACCGAGTGCTCCCAGTGCGAGGCCCAGGTGCCGTCGTCGGTGACGACCGTCCAGTCGTCCTCCAGCACGGTGGTGTGCGGGGTGCCCAGCGAGACCATCGGCTCGATCGCCAGCACGGTGCCGGGGATCAGCTTCGGGCCCTTGCCGCGGCCGCGCTCGACGTAGTTCAGCACGTGCGGCTCCATGTGCATCGCGGTGCCGATGCCGTGGCCGCCGTAGCCCTCGGTGATGCCCCACTTGCCCTTGGGGGGCAGCGGCTGGCGGCGGATGAAGCCCTCGATCGCCTTGGAGACGTCGACCAGGCGGTTGTTCTTCTTCATCTGGGCGATGCCGGCCCACATCGAGCCCTCGGTGACCCGGCTCAGCATCTCGACCTCGGGGCGGACCTCGCCGACCGCCACGGTGATCGCCGAGTCGCCGTGCCAGCCGTCCAGGATGGCGCCGCAGTCGATCGAGATGACGTCGCCCTCCTGGAGCACCCGGTCGCCGGGGATGCCGTGCACGACCTCGTTGTTCACCGAGGCGCAGATCACCCCCGGGAACCACAGGCCGCCGTGGTGGGCACGGAAGTTGGAGGTCGCGCCATGGCCGGTGATGACCTTGTCCGCGATGTCGTTGAGCTCCTGGGTCGTCACCCCCGGAGCGACCGCCTCCCGGCAGGCCTTGAGCGCCTCGGCGACGACCAGCCCGGCCGCTCGCATCTTCGCGATCTGCTCGGGGGTCTTGATCTCCACCATCTGGTCACGCCTTCCACGTTCTGTTTGCCACTGCCTACCACCGTACGACGCCGTACGGCCGCGCCGCCCGGGATCGGGGAGCGCGGCCGTACGGCGTCGCCTGGAAACTCAGTTGTCCTGCTTCAGCGCCTCGATCGCGCGCCGGGTGACCTCGTCCACCTTGCCGAGGGCCGAGATCGTCGCCACCAGGCCCTGCTGGGCGTAGTAGTCGATGATCGGCTCGGTCTCCGTGTGGTAGACCTCCAGGCGCGTGCGCACCTTGTCCTCGGTGTCGTCCGAGCGCTGGTACAGCTCGCCGCCGCACTCGTCGCAGACGCCGTCGACCTTCGGCGGGTTGTAGTCCACGTGGAAGACGTGGCCACCGTCGTTGCGGCACAGGCGGCGGCCGGCGATCCGGCGGACGACCTCGTCCTCGGGGACCTCCAGGTCCAGCACGCCGTCCAGCTTGATGCCCTGCTCGGCGAGGAACTCGTCCAGCGCCTTGGCCTGGCCCAGGTTGCGGGGGAAGCCGTCGAGCAGGAAGCCGTTGGCGGCGTCATCCTGGAGCATGCGGTCCTTGGCCATCCCGATGGTGACCTCATCCGGCACCAGGCGGCCCGCGTCCATGTAGCTCTTGGCCTCGAGCCCCAGCGGGGTGCCCTGACCGATGTTGGCGCGGAACAGGTCGCCGGTGGAGATGTGGGGAATGGACAGGGTCTTGGCGAGCAAGTGCGCCTGAGTACCCTTCCCGGCCCCGGGAGGACCAACGAGGACGATACGCATCAGCGGAGGAACCCTTCGTAATTGCGCTGCTGGAGCTGGCTCTCGATCTGCTTCACAGTTTCGAGTCCGACGCCGACGACGATGAGCACGCTGGTGCCGCCGAACGGGAAGTTGGTCTGCTGTCCGAAGGCGACCAGGGCGATCATCGGGATCAACGCGATCAGGCCCAGGTAGAGCGAACCCGGCCACGTGATTCGGGTCAGCACGTAGTTCAGGTACTCGGCCGTCGGTCGGCCGGCCCGGATGCCCGGGATGAAGCCACCATACTTCTTCATATTGTCGGCAACTTCTTCGGGGTTGAAGGAGATGGCGACGTAGAAGAAGGCGAAGAAGACGATCAGCAGGAAGTAGGTGGCCATGTAGATCGGGTGGTCACCCTTGACGAAGTTCGTCCGGATCCACGTGGCCCAGCCCGCCTGACTGTTGGTCAGCTGGACCACCAGGGCCGGGATGTACAGCAGCGACGAGGCGAAGATGACCGGGATGACACCGGCCTGGTTCACCTTGAGCGGGATATAGGTCGAGGTGCCGCCGAACGCCCGCCGGCCGATCATCCGCTTCGCGTACTGGACCGGGATCCGGCGCTGGGCCTGCTCCACGAAGATGACCAGCATCACGACGATGACGCCGACCGCGACCACGGACAGGAACTCGACCCAGCCGCCGCCGATGGTGCCGGAGCTCTTGATCGCCCACATCGAGGACGGGAACTGCGCGGCGATCGAGGTGAAGATCAGCAGCGACATGCCGTTGCCGATGCCGCGGTCGGTGATCAGCTCGCCCAGCCACATGATCACCGTGGTGCCGGCGGTCATCGTGATCACCATGACGGCGATCCGGAAGACGCCGGTGTCCGGCACGATCTGGTTGGCCACGGGGCAGCCCGAGAACAGCGCGCCGCTGGAGGCCGTCGCCACGATGCCGGTGCCCTGGAGCACGGCGAGCGCGATGGTCAGGTAGCGGGTGTACTGGGTGATCTTCGCTGTGCCGGCCTGGCCCTCCTTCTTCAGCGCCTCCAGTCGCGGGATCACGACCGTGAGGAGCTGGAGGATGATGCTCGCGGTGATGTACGGCATGATGCCGAGCGCGAAGATCGTCAGCTGGAGGAGCGCGCCACCGCTGAACAGGTTGACGAGCCCGAAGAGGCCGTTGTTCTTGGTCTCCTTCACACACTCGTTCACGGCCGTGAAGCTCACGCCGGGGATCGGAATGTGCGAGCCCAGCCGGAACAGCACCATGATGCCCAGCGTGAACAGCAGCTTCTTGCGCAGGTCGGGCGTCTGGAACGCCCGCGCGAACGCACTGAGCACGGTGCCTCCTGCGCCTCCCGCACGTCGTCGGCGGGAGGGTCGGTCCTGAATGGGAGTTTGGCGGTACGGGCTCCCGTACGGACGGCACAGGCGAGCCTATGCGCAGCCTACAAGGGAACTCCACGGACTCTAACAGTGCGCGGCCACTCGGAAGAAGCGCGTACGGCCCCTCCCCCACTCACGGGGTACGGGATGCCCGGTTTTGCCACACAAAAGAACGAGAGCCCGTCAACGGGACGCCCGGAGAAACGCGCGAGCCCCGCACCTCCCGAAGGAGGTACGGGGCTCGCACCGAAGTCAGCGGGCTCAGACGAGCTCGGTGACGGTACCGCCGGCGGCGGTGATCTTCTCGGCGGCGGAGCCGGAGACGGCGTCAACCGTCACCTGCAGCGCAACCGAGATCTCGCCGGTGCCGAGCACCTTGACGAGGGAGTTCTTGCGAACCGCGCCCTTGGCGACCAGGTCCTCGACGGTGACCTCTCCACCCTGCGGGTAGAGCTCGGCCAGCTTGTCGAGGTTGACGACCTGGAACGTGATCTTGAACGGGTTCTTGAAGCCCTTCAGCTTCGGCAGGCGCATGTGGAGCGGCATCTGGCCACCCTCGAAGCGCTGCGGAACCTGGTAGCGGGCCTTGGTGCCCTTGGTACCACGACCGGCGGTCTTACCCTTGGAGCCCTCACCACGACCCACGCGGATCTTGTCGGTCTTGGCACCCGGGGCGGGACGCAGGTTGTGGATCTTGATCGGGTTGTCGCCCATGATCAGTCCACCTCCTCAACCGTCACCAGGTGACGGACCGTGTGGGCCATCCCGCGAATCTCGGGACGGTCCTCCTTGACCACCACGTCGTGCATGCGCTTGAGACCAAGCGAACGCAGGGTGTCGCGGTGGTTCTGCTTGCTGCCGATGTACGACTTGGTCTGCGTGATCTTCAGGCGAGCCATCAGGCGCTCACCCCTGCAGCACGAGCCCGCAGCAGAGCGGCGGGAGCCACGTCCTCCAGCGGCAGGCCACGGCGGGCGGCGATCTCCTCGGGGCGCACGAGGCCCTTCAGAGCGGCCACGGTGGCGTGCACGATGTTGATCGCGTTGTCCGAGCCGAGCGACTTCGACAGGATGTCGTGGATGCCGGCGCACTCCAGGACGGCGCGCACCGGACCACCGGCGATAACACCGGTACCGGGGGCGGCGGGCTTCAGCAGCACGACGCCGGCGGCCTTCTCACCCTGGATCGGGTGCGGGATGGTGCCCTGGATACGGGGGACCTTGAAGAAGTTCTTCTTGGCCTCCTCAACACCCTTGGCGATGGCGGCCGGAACCTCCTTCGCCTTCCCGTAACCGACACCCACGGTGCCGTCACCGTCGCCCACCACGACCAGCGCGGTGAAGCTGAAACGACGACCACCCTTGACAACCTTGGCGACACGGTTGATCGCGACAACGCGCTCGACGTAAGCGGTCTTCTCGACGGCGGGGGCGTTGCCCCGGTCGTCACGCTTACGGTCGCGCCGCTCGCCACCGCCGGTGCCACCGCCGGCGCCGCTACCGCGGCGCTGGGGTCCAGCCATTGGAATTACCTCTCTCGATTACGTCCGTCGACTGAGTCGACGAGCGGCTTAGAAGTCGAGCCCGGCCTCGCGAGCCGCGTCCGCCAGGGCGGCGATGCGGCCGGCGTACCGGTTGCCCGCGCGGTCGAAGACGACCGCCTCGATGCCGGCGGCCTTGGCGCGCTCGGCGACCAGGCTCCCGACCTTCTTGGCCAGCTCGGTCTTGTCGCCCTCGGCGCCCTTGATGGACACGTCGAGGGTGGACGCCGACGCCAGGGTGTGCCCCTTGGCGTCGTCGATGACCTGGGCGACCATGTGACGGTTCGAGCGCGTCACGACGAGGCGCGGACGCACCTCGGTGCCGACGACGCGCTTGCGAACGCGGATCGCGCGGCGCTTGCGAGCGGCGCTCTTGTAGGCGTTGCCCTTGCCGATCTTGACAGAGACGCTCATCGCTTACTTACCACTCTTTCCGACCTTGCGGCGGATGACCTCGCCCGCGTACTTGACGCCCTTGGCCTTGTACGGGTCGGGCTTGCGCAGCTTGCGGATCTTCGCGGCGACCTCGCCGACCTTCTGCTTGTCGATGCCGTCCACGTGGAACTTGGTGGCCGACTCGACGACGAAGGAGATGCCCTCGGGGGCCTCGACCAGGATCGGGTGGCTGTAGCCCAGCTGGAACTCCATGTTGGAGCCCTTCGCCAGAACTCGGTAGCCGACACCGCTGATCTCCAGCGACTTGCGGTAGCCCGCGGTCACGCCGGTGATCATGTTCGCCACCAGCGTGCGGGAAAGGCCGTGCAGGGCCTTCGACAGACGCTCGTCGTTGGGGCGGGTGACGAGCAGCGTGCCGTCCTCGCCCTTACCGATCTCGATCGGCGCGGCGACAACGTGGGTGAGGGAGCCCTTCGGGCCCTTCACCGAGACCGCCTGGCCATCGATGGTGACGTCCACGCCAGCGGGGACCTGGATGGGCAGCCGTCCAATGCGCGACATTGCTGTACCTCCGTTTCCCGAATTACCAGACGTAGGCGAGAACTTCTCCGCCTACGCCCTTCTTGGCAGCCTGCTTGTCGGTGAGGAGGCCGGAGGACGTGGAGATGATCGCCACGCCCAGGCCGCCGAGCACCTTCGGCAGGTTGGTGGACTTTGCGTAGACCCGCAGGCCCGGCTTGCTGATCCGCTTGATGCCAGCGATCGAGCGCTCACGGTTGGGGCCGAACTTGAGCTCGATGGTCAGCTTCTTGCCGACCTCGCCCTCAACGGGCTCCTCAACCTTGTAGGAGGAGATGTACCCCTCCTGCTGCAGGATCTGGGCGACGTGCGCCTTGATCTTGCTGGCCGGCATCGCCACGGAGTCGTGGTACGCCGAGTTCGCGTTACGCAGACGCGTGAGCATGTCTGCGATGGGGTCGGTCATGGTCATGATGGCCTCAGGCCTCTCTCGCCGTGGTTTCTCCGCGCCAGGTCCCCCCGCCGCACTCCGAGGAGTGCGGCGGGGGCACAGACGCAGGGGACCTGCGGCGTCGTAAGACTGGGTGCGAGCCCTCCGAAGAGGGTCGACGGCAGCTATGGAGCTACCGCGACAGGGGGCCCGACCCCACTACCTTACGGGATTCCGTACGCAGCCCCAAAAAAGGGGGCGCTGTGGGGTCGGGCACACCTGCTTCGCTATGGCATTACCGCGAGGTCCTGGACTACCAGGAGCTCTTGGTCACGCCCGGCAGCTCGCCACGGTGCGCCATCTCACGAAGGCACACACGGCAGAGGCCGAACTTGCGGTACACCGAGTGCGGACGGCCGCAGCGCTGGCACCGGGTGTAGGCCCGGACGCCGAACTTCGGCTTGCGCTCGGACTTCGCGATGAGGGACTTCTTCGCCATTGGCTCACGCCTCCTTGAACGGGAAGCCCAGAGCACGCAGGAGCGCCCGGCCCTCGTCGTCGGTCTGAGCGGTGGTCACGACGGTGATGTCCATACCGCGCTGACGGTCGACCTTGTCCTGGTCGATCTCGTGGAACATGACCTGCTCGGTCAGACCGAAGGTGTAGTTGCCACGGCCGTCGAACTGCTTCGGGGAGAGGCCACGGAAGTCACGGATTCGCGGCAGGGCCAGCGAGACCAGACGGTCCAGGAACTCCCACATGCGGTCACCACGGAGGGTGACGTGCGTGCCGATCGGCTGGCCCTCGCGCAGCTTGAACTGCGCGATGGACTTACGGGCCTTGGTCACGGCCGGCTTCTGACCGGTGATCGCGGTCAAGTCGCGGATCGCGCCCTCGATCAGCTTGCTGTCACGAGCGGCCTCGCCGACACCCATGTTGACGACGACCTTGACCAGGCCGGGCGTCAGCATGACGTTCTCGTACGAGAACTGCTCCTGCAGCTGACCCTTGATCTCGGAGTTGTAACGCTCCTTGAGACGGGGGGTCACCTTCTCAACACTCGTCTCAGACATCAGATGTCCTCACCGGTTCGCTTGGCAACGCGGATCTTGTTGCCCTCGTCGTCGAAGCGGTAGCCAACGCGGGTGACGACCTTCTTGCCGTCCTTCTCCACGACCAGCTGGACGTTGGAGACGTGCACCGGGGCCTCGACGGTGACGATGCCACCCTGAGTGCCCGGGCCCGGCTTGGTGTGCTTCTTGACCCGGTTCACACCCTCGACCAGGACCTTGTTCTCGGCGGGCATGGCCTGGATGACCTTGCCCTGCTTGCCGCGGTCCTTGCCGGTGATGACCTGAACCAGGTCACCCTTCTTGATCTTCATGCTGTTCGCCATGGGTTAGAGCACCTCCGGCGCAAGCGAGATGATCTTCATGAACTTCTTGTCGCGCAGCTCGCGGCCCACCGGGCCGAAGATGCGGGTGCCACGGGGGTCACCGTCGGTGTTCTTCAGAACGACCGCGGCGTTCTCGTCGAAGCGGATGTACGAGCCATCCGGACGACGGCGCGACTTCACGGTACGGACGACGACGCACTTGACGACGTCACCCTTCTTCACCGAACCGCCGGGGATCGCGTCCTTGACGGTCGCGACGATGACGTCCCCGATACCGGCGTAGCGGCGACCGGAACCACCGAGAACGCGGATGCAAAGGATTTCCTTCGCGCCCGTGTTGTCGGCGACTCGCAGTCGCGACTCCTGCTGGATCACAGCTTTCTCCTGATCGTCAACGAGAGCTGAGGGGCCGGCCGCTGCTCACACCAGCGCCCGCAAGGGGCCTGATGCACATACGGCCGTACCGCATCAACTTCGTTACTTGGCCTTCTCGAGGATCTCGACGACGCGCCAGCGCTTCGTCGCGGACAGCGGGCGGGTCTCCGCGAGGAGGACCCGGTCACCGATGCCGCACGCGTTCTGCTCGTCGTGCGCCTTCAGCTTGTTCGTACGGCGGATGACCTTGCCGTACAGAGCGTGCTTGACGCGGTCCTCGACGGCGACGACGACGGTCTTGTCCATCTTGTCGCTGACGACGAGACCCTCACGGGTCTTGCGGAAACCGCGCGTCTCGTTGGTGTTCTCAGTCATCAGGCGTTCTCCACCGTCTCGATGCCCAGCTCGCGCTCGCGCATCAGGGTGTAGATCCGCGCGATGTCCTTACGGACGAGCTTGAGCCGTCCGTGGTTGTCGAGCTGCCCGGTCGCCGCCTGGAAGCGGAGGTTGAACAGCTCCTCCTTGGCCTCACGGAGCTTGGCAACGAGACCCTCGTTGTCCAGCTCGCGGAGGTCAGCAGCCTTGGTGCCGGCCGACATCAGCTCTCACCTGCCTCGCGCCGGATGATCCGGCACTTCATCGGGAGCTTGTGAGCAGCGCGGGTCAGCGCCTCACGAGCCACCTTCTCGTTGGGGTACGACAGCTCGAACATGACCCGACCCGGGTGCACGTTCGCGATCCACCACTCGGGCGAACCCTTACCGGAACCCATGCGGGTCTCGGCCGGCTTCTTGGTGAGCGGACGGTCCGGGTAGATGTTGATCCAGACCTTGCCGCCACGCTTGATGTGACGGGTGACGGCGATACGAGCGGACTCGATCTGCCGGTTCGTCACGTAGGCCGGGGTGACGGCCTGGATGCCGTACTCGCCGAAGGCGAGCTCGGTGCCACCCTTGGCGGCGCCGCGGCGCTTGGGGTGGTGCTGCTTGCGGTGCTTGACCCGACGGGGGATCAGCATTGGAGTCAGGCCTCCGTTCCGGTGTTCTCGGCAGCCGGAGCCTCGGCGACCGGGGCCGCGGAGGCCTCGGCAGCGGCGGGGCGACGGCCACGGCCACCGCGCTCGCCACCACGGCGCTCGCCACCGCGGGCGGGACGACCACCCTCGGGACGGGCCGGGCGGTTGCCCGAGCGGGCAGCGGCGTTCTCAGCGCGGACCTCGGCGATGTTCTTGACGTCGCCCTTGTAGATCCAGACCTTCACACCGATGCGGCCGAAGGTCGTCTTGGCCTCGAAGAAGCCGTAGTCGACGTTCGCGCGCAGGGTGTGCAGCGGCACACGGCCCTCGCGGTAGAACTCCGAACGGCTCATCTCGGCGCCGCCGAGACGACCGGAGCACTGGACCTTGATGCCCTTGGCGCCGGACTTCATGGTGCCCTGCATCGACTTGCGCATGGCACGGCGGAAGGAGACGCGGGAGGACAGCTGCTCCGCGACGCCCTGAGCCACGAGCTGGGCGTCCAGCTCGGGGTTCTTGACCTCGAGGATGTTCAGCTGGACCTGCTTGCCGGTCAGCTTCTCGAGGTCGCCGCGGATGCGGTCGGCCTCGGTGCCACGGCGACCGATGACGATGCCGGGGCGCGCGGTGTGGATGTCGACGCGGACGCGGTCGCGGGTGCGCTCGATCTCGACCTTGGAGATGCCGGCGCGCTCCATGCCCTTCGTCATCATGCGACGAATGGCGACGTCTTCCTTGACGTAGTCCTTGTACAGCTTGTCGGCGTACCAGCGGGACTTGAAGTCCGTGCTGATGCCGAGGCGGAACCCGTGCGGGTTAACCTTCTGGCCCATTACCGGGTCCCTTCCTTGCTGCTGACGACCACGGTGATGTGGCTGGTCCGCTTGCGGATCCGGTAGGCACGACCCTGGGCACGCGGACGGAACCGCTTCAGGGTCGGGCCCTCGTCAACGTACGCCTCGCTGATGACGAGGTCGTCCACGTTGGAGTGGTTGTAGTTGTGCGCGGCGTTGGCAATGGCGCTGTCGAGCACCTTGCCGACGGGCACGGTGGCGGCCTGCGGAGCGAAACGCAGGACGGCCTGGGCCTCCGTGGCCGGCAGGCCACGGATGAGGTCCACCACGCGGCGGGCCTTCATGGGCGTGACGCGGATGTACCGCGCCTGGGCCCTGGCTTCCATGGTTGTCCCCTTGCTGGTGTAAGTCATTGAGTCGGTAATCTCGCTGGCGACTAGCGACGCTTCGACTTGCGGTCGTCCTTGACGTGACCGCGGAACGTGCGCGTCGGCGCGAACTCGCCGAGCTTGTGGCCGACCATCGACTCGGTGACGAACACCGGGACGTGCTTACGGCCATCGTGCACCGCGATCGTGTGGCCGAGCATGGCCGGGAAGATCACGGAGCGACGGGACCAGGTCTTGATGACGTTCTGGGTACCCGCCTCGTTCTGCGCGTCCACCTTCTTGAGAAGGTGGCCGTCGATGAAGGGGCCCTTCTTGAGACTGCGCGGCATCTGACCTGCTCCTAGCGCTTCTTGTTGGTCTTGCGGCGGCGCACGATGAGAGCGTCCGACGCCTTCTTCGGGCGACGGGTGCGACCCTCCTTCTGGCCCCACGGCGAGACCGGGTGGCGGCCACCAGAGGTCTTACCCTCACCACCACCGTGCGGGTGGTCGATCGGGTTCATGGCGACACCACGCACGGTCGGGCGGACGCCCTTCCAGCGCATGCGGCCGGCCTTGCCCCAGTTGATGTTCGACTGCTCGGCGTTGCCGACCTCGCCGACGGTCGCGCGGCAACGCGCGTCGACCAGGCGGATCTCACCGGAGGGCATGCGCAGGTGCGCCATGCGACCCTCACGGGCGAGCAGCTGGATGCCGGAACCGGCGGAGCGGGCCAGCTTGGCACCGCCACCGGGACGCAGCTCCACCGCGTGGATGGTGGTACCGACCGGGATGTTGCGCAGCGGCAGGTTGTTGCCCGGCTTGATGTCGGCGCCAGCGCCGTTCTCGACCCGGTCACCCTGCGCGATGCCGCGCGGCGCGATGATGTAGCGCTTCTCGCCGTCCGCGTAGTGCAGGAGCGCGATGCGCGCGGTGCGGTTCGGGTCGTACTCGATGTGCGCGACCTTGGCCGGCACGCCGTCCTTGTCGTGACGACGGAAGTCGATCACGCGGTAGGCGCGCTTGTGACCGCCACCCTGGTGGCGAACGGTGATCCGACCGGCGTTGTTACGGCCGCCCTTGCTGTGCAGGGGGCGAACCAGCGACTTCTCCGGCGTGGACCGCGTGATCTCTACGAAGTCGGCCACGCTGGAGCCACGACGGCCCGGCGTAGTCGGCTTGTACTTGCGGATGCCCATTTGGCTCTCTCGTCCTCGTCCTTATCGACGATCACGATCCCCGTTAGGAGACCGGACCACCGAAGATGTCGATGCGGTTGCCCTCAGCCAGCGTCACGATGGCGCGCTTGGTGTCCTTGCGCTTGCCAAAGCCCGTCTTGGAGCGCTTGCGCTTGCCCTGACGGTTGAGCGTGTTGACGGACTCGACCTTGACCGAGAAGACCGCCTCGACGGCCTGCTTGATCTGGGTCTTGTTGGCACCGGGCGACACGACGAACGTGTACTTGTTCTCGTCGAGGAGCGAGTAGCTCTTCTCCGAGATGACCGGCTTCACCAGGACGTCACGGGGGTCCGTGAACGTCTTGCTCGTGATCTCTGCAGCCATCAGGCGGCGCTCCCTTCGAGCTCGCCCTCAGCAGCCACGGCCTTGGCGGACGCGGCGGGACCCGCCACGAAACGCTCGAAGGCGGCCTGGGTGAAGACCACATCGTCGGAGACGAGCACGTCGTAGGTGTTCAGCTGACCGGCGTCCAGGATGTGCACGTGCGGCAGGTTGCGAGCGGACTTGAGGCCCAGCTCGTCCGCGCGCTCGACGACCAGAAGGACGTTCTTGCGCTCGGTGATCTTGCCGAACAGGCTCTTGGCGGCCTTGGTCGACGGCGCCTCGGTCGCGGTCACGTCGGTGATGACGTGGATGCGGTTGTGGCGGGCCCGGTCGGTGAGCGCACCGCGCAGGGCGGCGGCGATCATCTTCTTCGGGGTCCGCTGCGAGTAGTCGCGCGGCACGGGACCGTGCACGACGCCACCGCCGGCGAACTGCGGCGCACGGGTCGAGCCCTGACGGGCGCGGCCGGTGCCCTTCTGGCGGTACGGCTTCCTGCCGCCACCGCGGACCTCGCCACGAGTCTTGGTCTTGTGGGTGCCCTGACGGGCCGCAGCGAGCTGCGCCACGACGACCTGGTGCATCAGCGGAACGCTGACCTTCGCGTCGAAGATCTCGGCCGGCAGCTCGAGGCTGCCGGTCTTGTCGCCCGAGGGCGACAGGATGTCAATGGTGCTCATATCCTCACAGCCCCTTCGCCGCGGTGCGGACGAGGACGAGGCCGCCGTTCGGGCCCGGGATTGCGCCCTTGATCAGGAGCAGCCCCTTCTCCGCGTCAACGGCATGGATGGTCAGGTTCTGGGTGGTCACACGCTCGTGGCCCATCCGGCCGGCCATCCTCACGCCCTTGAACACGCGACCCGGGGTGGCACAGCCACCGATCGAGCCGGGCGAGCGGTGCTTGCGCTGCACACCGTGACCGGCGCCGAGGCCCCGGAAGTTGTGGCGCTTCATGACACCGGCGAAGCCCTTGCCCTTGGAGGTGCCGGTCACGTCGACCCGGACACCCGCCTCGAACAGCTCCGCGGTGATCTCCTGGCCGAGGGTGTACTCGGAAGCATCCGCGGTGCGGAGCTCGACCAGGTGGCGGCGCGGGGTGACACCGGCCTTGGCGAAGTGGCCCGCGAGGGGCTTGTTCACCTTGCGGGGGTCGATCTCGCCGAAGCCGATCTGGACGGCGTCGTAGCCGGCCGGACTGTCGGCGGTGTGGACCTGGGTCACGACATTGGGCCCAGCCTTGACGACGGTCACCGGAACGACCCGGTTGTTCTCGTCCCAGACCTGGGTCATGCCGAGCTTCTCGCCCAGGATGCCCTTAATCTGCTTAGCCATCTTCGGTGCGCCTCTCAGAGCTTGATCTCGATGTCGACGCCCGCCGGCAGGTCGAGACGCATGAGCGAGTCAACCGTCTTCGGCGTGGGGTCGAGGATGTCGATCAGACGCTTGTGAGTACGCATCTCGAAGTGCTCGCGCGAGTCCTTGTACTTGTGCGGCGAGCGGATGACGCAGTACACGTTCTTCTCAGTGGGCAGCGGCACCGGGCCCGCGACCTGCGCACCAGTACGGATCACCGTCTCGACGATCTTCTTCGCCGAAGAGTCGATGACCTCGTGGTCGTAGGCCTTGAGCCGGATGCGGATCTTCTGTCCCGCCATGGCTACTCAGTAGTCCTTTGTCCTAGTCACTGCACGACCACCCTCCGACCCCCGCGCTCGGGCGTGTCGCACTCGCGCTTGCAAAAAACCGGCGAAAAACTCGTCGGCTTCAAACCTTCGGGGTTGGGGGGCGCCGGGCCGAGGCCCCGCACACGCTTCCCGGAAGATTCCCGTACTTTCGCCCCGCAGCTGCCGTGGCGTCGACTTCACGCTTAACGGCCATCACGGGAACGACGAGTACATGGGACTCGCTTCCAGTCCTCCCGGCGGGAGACGCGCAGCATCGGCACTCAACCGAGCAACTTGGACATACTGCCACATGGAGCAGCCCGGATGCCAATCGGGGCCGGTGAGGTACCCCTCACCGGCCCCGCTGGTCGCTCGTGCGGATTACTTCTTCTGTTCGTTCACCCAGGGGGCCTGCCGGCCGCAGACCGCCGGCCAGTCCTCGGTGCTCACGTTGGCGCACCAGATGAAGCCCTTGTCGGTCTCCGGCTTCCAGTCCTTGGTGATGATGTCCGCGCACTTCGCCACCGGCGAGAACTTCGGACAGGTGCCGTCCTTCTTCTTGATGGTGTGCGCCCGCCAGGCGTCCAGGCCCATGCTGTTGGTGGACTCCGCCTGCGGCATGTAGCGGTCGACCGACCAGGAGGCGCCCATCGTCGCGAACAGCGCCAGCGCGCAGATCAGACCGGCGGCCAGCTGCTTGGTGACCCGGCGCGGGATCGCCGGCCCGGCGGAGGCCGCGCGGCCGTTCGAACGGAGCAGCCGCTCCAGCCAGCCGGCGCCGCGCTCCAGGCCGGTCATCAGCCCGACCACGGCCAGGATCAGCAGGCAGTACATGATGATCCAGGTGGTCCGCGGGTACAGCTGGATCATCTGCTCGTGCGCCATGTGCGAGGCGAACCAGAACCGCAGCAACCAGGCCCCGGCCAGCACCGCCGCCGCCACCCGGACCACCATGCTGCGCAGGCCCAGGCCCACCCCGATGCCGACCGCCGCGACCAGCATGATGGCGAAGCCGGTCTGGCCGGCCAGCTCGCCCGACTGAGGCCAGTTGTGGTACGTCAGCCCGCCGTTGCGGTCCGACATCCAGCCGAGCACGTACGTCGGGTCGACGTAGTTGACGATGTAGGCGTAGCGGTCGGGGGTGTCCGCGCCGAGCTTGACGATCTGGTACAGCAGCGGCGCGCCTATCACCCCGGCGGTGCCCACGGTGACGCCCAGGAACAGCAACCCGCGGCGGACGGTCTGCTTGCCGCGCCGCCACGGGAAGACGAACAGGGTCAGCAGGAAGACGCCCGGCGCCGACCAGAGGTACCAGCCCGAGTACCAGAGGAAGAGGATGCCGAAGGCCGCGCCGAAGCCGAGGGCGCGCAGCCAGAGCGCCCGGGTCGACAGCTCCCCCGCCCGGCGCAGCTCGCGCAGGCAGGCCGCCAGCAGCGGCAGCAGGACGATCATCGTCACGTGGCTGTACGGGCGGATCGGGTCCAGGAAGACCAGCGCGGACGGCACCGCGATGGCCAGCGCCCAGAACGGCCGCAGCATGAGCCGCCAGGCCAGGTAGCTCATCGGGCCGACCAGCGCGCTGCAGATGATCTGCAGGTCGTGCAGGGCGAAGCCGGCGCCGCCGACCCCGCCGTAACGCAGCTTGGACCAGATCGCGATCGCCGCCGGGAACAGCGGCGGGTACACGCCGGAGATGCCCTTGCCGTGCATCATCGACGTCGCCATGTCGATCAGGACGCTCGGGTCGCCCTCCTGCCCGCCGAGCGGCCACGGGGTGCCGCGCAGCGCGACCACCACGCCGCCGGCCACCACGCCGGTGGCCAGGCCCGCCAGCGCGGCGCAGACCAGCCGCTGGACGATGCCGTGCCGGCGCAGCCCGCCCCGGTAGGCGGTGTAGACCAGGACGGCCAGGATCGGCAGGCCGACCATCGCCACGTACTGCTGGATCTTGGCCAGGCCGCTGACCTGCCCGATCCGGTTCATCGGGTTGACGCTGATGTGACGGCACAGCAGCGTGAAGCCGAGCGCCGCCACCACGCTGACCAGGATCTCCCCCGCCACGAGCACCCCGCGCCGCTCGAACCAGCGGTCGCCGGCCCCCGGGTCGACGGGGCGGGCCTGGTCCGCCCCGTCGGGTGGCACGTCCGATCCGCGGAGCCGGTCGGTTGCCAGATCGGTCATGTCGCTTCACTTCCGTAGGACTTCGGGCTGCTGCTGGGCGGTACGGGCGGTCGGGGCCCTCGAAGGACAGTACCGCGTGCCAAGGCCCCACCGGGCAGCCGGAGTCCGCCCGACCGGCCCCCACAACCGCCCCGGGCACGGGCCGTACCGAGGCGCTCACGGCGGCCTCCTCCCGGTCTCCTCCCCCGGCGCGAGCCCGGCGCTGCGGGTTTCCGCCGATTTGCGCGCACTGCTCCGTTCCACCGCCATGGAACGTCCGTACATGTGTCCAACCAGTGCACAGGAAGCGTTTGACCCCCTGGCAGAATCAGTCGAGCAAATGAGCGACCGGTCCCGGACGCTCGGCTTCAGTTCGTCCCTCCTCGATCGCCCGGCCACAAAGGACCTCGCAGTGACAAGCCTCCAGACCGCGGCCACCTCGACCGAACTCCGACGGGCCCCGATACGCCGAAGAGTCAAGGACAGACCATCGCCCGGCGCCTTTCTGCTCTGGGTCCTGGAGGGTCTGGTCGCCCTGGCGGCCTCGCTGCTGATGACCTACCTCGCCCGGTTCGTCGACCTCAACCCGATGACCCGGATCGGCCAGGTCAGCGGCCTGGCCGCGCTGCAGCTGCAACTGCTGCTCCTGCTCGGCGTCGTCCTGCTGGTCTGCGTCCCGGCCATGCGCCGCTGGGCGGACGCCCCGCTGCGGTTCGGGGCGGCGGCCGTCGCCGGGCTCTCCTCCGGCGTCGTCGCGGCCGGCGTCTCGCTCGCCCTGCGCGACACCATGTGGCCGCTCAACGGGCAGGGCGGGGACTCCGGCACGCTGCAGGCCTGGGCCGGCGCCCTCATGCAGGGCAAGCCCCTCGACGGCGCCTACCCGCCGATGTTCCCGCACCTGATCGCCTGGACCGCCGAGTACTTCACCGACGGCGACGTCGGCTACGCGATGAAGATCGTCTCGCTGCTCTTCATGGGCCTGCTCGGCCCGCTCGCGTACCTGGCCTGGCGACTGATGCTCCCGCCGCTGTGGGCGCTCGGCATCGGCGTCACCGCCTCGCTGCCGATGATGCAGCCGTACAAGCCGTACACCAACCTCGTCCTAGTCGCGCTCGTCCCGGTGCTCGGCAAATTCGTACAGCTGCTCCAGCGCTCCTCGGAGCTTCCCCGCAAGCGCGCCGCCGTCCAGGGCGGCGGGCTCGGCCTGGTGATCGGCCTGCTGTTCATCCTGTACTCCGGCTGGTTCATCTGGTCGGCGCTCGGCGTGATCGTGCTGACCGTCGTCATCGTGGTCCGGGTCTGGCGGGACGGCGGGGGCCGGGCGCTGGCGACGGCCGGGGCCACCCTCCTGGCCACCACCGGGGTCTTCCTCCTGATAGCCGGAAGCTACCTGGTCCGCCTGCTCTCCTCGGCCGGTTCCACCGTCGACCGTTACTGCTACTTCGACACCTACGCCGAGCCGACCTACTTCGCGATGTGGCGCGACGACCTGCCCGGCAGCGACGCCTGGAGCACCTGGCCGCTGCCCGGCGAGCTCGGCGGCGTCGGCCTCTTCTCCATCCTGCTGCTCGTCGGCCTCGGCGTCGCGCTCGCCCTCGGCGTCAACCGCCCCTCCGTCCTGGTGACCGCCGCCTGTGCGGCCAGCGCCCTGATCATGCGCTACTGGTACGCCTCCCACATGGAGAAGAACCAGGCGGTGATGCTCTACCCGCGCACCAGCGCCCAACTGCTCTACTGCACCCTCGTGCTCACCGGCCTCGCCTGCTACCTGGCCGCCCGCCGCTTCGGCGCCCGCCGCGCCCAGGCCGGCGAGCCGGTGCCGATCCGCGGACTCGCCCGGTTCACCCCGCGTGCGGTCGCGCTCGGCGCGCTCTGCTCCCTCGGCCTGCTGTACGCGATGGCCGGCTCCGCCACCGCCGACCGCTTCATGCCGAACATGAAGGGGGACGGCGGCGACCTCGCCTACTACGCGCAGACCACCGCGAGCTTCGACGGGCACTGCTCGCAGTACGCCCCGGACGGCAAGTGCTCGAAGCCGAGTGACCTGTCCACGCGGCTGGTCGACGGGCCCGACCAGGGCACGCTGGGCTGTTCCCCGGCCAACCCGTACCCGGTCCGGCCGAAGGCCTCCGGAGTGGTCGGCAACGTGCTGGCGCTGCTGGAGGGCTGAACCGGGCGGGCCGGCCCCGGCACCGGTACCGAAAAGGAGCCCGGCCCCACCGCCTGAGCGGTGGGGCCGGGCTCCTTCGTCCCTGCGGACGCGGTGCTAGTGGCGCTGGCCCGAGGTGAACGCGTGCTTGGCGAGCACCTTGAGGCCGGACTTCTCGCCGCGGCGCAGGGCGCCGGGGAGCATCGTGATCGCGTGGAAGCGGGAGGCGCTGCGGACCCGGGCGGCGCGCGCCGCCCTGGGCCAGCCGCGGGCGTCCATCCGCTCGGCCACCGCGTTGAAGTAGCGCTCCGCCTCGGTGAAGCGGGTGCCCGAGAAGGCCTGCACCGCGGACTCGCTGACCGCGTGGCGGCGGTACTGGAAGACGACGGTGGTGTTGTCGATCATCATCGTCTCGCCGCGCTCCAGCAGGTCGACGACCAGCGCGAGGTCCTGGATGACCGAGTACTCGTCGCGGAAGTTGACCGCCCGCAGGGCCTCGCCCCGCCAGCAGATCGACGGGAAGTAGAGCCAGTTGCCGCGCAGCACGCTGGCGGCCAGCTCCTCGCCGCCCATCAGGCGCCGGCCCTTGACGTTCGGGGCGTAGAGCTTGCCCTTCACGTTGTCGGCCAGGCCGGAGCTGACCACGCCGTCACCGTCGATCACCTCGACGCCCGGCTGCACCATGCCCAGGTCCGGGTTGACCTTGAGGATCGCCCGGACGGTCTCCAGGTAGTGCGGGTGCAGCAGGTCGTCGCAGCCCATGATGACCACGTGGTCCGCCGTGGAGAGCTCCACGCACTTCTGGAAGTTCTTGGTGATCCCGAGGTTCTGCTCGTTGCGCAGGTACCGCACCCGGTGGTCGCCGAGCTCGGCGAACCAGCCCGGGACGTCCGGCTCCTTGCCGTCGTCGATGACGGTCAGCCGCAGGACCGGGTCGCTCTGATTGAGGATGCTGCGCACCGCGGCCTGCATCAGGGCCACGTCGCCGTAGTACGGCAGCATGAACTCGAAGGTGGCCATGACGGTCAGGCTCCGTTGCTCTTCACCGGGACGGAGACCGGGAGGTCCAGGTCGAAGCGCTCCTCGTTGAGCCTGGAGCCCTCGTTGATCGCGACGGTGCGGGCCAGGTCGGTGAGCTTCTTCTCCAGCGAGCGGAACCGCAGGAAGGTGTTCAGGGTCAGGAAGCCCATGGCCAGGACCATCACGTACAGCACCAGGTCGGTGCCGCGGCCGACGCCGAACTTGTGGGCCACCCAGGTGACGTCGCTCGGGCGCAGGATCGCGTAGATGTTGGCGATCACGAAGACGGAGAAGGCGATGCGCTTCCAGGCGCGCGTGTTCGCGCGGTCCCAGCGCCGGATGAACATGAACGCGAGGGAAACCGCGCCCACGATCAGAACCAGCTGGATCCAGAAGTAGTTCATCGGCGGCCACGCTCCCGAAGCGAGATGTCGAAGATGATGTTGACGCCGTTGATCAAGGACTGACCCTTGGCGCGTGAGTAGTCGGTGTACAGGATGTCCACCGGGAGCTCGGCCACCCGCAGGTCGGCGCCGGCCAGGAAGCTGACGATCTCCGAGGCGTGGGCCATGCCGTTCATGGTGATCCGCAACCGGCCCGCGGCTTCACGGTTGAGCACGCGCAGGCCGTTGTGCGAGTCGGTGAGCTTGAGCTTGCGGGCGGTGGGGCTGACCGTCGCGGCGGTCCGCAGGACGACCCGCTTGATCCACGGCACCTGGCCGTTCTGCTCGATGAAGCGCGAGCCGAGGACCACGTCGACCTCGCCCGTGCGGAGCAGGGCGACCATCTTCTCGACGTCGGCCGTCTGGTGCTGGCCGTCCGCGTCGAAGGTCGCGAAGTACTGGGCGCCGTTCTGGGCGAGCGCGTAGGCGAGGCCGGTCTGCAGCGCCGCGCCCTGGCCGAGGTTGACCGGGTGCCGCACCAGGTGCGCACCCGTGGACATGATGTGCTTGGCGGAGTCGTCCGCACTGCCGTCATCGACCACAACGATGTTCGGGAACGTCTTGCGCGCTCCCTCAACAACGTCAGCGATCACCTGGCCTTCGTTGTAGGCCGGGATCACCAGCCAGACATCGTCGTACTGGGACACGGGGGCTCCATGTTCGGGGTGTCTCGCGCGCTCGCGCGCGGCAATCTGTATGTCGGGGGGTGAGACGGTCATTCGCCGACCACCCCGGCAGTCATGGTGGGCGCGGCCTGCTCCGACGTGCTCCGCGCGGTACCGGCCTGGTTCGCCGTCGAACCGGGGAAGCTGCGCCTGAGCGCGGCCAGCATACCGAGCACCGTGACCACCGATCCGGCGGTGTACGCCACGACCACGCGGGTGGCCACGTCACCGGGCATGAAGGTGACCCCGGCGAGGGCCGCGGTACCGACCGCCCAGCAGAGCAGCTGCAGGTTGTGCCGCTTGAATACCATCAACGCCTGACCGAGCACCATCGCGAACATGTACGCCACGGTGCCGGCGGACATCCAGAAGAAGTCGAGGCAGCCGAGCACCGGCTTGGCGCCGAAGAGCACCTGGATCAGCCAGGGCCCGAGGGCCACCGCCGGGATCCCGCCGAGCACGCCCAGCCCGCCGACCACGAGGCCGATCCGGCGGAGCATGCCGCTGAAGGCCGCCCGGTCGCCGACGGCGATCGCCGAGGAGAGCCCGCTGAGCAGCGAGGCCTGCAGCGAGCCGAACACGAAGAGCGGGACGCGGGCCAGCACCAGAGCGTTGAGCAGCGCCGCGATCAGCGCCGACTCCGTCGGGGCGAGCAGCTTGGTGCTCACCACCGCAGCGTTCACCACAACCTGGGAGAGCAGGGTCGAGCAGATCAGCAGGCCCAGGCCGGAACAGAGTTCGGACCACGGGACGCGCGGACCTGGCCGTACCGCCCGCAGCAGCGGCGGCAACGTGAGCAGGGTGGCCGCGACCGGCGCGACGGCCAGGATCAGGCTGAACGCCAGCGCCGAGTGCACCCCGGCGACGGCGGCGCCGAAGGCCAGCCCGATCCGCAGGCCGCCGTCGATGCCGAGCTGGGTGCCGTAGGCGCCGAACCTGCCGAGGCCGGCCAGCACGCCACGGGTGAGGTAGCAGACCGCCATGCCGAGGAACGCCCCGCCCAGCGCCAGCACCAGCGACCGGTCGCCGTGGAACATCGCGTCGGCGATCTTCCGCGAGCCGAGGCCGAGCACCAGCAGCACCGCGGCGAGGATCCCGCCGGTCAGCAGGGTGGCCCGGCGCAGCACCGGGGCCGCGCCGTGGCCGAGCGCGGCGCGGGCCGCGACGATCCGGGTCAGCTCCTGCTCGATCGGGAAGAAGACGCCGATCCCGACGGACATCACGATCGTCCACAGCAGGGAGACGTTCGCCATGTCGTCGACGGACAGGCTGTGGCCCGCCACACCCAGGTGGATGTACGAGGCCGCGCCGAGCACGACGGTGCCGCCCGCCACCGCCAGGGTTCCCGGCGGTAGCGCGGCGGCCACCTTGGTCAGCGGATTGGTCACTGCGCTCTGTCGCTCTCGGATGTCCGGGCCGCGGCGGCCAGTTCGGTGAAGGCGGGGGTGCCGAGCGCCTCGGCGAGCTGCTCGCGCCAGTCCGGCAGCGGGCTCAGGCCGGCGGCGGCCCAGCCGTCGTGGCCCAGCACGCTGAACGCGGGCCGGACGGCGGGGGTGACGTACGCGGCGGAGGTGGTCGGGCGGATCCGCTCCGGGTCGAGCCCGCTCAGTCGGTACGTCTCCCGGGCCAGCCCGCACCAGGTGGTGCGGCCGGCGCCGGTGCCGTGGTAGACCCCGGCCGGGGCCCGCCCGGCGAGCGCGGCCCGGCCGAGCGCGGCCAGCTGCCGGGCCAGCGCCAGCGACCAGGTCGGCTGGCCCTGCTGGTCGTCCACCACGTCCAGGGTCTCGCGCTGGGCGGCGAGCCGCAGCATGGTGGCGACGAAGTTCTTGCCGTGCTCGCCGTACAGCCAGGCGGTGCGCACGACGTAGCCGCGCTCCGGGAGCAGTTCGGCGACGGCTTGCTCGCCCACCAGCTTGCCGCGGCCGTACGCGTTGACCGGGCCGGTGGGCGCGGTCTCGGCGTACGCCTCGGTGGCGTCCCCGGGCAGCACGTAGTCGGTCGACACCTGCAGCAGCCGGGCGCCGGCCTTGGCGCAGGCGGCGGCGAGGTTGCGCACGCCGGTGCCGTTGACGGCCGTGGCGGCCGCCTCCTCGGTCTCGGCGGCGTCCACGTTGGTCCAGGCGGCGCAGTTGACGACGACGTCGTGACCCTCGACGGCGGCCAGGACGGCCGCCGCGTCGGTGATGTCGAGGTCGGCGCGGCCGAGGGCGGTCACCTCGGCCTGCGGGTCGGCGGCCAGGACGCTCAGCACGTCGCGGCCGAGCATGCCGGCCGCGCCGGTCACCAGCCAGCGGACCTGGCCCGGGGCGGTGGCGCTCACTTCTGCAGCGCCGCCTTCTGCTTCAGCGGCTCCCACCAGGCGCGGTTGTCGCGGTACCAGGCGATGGTCGCGGCGAGGCCGTCCTCGAAGCGGACCTGCGGCTCGTAGCCGAGCTCCTCGCGGATCTTGCTGATGTCGATCGAGTAGCGCAGGTCGTGGCCCTTGCGGTCGGCCACGTGCTCGACCATGTCCCAACCGGCGCCGGCGGCCTCCAGCAGCAGGCCGGTGAGCTCCTTGTTGGTGGCCTCGGTGCCGCCGCCGATGTTGTAGACCTCGCCGGCGCGGCCGCCGCGCATGACCAGCTCGATGCCCCGGCAGTGGTCCGAGACGTGCAGCCAGTCGCGGACGTTGCCACCGTCGCCGTACAGCGGCACCTTCTTGCCGTCGATCAGGTTGGTGGTGAAGAGCGGGATGACCTTCTCGGGGAACTGGTAGTGCCCGTAGTTGTTGGAGCAGCGGGTCACCACGACGTCCATGCCGTGCGTGCGGTGGTAGGCCAGCGCCAGCAGGTCCGAGGAGGCCTTGGAGGCCGAGTACGGGGAGTTCGGCACCAGCGGCCACTCCTCCGTCCAGGAGCCCTCGTTGATGGAGCCGTACACCTCGTCGGTGGAGATGTGCACGAAGCGGCCGACGCCGTGCTTGCGGGCGGCGTCCAGCAGGACCTGGGTGCCGACCACGTTGGTCAGCACGAAGGGGCCGGCGCCCGCGATCGAGCGGTCCACGTGGGACTCGGCCGCGAAGTGCACCACGACGTCGTGGCCGGGCATCACGGCGTCGACGGCGTCGACGTCGCAGATGTCGCCCCGGACGAAGGAGTAGCCGCGGTGACCCGCCACCGGCTCCAGGTTGGCCTCGACGCCCGAGTACGTGAGCTTGTCGAAGACCGTGATCTGGTCAGTGGTGTCGGCGCCGAGAAGCTGGCGGACGAATTCAGAACCAATGAAGCCGGCACCGCCGGTCACGAGGATGCGCATAGTACGCCGTAGTCTACCGTCGCGCCGGGGACCCGCCGACCCGGCCCTCACCCGTCCCTTCGGACTCGAATAAGGTGCACCTCATGCGTGGAATCCTTCTGGCCGGCGGCACCGGCTCGCGGCTCTGGCCGCTGACCCGGGCGGTGTCGAAGCAGCTCCTCCCGGTCTTCGACAAGCCGATGATCTACTACCCCCTCTCGACCCTGGTGATGGCGGGGATCAGCGAGATCCTGATCATCACCACCCCGAACGACAGGGAACAGTTCGAGCGCCTGCTGGGCGACGGCTCCCAGTTCGGCCTCCGCCTGGAGTACGCCGTCCAGGAGCGCCCCGAGGGCATCGCCCAGGCCTTCGTCCTGGGCGCCGACTTCATCGGCGACGAGCCCGTGGCGCTGATCCTCGGCGACAACATCTTCCACGGCAGCGGCCTGGGCACCCGGCTCTCCGAGCACACCGACGCCAAGGGCGGCCGGGTCTTCGCGTACCCGGTGGCCGACCCGACGGCGTACGGCGTGGTCGAGTTCGACGAGGACGGCCAGGTCATCTCCATCGAGGAGAAGCCGACCGAGCCCAAGTCCCGGTACGCCGTCCCCGGCCTGTACTTCTACGACAACCGCGTGGTGGAGATCGCCCGCGGCCTGAAGCCGAGCGCCCGCGGCGAGCTGGAGATCACCGCCGTCAACGAGGCGTACCTCAAGGCCGGCGACCTGCACGTGACCATCCTCGACCGCGGCACCGCCTGGCTGGACACCGGCACCTTCGTCTCGATGGTGCAGGCCTCGGAGTTCGTCCGGGTCATCGAGGAGCGCCAGGGCTTCAAGATCGGCTGCATCGAGGAGGCGGTCTGGCGGGCCGGCCTGATCGACGACGCGCAGCTGCGCGAGCTGGCCGAGCCCCTGCTGAAGAGCGGCTACGGCCAGTACCTGGTGGCGCTGCTGGACGAGGAGGCCGCGCGATGAAGATCCGCGAGCTGTCCATCGAGGGCGCCTGGGAGCTCACCCCGCAGGTGCACGGCGACGCGCGCGGCCACTTCACCGAGTGGTACCGCTTCGACCGGCTGGCCGAGGTGGCCGGGCACCCGCTGAAGCTGGCGCAGGCCAACCTCTCGCTGTCCAGCCGGGGCGTCGTCCGCGGCATCCACTTCGCCGACGTCCCGCCCGGCCAGGCCAAGTACGTGACCTGCGTGCGCGGCGCGGTGCTGGACGTCATCGTCGACCTGCGGGTCGGCTCGCCGACCTTCGGCCGGTGGGAGGGCGTGCGCCTGGACGAGACCGAGCGCAAGGCCGTCTACATCTCGGAGGGCCTCGGCCACGGGTTCTGCGCGCTCACCGACGACGCGACGCTGACCTACCTCTGCTCGGAGACCTACAACCCGACCGGCGAGCACGGCGTGCACCCGCTGGACCCGGACCTGGCCATCGAGTGGCCGGCCGAGGCCCCGCAGCTGTCCGCCAAGGACGCCGAGGCGCCGTCGCTCGCCGAGGCGCTGGCGAGCGGCCTGCTGCCGGACTACGAGGCCGTCAAGGCGTTCCGCGCCGGGCTCGGCAAGGCCCACCAGGGCTGATCCGGGGACGACCCGCGAGGGCCCGGTCGCGTTCGACGCGGCCGGGCCCTCGGCTTTCCGAGCCCTCGCATGTCCGGACCCGCCGGTGTCGGGCCCAGCGCCCGGGCAGCCCTCAACGGCCCCGGAAGACCCAGACCTTGAGCAGCACGAACCGGACCACCGTGGCGAGCCCGTTGGCCACGACCAGCCCGGCCATCTCGACCGGCCGGGAGGCGTTCGGCACCGCCAGGTCGAGCAGGGCGAGCGCGCCGCTGCTCAGGCCCAGCCCGATGAGGAAGGCCACCGCGCCCTGCAGTTGGTGCCGCAGCGCACCCTCACTGCCGGTGACGCCGAAGGTGAAGCGGCGGTTGGCGGCCGTGTTGGCGACCGCACTGACCGCGAGGGCGATCAGGTTGGCGGCCTGCGCGCCGGTGAACCCGCGCGCGGCGACGAACAGCAGCAGGTAGAAGAGCGTGCTGAGAACGCCGATGACCAGGAAGGACGGCAGCTGGCGACGGGCCGCCCGGCCGGTCTCCGCGGACCGGGCCGGGTCGTCGGTGATGTTCATCAGGAGTTGTCCCGTCGTTCTTCCTCGGCCGAGTCGTAGCCGACGAAGTACGCCGGGCGGGCCTGGACCGCCGAGTAGATCCGCCCGGTGTACTCGCCGAGCAGGCCGACGCAGATCAACTGGACGGCGCCGATGAACAGCATCCCTATGAAGAGCGAGGACCACCCCGGCACGGTCGAGCCGAGCGCGAACGAGATGGTGGTGTAGACCGCCAGCAGCAGGCAGACCGCGAAGCTCAGCAGGCCGAGCCAGGTGGCCAGCCGCAGCGGGGCGGCGGAGAAGTTGGTGACGCTGTCCAGGGCCAGCCGGACCATCTTGGCCAGCGGGTAGTGCGTCGCGCCGGCCACCCGCTCCTCGCGGACGTACACCACCTCGCCGCTGGGGAAGCCCAGCCACGGCACCAGCAGCCGGTAGACCGGCTGGTGCTCGGGCAGCGCCTTGATCGCGTCCACCGCGGCGCGGCTGAGCAGGCGGTAGTCGCCGGCCTGGCTGGGCATCCGCTTGCCGACCAGCTTGCGCATCAGCCAGTAGTAGGCGCCGGCCGTCCGCCGCTTGAAGAAGCTGTCCGTACCGCGGTCGCCGCGCACGCCGTAGACGATGTCGAGGTTCTGCTCGCGGGCGAGCGAGAGCATCTCCGGGATCTTCTCCGGCGGGTCCTGCAGGTCCGCGTCGATGCTCACCACGTAGTCGCCGAACGCCCGGTCCAGGCCGGCCTTGAGCGCGGCCTGGTGGCCGGAGTTGCGGGCGAAGCGGATGATCCGGAACTCGGGCCAGTCCTGCCGGATCTTCTGCATCAGCACCGGGGTGGCGTCGGTGCTGCCGTCGTCGACGCCGACCACCTCGTAGTCGATCCCGAGCCCGTCGAGGATCGGCCGCAGCCTCTCGACGGTCAGTGGAAGCGCCTCCTGCTCGTTGTAGATCGGCATGACGACCGACAACTGCGGCGCTGTCGACATGAGTTGGTCCCGCTTTCCGCTGGTGAGGCTGGATTTCCGCCGACAATAGCAGCCGGTGGTGAGGCCCCGATGAGACCCGGCGGGGCCCGATGAGCACCGGGTGAGATCCCGTCCGGCCACCGGGGTCGTCCGGACGGCCGCGGGGGCGCCGCCCTGCTCGGGCGGCGCCCCCGCGCCGAGTCGCCCCGGCCTCGCCGGGGCCCGGGGATCAGTCCCCGGGGAAGCTCCGGTTCCACGGGTGGATCCAGTTGTTGCCCGGCTTGGCCACCACGGTGATCCGCGGCTGGAAGCCGGTCAGCTCCTTGCGCAGCAGGTCCCCGGTGGCCGGGTCGGCGACCACCACGGTCATCGGCCCGCCGAGCTTCTCGGCGGCCTTCTTCACGTGGGCCAGCGCCGCCTGGTGCTCCGCTTCCTTCCGGGGCTCGGCGCCGATGTTCACCCAGTGCGCCTCGTAGAGCGCCCGCATGTCACCGCCGCGCCCGCGCAGCAGCGCGGTGACCCAGGTGGACTTGAGGTTCTTGTAGTCGTCGTTGGAGTACAGCACCATCATCGGCTCGGAGATGCCGTCGAGGTCCGCCATGACGGTGGCGCCGTCGCGCGGGCCGATGTCGCTCCAGGAGTCGCCCCGGCTCCAGGCCGTCAACGAGTTCTGGGACCAGGCGGTGGGCCCCGCCTTGAACGACTCCATCCCCCACTGGACGCCGGCGAACAGGCTGAGCGCCGTCGCCACCGCGACCACCGAGAGCACGCCGTCGCCGATCCGGCGCCGCAGGACCGGCACCCGGGCGGGCGAGGTGGTCCGCAGCAGCGGGCCGACCGCGCCGATCGAGACCAGCGCGATCACCACCCCGGTGCCGGCCAGCTTCTCGAAGTAGTACGAGACGTGCCCGATCGTGTGCATCTGCCACCAGGCGAAGCCGCAGATCACCAGCCCGGCGCCGAGCACCAGCGCGAGGTGCGCCCGGCCGGTGCCGGTGCGCCGGTTGGTCGGCGCCGCCGCGGCCAGCAGGGCCAGCAGCAGACCGCCGACCAGGATCGTCCGGTCGGCGCCGACGCTCGGGCCGCCCAGGTTGGAGGTGCCGGCGACGTCGAGGTCGGACAGCACGGAGACCACGCTCGGCAGTGCGGCCAGCCCGAGCGCGACCACCGCGAGGAGCGCGTAGAGCGGCCAGCGCGAGAGCCGGAACCTCCGCCGGTGGACCACCAGGGTGGCCACCACGGCGACCCCGGCGACGGCGCCGAACAGGTTGTAGACGTAGGTGACCGCGATCAGGCCGGACCCGGCGAGCAGCAGGAACTCCGGCGTCCGCAGCGCGGGCCGCACCAGGAACGCGGTGAGGACGGCCACCATGAGCAGGCCGATGACCGTCGAGTCGAAGCCATGGGTGACCAGGTCGGTGTAGTTGCTGGAGAACACCAGCGCCGCGACCGTCCCGCACACCGCGGCGGTGCGCCAGCCGCGCAGCCTCGGTCCGCCGATCCAGCGGGCCGCCCAGACCAGCGCCACGCCGAGCAGCGCGTAGGCCGCCAGGACGTAGAGCAGGTAGCGGTTCATGGTGTCGAGCGTCGAGCCGAGGTCCGCGGAGGAGCGGACCAGCGAGTCGACCCAGGCGAGCAGGAAGTGCGACCCCTGCGGGTACACCCCCTCCCCCGACATCATGTAGGCCTTGGCGGCCTCCTGGTGCAGGAAGTTGTAGCCGCCGACGTGCTCGATGCCGACGAAGTACGAGAAGTGGTTGAGCCGGTCCTCGGAGGTGGTGAGGAACTCCAGCCGCCAGCCCGGCCCCTTGCCGACCAGCGGCTTGTGCAGGTAGTGCCACATCACGTAGCCGGTGCCGAGCACCATCAGGTCCGAGGGCCGGAACCGCAGCGGCAGCCGGGGCGCGCGGCGGCCCAGCCAGCCGGTCAGCGCCACGATCGAGAACAGCGCCCCGGAGGTGGGGACCGGGTCAAGCCCCCACGGCCAGAGCGAGAAGAGCAGGCCGGTGACGAGCACGCCGCCGGCGACGATCAGCGCCGCGGCGACCAGCCGGTCGAGCAGCACGCCGCCGACCCGGATCACCGAGGCGACGGCCAGGACCAGCAGCGGCAGCAGCACGATCCCGAGGCCGGTCGGGATCAGCGCGGCCGGGACCAGCCAGGACGCGAGCAGGGCGCCGGCCAGGAACGGCAGGCTTCGGGCGGTCCTTGCGACGGCGGGGCGTTCGGGTCCGGGCGTGCTACCCGGTGCGGCCTCCTCGGACGAGGTACGCGCGGCCACCATGGTGCGGAGTCTTTCCATCGAGACCCAGAAACCCCATCCCCTGTCACGGGCACCCTTGCGCCCGGGTTCAGTCCGGCGATATGCCGCGATCCTAGTTGATCCTTTTTCGCACAAAGACAGAGGGCTTGGTGAAGATCCTGGGATCTCCACCAAGCCCTCCCTGACCAGAGGTCAAGTGTCAGAGCATCAATTACTTGATGATCTTGGTGACCTGGCCGGCGCCGACGGTACGACCACCCTCACGGATGGCGAACTTCAGGCCCTCCTCCATGGCGATCGGCTGGATCAGCGCGACCGTCATGGCGGTGTTGTCGCCCGGCATGACCATCTCGGTGCCCTCGGGGAGGGTCACGACGCCGGTCACGTCCGTGGTACGGAAGTAGAACTGCGGGCGGTAGTTGTTGAAGAACGGGGTGTGACGGCCACCCTCGTCCTTCGACAGGATGTAGGCCTGGGCCTCGAAGTCGGTGTGCGGCGTGACCGAACCCGGCTTGATGATGACCTGGCCGCGCTCGACGTCCTCGCGCTTGATGCCACGGAGCAGCAGACCGACGTTCTCACCGGCCTGGCCCTCGTCGAGCAGCTTGCGGAACATCTCGATGCCGGTGACCGTGGTGGTGGTCTTGGTCTCCTTGATGCCGATGATGTCGACAGTCTCGTTGACCTTGAGGATGCCACGCTCGATACGACCGGTGACGACGGTGCCACGACCGGTGATCGTGAAGACGTCCTCGATCGGCATCAGGAACGGCTGGTCCACGGCGCGGGCCGGGGTCGGGATGGCCTCGTCGACCTGGTGCATCAGGCCGAGGAGCTTCTCGCCCCACTCCTTGTCGCCCTCCAGCGCCTTCAGCGCGGAGACGCGGACGACCGGCAGGTCGTCACCCGGGAACTCGTACTCCGAGAGGAGCTCGCGGACCTCGAGCTCGACGAGCTCCAGGATCTCCTCGTCGTCCACCATGTCGGCCTTGTTCAGGGCGACGACGATGTAGGGGACGCCGACCTGGCGGGCCAGGAGGACGTGCTCCTTGGTCTGCGGCATCGGGCCGTCGGTGGCGGCGACGACGAGGATCGCACCGTCCATCTGGGCCGCACCGGTGATCATGTTCTTGATGTAGTCCGCGTGACCCGGGCAGTCGACGTGGGCGTAGTGACGCGCCTCGGTCTGGTACTCGACGTGCGCGATCGAGATGGTGATACCGCGCTGCCGCTCCTCCGGCGCCTTGTCGATCTGGTCGAACGGCGTGAAGGGGTTGATCTCCGGGTACGCGTCGTGCAGCACCTTGGTGATGGCCGCGGTAAGGGTCGTCTTACCGTGGTCAATGTGACCGATGGTGCCGATGTTGACGTGGGGCTTCGTCCGCTCGAACTTCGCCTTCGCCACTGCAGTCCTCCTGAGGACAGTTCTGTACGCCGTGCTGACGTCAGTTGGTCTTTGATCGGGATTGGGCCCGGGGTGCCGAAGCACCTCGCACCGTCCCGCGGGGTGGGGGCCGGAGGCCCCCGGGAGAACCCGACCGGATTCTCCCGGGACGCCTCCTAATAGCCTAAGGGTTCGCAATCGTCCCGAATGTCGGGATGTCCTGCGGCCTCGTAGGGAGCCGGCTGGTGCCGGTCCTTACTCGCCCTTGGCCTTGGCGATGATCTCCTCCGCCACGGCCTTCGGAACCTCGGCGTACGAGTCGAACTGCATCGAGTAGCTCGCGCGACCAGAGGTCTTGCTGCGCAGATCACCGACGTAGCCGAACATCTCGGAGAGCGGCACCAGCGCCGTGACGACGCGGGCACCGTGACGCTCGTCCATGGACCGGATCTGGCCACGGCGAGAGTTGATGTCGCCGATCACGTCGCCCATGTAGTCCTCGGGCGTGGTGACCTCGACGGCCATCATCGGCTCGAGAAGAACCGGCTTGGCCTTCCTCGCGCCTTCCTTGAAGGCCATCGAGCCGGCGATCTTGAACGCGAGCTCGGAGGAGTCGACGTCGTGCGACTGACCGTCGAGCAGCTTCACGCGGACACCCTGCAGCGGGTAGCCGGCGAGCACGCCGAACTCCATGGCCTCCTGGCAGCCGGCGTCGACCGACGGGATGTACTCCCGCGGCACGCGGCCACCGGTGACCAGGTTGAGGAACTCGTAGCCCTCGGCCTGCTCGAGCGGCTCGATCGCGATCTGCACCTTGGCGAACTGACCGGAACCACCGGTCTGCTTCTTGTGGGTGTAGTCGATGCGCTCGACGGCCTGACGGATCGTCTCGCGGTACGCGACCTGCGGCTTGCCGACGTTGGCCTCGACCTTGAACTCACGCTTCATACGGTCGACCAGCACCTCGAGGTGCAGCTCGCCCATACCCGCGATGATGGTCTGGCCGGTCTCCTCGTCCGTGTTGACCTGGAAGGAGGGGTCCTCCTCCGCGAGACGCTGGATGGCGACACCCAGCTTCTCCTGGTCACCCTTGGACTTGGGCTCGATCGCGACGCGGATGACCGGGGCCGGGAAGTCCATGGACTCCAGGATGACCGGGTTCTTCTCGTCGGACAGCGTCTCACCGGTGGTGGTCTGCTTCAGGCCCATGACGGCGACGATGTCGCCGGCGCCCACCGACTCGATCTCCTCACGCTTGTTCGCGTGCATGCGGTAGATCTTGCCGATGCGCTCCTTCTTGCCCTTCACGGCGTTCAGCACCGAGGTGCCGGACTCCAGGCGACCGGAGTAGATCCGGACGAAGGTGAGCTTGCCCAGGTGCGGGTCGGACATGATCTTGAACGCCAGCGCGGCGAGCGGCTCGTCGTCCGAGGCCTTGCGGGAGATCTTGGTCTCCGGGTCGTTGGGCTTGGTGCCCTCGACCGACTCGATGTCCAGCGGCGACGGCAGGTACTTGACGACCGCGTCGAGCAGGGGCTGAACGCCCTTGTTCTTGAACGCGGTACCGCAGAAGATCGGCGTGAAGGCCGACTCCAGGGTGCCCTTGCGGATCGCCTCGTACAGCAGCTCCTCGGGGACCTCTTCGCCCTCCATGGCGAGCATCATCACGTCATCGCTGACGTTCGACACCTCGTCCAGGAGCGCCTCGCGGTACTCGTTCGCCTGCTCCACCAGCTCGGCCGGGATGTCGACGACGTCGTACATCTCGCCCTTGGCGGCCTCGGCGGACCAGACCAGCGCCTTCATGCGGACAAGGTCGACAACGCCCTTGAAGTCCGCCTCGGCACCGATCGGGAGCTGCATGACCAGCGGGGTCGCGCCGAGGCGGTCCACGATGGTCTTGACGCAGAAGAAGAAGTTCGCGCCCGTGCGGTCCAGCTTGTTGATGAAGCAGATGCGCGGGACGCCGTAGCGGTCAGCCTGCCGCCACACGGTCTCGGACTGGGGCTCGACACCGGCGACACCGTCGAACACCGTCACGGCACCGTCGAGGACGCGCAGCGAACGCTCCACCTCGACGGTGAAGTCGACGTGACCCGGGGTGTCGATGATGTTGATGGTGTTGTCGACGCCGTCGACCGTCCAGTGACAGGTCGTCGCGGCCGACGTGATCGTGATGCCGCGCTCCTGCTCCTGCTCCATCCAGTCCATGGTGGCAGCGCCATCGTGGACCTCACCGATCTTGTACGAGACGCCGGTGTAGAACAGGATCCGCTCGGTGGTGGTGGTCTTGCCCGCGTCGATGTGCGCCATGATCCCGATGTTGCGGACCCTGGCGAGGTCAAGGGAGGTTGCAGCCATGGTGGCTCGTTCTCTCTCTGTCTAGTGACGGGGTTCGGACTACCAGCGGTAGTGCGCGAAGGCCTTGTTGGACTCGGCCATCTTGTGGGTGTCCTCGCGACGCTTCACGGAAGCGCCCAGGCCGTTGCTGGCGTCGAGGATCTCGTTCATCAGGCGCTCGGTCATGGTCTTCTCGCGACGGGCGCGGGAGTAACCGACCATCCAGCGCAGCGCCAGGGTGCTGGCGCGGCCCGGACGGACCTCGACCGGAACCTGGTAGGTCGCGCCACCGACACGGCGGGACTTGACCTCGAGGGCCGGCTTGACGTTCTCCAGCGCGCGCTTCAGCGTGACGACCGGGTCCGAGCCGGTCTTCTCGCGGACGCCCTCGAGGGCGCCGTAGACGATCCGCTCGGCGGTGGAGCGCTTGCCGTGCAGCAGGATCTTGTTGACCAGCTGGGTGACGACCGGGGAGCCGTAAACCGGGTCGATGATGACCGGGCGCTTCGGGGCGGGGCCCTTACGAGGCATTCTTACTTCTCCTTCTTGGCGCCGTAGCGGCTGCGAGCCTGCTTGCGGTTCTTGACACCCTGGGTGTCAAGCGAGCCGCGGATGATCTTGTAGCGGACACCAGGAAGGTCCTTCACACGACCACCGCGCACCAGCACGATGGAGTGCTCCTGCAGGTTGTGGCCCTCGCCCGGAATGTAAGCGGTGACCTCGATCCCGCTGGTGAGGCGCACACGGGCGACCTTGCGGAGAGCCGAGTTCGGCTTCTTCGGGGTGGTCGTGTACACACGCGTGCAGACCCCACGGCGCTGCGGGGAACCCTTCAGCGCGGGAGTCTTGTTCTTCTCGACCTTGTCCTGCCGGCCCTTTCGGACCAGCTGCTGGATCGTAGGCACCGTTTCTCCGTTTTCTGTGTGCCAAGGCTTGGTGGAACTAACCTGCGGTGATCCCTCACACACGGCCCCGTGGTCGACCCACGCGGTCGGGTGTGTTGGGCGTATTCCGACACGGAATCCCATGAGCTGATGTACAGCGACGGCGCTCAACGCGCGGGGCGCTGGAAGGCGCTCCGGCTCGGCGCGGCGACCGGTGTGCATGCACGCACAAGGACCCGGGGACACCCCAGGCACAAGGTCAGAGCGTACCTAGCGCATGGGGCTCGGTCAAAACAAATGCAACGCCGCAGGTCGTGACCTTCGGCCGGATGTCCCGGGAGTGTCCCGGACGCGACCACCCGGTGTCGGGCCGCCCTTCACCCGCCCTACCACAGGCCGCCGCCCGCCGCCACCGGAGGCGGCCCGCCCCCGTGGTGCCCGAGCCGGCCTCCCGCGCAGCGGCCCGGTCAGGCCGGTACCCGGAGCAGGACCAGGAGCACGAGCGTCCAGAACGCGCAGCCGGCGTAGCCGAAGACCAGGCCGAGGGTGGCCATCCAGTCGCCGTCCCGGTCGCGGCGGCTCGGCTGGGCCTTCGCGACGTGCCCGACCACCACCGCGGGGAGCGAGAAGCCGGTCAGGCCGAACACCAGCGAGGTGACCGCCAGCACGTTGATCGAACGGGCCGGCGGCGGAGGCGGCGGGAGGAAGGTCGCCGGGACGGGCGGGGCGGCGAAGGCCATCGGCGCGGGCATCGGGCCGATGGGCAGATCGGCCACCAGGCCGGCCAGCTGGCCGTAGGTCTGCGCGGCGGCCGCCTCCTCGTGGCGCTGCTCGTACTCCTCGGTGGAGAGCCGGCCCTCGGCGAACGCGGCCTTCAGCACGTCGATCGTCCGGTCCCGGTCCGCGTGCCCGGCGCGCATCCCGGCGGGGAACCCGGCCTGCGGGGCGGGTGCGGGCGTCCGGCCGCCGTCCGGACGCCGGTCCGGGTCGCCGGGGCCCGACGCGCCCCACGGTTGAACGGCCATCCGCCACCTCCCGGCACCCGACGCGGCCCCGCACCCCTCGCTGTTCCTCATAGTGCAGGACGAACGGCGCAGCTGAGTAGGTGCCAATTTCAGCCCGACACCCGCCGGAACACGCCGCCCTGACGGCGCGCCTCACCCGTTCGGCCCATTCGCTCAGGGGATCCTCAACTCGGACGACAGCCTGTCGGGGCAATGACAGGCTGGTCCTGAGGAACCCACCCGCCAGCGAGTAGAGAAGGCCGCCATGCAGGCGTCAGCGCCGCCGCCGTCCGACCGACCCGGATCCGTTCCCCCCTCCGCCGTCAGCATCCAGGGGCTGTGGAAGCACTTCGGCGGCCAACCCGCCGTCGCCGGACTCAGCCTGGAGCTGCCGGCCGGCGCCTTCATCGGCCTGGTCGGCCCGAACGGCGCCGGCAAGACCACCACGCTGTCCATGGCCACCGGCCTGCTCCGGCCCGACCAGGGCACCGTCCTCATCCACGGCGGCGACGTCTGGGCCGACCCGGTCGCGGTCAAGGCCCGGATCGGCATCCTGCCCGAGGGGCTGCGGATGTTCGAGCGGCTCAGCGGCCGCGAACTGCTGCAGTACAACGGGCGGCTGCGCGGCCTGCCCGGCGCCGAGGTGGACCGGCGCGCCGAGGAGCTGCTGGCCGTCCTGGACCTCGCCCGCGACGCCGACAAGCTGGTCGCCGACTACTCCACCGGCATGCGCAAGAAGATCGGCCTGGCCGCCGCGCTGCTGCACAACCCCGACGTGCTGTTCCTCGACGAACCCTTCGAGGGCGTCGACCCGGTCTCGGCGCAGACCATCCGCGGCGTGCTCAAGCGGTACGCGGCGGCCGGATCCACGGTGGTCTTCTCCAGCCACGTCATGGAGCTGGTCGAGCAGCTCTGCGACTGGGTCGCGGTGGTCAACGCCGGCCGGGTGATCGCCCACGGCCCGCTGGACACCGTGCGCGGCGGGCGCAGCCTGCACGAGGCCTTCCTCGGCCTGATCGGCGTCCGCGAGGACGACGGCCAGGCGCTCGGCTGGCTCGGCGGCGGGCAGGCCGCCAGCGGGCAGCTCGGCAGCGGGCAGGCCGCCAGCGGGCAGCTCGGGGGCGGGCAGTGAGCAGCGCCGCCGCCGCAGCCGTCCGTACCCCGGTGCCGGACGGGCGGACGGTGGTCCGCGCCCTGGTGGCGCTCAAGCTGCGGCTGCTGCGCAACGGCCTGCGACGCAGCCCCGGCCGGACCGCCGTGTACGTCATCGGCGGCGTCGTCGGCCTGGCCTTCGCGGCCGGCATCGCCTTCGCCCTCGCCATGATGAACGGGCGCTTCGCCGGTTCCGGGGACGCCGGGGTGATGCTGCTCGGCGTGCTCACCCTCGGCTGGGCCGCGCTGCCGCTGTTCCTCTTCTCCAGCGACGAGAGCGCCGACCCGACCCGGCTCACCATGCTCCCGCTGCGGCCCGGCCCGCTGCTGCGCGGCTCGCTGCTGGCCGCGCTGATCGGGCCCGGCCCGCTGGTCAGCCTGGTGCTGGTGACCGGCGCGGCGCTGTCCGGCGCGAACGGCGGCACGGCCGCCGCGGCCGCCCTGGTCGGCGTCCCGCTGGCCGTGCTCTGCCTGGTCACGCTCTCCCGGGCGGTCGCCGCCGGGAACGCCCGGATGCTCTCCAGCCGGCGCGGCAAGGACTTCGCGATCTTCGGCGGCCTGCTGTTCGCGCTGCTCGCCCAGGTCGCCAACATCGGTTCGCAGAGCATCTTCGGGCGGCCCGGCGACACCCTCGACCTCAGCCCGCTGAAGCCGATCGCCTCCGTGCTGCGCTGGCTCCCGCCGGTCAGCGCGGCGGACGCGGCCCGCACCGCCGGCGAGGGCCGGTACGGACTGGCGCTGCTCCAGCTCGCCGCGGCCGGCGCGCTGCTCGTGCTGCTGCTGCGCTGGTGGCGCGGCAGCCTGCAGGAGCTGATGGTCACCGCCGACTCCTCCACCCTGGAGGTGGCCCGCGGGGTGCAGAGCTCGCGCGGCTGGAGCTTCCTGCCCGAGGGCCGGGCCGGCGCGGTGATGCAGCGCCACCTGCGGTACGCCTGGCGCGAGCCGCGGGCCAAGGCCGCGGTGTTCACCAGCATCGGCATGACGCTGGTGATCTGCGTGCTGTCGGTGGTCCAGGGCTGGTCGAGCGTCTACCTGCTGGCGATGACCGGGATGTTCCTCGGACTGCAGATGCTCAACCTGTTCGGCATGGACGGCTCGGCGTTCTGGATGGTCGCCGCCACCCTGGTCACCCCGGCCGACGCCCGGGACGAACTGCGCGGCCGGGCCTACGCGGTGCTGTCGTACGCCCTCCCGGTGACGGTGGTGCTCGGGTTCGTCCTGGCCGCCGTCACCGACGGCTGGTCCGAGCTGCCCGCCGCACTCGGCCTCGCGCTCGCCCTGCTCGGCTGCGGCGTCGCCCTCGGCTCGACGCTCAGCGTGCTCGCGCCGTACACCATGCCGGCCGACAACAACCCGATGCGCAACGCCGCCCCCGGGCAGGGCGGGCTGCTGCTGGTCAACCAGTTCGGCTCGCTGCTCGGTGTGGCGTTGCTCTCCCTGCCGGTGAGCGGCTACCTCGGCTGGGCGCTGTACTCCGGCAGCCCGAGCTGGCCGATCCTGCTGCTCGGCCCGCTCTACGGCGCCCTGATCGCCGCCCTCGGCGTCCGCTTCGCGGCCCGGAGGCTGCTGGAGCGCGCCCCGGAGATCCTGGCCAAGGCCGTCGAGCGCTGAGCCCCCGGGCCCGTCCCGAGCGCCCGGTCCCGTCGAAGGGGCCGGGCGCTCCGGCATCATGGGCGGAAGGGCCGGACCGTCGAGGAGAGCAGGGACACACCGTGGGCAAGCGCGCACAGCAGGACGGGGACGGGGGCGCCGGCCCGCTGCTGGAGCAGGCGGTGCGGGCGGTGCTGACGGCCTCGGACGAAGCGCTGGACCTCGCCCTGGACACCGGAGCATCGCTGCTCGCCGCCTCGGCCGGGCAGTGGCCCGCGGTCAGCCGGGCGCTGCTCGGGTACGCGGACACCGCCGTCGGCCGCTGCTGGTCCGCCGGGTGGCGCCCGGCCGACCTGGCCCGAGTGGTCCGGCGCGAGCTGAAGCCCGTCCACCTGGCCCTCGCGGCGGACCTGATCGCGGCCGAGAACCGCCGGCACTCCGCGGCCGCCCTCGACCGGCGCTGGCAGGAGCAGCTGCGCGAGCTGGAGGCCGAGGTGTGGTGGCCCGGCGACGAGCAGTACCTCGGCGCCTTCGCCGACCGGCACCGGCTGGACCGCTTCGCGCTCGCCACCACCGCCCTGGAACTGCTGCGGACCTGGGGCCGGCTGCCGCCGATCGCCCCGGTCGGCCCCGCCCCGGGCCAGGCCCCGGCACGGACGCACCGGCCCGGGCCGGTGCCCGGCGAGCCCCGGATGCTGTCCCGGATCCGGGCGCTGCTGGCGAAGGCCGAGTCCACCGAGTACCCGGAGGAGGCCGAGGCGCTCACCGCCAAGGCCCAGCAGCTGATGGCCCAGCACAGCATCGACGAGGCGCTGCTGGCCGCCGCCGGCGCCGACCGCGACACCCCGGCCGCGCTGCGGATCGGCGTGGACAACCCGTACGAGGGACCCAAGACGATGCTGCTGGACGCCGTCGCGGTGGCCAACCGGTGCCGGGTCGTGTGGGCCAAGGAGTTCGGCTTCTGCACCGTCGTCGGCTTCGACGGCGATCTGGACGGCGTCGAGCTGCTCTACACCTCACTGCTGGTGCAGGCGACGCACGCGCTCAACAAGGTCGGCTCGCGGCGGGATTCGCGCAGCAAGGCGTTCCGGCAGTCCTTCCTGGTCGCCTACGCGGCGCGGATCCGCGAGCGGCTGACGGCCGCCACCGAACGGGCCACCAGCGCCGCCGCGGCCGGCCGGCACCTGCGCGAGGATGGCACCGAGGAGCAGCTGGTCCCGGACGGGCGGCTGCTGCCCGCGCTCGCCGCCCGCTCCGAGGCGGTGGACCAGGAGGTCGGCCGGCTGTTCCCGAAGCTGGTCTCGCAGCGCGTACGGGTGAGCGACGGCGTGGGCTGGGCGGCCGGCCGGGCCGCCGCCGACCGCGCCGCCCTGCACGGACGCGCCGGGGAGATCCGCAGCTAGGGCCTGTCCTCGGCGCGTCCTACGCGTGCCCGCGGCGCCGCACGCCCGGCGGGAATCGTCGGACACGTCGTGGCAGCACGCTTTCAGCCGGACCTGATAGAACGTAGTCCGCCACGAACCAAGGGGGACCACGTGACGGAGTCGGCGGTCGAGTCGGGATACCGGGACCGGGTGCGCGGGGCGCTGCTCGGCGGGGCCGTCGGCGACGCGCTGGGCTGGCCGGTGGAGTTCCAGCAGCTGTACCAGATCCAGCAGCGGTACGGGCCGGACGGCGTGGCCGGGCTGCCGGCCGGCCCCGGGCCGGCCGAGGTCACCGACGACACCCAGATGACCCTGTTCACCGCCGAGGGGCTGATCCGCGGCTTCGTCCGCGGCTGGACGGGCGGCGGCGGCTCGGTGCCGGAGGCCGTCCACGGCGCCTACCGCCGCTGGCTGCTGACCCAGTACCAGCCCTCGCCGGACACCGCGCCGCAGCCCCGCCCGTACGACGGCTGGCTGCTGCGGCAGCCCTTCCTGTACGCGCAGCGGGCGCCGGGCAACGCCTGCCTGAGCGGGATGTCCGAGCACCCGGTGTTCGAGTCGCCGTCCCCGGTCGGGCAGCCGGGGCCGATCAACGCGCACTCCAAGGGCTGCGGCACGGTGATGCGCTCGGCGCCGTTCGGCCTGGCCCGGCTGGGTACCGAGCTGGCCTTCGGGCTGGCCGTGCAGTGCGCCCAGCTCACCCACGGGCACCCGACCGGCTACCTCGCGGCGGGCGCCTTCGCGGCGCTGGTCGAGCGGCTCGCGAACGGGACCGAGCCGTGGGCGGCGGTCGGCGAGACCGTGGAGCAGATCCGCGAGCTACCGTCCTCCAAGGAGACGGTGCAGGCGCTGGCCCGGGCCGTCCGGGTGGCCCAGGAGTCGCAGCCGTCGGCGGAGGCCGTGGAGCGGGTCGGGCTCGGCTGGATCGCCGAGGAGTGCCTGGCCATCGCGGTGTACTCGCTACTGGCGGCCACCCTCGACCCCGACCCGGTGCGCACCGCGCTGCTGCTGTCGGTGAACCACTCCGGGGACAGCGACTCCACCGGCGCGGTCTGCGGCAACCTGGTCGGCGCCGCGTACGGCGCCGCGGCGCTGCCCGCCGAGTGGGCCGGAGCGGTCGAGGGCAGGGCCGAACTGCTCCGGGTCGCGGACGACCTGCTGGTGCTGTTCGGCAGCCGCGACCCGCTCCACCCGGCGCTCGGCGGGCGCTACCCGGCCTGGTAGCTACTTGGACGGGCGGTCTTGGACCGACGGGTCGGTGACCTGGCCGAGGAAGAGCGGCCGTCCGCCGTCGGTGTCCCGGATCAGGAACAGGAACGGCCGGTCGATGTGCAGTTGGACGGACTCCGGCGCGGCCGGGGCCGCCGCCGCGGCGAGCCCCGCGCCGCTACCGGCCGCCGCGACCGTACCGTCCTCGTCCACCTCGACGGTGGCCTTCTGCACCACCGTGCCGAGCGCCAACGGCTCCTTGGTGATCCCTCCGAAGTCGGCGCCGTCGAACGCCGCCCTCACGCCGAGCGAACGCAGCACGGGGACGAGGTCGTTGGCGGTGTCGAAGCGGAAGCGCGGGAGGGTCAGGTCGACGGTCCGCTCGCCGAGCCCGCCGAGGATCCGGTCGAGCTGAGCCTGGTCCAGGCCCTTGTTGAAGGCGGCGAACCCGCCCTGCGCGGGGACGATCAGATCCATCGCCAACGTGCTGTCCGCGTAAGGGAGTTCGACGGCCTGCCAGGGCTCGCCGACGATGCCGCCGGAGCCCTCGGCGTACCGGAAGGCGCCGGTCTGGCTCATCGCGGCGACGGAGGGGGTGGAGCCGTCCAGCCGGTGGAACGGCCGGTCGGAGGTGTTCGCCGGCTTGAACCCGGAGGCCCACTTCGCCTTCAGGTAGAGCGCGTCGGTGAGCGCCAGCCGGGTGTCGGCGGTGATCTGCCGCTCGCCGAAGAGGTCCTTGATCCGTCCCTCGGTGGCCTTCTCCACGGCCGCGTTGATGCTCTTGCGGGAGCCCTGCGGGTCCTTGGCGAAGTCGACGGGGTGCACGCCGGTGTCGAAGGCGGCGGCGAGCGTGTCCAGGTACTCCGGGGCGACGGCCAGGCCCTGCTGCGTCCACAGGTCGTCCGCCTGCCGCAGGGTGTCCCGGCCGCCGGCCGGGACCGAACGGTCGAGCGCGCCCACCGCCGACGCGTACTGCTGCGGGGTGAGGTCGGTGTGCAGGGCCTTGGACAGCTCCTCGGCGGTGGCTCCGCGGGCCCCGGGCAGCACCATGGCGAGCACGGTGGCCAGGCCGGACGGCGAGAGGACGACATTGCGCCCCGCCCCGTCCGGCGCCGCGGCCAGCGCGTGCAGCAGATCCAGCCCGAAGGCGTTGGTGGCGGCCGAGACCGCCGCCACCTGCGCCGGATCCACCGGCACCCGACTCGCCGACCCCGAGGCCCGCACCACCGCGGGCCCGTCGGCCGCCGTACTGCCGCACCCGGCCACCAGCATCCCACCGGCCAGCACCGCCCCCGCCACCCGGCGCAGGCCTCGCCGCCCTCCAGCACTCCGCTTCGTCATGGCCCTTCGACGCGCCACCCCCCACCCCGGTTCCCCGGGCCCCGGTTCAGTCCCAGAGCGCGCCGAGGGCGAGCGGTTCGTCCCGGTGCTCGCTCCGCCCGACCCAGCCGGACGGCCAGGCCGACCCGCCGTGGTGGGCTCCGGCGAAGGCGCCGGTCAGGCAGGCGAGGGGGTCGCAGTCCCCGCTGGAGTAGGAGACCTCGGCTCCAGACCTCGGCTCTAGACCTCGGCTCTAGACCTCGACCAGCAGTTCCTTGAGTCCCCGGATCACGTAGCCCGGGTTCCACTCGGGTTCGCGGGTCAGCCGCAGCTCCGGCGCGCGGCGCAGGAGGGTGCCGTAGGACTCGGTGAGCTCCAGTCTGGCAAGGGGGGCGCCGAGACAGAAGTGGATTCCGGCGCCGAAGGTGATGTGGGGGTTGTCGGTGCGGGCGAGGTCGAGGCGGTCGGGGTCGGTGAAGCGCTCGGGGTCGCGGTTGGCGGAGCCGAAGAGGAGGGCGATCTCGGAGCCGCGCGGGATGGTGACGCCGCGCAGCTCGATGTCCTCCAGGACCCACCGCTCGAACATCTGCAGCGGGGTGTCCCAGCGCATCAGTTCCTCGACGGCGGTGGGCAGCAGCTCGTCGACCGAGCCGCGCAGCCGGGCGAGTTCACCGGGGTTGCGGAACAGCGCCCACCAGCCGTTGCCGGTGGTGTTGACGGTCGCCTCGTGGCCGGCGTTGAGCAGCAGCACGCAGGTGGAGATCATCTCCTGCTCGCTGAGCGCGTCGGCGCCCTCCTGGGCCTGGATCAGCGCGCTGATCAGGTCGCCGCCGGGGGCGGTGCGGCGTTCGCGGATGAGGGCGCGCAGGTAGTCGGAGAACTCGGTGCTCGCGGTGACGGCCCGGCGGGCGGCCTCCTCGGTCGGGTTGAGCTCGAACATGCCGGTGATGTCGGCGGACCAGGGCCGCAGCAGGTGGCGGTCGCTCTCCGGTACGCCGAGCATCTCGGCGATCACGGCGACCGGCAGCGGCTCGGCGACGGTGGCGATCAGGTCACCGCCGCCGGCCGCGAGCAGGTCGTCGACGAGTTCGCCGGCGAGCCGCCGCACGGTCGGCCGCAGGCCCTCGACCATGCGCGGGGTGAAGGCCTTGGAGACCAGCCGGCGGATCCGGGTGTGGTCGGGGGCCTCCAGGTCGAGCAGCCCGTGGTCGTTGAGGGTGTGGAAGGGCTCGTGCGCCGGATCGGGCTCGGGTCGGCCGAACTCCTGGTGGCTGAAGCGGTGGGTGTAGGTACGGCCGAGCCGCCGGTCCCGCAGGAGCGCGCTGACGTCCTCGTGGCGCGAGACGAGCCACTGCCCGGTCGGCTCGAAGTACGTCACCGGCGCGTGCTCGCGCAGTTCGGCGTACGCGTCGTACGGGTGGGCCACGAACGCCGCCGACCAGGGGTCGAACTTCGCCGTCGTCGTCATCGGTCGATCACTCCAGGCCGTGAGGGGGAGCCAGAAGGATCATCGTACGCATGCGGTTCGCCCGCTCTAAGGCCCTTCGTTTCAGGACCTTTCCTCTCGGAGCCCTGTGCTCAAGCCTCCTCGGCGACCAGCCGCCGCACCAGCTCCGGCAGGGCCCGGGAGATCGGCTCCCGGATCACCTCGTCGGCGGCCTCGTCGTACGGCGTCGGCTCGGCGTTCAGGATGATCAGCCTCGCCCCGCGCTTCACCGCGCTGTACGGCAACGCCGCCACCGGGAACACCTGCAGGCTGGTACCGACCGCGATGAACAGGTCGCAGGCGCGGGCGATCGAGTCGGCCTGCCCGAGCACCTCCGGGTCCAGGTTCTCGCCGAACATCACCGTGCGCGGCTTCAGGATCCCCCCGCACGCACGGCAGGCCGGGTCCGACTCCCCCGCCTCGACCCGGGCCAACGCCTCCGCCATGTCGCCGGTCACCCGGCAGCGCAGGCACTGCACCTCCCGCGCGGTGCCGTGCAGTTCGAGCACCTTGCGGGCGGGCAGGCCGGCCCGCTGGTGCAGCCCGTCCACGTTCTGGGTGAGCACCCGCAGCGGCAGCCCGGAGCGCTCCAGGTCGACCAGCGCCCGGTGCCCGGCGTTCGGTTCGGCGGCCAGCGCGCCGGTCTCCAGCCGCATCAGCCAGGCCCGCCGCCGCACCTCGGGATCGGCGCGGTACGGGCCGATGGTGACCAGCTCCTGGGCCGACGGGTCGCGCTGCCAGAGTCCCTGCGGGCCGCGGTAGTCGGGGATACCGGAGTCGGTCGAGATGCCCGCGCCGGTGAGCACGGCGATCAGGGGACGCTTCGCGTTCATGCCCCGGACGGTACGGGCGGGCCGGCCGGGCCGCCACCGAAAGTCCGACTGCGTCGCGTCAACTCCCGCCGCACAGCGGGCCGATCCTCCGGACGCGCCGGGGCGGACGGGCGCCCGCTCCTCCCCTGCGGGAGCGGCCGCCCGTCCGTGCCCACCCCCCATCCGGCCCCGCCGCCCGGTCAGGCCAGCGCCGGACGGGCCGCACCGCCGAGCCGGGCCAGCGGGGCCAGCGCCGCCAGGTAGCAGACGGCGGCCAGCGGGATCAGCGCCAGGTCGACCCCCGAGGCGGCGGTGCCGACCAGCATCAGCACCGGGCTCCACCAGCGCAGCGTCCGGGCCGGGCCGACCGAGGCGGCGACCAGCAGCGCCAGCAGGCCGACGTAGAACAGCAGCGGGCCGACCTGGTAGACGGCCGGCAGCACCCCCGGGACGCCCTGGACGCGGTCGAACAGCCGCGACTGTTCGGCCTTGTCCGCCGCCGCCAGGCCGACGTACAGGTCGATCCCGATCTGCACCAGCGAGGCCGCCAGGCCCGCGAACGCCGTCCCCAGCGCGGCCCCGGCCACCAGCCGCCCGGCCGTCGTGCCGCGCCGGGCGAGCAGCCCGTGCAGGGCGAGCAGGACCGGGGCGAACAGCAGCAGCCCGGCGAACATCGCGGTGTGGCCGGCCGTCCAGCCGAGGCCGGGCTCCCGGGAGCCCGGCACCAGCCGGATCCCCCCGTACAGGGCCATCAGCACGGGGGCGCCGACGACGGCGTAGGTGGCGAGGCGGGTGTTCCGGGCGTTCCAGGTGCTCTGGGCGTTCCAGGTGCTCTGGGTGTTCCGAGTGGCGTTCATCTGACGATCTCCCTGCGGTGGTCCGTTCCGACGCCACCGATGCTGTCCGCCGCACCCCTCGTCCCGGATCGCCCGCACCGGCGAACCCGCCGCCTCCCCCGCACGGGGGAGGTCCGACCGTGGCCCCGCCCGCCGGGCCCTACGCCTCCCCCGCCACCACCGCTCCCGCCTCGTACGCGAACACCACCGCGTGCACCCGGTCCCGCAGCCCCAGCTTGCTCAGCACATTGCTGACGTGCGTCTTCACGGTGTGCTCGCTGACCACCAGCTCGGCCGCGATCTCCGCGTTGGACAGCCCGCGCGCCAGCAGCCGCAGCGTCTCCCGCTCGCGCAGGGTGAGTTGCTCCAGCAGCTTGGACGGCGGCCGCACCGCCCGCTCGGGCGCGCCCGGGCGGCGGGCGGCGAACTCGCTGATCAGCCGCCTCGTCACCGAGGGCGCGAGCAGCGCCTCCCCGGAGGCCACCATCCGCACTCCGTGGGCCAGGTCGTCCCGCCGGACGTCCTTGAGCAGGAAGCCGCTGGCGCCCGCGTACAGCGCGTCGAAGACGTAGTCGTCCACGTCGAAGGTGGTCAGCATGATCACCTTGGTGGACGGGAACTCGGCGCAGACCCGGCGGGCCGCCTCCAGCCCGTCCATGACCGGCATCCGGACGTCCAGCAGCAGGACGTCCGGACCGTGGGCGCGGACCGCCTCGATCGCCTCCGCGCCGTCGCAGGCCTCGGCCACCACCTCGATGTCGGGCTGCGCGTCCAGGATCATCCCGAACCCGGCCCGCACCAGCTCCTGGTCGTCCGCGACGACCACCCGAATCGGCTTCATCCGCCCACCTTCTCGACCACGCCCGCCGCCCCCAACGGGAGCCGGGCACTCACCAGGAAGCCCCTGCCCTCCGGCCCGGGGCCGGCCTCGGCCCGCCCGCCGCAGGCCACCGCCCGCTCCCGGATGCCGACCAGCCCGCGACCGCCGGACCAGCCGTTCGGCGGGCCGGCGGCGGTCACCGGCAGCCCGCGGCCGTTGTCGGACACCACCACCTCCAGGGCGTCTCCGACCCGCCGCACCCGGACGGCCGCCCGGTCGGCACCGGAGTGCTTGACCGTGTTGGTCAGCGCCTCCTGCACGATCCGGTACGCCGCCGCCTGCAGGTCGGCGGGCACCGCGCCCGGCCCGTCGGGCAGTTCGAGCTCCACCGCCAGTCCGGCCCGGCGCACCCGCTCGGCCACGTCGGCGAGTTCGGCCAGCCGGGGCTGCGGGGCCAGCACCGGACCGGCCCCCTCCTCCTTCAGCACCCCGAGGACGCGCCGCAGTTGGACCATCGCGTCACGGCCCGCGTCGGCGATGGTGTCGAACGCGCGGACCGCCCGGTCCGGGTTGGAGTGCACCACCAGCGGCCCCGCCTCGGCCTGGATGATCATCAACGAGACGGCGTGCGCCAGGATGTCGTGCATCTCCCGGGCGATCCTGGCCCGCTCCTCCGCGACCGCCCGGGCCGCGTCGCTCGCCGCCCGCTCGCCGGTCTCCCGGGCCCGCTCCGCCTGCACCCGGGCCAACTGCCGCTGGGCGCGCACCAGCGAGCCGAACACGAAGGTACCGACGGAGGTGACCAGGCTGAAGAACGCGCCGTTCGGGGAGTGGGTGCCGAGCACGTTGCCGACCACCACGACCGCCAGCACGCTCCACCGCGCCCGCTCCGAGGACCGCTCCGCCACCGTGTAGAAGGAGATCACCCCGGACAGCGGCACCTGGGGGTTCGCCGAGTGCGCCACGACCGAGATCACCAGCGACGGTACGGTCGCCAGCACCAGCACCGCCAGCGGCCACCGGCGACGCCAGGGCAGCGGCAGCGCGGTCGCCACCGCGAGCAGATAAATCCACCACGACCGGACCGTCGTGTCCTGGTACACCGCCCAGACCGCGACCCCCGCCGCGGCCGCCGCCAGCAGCGAGTCCGGCACGTACGGACTCAGCCCGGCCGACCAGCTCCGCCAGCGCACCGCTCGCACCACTGCCGCCCCTCCCCCGTAGCCGGGGGCGCCGCCCCCGCGGAGAAGATCATGCCCTACCGGCAGGGCCTCCGGAACGGCCCGGTCAGAGAGCACTGACCGTCACACCGCCGGTCCCGGTCCGCGCCGTGATGCTGCGCGCCGCACCCGGCTGCGAGGGGATCCTGACGTCCACCCCGCCGGCCCCGGCGTGCGCGTCCACCGCGTACGCCTCCCCGGCCGGCACCGCCACCCGCACCCCGCCGGTCGAGGCCTTCGCCTCCACCTTCTCGGGGGCGGCCGCGAAATCGACCCGCACCCCGCCGGTCCCGGTGCTCAGCCGGACGTCCTTCGAGGTCAGCCCGGTGGCCTCGACCCCGCCGGTCTCCACCGTGGCCTCCACCTCGGCGGCCAGCCCGACCAGCCGCACCCCGCCGGTCTCCTGGGTCACCCGCACCTTCGTCCCGGCCGGCACCTGCACGGTGTACCCGACGCCGCAGCCGCGGCAGTCGTACGTCAGCCGCAGCACGTCGTCCTTCACCTCGTGGGTGGTCCGCGGCACGTCGCCCCGGTAGTTCTGCTCCTCGACCACGTGCACCGCGTCGCCGCCGCCGGTCACCACGATCCCGCCGGTGTGCGCGTCGACCACCAGCTCCCTGACCGGCTCCGCGACGCCGTAGCCCACCGTCCGGTGCTCCTGGTCGTCCCCGACGGGCAGGCAGGCCGACATCCCCACCAGGACCGCCCCCGTGATCGCCACCGCGCCCAGCATCCGCTTCATGTCCGGTCCCCTTCGAAAGCCCCGTCTTCCGCCGACCAGCCTTCCCCGACCGCCCCCTCACCCGCCTCCCCCACCAGAGCGGTTCCACGCCCTCCCCCGTGCGGGGGAGGGCCGGTCCCGGGAACGCCGAAGGGCCCGGAGGCTGAATGCCTCCGGGCCCTTCGATGTGTAGCGGGGACAGGATTTGAACCTGCGACCTCTGGGTTATGAGCCCAGCGAGCTACCGAGCTGCTCCACCCCGCGTCGGTAAACATGACTCTACGCGACTTCAGCCGGATTACCTAACCGGCCTCCCAAACCCGTGTGACCTGCGGAAACGCCGCAGAGCGAAACGCCGCAGGGCGGCCACCCCGCGAGGGGTGACCGCCCTGCCAGCCGAACTCGGACTCAGCCGGTGTACGGGCCGTAGTCGTAGTCGTCCAGCGGGACCGCCTGGCCGGAGCCGGCGCCGAAGGGCGACAGGTCGTAGTCGTCGTAGCCGACGGCCGAGTACATCGCGGCCTTGGCCTCCTCGGTCGGCTCGACCCGGATGTTGCGGTAGCGGGGCAGACCCGTACCGGCCGGGATGAGCTTACCGAGGATGACGTTCTCCTTGAGGCCCAGCAGCGGGTCCGACTTGGCGTGGATCGCCGCGTCGGTGAGGACCCGGGTCGTCTCCTGGAAGGAGGCGGCCGACAGCCAGGACTCGGTGGCCAGCGAGGCCTTGGTGATACCCATCAGCTGCGGACGGCCGGAGGCGGGGTGACCGCCCTCGGAGACCACACGACGGTTCTCGGTCTCGAAGCGGCCGCGCTCGACGAGCTCGCCCGGGAGCAGCTCGGCGTCGCCCGACTCGATGATCGTCACGCGGCGGAGCATCTGCCGGATGATGATCTCGATGTGCTTGTCGTGGATCGACACGCCCTGCGAGTTGTAGACCTTCTGGACCTCGGCGACCAGGTGGACCTGGACGGCCCGCTGGCCCATGATGCGCAGAACGTCGTGCGGGTTGGTGGCACCCATGGTCAGCTTCTGGCCGACCTCGACCGCCTCGCCCTCGCCGACCAGCAGCTTCACACGCTTGGAGACGGGGTAGGCGATCTCCTCGCTGCCGTCGTCCGGGGTGATGACGATCTTGCGGGTCTTCTCGGTGTCCTCGATCCGCGCCCGGCCGGTGGCCTCCGAGATCGGGGCCACACCCTTGGGGGTACGGGCCTCGAAGAGCTCGACGACACGCGGCAGACCCTGGGTGATGTCGTCACCGGCCACACCACCGGTGTGGAAGGTACGCATGGTCAGCTGGGTACCGGGCTCACCGATGGACTGGGCGGCGATGATGCCGACCGCCTCACCGATGTCGACCAGCTTGCCGGTGGCCAGCGAGCGCCCGTAGCACATGGCGCAGGTGCCGACGGCCGACTCACAGGTCAGGATCGAGCGGGTCTTGACCTCGGCGATGCCGTGGCGGATCAGCTCGTCGATCAGCACGTCACCGAGGTCGGTGTTGGCGGTGGCCAGCAGCTTGCCGTCGACGGTGATGTCCTCGGCGAGCATGCGGGCGTACACGCTGGTCTCGACGTCGTCGGCCTTGCGGAGCACGCCGTCCGCACCCACGGAGCCGATCGCCAGCTTCAGGCCGCGCTCGGTGCCGCAGTCCTCCTCGCGAATGATGACGTCCTGGGAGACGTCGACCAGACGACGGGTGAGGTAGCCGGAGTCGGCGGTACGGAGGGCGGTGTCCGCCAGACCCTTACGGGCACCGTGGGTGGAGATGAAGTACTCCAGCACGGTGAGACCCTCACGGAACGACGCCTTGATGGGTCGCGGGATGGTCTCGTTCTTGGCGTTCGACACCAGACCACGCATACCGGCGATCTGGCGCATCTGCATCATGTTTCCACGAGCACCCGAGTCGACCATCATGAAGATGGGGTTCGTCTTCGGGAAGTTCTCGTTCATGGCCTCGGCGACCTCGTTGGTCGCCTGGGTCCAGATGCCGATGAGCTCCTGCTTGCGCTCGTCGTTGGTGATCAGGCCGCGCTCGTACTGACGCTGGACCTTCTCCGCCTTCGCCTCGTAGCCCTCCAGGATCTGGGGCTTGTTCGGCGGGACGACGACGTCGGAGATCGAGACGGTGACGCCCGAGCGGGTCGACCAGTGGAAACCGGACGCCTTCAGGTTGTCCAGGGTCGCCGCGACGACGACCTTGGGGTAGCGCTCCGCCAGGTCGTTGACGATCGCGGAGAGCTGCTTCTTGCCCACCTCGTAGTCGACGAACGGGTAGTCCTCGGGCAGCAGCTCGTTGAAGAGCGCGCGGCCCAGGGTGGTGGTCAGGCGGAACGGCTCGCCGTCGAACCAGGTCGACTGGCCGTCCTCGTCCACCGGCGGGGTCCAGCCGCGCGGCGGGACGGTGCCGGCCGGCAGGCGCAGCTCGATCGGGGCCTGGACGTCCAGGTCGCGGGCGTCGAAGGCCATGATCGCCTCGGCGGTCGACGAGAAGGTGCGACCGGCGCCCTTCACGTTGTCGCGGTCCGAGGTCAGGAAGAACAGACCGAGCACCATGTCCTGGGTCGGCATGGTGACGGGGCGACCGTCGGCCGGCTTCAGGATGTTGTTCGAGGACAGCATCAGGATGCGGGCCTCGGCCTGCGCCTCCGCGGAGAGCGGCAGGTGGACGGCCATCTGGTCACCGTCGAAGTCCGCGTTGAACGCGGTGCAGACGAGCGGGTGGATCTGGATGGCCTTGCCCTCGACCAGCTGCGGCTCGAAGGCCTGGATGCCGAGGCGGTGCAGGGTGGGCGCACGGTTCAGCAGGACGGGGTGCTCGGCGATGACCTCTTCGAGCACGTCCCACACGACCGGGCGGGCCCGCTCGACCATGCGCTTGGCCGACTTGATGTTCTGCGCGTGGTTCAGGTCGACCAGGCGCTTCATCACGAACGGCTTGAAGAGCTCCAGCGCCATGGCCTTGGGCAGACCGCACTGGTGCAGCTTGAGCTGCGGGCCGACGACGATGACCGAACGGGCCGAGTAGTCGACGCGCTTGCCGAGCAGGTTCTGACGGAAACGACCCTGCTTGCCCTTCAGCATGTCGCTGAGGGACTTCAGCGGGCGGTTGCCCGGGCCGGTGACCGGACGGCCGCGGCGGCCGTTGTCGAACAGCGCGTCGACGGCCTCCTGGAGCATGCGCTTCTCGTTGTTCACGATGATCTCGGGGGCACCGAGGTCGAGCAGGCGCTTCAGGCGGTTGTTGCGGTTGATCACGCGGCGGTACAGGTCGTTCAGGTCGGAGGTCGCGAAGCGGCCACCGTCCAGCTGCACCATCGGACGCAGGTCCGGCGGGATGACCGGGACGCAGTCCAGCACCATGCCGTTGGGCTTGTTGGTGGTCTGCAGGAACGCGGAGACGACCTTGAGGCGCTTCAGCGCACGGGTCTTCTTCTGGCCCTTGCCGGTGCGGATGATCTCGCGCAGGCGCTCGGACTCCTCCGCCAGGTCGAAGGTCTCGAGGCGGTCCTTGAGGGCCGCCGCGCCCATCGAGCCGGAGAAGTAGGTGCCGAAGCGGTCGCGCAGCTCGCGGTAGAGCAGCTCGTCGCCCTCGAGGTCCTGGACCTTGAGGTTCTTGAAGCGGGCCCACACCTCGTCGAGGCGGTCGAGCTCGCGCTGCGCACGGTCGCGCAGCTGCTTCATCTCGCGCTCGGCGCCTTCGCGCACCTTGCGGCGCACGTCGGCCTTGGCGCCCTCGGCCTCCAGCTCGGCCAGGTCGGTCTCGGCCTTCTTGGCACGGGCCTCGAGGTCGGAGTCGCGGCGGTTCTCGATCTGCTGACGCTCGACCGAGACGTGCGCCTCCAGGGACGGCAGGTCGCGCTGGCGGCGCTCGTCGTCGACCCAGGTGATCATGTAGGCGGCGAAGTAGATGACCTTCTCGAGGTCCTTCGGCGCCAGGTCGAGCAGGTAGCCCAGGCGGGACGGCACGCCCTTGAAGTACCAGATGTGGGTGACCGGGGCGGCCAGCTCGATGTGGCCCATCCGCTCACGGCGCACCTTGGCGCGGGTCACCTCGACGCCGCAGCGCTCACAGATGATGCCCTTGAAGCGGACGCGCTTGTACTTACCGCAGTAGCACTCCCAGTCCCGGGTGGGGCCGAAGATCTTCTCGCAGAAGAGTCCGTCCTTTTCGGGCTTCAGGGTGCGGTAGTTGATGGTCTCCGGCTTCTTGACCTCGCCGTGCGACCACTGGCGGATGTCGTCGGCGGTGGCCAGGCCGATGCGGAGCTCGTCGAAGAAGTTGACGTCAAGCACTGGTCGTCAAGCCCTCTTTCGTAAGTCGAGAGTCGTTCATGTGGTCTGAGGGGGGCCTGGGGGCGGGCCGGCTGCGCGGGCAGCCGGCCCAACCTCCGTCAGACCTCTTCGACGCTGCTCGGCTCGCGCCGGGACAGGTCGATGCCGAGCTCCTCGGCGGCGCGGAACACGTCCTCGTCGGAGTCCCGCATCTCGATGGACTGGCCGTCCGAGGACAGCACCTCCACGTTGAGGCAGAGCGACTGCATTTCCTTGATGAGAACCTTGAAGGACTCGGGAATGCCGGGCTCGGGGATGTTCTCGCCCTTGACGATGGCCTCGTAGACCTTCACACGGCCGAGGACGTCGTCGGACTTGATGGTGAGCAGCTCCTGCAGCGCGTAAGCAGCGCCGTACGCCTCAAGGGCCCACACCTCCATCTCACCGAAGCGCTGACCACCGAACTGCGCCTTACCACCGAGCGGCTGCTGGGTGATCATCGAGTACGGACCGGTCGAACGGGCGTGCAGCTTGTCGTCGACCAGGTGGTGCAGCTTGAGGATGTACATGTAGCCGACCGAGACCGGCATCGGGAACGGCTCGCCGGAGCGGCCGTCGAACAGCCGGGCCTTGCCGGTGGAGTTCACCAGGCGCTCACCGTCACGGGTGAGGGTGGTGTTGTCCAGCAGGCCGGTGATCTCGTCCTCGCGGGCGCCGTCGAAGACCGGGGTGGCGAGGTTGGTGCCGCCCTGGACGGTGTCGGCGCCGATCGCCTGGAGGCGCTGGGCCCACTCGTCGGCGAGGCCGGAGACGTCCCAGCCCTGCTTCGCGAGCCACCCGAGGTGGATCTCCAGGACCTGTCCCGGGTTCATTCGGGACGGGACACCCAGCGGGTTGAGGATGATGTCGACCGGGGTGCCGTCCTCCAGGAACGGCATGTCCTCGACCGGCAGGATCTTGGAGATGACGCCCTTGTTGCCGTGACGGCCGGCGAGCTTGTCACCGTTGGTGATCTTGCGCTTCTGGGCCACGTAGACGCGCACCAGCTGGTTCACGCCCGGGGGAAGCTCGTCCCCCTCCTCGCGGTCGAAGACGCGCACGCCGATGACCTTGCCGGACTCACCGTGCGGGACCTTCAGCGAGGTGTCGCGGACCTCGCGCGCCTTCTCACCGAAGATCGCGCGGAGCAGGCGCTCCTCGGGGGTCAGCTCGGTCTCACCCTTCGGGGTGACCTTGCCGACGAGGATGTCGCCGGTGACGACGTCGGCGCCGATCCGGATGATGCCGCGCTCGTCGAGGTCGGCGAGGACCTCCTCGGAGACGTTCGGGATGTCCCGGGTGATCTCCTCGGGGCCGAGCTTGGTGTCACGGGCGTCGACCTCGTGCTCCTCGATGTGGATCGAGGAGAGGACGTCGTCCTGGACGAGGCGCTGCGACAGGATGATCGCGTCCTCGTAGTTGTGACCCTCCCACGACATGAACGCCACGAGCAGGTTCTTGCCGAGGGCCATCTCGCCCTCGTCGGTGCACGGGCCGTCGGCCAGCACCTGGTTGACCTCGACCCGGGCGCCCTCGTCCACGAGCACCTTCTGGTTGAAGGCGGTGCCCTGGTTGGAGCGGGTGAACTTGGCGGCGCGGTACGTGGTGTACGTGCCGTCGTCGTTGGCCACGGTGACGTAGTCGGCCGAGACCTCCTGGACGACACCCGACTTCTCGGCGGTGATGACGTCCGCGGCGTCGACGGCGCAGCGGTACTCCATGCCGGTACCGACCAGCGGAGCCTCGCTCTTCAGCAGCGGCACCGCCTGGCGCATCATGTTCGAGCCCATGAGCGCGCGGTTGGCGTCGTCGTGCTCGAGGAACGGGATCATGGCGGTCGCGACCGACACCATCTGGCGCGGCGAGACGTCCATGTAGTCGATCTCGGTGCCGGGGATGTAGTCGATCTCGCCGCCACGGCGGCGGACCAGGACGCGCGGCTCGGCGAAGGTCAGCTCCGCCGTCAGCGGGGCGTTGGCCTGCGCGATGACGTAGCGGTCCTCCTCGTCGGCGGTCAGGTAGTCGACCTGCTCGGTGACGACACCCTCGATGACCTTGCGGTACGGGGTCTCGATGAAGCCGAAGGCGTTGACCCGGCCGTACGAGGCCAGCGACCCGATCAGACCGATGTTCGGGCCTTCAGGGGTCTCGATGGGACACATGCGCCCGTAGTGCGAGGGGTGCACGTCACGGACCTCGAAGCCGGCGCGCTCACGGGAGAGACCACCGGGGCCGAGGGCCGACAGACGACGCTTGTGGGTCAGGCCCGACAGCGGGTTCGTCTGGTCCATGAACTGCGACAGCTGGCTGGTGCCGAAGAACTCCTTGATGGAGGCGACGACCGGCCGGATGTTGATCAGGGTCTGCGGCGTGATCGCCTCGACGTCCTGGGTGGTCATGCGCTCGCGCACGACGCGCTCCATACGGGCGAGACCCGTACGGACCTGGTTCTGGATGAGCTCGCCGACGTTGCGCAGGCGGCGGTTGCCGAAGTGGTCGATGTCGTCGACCTCGACCACGATGTCGCGACCGGTCTGGTCGTTCCACTCGGTCTCACCGGCGTGCAGCTTCACCAGGTACTTGATCGCACCGATGATGTCGGGCTCGGTGAGCACGCCGGAGTCCAGGGACTCTGCGTTGCCCAGCTTGCGGTTGACCTTGTAACGGCCGACCTTGGCGAGGTCGTAGCGCTTCGGGTTGAAGTACAGGTTCTCCAACAGCGTCTGCGCCGCCTCGCGCGTGGGCGGCTCGCCCGGGCGCAGCTTGCGGTAGATGTCCAGCAGCGCGTCGTCCTGGCCCTGGGTGTGGTCCTTCTCCAGGGTGTTGCGCATGGACTCGTACTCGCCGAACTCCTCGAGAATCATCTCGTTGGTCCAGCCGAGCGCCTTGAGCAGCACGGTGACGGACTGCTTGCGCTTGCGGTCGATGCGGACGCCGACCATGTCGCGCTTGTCGATCTCCATCTCCAGCCAGGCACCACGCGAGGGGATGACCTTGCAGGAGTAGATGTCCTTGTCGGACACCTTGTCCAGGGTGGAGTCGAAGTACACACCCGGGGAGCGGACGAGCTGCGACACGACGACACGCTCGGTGCCGTTGATCACGAACGTGCCCTTGTGGGTCATGAGCGGGAAGTCGCCCATGAAGACCGTCTGAGACTTGATCTCACCGGTCTCGTTGTTGGTGAACTCGGCCGTGACGAAGAGCGGGGCCGCGTACGTGAAGTCACGGTCCTTGCACTCGTCAATGGAGTTCTTCGGCGGCTCGAAACGGTGGTCGCGGAAGGTCAGAGACATCGACCCGCTGAAGTCCTCGATCGGGGAGATCTCCTCGAAGATCTCCTCCAGACCGGACTTGGTGGGGACGTCCAGACCGTTCTCCAGCGCCTCCTCGACCCGGGACTTCCAGGCCGCATTGCCGAGCAGCCAGTCAAAGCTCTCGGTCTGCAGGGCCAGGAGGTTCGGTACCTCGAGGGGCTCCTTGATCTTCGCGAAGGAGACGCGGAGCGGGGCGGTGGATGCGGCGGAATTGTTCGAGGCGTTGCGCGGCGCGGCCAAGAGGGGGGTCCTTCCGAGGGCTCGGAGCTCACTACGCGCGTACCAGCCGGGCCTAACTGGGCTTGGTCCCGCCTCCCTCGCCACTGGCCTCTGCCGGGGATCGAAACCCCAGGTCAGAGCCGCTTTGCGGAGGCGATGCCAGACCCCTTCAGGGCAACGCAAACTCCGGGCGACGAGTCACGGAGCAGCTAACAGGCAGCGCAAAGGGACAGTGTAGCCAAAGGGCACACTGCTGTCCAGCTCTGATTCGGAAACCGAATCGGAGACTCCTCCCGGTAGCCGGCGGACGCGAACACCCACCGGGTACTGCACCGGCCCGGGCACTGCCCGGGCCCCATAACTCACGTGGAGTCATTTCCCGCCTGAGCCACTGGTTATGCATCCAGCGGCAAACCAACCGGGCGGACTCGCGCCTTGAGAATCGCGCGCCTCGCCGGGTTCGTCAAGGGCCCGCAGGCGGTGCGGACCTCGACCCGTTCATCGGCCGGGCGGCCCCCGGCGTTACAGAAGCCGTGGTGGGGGCCACCGTCGATGACGGTGATCACCATACCCGCCCGCACCGACGCTGCCGAGTGGGCTCTCGGCCACACCGGTGGTTCCCGGCCGTACGGCGGCCCTGGGCCTGGAACGCGAAAAGGCCGGGCCGACCACCCACAAGGGTGATCGGCCCGGCCTCAGGCCCCCTCAGAGGGGGCGAGAAGTCACTTGACGGTGACCTTGGCGCCGGCACCCTCGAGGGCGGCCTTGGCCTTCTCGGCAACGTCCTTGGCAACCTTCTCCAGGACCTTGGCACCAGCGGTGTCAACGAGGTCCTTGGCCTCCTTCAGGCCGAGGGAGGTCAGGGTGCGCACCTCCTTGATGACCTGGATCTTCTTGTCGCCGGCACCCTCGAGGATGACGTCGAACTCGTCCTGCTCGGCCTCGGCCTCGGCCGGGGCACCGGCAACGCCGGCGGCGGCAATGGCGACCGGGGCGGCGGCGGTGACGTCGAACTTCTCCTCGAAGGCCTTCACAAAGGCGGCCAGCTCGATGAGGGTGAGGCCCTCGAACTGCTCGAGCAGCTCGTCCTGGGACAGCTTCGCCATGATGGCGTCCTTCCACTAAATCGGCAGGTGGTGCCGTATGTACGGGTTGGGCGGGCACGGGCCCGCAGCGAGGCGTGAGCCTGCCGAATTACTCGGCGGCGGCGTCCTCGGCGGCGGGAGCCGGCGTACCGGCACCGCCCTGCTCGACCTTGTCGCGCAGCGCGTCCACAGTGCGGACGAGCTTCGACGGCAGGGCCTGGAAGAGCGCGGCAGCCTGGGACTGCTTGGCCTTCAGGGCACCCGCCAGCTTGGCGAGCAGCACCTCGCGGGACTCGAGGTCCGCGAGCTTCTTGATCTCATCGGCGGACAGCGCCTTACCGTCAAGGACACCGCCCTTGATGATGAGAGCGGGGTTCTCCTTGGCGAAGTCACGCAGAGCCTTCGCCGACTCCACCGGGTCACCGGTGACGAAGGCGACAGCCGTCGGACCGTTGAACAGGTCGTCGAGCTCCGAAATCCCGGCCTCATTGGCCGCGATCTTGGTCAGCGTGTTCTTCACCACGGCGTACTCGGCGTTCTCGCCGAGCGAGCGACGCAGGGTCTTGACCTGCTTCACCGAGAGACCGCGGTACTCGGTCAGCAGCGCCGCGGAGGAGCCACGGAACTTGTCCGTGATCTCGGCGACGGCGGCAGCCTTGTCGGGCCTTGCCATAGGCTTACGCCTCCTTCCGTGATGTCGAAGTCCGGCCGACCGCGAAAGTCGACCATTCACGCCTCGAACCAACCGGACGGAAGGAAAGCCCCTGCGGAAAAGCAGATGAGCCCCGGTGCGCAGGCGCACGGGGCTCGGTACGACCTCAACGGGCATGCGCGTGAACGCGGACCCGGAAGTCGAAGCTCCAGACACACCTGCGCGGGCTGACTGCGACGAAGCGCAGATCCTTCGGCCACCGGATCCCTTGCGGGGCGCGGCGACAACCAGCGGTCTTTGGCTTCGGTAACACTAACCGGACTCGCCCGTCCGGGGCAAATCGCCCCTGACCGGCCGAGATCGGCCGGGGCGGACGGGGCTCAGCGGGCCAGCGGGGAGACCGTCCGGGTACCGGTGTCCACGGTGTCCGACTCGGCCGGAGCCTGCACCGAGAGCAGGGCGCCGGCGAAGTCGGAGTAGAGCACCGAGTCGTCCGCCTGGCCGCTGTCCCCGCTGCCGGTGCGCTGCAGCCTGACCAGCTGGTCCTTGTCGTTGAGCCAGAGGTCCAGGGTGAGCGAGAGCGAGCCGCCGGGGGCCAGCGCGGCCCGCAGGCCGTCCCGGCGGGACTGGGTCAGCTGGGTCTGGGCGGCCGCGTAGCGCTCGGCGGTGGTGGTGACCCGGTAGTGCTCGACCGTCGAGTCCTCGAACTTCTCCTCGCCGACGAAGCGGGCGTCCGCCCCGTCGACGGTGGCGGCGGCCAGCGCCTCGACCGGGTTCAGCAGGTCGATCAGCCCCGCGTACGGGACCTCCTTGTGGCCGTCCGGGTCGGGCGGGACGGCGAAGCGCTCCCAGTGCCGGCCGCCCTGGCGGGCCGCGGTGGCGGCGTCGCCGCCCTGGTAGGCGACGGTGTCCACGACGATCAGCTGCTCGGCGTCGGCCGGAGTGGAGCGCTTGATCTGGAGCGCCGTCTTGGGCTGCCAGAACAGCGGCCCGGATCCGGCGTCCGCGCCCAGCCGGTAGCTGACCTTGGCCCGGCGGGCGGTCTGCATGGCCAGCTGGGCGGAGAGCAGGACACCGTGCGGCGAGCGGTCGGTGGGCTTGGCCGGCCCGGTCGGCGAGGCGCTGGTCGGGGTCGAGGTCGGAGCCGGGCTGCTGGACGGCGTGGACGACGCGTCGCCGCCCCCGCCGCATCCGGTCAGCCCGCTCGCCAGCAGGACGACCGCGGCCAGTGCCGCCAACCGCTGCCGTCCCGCCATCGTCTGGTTCCTCCTCGCCCGCGTGCCGCGCCGGCGGCCCTGTCTCCCGGCCACCTTGCCACCCGGGCCCGGGTCAGCTGGTGGCGCCCCCCTTGCCGAGCTTCGCCAGCTCGGCCAGTTCCACTGTGTCGGACGCGTCCGGCGCCGGCGCGGTGACCGGGGTGCCGTAGTCCGAGTAGAGGACGGTGGCCTTGAACGCGCCGGCCTTGGTGTTGCCGGTCTCGGTCCGCTGGACGACCAGCTGGTCGGCGTCCACCCAGACGTCGATCCGCTCGCTGGTGAGGCCGGCCGTGGCCAGCTTCTGCTTGACCTGGTCGAGCTGCTCCCGGGTCACGCCCTTGCCGGCCATGGAGGCGATCTCGTCGGCGCTGAGTTCACCGGTGTAGTGGGTGGTGGCCTTGCCGTTCAGCGGCTCCTGCCCCACCTCGGTCACCTTGCCTGTCGCGATCAGCATCCGGACGCCCTCGACCGGGTCCGCTGAGAGCCCCGGGTGCGGTGTGCGCCCGGGGCGTCAGCCGGTTGGTACGGATGGAGCCTCGTCGGCTCCGATGCGCGGGCTCGGCGGGATCAGCCGAGCAGCTTGAGGATGTCGGCGTCGCTGCCCAGGTCGGTGGCGGCAGGGGCCTCGATCCTGGCCGCCTTGCCGAGGTCGGAGTACTTGACCGTGACGGCGTCGTGCTCGCCGTTCTTGTCGCCGTACTCCTGGTACTGGACGAGTTCCTGTCGGCCGTTGAGCCAGAAGTCGACGGTGAGGGTCTTGCCGTCGTCGTCCAGGGACTTCTGGACGGCCGCGCGCTGGTCGGCCGACAGCGCCGGCATCCCGGCCACCATGGCGGAGGCGTCCTCGACCGCCCGCAGGTGGGTGACCTGGACGCCGTCGAGGCTCTCCTGGCCGACCTTGACGGGCTTGCCGCCCTGCGCGGCGAGGGTGAGCTGGACGACCGGGTTGACCAGCTGGCTCATCAGCAGGACGCCGTCGCCGAGTTCGTTCGAGGCGGGCAGCTTGAGCCAGTGCTTTCCGCCCATGGCCGCGGCCTCGGTGTCGCCGCCGCCGAGGTAGCCGTCGGTCCCGATCACCCGGAACCGGATCTTCTTGGTCTCCACCTCGCCGGTCAGGTCGACGGCCGTGCGGCTCGGGTCCTTCCAGTCGGCGTCGCCGTTGCCGGCGGTGTGGGTCGAGCCGTCCGGGGCGATCATGGTGACCTTGCCGTTGCCGGCCTTCTGCATCACCAGCGCGGCGGCGGCCAGCGCGGTCCTGGGGTCTCCGCCCATGGCCGCGGCCACCGCGTCGCCGCCCTTGGCACCGCCGCTCGTGGCGTCCGCGGCGCCCTTGCTGCCGCAGGCGGTGGCGGCACCGAGCAGCACGGTCGCCGTGACGACGGTCGAGGCGAGGCGCACAGCACGCATGAAGTCCCCCGTGAGATCCGAACGATGAGATCCGAACGATCCGAAGAAGAGCCGATTTTCAGCTTCTTCTCACGCGGACTCTAACGGATCGCCAGAGGCCCCACGCACCGGATATCCCCGTCCTGTCACCCGTCCCCGGCAGGGGACTCATCGCCCACCCCGGGGGCCGAGACATCCGTCGTGGTCACCGTGGTTCCGGCACTCCCCCGGGCCGTCGCCCGCAGCCTCAGCAGCCGCTCGCCGGGCCCGACCCAGACGTCGTAGCCGATCGCCGCCACCCCCCGCTGCCGGTACCAGTCGACCACCGCGGCGAGCCGCTCCGGGGTCAACTCCTTGTCGTCGCTGAAGTATTCGGCCACCGGCGCGGAGCCCTGGTAGTGCGCGACGGTCATCCCGGCCAGCTGCTCGCCGCCGAGCGATCCGAGCTTCCCGGTCTGCGCGATCGCGTACGCGCGGCTGCCCGGGTTGGTGACGAGTCCGGTCATCCAGCCGCCCGCGTAGCCGCCCGGACCGGTGGCCGACCGCGAGTCGAGCGACTCGGCACTGTCCCGGTCCGCGTGCCTGGGCTGGGCGCCCTGGTAGCTGAGGTCGAGCTCGCCGTTGCGGGCGGTCAGCTGCCCGGTGCCCCGCTCGTCGGTGACGGTCAGCGCGGCCTCGTCCCGGGGGCCCCAGACCAGCGTGCCGCTCGCGGTGCGCCGGCCGGCCGGGCCCTCCTCGACCACGTCGATCCGGGCGCCGCCCGCGTCATCCAGCGCCTGGGCGGCGGCGAGCACCACCTGCCGGGGCGGCACGGCCGCGGCCTCGCCGCCGGGGGTCCGGGTCCCCGGAACGGCCAGCAGGCTGCACCCGGTGGTGGCGCCGAGCAGCAGCAGGGCCGCCGCCGCGGCGGCGGGGCGAAGGGTGGGCGGCACGGCACACTCCGACGGTCACACGTTCTGCACATGATCTGACCGGCAGAGCGTACGACGCTTCGGGCAACCGTTCCCATCCGCCCCCGTCCCCGAGGGAAACGACGGCGGGCCCGCACCCCCGGCGAAGGGGGTACGGGCCCGCCGTGCGGACTGCTTCAGAGCCGATCGGCTCAGACCGCGGCCGGGTCCTCCTCGACGAGGAGGTTGCGGGTGCGGTTCGGGTCCACCAGGATGCCGGGGCCGATGGTGGTGCTGATGGCGGTCTTCTTGATGTAGCGACCCTTGGCGGCGGACGGCTTGGCGCGGAGCACCTCGTCCAGCGCGGCGGCGTAGTTCTCGACCAGCTGCTCGTCGGTGAAGGAGGCCTTACCGATGATGAAGTGCAGGTTCGAGTGCTTGTCGACGCGGAACTCGATCTTGCCGCCCTTGATGTCGTTGACAGCCTTGGCGACGTCCGGGGTCACGGTGCCGGTCTTCGGGTTCGGCATCAGACCACGGGGACCGAGCACGCGGCCGAGGCGGCCGACCTTGCCCATGAGGTCCGGGGTGGCGACGACGGCGTCGAAGTCCAGACGGCCCTTGGCGACCTCGTCGATCAGCTCGTCGGAGCCGACGATGTCGGCGCCCGCAGCACGCGCGGCCTCGGCACGGTCACCGGTCGCGAAGACCAGGACCCGAGCGGTCTTACCGGTGCCGTGCGGGAGGATCACGGTGCTGCGGACCATCTGGTCGGCCTTGCGCGGGTCGACGCCCAGACGCATGGCGACCTCGACGGTGCCGTCGAACTTGGTGGTGCTGGTCGCCTTGGCGAGGCGAATGGCCTCGAGGGGGGCGTAAAGGCGCTCGCGGTCGACCTGAGCGTCCGCGGCCTTCAGAGCCTTGCTGCGCTTCACTGCTGCTCCTGAATGGTGATGGGAGTCGTGGTCTCACGGGCCTGCGCAGGCCCTACCACAGGGACGAGAAGGGCTGATCAGCCCTCGACGGTGATGCCCATCGACCGGGCGGTGCCGGCGATGATCTTCTCCGCCGCGTCCAGGTCGTTGGCGTTCAGGTCGGGCATCTTGGTCGTGGCGATGTCGCGGACCTGGGCGCTGGTGAGCTTGGCGACCTTGGTCTTGTGCGGCTCGCTGGAGCCCTTGTCGATACCGGCGGCCTTCAGGATGAGGCGCGCGGCCGGCGGCGTCTTCGTGATGAAGGTGAAGGAACGGTCATCGTAGACCGTGATCTCCACCGGCACGATCATGCCGCGCTGCGACTCGGTCGCAGCGTTGTAGGCCTTGCAGAACTCCATGATGTTGACGCCGTGCTGGCCCAGCGCGGGGCCGACCGGCGGCGCCGGGTTGGCCGCACCGGCGTTGATCTGGAGCTTGATAAGCCCCGTGACCTTCTTCTTCTTGGGAGGCATGTCTCTCCGGGTCCTTCCGAGAGGTGATTGCTGGTGTGTGCGGAACCGGGGCGACACCCGGCCGCCAGCACACACATCGAACCAGGCTAACGCCTTCGCGTCGCTGGACCAAAACGGATCCGGGGCAGGGCCCTCGGCCCCGCCCCGGATCCGAAGACCGTGGGACTAGTTCTTCTGGATCTGGTCGAAGGAGAGCTCGACCGGGGTCTCCCGGCCGAAGATCTCGACCAGGCCCTTGACCTTCTTCGAGTCGGGGTTGATCTCGTTGATGGTCGCCTGCAGGGTCGCGAACGGGCCGTCGGTGACGGTGACCGAGTCGCCGACCTCGAAGTCCAGCACCTGGATCTCGCTCGGCTTGACCGGCGAGGGCTTGCCGGCCTCCTTGGCCGCCTGGCGCTCGACGTCCGGGGCGAGCATCTTGACGACCTCGTCCAGGGTCAGCGGGTACGGGTCGTAGGCGTTGCCGACGAAGCCGGTGACACCGGGGGTGTTGCGCACGACGCCCCAGGACTCGGGGGTGAGGTCCATGCGCACCAGGACGTAGCCGGGGAGCTTGTTCTGGCGGATGGTCTTGCGGTCGCCGTTCTTGATCTGGACGACCTCCTCCTGCGGCACCTCGGCCTGGAAGATGTACTCCTCGACGTTCAGCGAGACGGCGCGCTGCTCCAGGTTCTGCTTCACCCGGTTCTCGTAGCCGGCGTAGGTGTGGATCACGTACCACTCGCCCGGCATGAAGCGCAGGTCCTCGCGGAACTTGGCGACCGGGTCGACCTCGACGGCCTCCTCGACGGCCTCCTCGGCCTCGACCTCGGCCTCGGCCTCCTCGGCGGCCTCCTCGACGGCGGGCTCCACGTCGCTCTCCACGTGCAGCGCGGCCTCCTCGGCGGGCTCGCTGGCCTCGGCCTCGTCGTACGCCTCGACCTCGTCCTCGTCGCTGTCCGCGGCGTCCACGATCTGCTCGGCGGACTCGGCTTCGTCAGCCAGCTCGGCCGCGTCCAGCTCGGCGGCGACATCCGCCTCGCGGACGGTCTCGTCGGCGTCGTACAGGGGGGACTCAGACACGGTGGCTGCTTCTTTCCTGGAGATGGTGAAGGTGGCGCGCTCCGGGGCCGCCTCCGGCGGGCTGCCGCTCGCGCGGGCGCCAGGAAGAGGACTCGGAGACTTCAACAGTACCGAGTCCACGGTAGCGGCCGCGTACAACCGGCGCAGACAGCACGACCCGGGCCGAGGATCGGCCCGGGTCGGGAGGCTGTTTCGAAGGGGGACGGCCAGGTCAGCCGAACACCAGGAGGCTCAGCTTGGAGAGGCCGTAGTCCAGGCCGGCCACGAAGGCCATCACGACCACGACGAACACGACGACGACGGTCGTGTAGTTGGTGAGCTCACTCCGGGTGGGCCAGACGACCTTGCGCAGTTCGGCGATGATCTGGCGGTAGAAGAGGGCGGTCCGGGCGAACAGGCCCTTCTTGGCCCGCTTGCCGGCCTTCTTGTCGCCCGCGCGGGCGGCCCGCTTGCGGTCGCGGCGCGAGAGCGCCTTCTCCTCGCCCTCCGCAGGCGTGGTCTCGGCAGCGCCGTCGGCCCCCTCGGGGTTGCCGCTCTCAGGCGTTGCGGTGGAGCCCGTGGTCTCCGTCACTCGTCCTCACCTGAATCCGGGTCCTGCCGAGCGTCCCGTCACCCGATGGGGCACGAACGTCCGGCTAAAAACGGTGCTGATCGGCGCCCTCTCCGCGTCAAGCCCGCTCGCTCTGTCGAGCGAACGGGCTGAAAACGGATCAAGCAGCAGGGCAAGAGGGACTTGAACCCCCAACCGCCGGTTTTGGAGACCGGTGCTCTACCAATTGAGCTATTGCCCTACGGGGCCTCGCGGCTCCGTAGCGACCAACCTACCGCATCTCCCCCCGCTGTCTGCACAGCTGGCGGAAGCTCCGGTCTTTTTCGGCGGGCCGTCGAGCAGTGAGTGTACGTGGTCGAGGGGTGTTTGGTCGAACCTCTTCTTCCGCGGGCCCTGGTCGCCCGGCATATGTCCGGCAGGCCCGCGTGATCACCGGCGGATCGGCGGGCGCCGCCATGTGGACGGACCGGTACGGATGGTGAAACCGCGATGCCCGGTCCGTCCCGGTTCTGCGACGATGCAGGCATGAGCGCTTCCACCCCGCAGCCCGACCGTTCCATCCGCCCCGCCGACCGCCGGGTCTCCGCCCGGGTCGGCGCGATCGCCGAGTCCGCGACCCTCGCCGTGGACGCCAAGGCCAAGGCCCTCAAGGCGGCCGGCCGTCCGGTGATCGGCTTCGGCGCAGGCGAGCCGGACTTCCCCACCCCGGACTACATCGTCGAGGCGGCCGTCGAGGCCTGCCGCGACCCGAAGAACCACCGCTACACCCCGGCGGGTGGCCTGCCCGAGCTGAAGGCCGCGATCGCCGCCAAGACGCTGCGCGACTCCGGCTACGAGGTGGACGCCTCCCAGGTGCTCGTCACCAACGGCGGCAAGCAGGCGATCTACGAGGCGTTCGCCGCGATCCTGGACCCGGGCGACGAGGTCATCATCCCGGCCCCGTACTGGACCACCTACCCGGAGTCGGTCCAGCTCGCCGGCGGTGTCCCGGTGGCGGTCGTGACCGACGAGACCACCGGCTACAAGGTCTCGGTCGAGCAGCTGGAGGCCGCCCGCACCGAGAACACCAAGGTGGTGCTCTTCGTCTCGCCGTCCAACCCGACCGGCGCGGTGTACACCGAGGCCGAGGCCGAGGCGATCGGCCGCTGGGCGCTGGAGCACGGCCTCTGGGTGCTCACCGACGAGATCTACGAGCACCTGGTGTACGGCGAGGCCGCCTTCACCTCGCTGCCGGCCCTGCTGCCCGAGCTGGCCGACAAGTGCGTCGTGGTCAACGGTGTCGCCAAGACCTACGCGATGACCGGCTGGCGGGTGGGCTGGGTGATCGGCCCCAAGGACGTGGTCAAGGCCGCGACCAACCTGCAGTCGCACGCCACCTCGAACGTCTCCAACGTCGCCCAGCGCGCCGCGATCGCCGCCGTCAGCGGCGACCTGTCCGCGGTGCACGAGATGCGCACCGCCTTCGACCGCCGCCGCCGGACCATCGTGCGGATGCTCAACGAGATCGAGGGCGTGTACTGCCCCGAGCCGGAGGGCGCGTTCTACGTCTACCCGTCCGTCAAGGGCCTGCTGGGCAAGGAGATCCGCGGCAAGCGCCCGCAGAGCTCCGGCGAGCTGGCCTCGCTGATCCTGGACGAGGCCGAGGTCGCGGCCGTCCCGGGCGAGGCCTTCGGCACCCCCGGCTACCTGCGGTTCTCCTACGCGCTCGGCGACGCCGACCTGGTCGAGGGCATCGGCCGGCTGCAGAAGCTGCTCGGCGAGGCCCGCGACTGACGTCAATCCGACGTGCCGGTTTCACCCGGGAACCGCCCTCTTCCACCCCTTCGGGGGACGGAAGGAGGGCGGTTCCCGTTTAGGGGCCCGATGCGGCAGTATCGGCGGATGGAACGCCTGTTGAATCCGCGAGACGTCAGGGACCTTCCGAAGGCCCACCTGCACCTGCACTTCACCGGCTCGATGCGCCCCGCCACCCTGCTGGAGCTGGCCGACAAGCACGGCGTCCGACTGCCGGAGGCGCTCAGCTCCGGCGAGCCGCCGAAACTGCGGGCCACCGACGAACGCGGCTGGTTCCGCTTCCAGCGCCTGTACGACACCGCACGCTCGGTGCTGCGGGAGGAGGAGGACATCCGCCGGCTGGTCCTGGAGACCGCGCAGGACGAGCGGCGGGACGGCTCCCGCTGGCTGGAGATCCAGGTCGACCCGACCTCGTACGCGCCCCGGCTGGGCGGGCTGATCCCCGCGCTGGAGCTGATCCTGGACGCGGTGGAGCACGCCGCCGAGGCCACCGGGGTGGGCATCCGGGTGCTGGTCGCGGCGAACCGGATGAAGTCCCCGATGGACGCCCGGACGCTGGCCCGGCTCGCCGTCCGGTACGCCGACCACGGCGTGGTCGGCTTCGGCCTCTCCAACGACGAGCGCCGCGGCCTCGCCCGGGACTTCGACCGGGCCTTCGAGATCGCCCGCAAGGGCGGGCTGCTGGCCGCCCCGCACGGCGGCGAGCTGGCCGGGCCCGAATCCGTCCGGGACTGCCTGGACGACCTGGGCGCCGGCCGGATCGGCCACGGCGTCCGCGCCGCCGAGGACCCCCGGCTGATGGCACGGCTGGCCGACCGCCAGATCACCTGCGAGGTCTGCCCGTCCTCGAACGTCTCGCTCGGCGTCTACGAGCGCCCCGAGGACGTGCCGCTGCGGCGGCTGTTCGACGCCGGTGTGCCGCTGGCGCTGGGCGCGGACGACCCGCTGCTGTTCGGCAGCCGGCTGGCCGCCCAGTACGACCTGGCCCGCGACGTCCTGGGCTTCAGCGATGCCGAACTCGCCGAGCTGGCACGGCAGTCCGTGCGCGGCTCGCGCGCACCGGAGGCCGTCCGAAAGGAACTACTGGCGGACGTCGACGCCTGGCTGGCGAACGGTGTGGCCGCCCAGGACGGGGCCGACCCCAGCGGGGGCCGACCCTAGAGCTTGACCCCGATCATCACCGGCTCGTTCACCAGCTCGACCCCGAAGGCCTCGCGGACGCCGTCCCGGATCTCCCGGGCCAGCGCCAGCAGGTCCTCGGCGGTGGCCGAGCCGCGGTTGGTGAGCGCCAGGGTGTGCTTGGTGGAGAGCGTCGCCGGGCCGTCGCCGTAGCCCTTGCCGAAGCCGGCCCGGTCGATCAGCCAGGCGGCCGAAGTCTTGGTGCAGCCCTCCGACGCCGGGTAGGCGGGGGCGTTCTCGGTGCCCGGGCGGGTCCGGAAGGACTCGTACTGCGCGGCGGTGAGCACCGGGTTGGTGAAGAAGGAGCCGGCCGACCAGGTGTCGTGGTCCGCCGGGTCCAGCACCATGCCCTTGCCGGAGCGCAGCCCCAGCACCGCGTCGTACGCCCGCTCCAGCGGCACCCGCTCGCCCTGCTCGACGCCGAAGTGCCGGGCCACCTCGGCGTACTTGACCGGGGTGGAGAGGCCGTCGTGGTCCGCCAGGGCGAACCGCGCCCGCAGCACCACGTAGCGGTCCGGTTCGGCCTTGAAGCGGCTGTGCCGGTAGGAGAACGCGCACTCGGCGTTGGTGAGCGTGACCACCGCGCCGGCCGTGCGGTCGTAGGCGACCACCTCGGTGATCGACCGGGCGACCTCCTGGCCGTAGGCGCCGACGTTCTGCACCGGTGTGGCGCCGGCCGAGCCGGGGATGCCGGCCAGGAACTCGACGCCCGCCAGGCCGTGCTCGCGCACCGTACGGGTGACCGCCTCCGACCAGACCTCGCCGGCCGCCAGCTCCAGCACGGTGCCGTCCAGGGCGAAGCCGGTGGTGGCGATCCGCAGCACGGTGCCGGGGAAGCCGGCGTCGCCGATCACCAGGTTGGAGCCGCCGCCGAGGACCAGCAGCGGCTCACCGGCCGTGTCGGCCTCGCGGACGGCGGCGATCACCTCGTCGTCGGTGTGGGCGGTCACCAGGCGGCGGGCCGGGCCGCCGAGCCGGAGCGTGGTCAGCGGGGCGAGGGGGGCGTCGTTTTCTACCAGCACGCCCACCAGCGTACGGGGGCGGGGCGGCGGGCCCGCCGGGCACCGGCGCGCCGCCCCCGACCCGCCGGTCAGACCTTCGACGCCTCGGCGGGGACCGGCTCCGCCGCAGGCTGCTCGGCGTCGGCGGCCGCTACGGCCTTGTCGGCCTTGTCGGCCGCAGCCTCCGTGGCGTCCACGGGCTCGGCCGCCGCGGGCCTCGCCTTGCGCGGGAGGAGCATCGCGCAGACGGCCGCGACCACGACCACCCCCGCGCCGACGTACAGCGCGGGCACCAGCCCGTCGACGAAGGACTGCTCGGACGTGTACCCGCCCTGCGCCGAGAACACCGCCGAGAGGACGGCCACCCCGAGCGCGCCGCCCACCTCGCGCAGCGCGTTGTTGGCGCCGGAGGCGATGCCCTGCTCCTCCGGCCGGACGCTGTCCATCACCAGGGCGGCGGTCGGGGCGAAGTACAGCGACATGCCGATGCCGCAGATCACCACGGCGGGGATCTCGGCGCCGTAGTCGTAGCCCGTGGTGCCGCCGGTGATCGCCGCGTACATCGCCAGGCCGGCGCCCTGCAGCAGGAGCCCGGTGACCACGATCGGGCGGCCACCGAACCGGTCGGCCAGGATGCCCGCGATCGGGGCGACGATCAGCGGCATCCCGGTCCACGGGAGCATCCGGATGCCGGCCTCCTGCGGGCTGTAGCCGCCCACGGTCTGCAGGTGCTGGCTGATCAGGAAGATCGAGCCGAACATGCCGAGGAACATCAGCAGGCCGGACGCGTTGACGGCGGAGAACGCCCGGCTGCGGAACAGCCGCATCGGCAGCATCGGGTGCTTGGCCCAGCGCTGCTCGTACAGCACGAAGGCGGTCAGCAGCGCGACACCGGCGATCAGCGAGCCCAGCACCAGCGGGCTGGTCCAGCCGTTCGGGTTGCCGCGGATCAGGCCGAGGACGACGCCGAACAGGCCCAGGCTGACCAGGACCGTGCCGGCCACGTCCAGGGCCGGGCTGGCGCCCCGGCTCTCGCGGAGCTTGAGGGCGGAGAGCGGTACCAGGACGAGGCCGACCGGGACGTTCACCCAGAAGATCCACTGCCAGGAGAAGTGCTCGGTGAGCGTCCCGCCGACCAGCGGCCCGGTGGCGACGGCGAGGCCGTTGACGCCCGCCCAGATGCCGAAGGCCAGTCCCCGCTTGGCCGCCGGCACCGCGGCGGTGAGCAGGGTGAGGGTGAGCGGCATCGACACCGCGGCGCCGGCGCCCTGGACGGCGCGGGCGGCGATCAGCGAGCCGATGTCCGGTGACAGGGCGGCCGCGGCGGAGCCGACGGTGAAGAGCGTGAGCCCGACCAGGAAGATCCGGCGGCGGCCGAAGCGGTCGCCGAGCGCGGCGCCGAACATCAGCAGGACGGCGAAGGCCAGGGTGTAGGCGCTGACCGTCCACTCCAGGTCGGACAGCCCGCCGCCGAGGTCCTCGCGGATGGACGGCAGCGCCGTGGTGACGACCAGGTTGTCCAGGCTGGCCATGAAACCCGCGACGCTGGTGATCACCAGCGTCCAGACGCCGGTCCGCCCCAGGCCTGGCGCCTCGGGCCGTTCCGCCGCTGGCCGTTCCGTTTTCTCCAGTTTCTCCGACATGACGTCCCCCAGTTCCCCTCTGGATAGTTATTGATCAATAACTTCTGTGGGCCGAAAAAGGGCCGCGCGGCCGCCGCCGCACAGCCTCTCCCCGGCCTAGGACTCGCCCTGCGGCTCGCCCCGCTCCCCGTCGTGCTCCCCGTCGCATTCCTCGCCCTGCGGCTCGTCCTGCGGCCCGAAACCGTCCCAGATCCGGTGGTCCCTGGGGTAGCCCAGCGCCACCAGCGTGTTGATCAGCATCCCGTACGCCATGAACGCGGTCGCGTCCTCGGTGTCGCCGCCCAGCCGGATCCTGATCCGGTCGAACAGTTCGAGCCAGCCCGCCCGGGCGGCCTCGCCGATCTCGTCCTCGTCCGCCGTTTCGCCGGCGAACACCGAGACGTAGAGCTGCATCTGCATCATGAGTTGCTCGCGGTCCCCGACCAGCCCCAGGTAGGCGCGGGACATCGCCACGCCGGCCGCCTCGCCGGTCAGCCCGGCCGAGGCCTCGTCGAAGACCTGCCAGGTCTCCTCGATGCAGCGGTCGGCGGCGGCCTTGAAGATGGCCTGCTTGCTGGGGAACAGCCGGAACAGGTACGGCTGCGAGACGCCCACCCGGCGGGCGATCGTCTCGGTGGAGGTCCCCCGGTAGCCGCTCCTGGCGAACTCGATCATGGCAGCACGGATGACGCTCTCGCGCCGCTCCTCCGCACTCATCCGCATGCTCGCCCTCGCCATGGGAGTCAAGTTAGTGGCCAATCACTATCTTCGCAAGGCCGACGGGCGCGGCGGGAAGCCCGCCGAACGGGCCCCGCCGCGGCCGGACGCGCCTCAGGCGAGCCGGACGACCGCCCTCGACATCCCGAGCACCTTCTGTCCGCCCGTGGTGGCCAGCAGGTCGACCTGCACCCTGCGGTCGTCCAGCAGCTTGGCGACCTTGGCCGAGACCTCGACCACCGCGCCGACACCGTCGTTCGGCACCGGGACCGGACGGGTGAAGCGGACGCCGTACTCGACCACCGCCGCCGGGTCGCCGACCCAGTCGGTGACCACCCGGATCGCCTGGGCCATGGTGAACATGCCGTGCGCGATGACGTCCGGCAGGCCGACCTCCAGCGCGAACTTCTCGTTCCAGTGGATCGGGTTGAAGTCGCCGGAGGCGCCCGCGTACCGCACCAGGGTGTCGCGGGTCACCGGGAAGGACTGCGCCGGCAGCTGGGTGCCGACCTCGACCTCGTCGTAGCTGATCGCCATCGTGCTCACTCCCCCGTCTCGTCGGCGGCCCGGGCCACCAGCGTCATGACCGACGTCACCACGTGCTCGCCGAGCGCGTCCGACACCTCACCACGCACGGTGAGCACGTCGTTGCCCGCCAGCGACTTGATGTTGTCGATGGTCACCGCGACCGTCAGCCGGTCGCCCGCCACCACCGGGCGGGAGTACGAGAACTTCTGGTCCCCGTGCACCACCCGGCTGTAGTCCAGGCCGAGCTCCGGATCCTCGACCACCTGGGCGGCCGCCCGGTAGGTGATCACGAACGGGAAGGTCGGCGGGGCGATCACATCGGGGTGGCCCAGCGCCTTCGCCGCCTCCGGGTCGGTGAACGCCGGATTGGCGTCCCCGATCGCGATCGCGAACTCGCGGATCTTCTCCCGGCCGACCTCGTACGGCTCGGTGGGCGGGTAGGTCCGCCCGATGAAGGAGGGGTCGAGTGCCATGGGGGCAGCTCCTCGGAAGCGCGGTGGATCCGGCGGCCGTTGCCGTCGGCGGGGTGCGCATGGGTGCATACGCGAAAAACTCCGGGCCGCACCCCCTGAGGGATGCGGCCCGGAGCTCAAGACCTGATTCACACAGGCCCGACGCCCTGCGAAAGGGTCAGCGGGTCTCGCGGTGCGCGGTGTGCGAGTTGCAGCGGGGGCAGTGCTTCTTCATCTCAAGACGGTCCGGGTCGTTACGCCGGTTCTTCTTGGTGATGTAGTTCCGCTCCTTGCACTCCACGCAGGCCAGCGTGATCTTCGGGCGGACATCGGTGGCAGCCACGGGAGTGCCTTCCTTGGACAACGAATAAGAACACGACAAGAGTAGCCGACCGGGAGTGCGATCTCCCGACCGACTACGCGGGGTAGCGGTGACCGGACTTGAACCGGTGACACAGCGATTATGAGCCGCTTGCTCTACCAACTGAGCTACACCGCCACGGTGATCCGCAGCACAGTGGCAACTGACTGCTTTTCACCAGAGCCCCCATGCGGAATCGAACCGCAGACCTTCTCCTTACCATGGAGACGCTCTACCGACTGAGCTATAGGGGCGAACGAGGAAGAGATTACACGTTCCGCGCCCAGAGGTGAAATCCGTATCCCGACGTGAAGACCGCAGGTCGGCGAGGTGCACGGACGAACGATCCGAGGCCCCGCGTTCGACCGGCCCCCGGCCGCGCGGCCCGACCCGATACGACTATTGCCCGCCTCCCGGCGCCCCGCCCCCGCGCGCCATAGGCTCGACCCTCGTTGATCAGGACGGCCCGGGAGATCAGGACGACCTGGGATCGGGACGGTCCGGCCGACCGGACGGGCCAGCGCGGGAAGGGAGCCGGCGATGGACAGCGCAGCCGCCGACGGGCCGCACTCGGGGCCCGGCCCGGCGGCCAACCCGCTCGGGCACGGACCGATCCTCCTGCTCACCGGCGCCCGGCTGGCCGACGGGCGGGTGGTGGACGTCCGGATCAGCGGCGACCGGATCCAGGCCGTCGGCACCGTCGGCAGCCTCGGCCCGCTGCCCGCCCTGCCCGGCGCGCCCACCGTCACCACCGGCGCCCGGATCGACCTCAAGGGCTACCTGCTGCTGCCGGCCCCCGCCGAGGCGCACGCCCACTACGACGCCGCCTTCTCCGCCGCGCTGCCCACCCCGCCGCCGGACACCCCCACCGACCTCACCCGCCGGGTCACCGAGGCCGCGCTCACCTCGCTCGGCTACGGCGCCACCGCCCAGCGCACCCACGTCCGGATCGGCGACGTACACGGGCTGCGCCGGCTGGAGGCGGTGCTCACCGCCCGGCAGGCGCTGCGCGGCCTGGCCGAGCTCCAGGCGGTGGCGATGCCCCGACTGCTCACCGGCCGGGCCGGCGCGGACGGCCGGGCGCAGCTGCGCGACGCGCTCAAGCTGGGCGCCACCGCGGCCGGCGGCTGCCCGGAGCTGGACCCCGATCCGGCCGGGTACGTCCAGGTGCTGCTGGAGGCCGCCCGGGAGGCGGACTGCCCGGTGGACCTGCACACCACGGCCGGCGATCCGGCCCAACTCGCGCGACTGGTCGGCGCCTTGGCCCCGCTGCGGCCGCGGGTGTCGCTCGGGCCGTGCGGGGCGCTGGCCCGGGGCGCGTCCACGGTGCTGGCGACCGGCGGGGTGCGGGTGGTCTGCCTGCCGCAGAACGGCGGCTGCACCGGCCTGGAGGGCCGCTCGGCGGGGATGCGACCGGGCCTGCTACGGGAGTTGACGGAGGCCCGGGTGCCGTTGGCGGCCGGCAGCGGCGCGCTGCGGGACCCGTCCAACCCGGTCGGCCGGGCGGACCCGCTGGAGTCGGCGTACCTGCTGGCGGCGGGTGGGGAGCTGGATGTGGCCGCGGCGTACGACGCGGTGGCGAACCAGGCCCGGGCGGCGCTCGGGCTGCCGCCGGTCCGGGTGGACGCCGGGTTCCCGGCGGAGCTGCTGGCGGTGCGCGGGGACAGCCTGGCCGGGGCGCTCGCGGGCGGGCACAGCCGGCTGGTGGTGCACAGCGGCCGGGTGGTCAGCCGGACCAGCGCGGTGCGGGAGTTCGCGGACACCGTGGTGCTGGCGCTGCCCCGGCAGTCCGGGAGCACCGGCGGGGGCTGACGGCTGCCGGGAGGAGTCGGCGGGGGGGAAGTTCAAGGGGCGCGCGACTGATGTCGCGCGCCCCTCCCCCACCTGCTGGCCGCCGTTGGACGGCGGCTGGAGCGGCCCCGGGCCTCCCCCACATTGGAGCCGGGCCCGCTCGGTCAGCACTGACGCTACGCCCACGGAGCACCGCCGCCGGTCGACCTTGACGCTCCCCTGTCGACCCTCGGCCCGCTCTTGACGGGGTGTTGACGCGGCTGCGGCCGACGCGGGCTCAGGGCTCGTACCGGTACCCGATCCCCGGCTCGGTGATCAGGTGCCGCGGGCGGGCCGGATCGCGCTCCAGCTTGCGGCGCAGCCCGGCCAGGTAGACCCGCAGGTAGTTGCCGCGCGCCTCCTGGGCCGGCCCCCACACCTCGCGCAGGATCTGCCGCCCGGGCACCAGCCGGCCGGGGTTGGCCACCAGCAGGGCGAGGATCCGCCACTCGGTCGGAGTGAGCCGCACCGCGCCCCGCGGGCCGGTCACCGTGGTGGCCGTCAGGTCGACGGTGTGGTCGCCGATCACCGGGCGACCCAGCGGGGCACCGCCTGACGGTCGGCGCAGTACGGCGCGCAGCCGGGCCAGCAGCTCGTCCATCAGGAACGGCTTGGTGAGGTAGTCGTCGGCGCCCGCGTCGAGGGCGTCCACCTTGTCGGCGGCGCCGGAGCGGCCGGAGAGCACGATGATCGGCATCGCGCTGCGGGTGCGCAGGCCGCGCAGCACGTCCATGCCGTCGAGGTCCGGCAGGCCGAGGTCGAGCAGCACGGCGTCCGGGACGGAGTGCGCGGCGCGGTCCAGCGCCTCACCGCCGCTGGCGGCCGTCCGGACGGCGTACTGCCGGGCGCTGAGGTTGATCCGCAGCGTGCGCAGCAGGGCGGGTTCGTCGTCGACAATCAGGATTTCACTCATGCACGGGGTCCTCCCGAGTGGCGGCGGGCAGGGTGAGCAACATGGTGGTGCCGCCCCCGGGGGTGTCCTCGACCTCAAGGCTGCCGCCCATGGCCTCGGCCAGGCCGCGGGAGAGCGCGAGGCCGAGGCCGACTCCGCTGGTGTTGTCGGTGTCGCCGAGGCGCTGGAAGGGCAGGAAGACCCGGTCGCGCTCCTCGGGGGCGATGCCGGGGCCGCGGTCGATCACCCGGATCTCGACCTGGTCGGCGTGGTGGCTGGCGGTCACCAGGACGGGTGCGCCGGGGGCGTTGTGGCGCAGCGCGTTGGTGATCACGTTGGCGAGCACCCGCTCCAGCAGCGGCGGGTCGGCGAGCACCGGCGGCGCGGTGTCCAGGTCGAGCGGCTGGACCGGCGCGTACGGGTCGGGGAGGCTGTCGAGGGCCCGGGGCAGGATCTCGTCGAGGTGGGTCTCGGTGAGGTGCAGGGTGAGCGCGCCGGCCTGGAGGCGGCTCATGTCGAGCAGGTTGTCGACCAGGCGGGTGAGTTTGACCAGCGACTCGTCGGCGGTGGCGAGGAGTTCGGCCTGGTCCTCGGGCGAGAACTCGACGTCGGGGCTGCGCAGCGAGCCGACCGAGGCGAGCGCGGCGGCGAGCGGGGTGCGCAGGTCGTGGCTGACGGCGGCGAGCAGGGCGGTGCGCATCCGGTCGGCGGCCTTGATCGGCTCGACCTCGGCGGCGACCATGGCGAGCCGGTCGCGTTCCAGCGCGACGGCCACGTGCGCGGCGAAGGCGGTGAGCACGCGCTGGTCGGCGGCCGGCAGCCGGCGGCCGGTGAGGACCAGGACGGCGTCCGCGCCGACCGGGACCTCGGTGGTCTCGCTCTGCCCGTCGGCGTCCTCCTGGTGCTCGGTCTCGGAGTGGGCGAGCACCTCGCCGTCGACCCGGGAGAGCAGGGCGACGGCCTGCATGCCGAAGGCCGTCCGGGACTTCTCCATCAGGGCGGACAGGGCGTCGGCGCCGCGCAGCACGCTGCCGGCCAGGGTGGAGAGGGTCTCGGCCTCGGCGGTGGCGCGGGCGGCGCGGGTGGTGAGCCGGCTGGCGTGGTCGACCACGGTGGAGACGGCGAGCGCGACGGCGGCGAAGACGACCAGGGCGACGATGTTGTTGGTCTCGCCGATGGTCAGGGTGTGGATCGGCGGGATGAAGTAGTAGTTGAGCAGCAGCGAGGCGGCGACCGAGGCCAGCAGGGCGGAGGTGGCGCCGCCGAGCAGGGCGACGATGACCACGCCGAGCTGGAAGATCAGTGCGTCGGTGGTGAGGTTGATGCTCTCGTGCGCCTGGGAGAGGATCGCGGTCAGCAGCCAGGGCACCACGAGGCCGGCGACGTAGCCGGCGATGGTGCGGCGCCGGGAGTGGCGGCGGCCGAGCGAGGGCAGCCGGCCGCGGCCGGTGAACTCGTGGGTGACCATGTGGACGTCGATGTCCTCGGAGGCGTCCACGGTGGTCTCGCCGATGCCGGGGCCGGTGAGGAAGCGGTTGATCCGGCCGCGACGGCTGGTGCCGAGCACCAGCTGGGTGGCGTCGTGGGCGCGGGCGAAGGCGAGCAGCGAGGTGGGGATGTCGTCGCCGACCACGACGTGGTAGCTGCCCCCGAGGGTCTCCACCAGCTGCCGCTGCTGGGCGAGCGCACCGGAGGAGGCGCCGGCCAGGCCGTCGCTGCGGGTGACGTGGACGGCCAGCAGGTCGCCGCCGGCGGTGCGGTCGGCGATCCGGGCGGCGCGGCGGATCAGGGTCTCGCCCTCGGGGCCGCCGGTGAGGGCGACCACGACGCGTTCGCGGGTCTCCCAGACCCGGTCGATGTTGTGGCTGGCCCGGTAGTCGCGCAGGCCCTCGTCGACCCGCCCGGCCACCCAGAGCAGGGCGAGTTCGCGCAGGGCGGTGAGGTTGCCGACCCGGAAGTAGTTGGAGAGCGCGGCGTCCACCTTCTCCGCCCTGTAGACGTTGCCGTGGGCCATCCGGCGGCGCAGCGCCTGCGGGGCCATGTCGACGAGTTCGATCTGGTCGGCCCGGCGCACCACCTCGTCCGGGACGGTCTCGCGCTGCGGGATGCCGGTGATCTTCTGGACGACGTCGTTCAGCGATTCCAGGTGCTGGATGTTGACGGTGGTGATGACGTCGATCCCGGCGGCCAGCAGTTCGTCGACGTCCTGCCAGCGCTTGGCGTGGCGGCCGCCGGGGATGTTGGTGTGCGCCAGTTCGTCGACCAGCACGACGGCCGGTCGGCGGGCGAGCACGGCGTCGAGGTCCATCTCGTCGAACTCGGCGTCCCGGTAGGAGCGCTGGACGCGCGGCAGGACCTCCAGGCCGTCCAGCATGCCCTCGGTGTGGCGGCGGCCGTGGCACTCGATGTACCCGACCACGACGTCGGCCCCGCGCTCCTGTCTGCGCCGGGCCTCGTCCAGCATCCGGTAGGTCTTGCCGACCCCCGGGGCGGAACCGAGGTACACCCTCAGCCGGCCGCCGCGGATGCCGGTGCCGGGGGTGAGGTCGCGGGCCATGGGCACTGCTCTTTCGTTCCTGCGAGGGCGGCCGACAGGCGTCCTCGTGCCGGGGTCGGGACGTACGGCGGCCGACCCGGGCGCGGGGATGGTGCCCCGGCCCGGGTCGGCCCGTTTCACGGATCCAGCCGTTGGCCTGTCACTTCTGTTCCGCGAGTGCCCGGTTGAGCAGGACGACGTTGACGCCCTCCTGGCCGAGGAAGCCGAGCGAGCGGCCTTCGGTGTACGTGCCGACCAGCTGGTTCAGCGTGTCGGCCGACAGGTTCCGGGCCTTGGCGACCCGGTTCACCTGCTCCTTGGCGTAGGCGACCGAGATGTGCGGGTCGAGGCTGGAGCCGGAGGCGGTCAGTGCGTCGGCCGGGACGCTCGCCGGGTCGACGCCGTCGAACTCGGCGACCGCGGCGCGGCGGTCGTTGACGGCCTTGAGCAGGTCGTCGCTGTTCGGGCCGAGGTTGGAGGCGCCCGAGTTGTCGCCGGCGTAGTTGTTGGCGGAGGGCCGGGGCTGGAACCACTTCGGGTCCGGCTGGGCCTCCTCCTTCGCGTCGTCGGGGTTCTTCTTGGGGAGGTTGTAGTTCTGGCCGAGCAGGCTGGAACCGACCTCCTTGCCGTCGGACTTCACGATCGAGCCGTTGGCCTTCTCGCTGAAGGCGACCTGGCTGATCCCGGTGACCAGCAGCGGGTAGGCGATCCCGAGGATCACCGTGAGCACCAGCAGCACCCGCAGTGCGGTGAAGTGGGTGCGGACGGTCGTCGGCAGGGGCTTGGGCATCGGATTCTCCTCTCTCAGCTCAGGCCGGGGATGAACTGGACGATCAGGTCGATCAGCTTGATGCCGACGAACGGCACCACCAGACCGCCGAAGCCGTAGACCCCGATGTTGCGGCGCAGCAGGGAGCTGGCGTCGGACGGGCGGTAGCGCACGCCGCGCAGGGCGAGCGGGATCAGGCCGACGATGACCAGGGCGTTGAAGATGATCGCCGAGGTGATCGCGGACTGCGGGCTGTGCAGGCCCATGATGTTGAGGTGGCTCAGGCCCGGGTAGACCCCGGCGAACATCGCGGGGATGATCGCGAAGTACTTGGCCACGTCGTTGGCGATCGAGAAGGTGGTCAGCGCGCCACGGGTGATCAGCAGCTGCTTGCCGATCTCGACGATCTCGATCAGCTTGGTCGGGTTGGAGTCCAGGTCGACCATGTTGCCGGCCTCCTTGGCCGCCATGGTCCCGGTGTTCATGGCCACGCCGACGTCGGCCTGGGCGAGCGCGGGGGCGTCGTTGGTGCCGTCGCCGGTCATCGCGACCAGCTTGCCGCCCTCCTGCTCCTTCTTGATCAGGGCCATCTTGTCCTCGGGGGTGGCCTCGGCGAGGAAGTCGTCCACGCCCGCCTCCTCCGCGATCGCCTTGGCGGTCAGCGGGTTGTCACCCGTGATCATGATGGTCTTGATGCCCATCCGGCGGAGCTCGTCGAAGCGCTCCCGCATGCCCTCCTTGACCACGTCCTTGAGGTGGATCACCCCGAGGACGCGGGCCGGCTCGGCGCCGACCTTGGTGGCCACCACCAGCGGGGTGCCGCCGGCCGCGGAGATCCCGTCGACCAGGGCGGAGACCTCGTTGCCGACCGAACCGCCGTTCTCGGTCACCCAGTTGGTGACCGCGCCGGCCGCGCCCTTGCGGACCTGGTGGACCGCCTCGGCCTCGTCCAGGTCGACGCCGGACATCCGGGTCTGGGCGGTGAACGGGACCCACGTGGCGTGCGTCAACTCGCCCTGGGCGCGGGCCCGCAGGCCGTACTCGGTCTTGGCGAGGACCACGATCGAGCGGCCCTCCGGGGTCTCGTCCGCGAGGGACGACAGCTGTGCGGCGCTGGCCAGTTCCTCGGTGGACACGTCCGGGGCGGGCAGGAACTCGGCGGCCTGGCGGTTGCCCAGGGTGATGGTGCCGGTCTTGTCCAGCAGCAGGGTGTTGACGTCGCCGGCCGCCTCGACGGCGCGGCCGGACATCGCCAGCACGTTGCGCTGCACCAGCCGGTCCATGCCGGCGATGCCGATCGCGGAGAGCAGCGCGCCGATGGTGGTCGGGATGAGCGCCACGATCAGGGCGACCAGGACGATCATCGACTGCGGGGCGCCCGCGTAGGTGGCCATCGGCTGCAGGGTCACCACGGCGACCAGGAAGACGATGGTCAGCGAGGCGAGCAGGATGTTCAGCGCGATCTCGTTCGGCGTCTTCTGCCGGGCGGCGCCCTCGACCAGGGCGATCATCCGGTCGATGAAGGACTTGCCGGGCTCCGAGGCGATCTTCACCACGATCCGGTCGGACAGCACCTTGGTGCCGCCGGTGACCGCGGAACGGTCGCCGCCGGACTCGCGGATGACCGGCGCGGACTCGCCGGTGATCGCCGACTCGTCGACGCTCGCGACGCCCTCGACGACGTCGCCGTCGCCGGGGATGATCTGCCCGGCCTCGACCACCACGTGGTCGCCGAGCCGCAGCGCGGTGCCCGGGACCTCCTCCTCGGCCTGCGTGGCGGGCCAGTTGGTGAGCCGGCGGGCGACGCTCTCGGTCTTGGTCTTGCGCAGGGTGTCGGCCTGGGCCTTGCCGCGGCCCTCGGCGACGGCCTCGGCCAGGTTGGCGAAGATCGTGGTGAGCCAGAGCCAGACGGTGATGGCCCAGGCGAACACGGACGGGCTGGCGATCGCGGAGACGGTGGTGACCACCGAACCGACCTCGACCACGAACATCACCGGGTTCTTGACCATCACCCGGGGGTCGAGCTTCTTCACCGCGTCCGGCAGGGACGCGACGATCAGCTTCGGGTCGAGGAGACCGCTGGCCACTCTGTGCGGCGCGGCGGGCTCGGCCTTGTCGGCCGGTGCGGGGTTGAGCGTAGGGGTGGACATCAGGAGGAGAGACCTTCCGCGATCGGCCCGAGAGCCAGGGCCGGGAAGTAGGTGAGGCCGACGACGATCAGGATGACGCCCGACAGCAGGCCCACGAACAGCGGCTTGTGGGTGGGCAGGGTGCCCGGGGTGGCCGGGACCGGCTGCTGCTGGGCGAGCGAACCGGACAGCGCCAGGACGAAGACGATCGGCAGGAGGCGACCGAAGATCATCGCCAGGCCGAGCGCGGTGTCGTACCAGTCGGTGTTGACGGTGATGCCGCCGAAGGCCGAGCCGTTGTTGTTCGCGGCCGAGGTGAAGGCGTACAGCACCTCGGAGAAGCCGTGGGCGCCGGAGTTGAGCATCCCGGCCCGCTCCCCCGGCAGGGCCATCGCCACGCCCGTGCCGACCAGGACGATCGTCGGCGTGGTGAGGATGTACAGCGAGGCGAACTTCATCTCCCGGCCGCCGAGCTTCTTGCCCAGGTACTCGGGGGTGCGGCCGACCATCAGACCGGCGACGAACACCGCGACGATCGCCAGCACGAGCATGCCGTACAGACCGGAGCCGGTACCGCCGGGCGCGATCTCACCCAGCATCATGTTGAAGACCGTCAGCCCGCCGCCGAACGGCGTGTACGAGTCGTGGAAGGAGTTCACCGCGCCGGTCGAGGTCAGCGTCGTCGACGCCGCGAACAGGCCGGAGGCGGCGATGCCGAAGCGCTGCTCCTTGCCCTCCATCGCGGCGCCCGCGGCCTGCAGGGCGGTGCCCTGGTGCTGCGACTCCGCGAAGGTGATCAGGGCGGTCGAGGCGATCCAGAAGAGGCCCATCACGGCGACGATCGCGTAGCCCTGGCGGTTGTCGCCGACCATCCGGCCGAAGGTCCGCGGCAGCGCGAACGGGATCACCAGCAGCAGGAAGATCTCGACCAGGTTGGAGAAGCCGGTCGGGTTCTCGAACGGGTGCGCGGAGTTGGCGTTGAAGAAGCCGCCGCCGTTGGTGCCGAGCAGCTTGATGACCTCCTGGGAGGCCACCGGGCCGCCCGGGATCTTCTGCACCTCGCCGCTGAGCGTGGCCACCTCGTGGAAGCCGTGGAAGTTCTGGATCACGCCGGAGGCGGCCAGGACCAGGGCGAAGACGATCGAGATCGGCAGCAGCAGACGGAGGTTGATCCGGACGAGGTCCACCCAGAAGTTGCCGACCCGGTCCGTCCGGTTGCGGGTGAAGCCCCGGATCAGCGCGGCGACGACGGCGATGCCGACGGCCGCGGAGACGAAGTTCTGCACCGCCAGGCCCGCCATCTGCGCCAGGTGACCCATCGCGGACTCACCGGCGTAGGACTGCCAGTTGGTGTTGGCGACGAACGAGATCGCGGTGTTCCAGGCCTGGTGGCCCTCCATCTGCGGAACGCCCAGGTTCAGCAGCAGGTAGCCCTGGAGGCGGATCAGGCCGTAGAGGAAGAGGACCGAGACGGCCGAGAAGGCCAGCACCGAGCGGAGGTACACCGGCCAGCGCTGATCGGCGTCGCCGTCGACGCCGATCACCTTGTAGATGCCGCGCTCGACTCTGAGGTGCTTGGTGGTGGTGAGGAGCTTGGCGATGTAGTCGCCAAGGGGGCGGTAGCACAGGGCCAGGGCCCCGACCAGGGCCAGGGCCTGCAGCCAGCCCGCGAGAGTGGATCCCATGTCAGAACTTCTCCGGGAAGATCAGCGCCACGACGAGATAGCCGACGAGCGCGACGGCCACGATCAGACCTGCGATGTTCTCCGCGCTCACAGCTTCTCCACCCCCCGCGCGATCAGGGCGATGACGGCGAACACGGCGACCGTGACACCGACGTAGATGAGATCGGACATGGGCTCCACCAGCGTGCTTCGGGAGATTGCCGCGAACGGGCCGGAGGCTTCGCGCGGCACCGGCGGACGACCGGCAGATGCAGCAAAGCAGCCGTCAGAGGCGCGTTATGGCTCCCTGACGCCCTCCATACGGGTGACAGCGGGACGTTGACGCGACCTTGACGCACGCTTCACCGGGCCGAGACCGTCGTGATCGGGCCGAGATATCGCGGGGGTCGGGACGGCACGGGGAGGGGCCCGGGGACGCCGGAGGCCCCGGACGGCGGTCCGCCGTTCGGGGCCTTCGTTCGTGCGTGGGGTGGGGACGCCGTCAGACGCTCTCCGGCGCCGGGAGCTTCTCGTACCCGCCCTTCGGGGCCGGCTCACCACGGCGCACCGCGCCCGGCGCCCGGCGCGACGGGCCGCCCGCCCGCCCGGAGGAGGTCAGCTGCCACGGCACGCTGATCACCATCACGCCCGCCGTGAACAGCAGCCGGCTCTTCAGCCACAGCGCCGACTGGTTGTGCAGCAGGTGCTCCCACCAGTGGCCGACCACGTACTCCGGGATGAACACCGCGACCGCCTCGCGGGGGCTGTCGCGGCGGTGCTCCCGCACGTACGCCAGCACCGGCTTGGTGATCTCCCGGTACGGCGAGTCCAGCACCTTCAGCGGCACCCGGACGCCGGCCTCCGTCCACTGCCGTTCCAGCTCGCCGGTGGCCTCCGGCTCCACCGCCACGGTCAGCGCCTCCAGCGAGTCCGGCCGGAACGCCTCCGCGTAGCCGAGCGCCCGCAGCGTCGGCTTGTGCAGCTTGGACACCAGCACGATCCCGTGCACCCGGGCCGGCCGCACCGACTCGGCCTCCGGGTCGTCCACCGCCAGCTCGGCGGCGACGCCGTCGTAGTGCCGGCGGATGCCGCGCATCATCAGCCACAGCACCAGCGCGGCGACCACGGCCAGCCAGGCGCCCTGGGTGAACTTGGTGAGCAGCACGATCACCAGCACCAGCGCGGTGACCACCGCACCGAAGGCGTTGATCACCCGGGAGCGCTGCGCCGAGCGGCGCACGACCGGGTCGGTCTCGGTGGCCAGCGCCCGGTTCCAGTGCCGGACCATGCCGATCTGGGACAGCGTGAAGGAGGTGAAGACGCCCAGGATGTACAGGTGGATCAGGCTGGTGACGTTCGCGTCGTACAGCCAGAGCAGCCCGCCGGCCACCACGGCGAGCGCGATGATGCCGTTGGAGAAGGCCAGCCGGTCGCCGCGGGTGTGCATCTGCCGGGGCAGGTAGCGGTGCTCGGCCAGGATCGAGGCCAGCAGCGGGAAGCCGTTGAAGGCGGTGTTGGCGGCCAGGATCAGCACCAGCGCGGTGACCGCCTGGATCGCGTAGAACAGCACGCTGTGGTCGCCGCCGAAGATCGCCGCGGCGAGCTGGGCGATCACGGTCTGCTGGGGCGTGCTCGCGCAGTCGCCGGGGAAGCCGGTCAGCCGGCAGGCGTCGCCCTCGGTGATGTGCACCTTGGCGATCAGCGCGAGGGCGGTGATGCCGACGAACATCACCACGGCCGTGGTGCCCATCACGGCCATGGTGCGCGCGGCGTTGCGCGCCTTCGGTGCCCGGAAGGCCGGGACGCCGTTGGAGATCGCCTCCACCCCGGTCAGCGCCGTACAGCCGGAGGCGAACGCCCGCAGGCCCAGCATCAGCAGGCCGAGCCCGGCCACGGTGTCCTTGCCGTCCTCCGGGAGGATCCCGTACGAGGCGCTGGACGCCACCGGCGCGTCGCCGAGCGCGACCCGGACCAGCCCGGTGACCACCATCAGCAGGATGCCGCCGATGAACAGGTACGTCGGCGCGGCGAAGGCCTTGCCGGACTCCCGGACGCCGCGCAGGTTCATCGCCATCAGCAGCAGCACGAAGCCGACGGCCAGCTCGACCCGGTGGTCGGCCAGCGAGGGCAGCGCCGAGATGATGTTGTCCACGCCGGAGGCCACCGACACCGCGACCGTCATCACGTAGTCCACCAGCAGCGAGGCGGCCACCACCAGGCCGGAGTTGGCCCCGAGGTTGCGGGACACCACCTCGTACGAGCCGCCGCCGCTCGGGTAGGCGTGCACCACCTGGCGGTAGGACATCACCACGACCGCCATCAGCGCGACGACTCCGGCCGCCACCCACGGGGTCAGGTACAGGAAGGCGGCGCCACCGACGGTGAGCACCAGCAGGATCTCCTGGGTCGCGTAGGCGACCGAGGAGAGCGGGTCGGAGGCGAAGATCGGCAGCGCCAGCCGCTTGGGCAGCAGCGTCTCGCCGAGCTCCTCGCTGCGCATGGCCCGGCCGATCACGAGGCGCTTGAGCGCCTGGGGAGCGTTGAACACGTTGGCGAGCGTAAGTTCGGTCGGGCACGACGGAATCCGTTGCGACGCCGGCCCGGCACGTCCCGCCGTTGAAGGCTTCCCGCAGGTCAGAGCCACTGCGGGCGGGTACGTGCCGGGCGTATCGAGGGCGTTAAGGGCACCCCGTTAAGACCGCGTCAAGATATGAGGTTGTTATCGGATCCCGGCCGGCCGCGCCGGCCTTCGCCCCTGGTCGCTGGGGCGCCGGGGCGCTCGGGCGGCACCCGGGCTATGAGACGCAGGGGCGCCGCCCGCGGTCACATCCGCATCCGCAGCCGGCAGACCACCGCGTCGGTGTGCCGGCGCAGGGCGCGGTCGATCACGGCGCCGCGCCGGTTCTGCAGCGCCCGCTGCCACCAGCGGGACGGCTCCACCTCGGGGATCAGCACGGTCAGCCGGTCGTAGGCGCGCTCCTCGCCGAGCCGGTTCACGAAGGCGGCGATCGGCTGGCCCAGCCGGCGGTGGTCCTCCGGGATCTCCACCAGCGGCACGCCCGGCTGCCACAGCTCCCAGTCCCGGCGCAGCGCCTCCGCCTCGGACTGCTCGTGCACCACCGTCACCGCCAGCACCTCGTCGCCGAGCGACAGCGCCGCGGACAGGCCGTCCTTGGTGAGCCGGGTGATCGCGGTCACCGGCACGACGACCAGGCTGCGCTGGCGGGTCACCGCACCGGGCACCCGGCCCAGCTCCAGCCGCTCGCCGATCCGCGCGTAGCTGCGGTGCACCGCCTCGAACAGCACCACCAGCAGCGGCAGCGCCACCACGATGCCCCAGGCGCCCTCGGTGAACTTGGTGCCGGTGACCACCACCGTCGCGACGCCGGTGAGCAGCGCGCCGAACCCGTTCAGCGCGGCCTTCCCGTGCCAGCCGTCCGGCCGGTGCACGTACCAGTGCCGGACCATGCCGACCTGGCAGATCGTGAAGCCGACGAACACGCCGATCGAGAACAGCGGCACCAGGCTGTTCACGTCCCCGCCCGAGCCGACCAGCAGCGCCGCCGACACCAGGGCGAGGAACAGCACGCCGTGCCGGTGCACCTGGCGGTCGGCCCGCAGCGCGAACACGTGCGGCAGGTGGTTGTCCCGGGCGAGCAGGTGCAGCAGCACCGGCAGCCCGCCGAAGGAGGTGTTCGCGGCCAGCCCGAGCAGCACCACGGTGGCGAACTGAACGACGTAGAAGCCCGCGCCGTGGCCGAGCGAGGCGTCGGCGAGCTGGGCGAGCACCGTGACGCCCTCCACCGGCTGGAGGTGGAAGCGGCCGATCAGCACGGCCAGACCGATCAGCATCACGCCGAGCAGGGCGCCGAGCGCCACCTCGGTGTGCTGCGCCCGCTTCACCCGCGGGGTCCGGAACGACGGGACGGCGTTGGCCACCGCCTCCACCCCGGTCAGTGCCGAACACCCGGCCGCGAACGCCTTGAGCAGCAGCAGTGCGCCGACGGTCGTGGCGTTCTCCGCCAGCGCCGAGGCGTGGCCGGCGGCGGCCTCGGTGCTCGCCGGGGCGTCCCGGAACAGGCCGACCACGATGATCGCCAGGATCGACAGCACGAAGACGGCCGTCGGCGCCATGAACCAGCGCGCCGACTCGGCGATGCCGCGCATGTTCACCGCCGTCACCAGGGCCAGCACCCCCAGGCACAGCCAGACCCGGTCGCCATACAGGCTCGGCACCGCCGAGGTCAGCGCCGCCACCCCGGCGGTCACCGAGACCGCCACGTTCAGGATGTAGTCGATCACCAGCGAGGCTGCCGCGGTCAGCGCCGTCCGCCGGCCCAGGTGCTCCTTCGCCACCGCGTACGAGCCACCGCCGTCCGGGAACGCCGCGATCACCTGCCGGTAGGACGCCACCAGTACCGCCAGCAGCACCGCGATCGCCACCGTCACCGGCAGCGTGAAGCCCAGCCCGTACGCGCCGGCCGCGGCCAGCACCAGCACGATCGACTCCGGCCCGTACGCGACCGAGGCCATCGCGTCCAAGGACAGCGCCGCCAGACCGCCCAGCGCACTCAGCCGGTACCGCTCGTCGCCCGCGCCGGTATTCGGCGGCTCGGGTTCGGCCGTGACGGCCGGGGTGGTGATGGCGCTGGACATCGGACGGAACCTCCGCGATCGGCTGGTCCTCCGATCCTGCGGGCCGAACCCCGGCCGCGCCCCCGGCCCCTACGCGTTCCTGACGCCGCCCCAGGCACCATTGACGTGCCCTTGACGCACCGCGGGAGAGCCGTGGCGGGGGTGGGTGGGCCGCTGTCCCGGCGGGCGCCGGTTGGGAAGACGACCAGCTCTTGCGAAGAACCCCCCGGCGCACGCCACCGCACACCCGGGACACCACTCACAATCACGCTGAACGGCCCCACCCACCCCGGCCCCCACTCTGCTGCCTGCTGCCCGTAATTGCAAGCAATGCGCAATAAGTCCACCCACTGGTGGCGCGGGGGAAGGCACCGCAGCGGAGCGGCGAAAGGCCGGGAAAAACGACAACAGCCCCTGATCCGTGTCTCCACAGATCAGGGGCTGTTCTCTATCCGGTGGCTGGTGCAGGGTTCGAACCTGCGTAGCTTGCGCGACAGATTTACAGGCCGCTGACCAGGCACGTTCTGACCTGCGGACTCTTGATCACGGACCGGATCTGGTCCGCGCCTGGTCCGGATGAGCTCACCGGAGCGGCGCCCAATACCCCCAGGGCCACCGCATGCACACCCTCCCGCTTTGGTGGGTCCGGCTGCTTCACTGTCTCCGTGGCAGACAACTGGGGGGCAGTCATCTCAGCAGCATCCGCACTCGGTGGAGTGGGGTTCACAGGGCCGTTCGGAGTGCTGAGGAGCCGCCAAGAGCGGCTTGCCCAGCAGATGAGCACCCGGGAAGAACGCCGCTCCGCGCATCGCCTTGAACGTCGCGAGGCATACATCCGACTGATGGCAGCCATGAAAAAAGTGCAGTCGGCGGGGCACACATGCCGGGATGCTGTTCCACCCTCATCCGACCCCTGGCCGCCGATCTGGCAGAACTACTACGAGGCACTTGTGGCACTTGATCGCGAAGCGGAATACGTTCAACTCGAAGGCCCTCCCGAGGTGAGCGATGCGGCCCGCGACCTCAACAGCTCGGCGGTGCACTCCTACTACGTGCTAGAGACCGCAGCCAAAGCCCACCTGGGCGCAACACAGCCGCTTGTGACCCTCCTCAGTGACGAGCAGATGTCAAACCGTCGGGAAGAGGACACCAGGTTGCACGACTTCATCGCTAGTGCCCGGAGGGCCCTCGGTGGAGAGGACCCAGGGTTCGCACAAAGCTAGTAGGCGGCCCCAGCCAACCCACTTCCCCACGCCATCCGAAAGGCCGGGCCAGGCAGCGATCTCCGCTGCCGGCCCGGTCCTCTTTGTGCTCCTGCTCACGCGACGGCCGGGTCGCCGACGCCGAGGTCGAGCCGAGCCTGCGAGTGGTAGGCGTTGAGCAACTCGATCAGGGCAGAGCCGTCGGGCACGCCGACGTGCCCGCGGGCCGCGATCTCGGACTCCCACAGCGCGGCGTTCACCGCCTTCGCCGCCTCCACCGCGGCCGGACTCGCCAACAGGACGAGCGTCTCGAAGAGCGTCGACCGCTGGATCTCCGCCTGCTCCATCGCGGCCAGGAGATCCGCCCGCGCCGTCGACCCCGCCTCGGCGTCGACGGCCCGCTTGGCCACCGCAGCGATCTCCTTCACACAGGTCGCGTACTGCACGTAGGTGTCGAGCTTCCGCTCGTCCCACCGCGTGGCCATCAGCCGGCGGTGCTTGACCCGCTCCGCCCACCCGGTGGCCACGAACGAGGTGAGCGCGCCCAGCAGGACACCCACCAGCGTGACGATCTGAGTAATCACCGCCCAGAACCTACCGACGCCAGGCGCCTCGCAAAAGAGCGAAGCCCTCGCAGCGTGACGCAATCAGGCTGTAAGAGCGACTGTCAGCAAGTCACCCTTGTGCCGCACAACTGACCCTCCAAGTACCAATCTCTTCGACTCCTGACACGACGCATGGCGATCGGGTAGCGTAACCACGTGGCTACCGGTCTATCGCCTATCAACAAGGCTATGAATCTCGTCCCAAAGCGCGCCGAGTCCCGCCAGACTGAGCAGCTGAGGGAAACTTTCGTCGACTCAGGTGTCGCGGTCGTACTTAGCTCAGTCGACCATCAAATCCTCTACGGACGCCGAGGCACCGGGAAGACCCATGCCTTCCGCTACCTCGAAACAGTCGTAAAAGAAAACGGCGACCTGCCGTTCTATTTCGACCTGAGAACCATTGGATCGCCCGACGGGCTATTCGGAACCGAGCCCACAAAGCCGACCGAACGAGCCTCCCGACTCCTTGTCGATCTATTGGCAAATCTCCATTCATCTCTACTTGAAGCCGTCCTGAACGACGCGGATCTAGTAATCGACGATCTGATAATTACTAGGCTTAATAATCTGGCCGACTCCATCTCGTCTGTACGTGTCTCTGGCGAGGTAGAGGTATCCACCGAGGGCGAGACCAAGAAGAGCTCAAAGTCGAGCATCGGCGTGAAGCTCGGATTCAAGTCCGTGGAAGCAACTGCTACTGCGGACGCAGGGGACGAGGAAAGGGAAGCCCGCAAGGAAACCCGTCGAGGATCCGAATCAATTTCACTCAACTTCGGGGTCATATCGCGAGCGCTTCGCGATATCTCCAACAGCATTACTGGGTCGCGCATTTGGCTACTTCTAGATGAATGGAGCAGTGTTCCCCCAGACGTTCAGCCCTACCTTGGCGAGTTTCTCGTTCGCTGCGTGCTCCCGCTGACATCTTTTACGGTCAAGATTGCCGCAATCGAGCAGCAGACTAACTTCCGAACCGAGCTTCCGACAGGCACGCTGATCGGCTTGGAACTAGGTGCGGACATTGCGGCAAACATCAGCCTCGACGACTTCATGGTCTTTGAGCAGAATAAGGAGAAGTCTCGCGACTTCTTCAAGACACTCTTTTTCAACCACCTCTCGCTCGACGGCACGGGGTCCCACCTAGGGCTTTCGACGAATCAGGACGTAGTCCGCCACGGGTTTACTGATATTCGAGCCTTCGATGACCTGGTCCGCGCCGCCGAAGGCGTCCCCCGGGATGCGATCAATATCGCAGGTCGGTCCGCCCTCACGGCCGCACAGAAAAAGATTTCAGTGCATGATGTGCGCGGCGCCGCCCGGAGTTGGTTCCAGGCAGACAAAGAAGCCGCCCTTCGCAGCCGCGAAGAAGCTGGCCGCCTTCTCAACTGGATCATCGATAAGGTGATCCGAGAGAGGAAGGCCCGTGGCTTTCTTGTCAATCAGCGACAGGTTGACAATCTACTCCTTCTCTCCTTGTTTGATGCGCGAGTTATTCACGTTCTAAGGCGAGGATATTCCGCGCAGGACGAGCCGGGAGAACGCTACGACGTATACGTCATTGACTACGGCGCCTATGTCGATCTCATGCAAACCCGTCTGGCGCCGCAGGGAGTTCTCCCCATCGGGCCCGAATGGGAAGAACCCACGTACGTTGATGTTCCGACTCAAGATCTTCGCGCAATTCGGCGCGCGGTGCTTGATATCGATCTGTTTCGGGCCAATATCTAACTCATCGCCCAAACCATGGCATCAGCGATGAGCTGCATCGAGTCCACGACCACCACCGCACCGGCGGCGGCCAGCTTGGCGTCCTTCCCCGGCTTGTTGGCGTAGCCGATCGTGGGGATGTTGGCCGCTCCCCCGGCCTCGACGTCGCGGGCTGCGTCGCCGATGAAGATGCAGTGCCCTGGTCCGGCGCCCGCGACTTCCATCGCTTCGAGCAGGAGGCGCGGGTTCGGCTTCATGGAGGAGGGATCACCCGGGGCGCGCCCGAAGACCCCGGCCACATAGTCGTTGAGGCCGTGCTCGGTGAGGTAGGCCTCGATGGCCACACCCGCGTTGTTGCTGACCACGGAGACCAGCCGACCGGAGCGGGCAGCAGCACGCAGAACCGATTCTCCTCCCGGGGTCGGGCGGCCGACCCGGACGGCTTCTGTCTCCAGCGCGGCCAGCGCGGCGTCCGTGCTCTCCGTGAGATCGGGCCGGGCATCCGCGACCAGGCGGAGCAGGGCGAGCGGGTCGCTCTCCTCCTCCGCCCCGGCCGGGGCCTGCTCGCCCGCGGCGAGCAGGCCCTCGCGGAGTCGGCGTGCGACTTCCGGAGCGGGAAGGCCGGCGAAGACCGAGCACACCGGGCCGTCGAAGTCGAGGAGCACGTGCTTCACCGGCCGCAGCACGTCGGCGAGTTGCTGAGCGGTGGCGGTCATGGCTGGCGCTCGTAGGCGATCGTGCTCCACACGCTGTCGAACCACATCTGGGCCTGCTGGACGTACTGCGACCCGAGCGAGGCGTCGTCCGGGCCGGCGGCGTGGTGGAACAGAGTGGTGTCCTTGCCGGTCACGTCGTAGAAGGTGTGGGCGGTGTCGTCGATCGCCACGGTGCGCTCGCGGAGCGGGTAGAAGCCGAAGAAGGCCTCCGACCGGTTCAGGATGTACAGCTTGAACAGGCTGGACGCCCGGTGCACCTTGACCTGGACGCTCGCCTTCTGGACCAGGCCCAGCTCGGCCAGCATCTCCACCGAGTGCGCGATGCCGCCGGCGTTCGTCAGGGCGATGTTGCGGGCGCGCTCCCGGAGGGCGGCCTCGTCCTGGAGCCCGTCGACCAGGACCGGCACGGCCATGGGCGCCGTGGTGTCCGGCAGCAGCAGGCGGACCGTGATGGATTCCGGCGCCAGCCGGCCGGAGCGGACCTTGTCGAGCGGCTCCTGCAGCGCGTTGTGCAGCGTCTCGCTGGAGAAGCCGGCGAAGTCGAGGGTCACCTGCTGCTGCTCGAAGGCTGCTTCGAGGTGAGGCCGCAGCCCGACCGGCCGGGAGGTGCGCTCCCGCACGAACGAGCCGCTCCCCTGCCTGGTCACGATCAGCCCCTCGGTGCGGAGCAGGTCGAGCGCCTTGTCCACCGTGCCGCGCGCCACGCCGAAGTGCTTCGCCAGCTCGGGGCCGGAGGGGAGCTTGTCGCCGGTCTCGAAGCCCGGCTTCTTCGTGAGGATCGACGCCCGCAGAGAGCTGCCGACCTGCTGATACGGGGGGCGAGAGTCATCCGGGTCTAGGGCCATGGGCCAATGCTAGGGGAGGTGCCCAACAGGCGCGAGAAACCCAACCCTCTTGACCTGCCTAAGCAGGTTGTCTATGTTGTGAGTGCCGCACCGAGTGAGACAGGGGCGACACAGAGGGGCCTTCTTTGGGCTGCTCTGAGCTGGACAAATGCGCCTATGGGGATAGGCGAAGGGGCCCGGGACAGATCGGGCCGAGGTCACCGCGCCTTGTCAGTCGGATGGCATGGACCGAGAGGTCCGCGTCTGCCTTGAAAGACGCACCCCCCGCCAGTTCACCGCCGAACTCCTCGGCGCCGGACCGGCGCGGTCTCAGCGAACGAGTGTCTTTGGTCCCCGATCCGCGCCGCCTGCGGCGGATCGGGGGTCATGGCTGCTCGTGACATGACGAGTAGCTGGCCCTGGTTTCGGGGCCGCCGCGCTTTCCTTGGCCGGGCGCGCGGCAGCCCCTGGGGCCCACCTCCCACCACTGGAAGAGGTAGACCCGTGAAGTCGATTGTTGCAGGTCAACACGCCCTGGGCACCCAGGAGTTCGCGGAGCTGGCGTTGGGCGTGGACCAGGAGCTGTTCGCTGGCGTGGCCAGCGAGTCGCCGGTCGAGCGTCAGGCCCGGTTGGACGTGGCGTACGCGGTGCTGGCGGACCTGCGCCGGGAGGACCCGGAGCTGGCCGCCTACGCAGAGCAGCAGATGAGGATGGCGCCGGTACCGCTGCGGTTCCCGGTGATCGCCCGTCGCACCGCCAGCTTCGAGCTGGTGGCCGCATGAGCGGGCTGGGCGACTACCGCGCCGAGCGGCGGGCCGACCGTCAGGCCGACCGCGCCGACGCCCGAGCGGACCGCCGGGACGAGCGCGAGCAGAACCGGCTGGACGCCGAGGCGGCCCGTCAGCGGCGGGAGGCCGATCAGCGCGCCGCCGAGGAGGCACGGGACCGCCGCCGGGCGGCGCGGGCCGCGCGTCTTGGCCGGGTGACCGGGTGGGTGACGGGCAACCCGGCGGGGGCGTTCGTCCGCTTCGTGCAGGCCTGCTCGATCGTGCCGGCCGTGGTCTCCCAGGTCGCTGCCCTTGACCACGCGAAGGTGTACCTGCTGCTCGCGGTGCTGCTGGCCGCCATGCTGGAGGGCGGCGCGTGGGCGCTTGTCGCCATGGGCGCACAGGCCGAGGGTGAGCGGTCCACCCGCACCTACCGACTCGGCGCGTGGGCGGCCGGCCTGGTCGCCGGGGGCATCAACTTCGCCCACGGCTGGCAGCAGTACCCGCACCACCACTGGGTCGCGTTCGTGCTGGCCCTGTCCAGCATCGGCGCCGTCTGGCTGACCGACCTCCAGACCCACGGCGGCCGCGGCCCGACCACCGCCGAGAAGAAGCGGGCTAAGGAGCAGGCGGAGCACGCCCGCCGCCGCTCCGCGCACCACCCCGAGGTCCGGGAGGTCGCCGACCGCCTGCTGTCCGCCGCCCCGTTCGGCGCGCTGCCGGCCGACGAGGCGTGGCGGATCGCGTGGGAGTACGTCCACGGCGTCACCGTCCCCGGCCTGACCGCCGATCTGCTGGCCCAGCGGCTCAACGCCCGCGCCCGGGTGGCGGAGCTGAGCGTCCTCCCGGCGCCAGCAGATCTGTGGCCGGGGATGCCCGACGACCCGTTCCCCGCCCTCACCCTTCCGCTGCCCTCCGGGCCGTCCGACGGTGTCTACCTCGACACCGTTCCCGACGAGTTGCGGAACGCTTCCCCGATCACGGTCGAAAGCCTGGAAGCCCTTTACGGAACGGGGTCGTACGTGCCCGCACCCGATTCCGAGGCGCCCAAGGCGGGCCGCCCGGACAAGGCGATCGGGAACGCTTCCGCGACTAGCGGGGAACGCCCCCTCGACCCGGCCGACATCGCCCGGATTCGCGTCCTGGCCGACGACCTCGCCGCGCGCGGCGAGGAGCTCAGCACCAAGAAGGTCCGCGACGTCCTCGGCTGCCGCAACGACTACGCCGTGCGCTTGCGCCGCCACGTCGACACCGAGCGCAACAACCCGCCGAGCGCCGCCTGAGCGTCCGCCGCGAGGACATCTCTCCCCCCCCCATCCCGCCCATCACCGAAGCGGACCGCGCTCAGGCAGCCGGCGCCGCCGACCGCCTGTTCACCCGCCTCCTCGGCGCGAAGGGTGGTGTCCGGTGAACACGTTCAAGCAGGTGCCCGGCCTGGGCACCGCCCGTCTCGACCACGGCGGCCTCGCCTACCGGCTCGCCGAGCCGCTGACGATCGATGAGGTCGCCGGCCTGCTCCGCGAGACCTGGTGCCGCCGCCTGACGGTCTCCGACGCCTCCGCCGACGGCGAGCGCCCCGCCGAGTTCCGCGCGCTCTGCGAGCTGGACGGCGAGCCGTTCGTCCTTGTCGGCCGGATCGGGGAGGGCGCCTGATGTTCGGCCTCGGCAAGAAGCCGCCCGCCCAGCCCCAGTCCCGCCAGCAGCGCAGGGCGAAGGCCGTCCGCGAGGCGGACCGGGCTGGCCACGCGGCGATCAACGCCCGCCCCGAGAACCGCAGCACCACCCCCGGCCCCGGGCCGATCCCCCGCCGCTGGTGGCTCTCCTCCTGACCCGCCGTCGGGCCCGGCTACGGCCGGGCCCGCTACCTGCCAATGGAGGCAGACCATGATCTACCTGGTTCTGCTGCTGATCCTGGTCGACGCCGGGATCGGCCTGTGGGCCCTGCGCGAGCTGGCCCGCCGGGGGTGGTACCGGTGACCGTTCCCCCGCCCCCGACCCAGCCGCCGACCGTCGGCATGCCCGACGCCGAACCCGAGCCCGTTGTCGAGTGGTGGCGCAAGAGCGGTCCGTGGAGCCAGCGCACCGCTCCCGAGCCCGAGGCCGAGCCCGTCGACCTCCGCAAAACCGCCCCCGACGACGTCGGCGAGGACCAGGCCGACGAGGACCTGGTCGACGAGGCCGGCCCCGCCGACCCGCAGCAGCTCGTCCCGCCGCCCGCCCCCTCCTACGACATGGACAGCGTGGTGAACCGCCTCGGGCTGCTGATCAGCGAGACGCCGGAAGAGCGGGCCGAGCGAATCCGCAACGAGCGCGAGGACTGGTACCAGCGACAGGGGGAGACCCCCGAGCAGCGCAAGGCCCGGCACCGGTCCGAGCGGCTGGCCCAGCGCCACAAGGCCTCGGTGCTGTGGCGCCAACCCCAGTCCGAGCGCGCCCGCCGCTTCCGCCGCTGGTGCATCCTCACCACCGCCTCCGCCGTGGTCGGCTTCAACGTCGGCGCCGTCCAGCTGGCCGCCCACCTGCCCCTCACCGTCGCCGCGTTCGCCGCGGCCGGCGCCTGGGTCCTCGACCTGCGCATGCGCCGGTGGGGCCACGTCCGGGTGTCCGAGGTCCGCGGCCCCGGTGCCCTCACCGTCCTGGTCCTCGTCCGGGTGCCGCTCGCCTCCGCCCTGGTCGGCGCCCTCGGCCTGGCCCCGTTGATCACCCTCCTCTCCAGCTCCCACCACTGACCGTCAGGAGATCGCCATGGACACCCAGCTGCTCGGCTCGTTCGGCTCCGGCGGCCTCTGCCTGGCCATCGCCGTGTGGATCATCCTCGGCAGCCGCAAGGCCGAGAAGCAGGGCAAGCTCGCCAAGAAGCACAAGGACGAGCACACCGCCTGGCTCATGATCGTCTTCGGGATCTTCGCGGCCGGTGCCGGACAGGCCTTCAGCGCACCGGGCACGGTCGGCGACGCCCTCACCCACGCCTTCACCTCACAGAGCCAGGCGTTCGGCAACGTCGGCGCCGGCGCGGTCGCCGCGATCCTGACCCTCGCCCTGTTCGGCACCAAGCCCGGCCCGTGGAAGGACAGCATCCTCGGCGCCACCGTGCCGTCCGTCTACGCCGCCGCCGGCGGGATCTGGGCCCTGCCGCTCACCGTGATCGGCTCGGTCCTCAAGGGCCTGGTCGGTGCCTGATGAAGCTTCACCGCTATCTCGAAGGCGTGTCGGTCACCGCGTTCGGCCTAGGCAACAGGCTGATCATCCGGGCCGTCCGTCCCCACGCCGAGAAGGTCTCGATCACCCGCCAGCAGGTCGGGGGAGCACTCGCCCTTGGCCTCTTCTTCTCCCCTGTCCTGGCCCGGCCAGTCGCCCGGTACGCGCCGCCCGCCGTCACCGTCTTCCTCGTCCTGTGGGTGGTCGTGGCGGTCGTGGTCGGCAACACCAAAGCCGCCGCCGAACTGGCGAAGGCCGACCAGGCCGCGAAGGAGAAGGCGGCCAAGGCCAAGGCCGGGGACCAGGAAGAGGCCTCCACCAAGGCCGAGCCGGACGACTCCGACGACCAGGACGACGAGCTCCAGGACGCCCCCGCCGACGCCGACCTGTACGCCCTCGTGCGGTACGTCGCCGCGATGTCCGACCAGGGCACCGCCGCCCACCTCTCCCACGTCCTGGAGGAGGGCCAGGCGAGGGGCCTCTTCGGCGGCTGGAAGGTCCCCGACCTGAGGGCCCACCTGGAGGGCTTGGGGGTGGCCCTGGTCGAGGGCAAGAAGCTCACCTTCAACGGGCGCCAGCGCAACCGCCTCGCGGTGCCGCTGGATGCCCTCCCCGAGGCCGCCCCGGGCACCGTCCCGGTGGTCGTCCAGAAGGCCGCCTGAACCCCTCTCCCCCGTCCCCTCCTGACATCTCCTCTGGACGGCGGTAGAGCGGTAGGAACCGCAGGTCAGCGCACGCCTACCGCCCTCCCTACCGGCCCCCTACCTACCGCCCTACCGCGCCAATCGACACCCCCTCAGCAACCCGGCGCTGCGGCCCCGCGACGGCCGCCGCGCCGGGCTGCCTACTGAAAGGCATCACCGTGTACGACGACTACGACGAGTTCGACGCCGCCGACTGGGCGCCGGGTGAGTGCGACCACTGCACCGGCGGCGGGCCCATCGAAACGCCGCTCGGACTCATCTACTGCGCCTGCCAGATCGGCCAGGGCGCCGCTCCCGAGGACTGCCTCTGCGGTCCCGAGGACGACTGACCGACACAGCACGAAGCCCCGCAGCAACCGTCGACCTTGCCGGGTGACAGCCGGTTGCTGCGGGGCCAATCCGACCCCTCTTCAGAGACCAGAGGACTCCAGCATGCCCGGAAACACCACCTCGCCGCAGCCCCGCTGCGAGGCCGCCCACCTCGGCGACGCCAGCCCCTGCGAGGGCCCGCGTGACGCCGTGACCGTCCTCGACCGGCACGGCGACGCCGCCAAGGCCTGCGTGCACCACGGCACCCGCCTGTACGCCAGCCTCGTCGACCCGCGCGTCCACGTCGGCAGCGTCCCGGGCGCGGCCATCGAGGTCTACTACCGCGCCCAGACCACCTCCGCGTTCGCCTGGCTCGACCACCACCAGCTCCCCGACGAGGAGGAGCGGTGACCGAGAACTCCTTGAACGTGATCCCGTTCCGGCCGGAGCCCGCCGACGTGAGGGCCGCCGAGCAGGCCGTCATCGGCGCCGCCCTGCTCGACCCCGCCCAGATCCCCGCGCTCGCCGCCCAACTCGGCGACCCGAGCGCGTTCTACCACCCCGCGCACGAGACGATCTGGCGCGCCATCACCCGCATGGCCGGCGGTGAGCGGCCGGTCGACCCGATGCTGCTGGCCGGCGTCCTGCGCGCCCAGGGCGACCTGGGCCGCATCGGCGGGCCCGGCTACCTGCACGCCTGCGTCGAAGCGACCCCGACCGCCGCCAACGGCGACTACTACGCCGAGATCGTGCGCCTCGCCGCCGAGCGCCGCCGCATCGGCACCGCCACCAGCCGCCTCGCCAACATGGCCATGGCCGGCGAGGACCAGGCCGACCTCGACGCCGTTCGCACCGCCGCCCTCTCCATGCTCGCCGACCTCGCCGCCGGAGACACCTGGCTCGACCCCGTTCCGCTCGGCTCCCACGGCGCCCTGCCGACCTTCCCCGTCCAGGCCCTGCCCGGATGGGTCGGCGCCTACGTCGCCGCGGTCGCCGAGTTCACCCAGACCCCGCCCGATGCCGCCGCCACCATGGCCCTCGCCGCCCTGTCGACCGCCGCCGGCGGCCGGGTGAACGTGGAGATCCGGCCCGGCTGGCGCGAGCAGTCCAACCTCTACCTGACCTGCGCGATGCCCCCGGCCAGCCGCAAATCCGACGTGTTCGCGTTCACGATGGGCCCGGTCTACAAGGTCGAGGCGGAGCTCCAGGCCGGCGCCAGGGCGGTGATCATCGAGGCCGAGACCGCCAAGGACGCCGCGCTGGCGGAGGTCGACGCCCTGATGGCCAAGGCCCGCAAGAACCCCGACCTGGACCGCACCCGGCTCGTCGCGGAGATCTCCGCCGCGAAGATGCTCGCCGAGGAGATCACCGTCCCGCCGAGCCCGCGGTTGACCCTGTCCGGGGACATCACCCCGGAGACCGTCACCAGCCAGCTCGCCGTGCACCGGTGCCTGGCCGCCCTCTCCCCGGAGGGCGACCTGTTCGACAGCATGGTCGGCCGCTACAGCAGCAAGCCGAACCTGGGCGTGTTCCTCCAGGCCCACAAGGGCGAGCGTCTCCAGGTCGACCGCATCACCCGCGAGCAGACCACCGTCGACAAGCCCGCCCTGACCATCGGCGTGACCCCGCAGCCCGCCGTCCTCCAGGAACTCGGCACCGCCCCCGGAGCCCGCGACCGGGGCCTGCTCGCCCGCTTCCTCTACTCCCTGCCGCCCTCCAACCTCGGCTACCGCAAGGTCCGTACCGCGCCGATCCCCGAGAAGGTCGCGAACGCCTACGACCGCAACCTGACCCGCCTGCTCCACGCCATGACCGACCTCACCGACCCGGTCACCGTGCTCATGGACCAGGCCGCCGACCTCGCCATCGAGCGCCTTCAGGAACGCGTCGAGGTCCAGCTCCGCCCCGACCAGCCGCTCGCCCACATCAAGGACTGGGCCGGCAAGCTCGTCGGCCACATCGCCCGGATCGCCGTCCTGCTCCACCTCGCCGACCACATCGCCTCCGACCGGGACATCAACGCCTGGCGTGCCGGCCTGGAGGCCGCCACCGTCGACCGCGCCGCCGAGATCGCGGACTACTACACCGCCCACACCCTCGCGGTCTTCGACCTCATCGCCGCCGACCCCGCCACCGAGGACGCCCACGCCCTCCTCCAGTGGCTCCAGCGGCCGAAGAAGGACGGCACCCACCGCACCCATATCAAGGCCCACGACGCCGTCGCGTCATCCCGGCGGTTCAAGAAGGTCGCCGACGTCGAACCCGCCCTGCACCTGCTCGAACAGCACGGCTGGCTCCGCACCGACCAGCCCACCGCCAGCGGTCAGCGCGGCCGGCCCCAGGCCGTCACCTACCGCGTCCACCCGGCCGTGAGCACCCCCACGGCCGCAGACGCGACTACGTAACCGTCAGGGATGTCAGGGCAAAGCCCTGACCAGCCCAATCACCACCAGGCGGCCTGTCAGGGACCGTCAGGGCTGTCAGGGGATCCCGGTTATCCCCTGACAGCCCTGACAACCCCTGACGCCCCGGCAGGGGTCATATCTGCAGGTCAGCGAGTTCCCCTGACATCCCTGACGCTCTCCGCCCTCCGCGTCCGCCCGCGAGAGGGCCCGCAACGCGCGCCGCAGCCATCAATCCGCACCCACAGCAGGAGACTTCGCCATGCCCAAGCGCGAACTGCTCAAGCTCCCCGTCGTGCTCGCCGAACTCGGCATGTCCCGTGCCGCCTTCTACCGGATGCGCGCCCGGGGCCAGGCGCCGCGCCTCATCAAGCTCCCGAACGGCCAGGTCCGGGTCGACCGGGCCGACCTGGACGCGTGGCTCGCCGCCTGCGAGGTGGCCGCCTGATGCCCACCTCCTACAAGGTCAAGTTCTGGGACCACCGTCACCGCCCGGACCGGCGGGCCCCCTGGATGGTCCGCTGGACCGTCGCGGGGCGGGAGTTCTCCGAGTCCTTCCTGACCAAGACCGCGGCCGACGGCCGGAAGTCCGAGCTGATCTCCGCCCTCCGCGACGGGCAGCCGTTCGACGTCGACCGGGGCCTGCCGCTCTCCGAGCTCCGCAGGGAGAAGCAGATCACCTGGTACGAGCTCGGCCGGCGGTACGTCAGGGCCCGGTGGGAGGGGGCTCCGGCCAAAACCCGCACGACGTGGGCGGACGCGCTGGCCACGGTCACGTTCGAGCTGGTGAAGTCGAAGGCCGGCATGCCGGACAAGCGGCTCGTACGCCGGGCGCTCTACAGCTGGGCGTTCAACGTGAACGCGTGGGAGGAGGAACCGCCGGCGGACTGGGCCAAGGCCCTGGCGTGGGTGCAGAAGCAGTCCGTGCCGGTCTCCGCCTTCGAGGAGCCGCCGATGGTGCGCCGCCTGCTGAATGCCCTCACGGTGAAGCTCGACGGCAAGAAGGCCGCCCCGTCGGTCATCCTGCGCAAGCGCCGCATCCTCGGCCACCTCTTCGGCTACGCCGTGGAGGAGGGCTACCTGGCCGCCAACCCCTTCCCGACCGTCCAGTGGCAGCCGCCGGAGACCGAGGAGGAGGTCGACCCCGGCGTGGTGGTCAACGAGGACCAGGCCGCGGCGCTGATCGAGGCGGCCGGGCGCCAGGGGAAGCGCGGGGCCCACCTCCGGGCCTTCTTCGCTTGCCTCTACTACGGCTGGCTACGGCCGGCCGAGGCCGTATTCCTCACGCTCGCGCGCTGCCACCTCCCGATCGAGGGGTGGGGCTACGTCGTCCTGGACGAGACCCGGCCGCGGGTCGGCTCATCCTGGACGGACGACGGGACCTCGCACGACAAGCGCGGGCTGAAGCACAGGGCCGAGAAGGCGACCCGCCGCGTTCCGATCCCGCCCGAGCTGGTGGCGATCCTGCGGGAGCACGTCGCAGCCTTCGGCGCCGCGCCCGACGGGCGGCTGTTCCGGACGTCCCGGGGCGGGATGGTGCAGGAGAGCGGGTACGGGGTCGTCTGGCAGCGGGCCCGCGCCGAGGTGCTGTCGCCGGCCGACTGTGCCACGAAGCTCGGCAAGCGGCCGTACGACCTGCGGCACGCCGGGATCTCGCTCGGGCTGAACTCCGGAGTCGACCCGACCGAGGTCGCCCGGCGGGCGGGGCACAGCGTCGCCGTCATGCTCCGGGTCTACGCGAAGTGCCTGCATGGCACCGTCGAGTACGCCAACGAGCTGATCTCGAAGCGGCTCAACCGGAACCGTCCGGCCCCGCCGGCCCCGGATCCTGGTCCGTAGCTGGTCCGTATGCCCTGGTCAGCGCTGGGATTCAGGTGGCGCAAAGTGAGACAAGCCACCCAAACCGGGCGCCGCTCGATCCCTCACTTCAAGAAACGAAAAAGCGGTCCCTCACCTACGTTTCCGCAGGTCAGGGACCGCTTTTCTATCCGGTGGCTGGTGCAGGGTTCGAACCTGCGTAGCTTGCGCGACAGATTTACAGTCTGCTCCCTTTGGCCGCTCGGGCAACCAGCCAGGATGTTCGCCTCCGGGGGCTTGCGCCCCGTTCGACTTCGTAAACGATACCCGATGCCGGGGGGTGCTTCGCCACTCGATTGGTCACGTGATGATCAAGGGGTACCGCGTGGCTGTCGGGGGCGGGGGCGGGGTGGCGCTGGATAGGCTGGGGAGGCGGACGCCCGGTGGGGCGGGCCGTGTCAGTGAAGCCAGAGCATCAAGGAGACCAACACCCATGGCCGACTCCAGTTTCGACATCGTCTCGAAGGTCGAGTGGCAGGAGGTCGACAACGCGATCAACCAGACCTCCCGTGAGATCGCCACCCGTTTCGACTTCAAGGGCGTCGGCGGCGAGATCAGCCGCTCCGGCGAGAAGATCGAGATGAAGGCCAACGGCGAGGAGCGCGTGAAGGCCATCCTGGACGTCTTGCAGGGCAAGTTCATCAAGCGCGGACTGTCGCTCAAGGCCCTGGACGCCGGCGAGCCGCAGCTGTCCGGCAAGGAGTACAAGATCTTCGCGGACATCAAGGAGGGCATCTCCACGGAGGATGCCAAGAAGGTCGCGAAGATCATCCGCGACGAGGGCCCGAAGGGCGTCAAGGCGCAGGTCCAGGGTGACGAGCTGCGGGTCAGCTCGAAGAGCCGCGACGACCTGCAGACCGTCCAGGCACTGCTCAAGGGCAAGGACCTGGACTTCGCGATCCAGTACGTGAACTACCGCTGACCCCTGGGGGGTTGTGCGGCAGGGCCCCGCTCCCGGGATGGGAGCGGGGCCCTTCCCGCGGGTGGGCCGGTCAGTCGGCGGCGGCCCAGCCGTCGGTGCTGCGGTGGGCGGACAGGCCGACGGAATCGAACTCGTCCACCCGGCCCTCCTCGGTGCGGGCGCCGAGCCGCCGCAGGGCGCGGGAGATCGGGCTGCCCTCGGGCGGGGAGGGCTCGAACTCGCCGCTGGTGAGCGGGCCGAGGGTGATCCGGCCGTCGTCCCAGACGGCGGCGCGCTGCGTGCCGCTGCCGCCGAAGTAGTCGGCCTCGACGCAGGCGATCGGGCCGGCCTTGGACCAGGCGGCGAGCCGGAGCTCGAAGCCCTCCGGGTGCCAGCCGAAGCCGGCCCCGTCGGCGGCCTTGCGGGTGTCGCCGTCGGACTGGAGCGCGGAGAGCACCGCGGGGGTGACCGGGATCAGGGCCAGCCCCTGCGCCAGTGGCACCACCCGGGCCACCGGGACCTCCGCCGCCGCGACCGCCAGCAGCTCACATGTTCCTATCAGCGCCTGGAGTTCATAGGGCATGTCGGACATCGTGTCCCACCGCACCGACAGTCGGCCCGGAGTTTATGATTCCGTGCCCGTCCGGAGTCCGTAGAGCAGGGTGAAGAGCGTCACGTCCATCGCGTCCTCGGCCGTGCTGGGCGCTTCCTCGTTCAGTTCGTCGAGGAGGTCGGCGAGTTGGGTCCGCAGCCGGAGCAGCCGGTCCGGGCTGAGCCGCAGCACCGAGTGCGCGAACAGGCCGGGCGGGCCGGCCGATCCGTCCCGGGGCGAGCTGAAGTCCAGCCGCCCGCCGAGGACCTGGGCGCGGAAGTCGCCGCGGACCCGGTCGATGGCGGCCAGGATGGCGTCGTACGCCTCGGAGCGGGCCGGTGAGTCGGCGGTGAACATCTCCGGGGCGAGCCGGATCGACTCCTGGGCGGCGGTGTAACGGCTCTCGACGATGCCGGAGACGAGCCGGGTGCCGGCCACCATGATCAGCCCGGCCTTCTCCAGCTGCTTGATGTGCCGGTAGAGCTTGGTCTGCGGCTCGCCGAGCGCGGCGGCGATCTCCTTGGCGGTCTGCGGGCGGTCCTCGGCGGACTTCAGGGCGCCGAGGATGGCCAGCCGCAGCGGGTCGGCCAGCGCCTTGAGGACGGCGACGTCGGCCACCTGGCGTTCCTTGACCCAGGTGGCGGGCTGCTCGCCGCCGTCGGCGGGTCTCGGATCGTGCTCGGCCACGGGCACACCTTCGCAGATCGGCCGCGCCGCACGCAATCACGCTCCGGTGAGCAATCACGATCCAGTGAGCAATCATGCTCCGGTTAGCAATCACTCTTGCGCAACCAATCACGGACGCGCAATCATTCACGACAGCGTGAACGATGGCGAAAGCGCGAACGATGGGGCGGGCATGGCGGGGAACAGCGCGGCGGGGAACAGGACGACGGTCGACGAGCCGCGGCCGATCACGGCGGCGAACACGGCAGCGGAAGCGGAGGCGGAAACCGCCGCACCGCCCGTCCCGCTGCGGCGGAACCTGCGGTTCCAGGCGCTCTGGGCCGGCCAGGCCGCCGCGTCGCTCGGCATGCGGGTCGGCGACACCGCCTTCCCCCTGCTGGTCCTCGCGCTCACCGGCTCCTCCACCGCCGCCGGAGCCTTCGGCGCCGTGCAGATGATCACGACCCTGCTGCTGGGCATCCACGGCGGCGCCGTCGCCGACCGCCTCGACCGCCGCCGGGTGCTGATCACCTCCGACGCCGCCCGGCTGCTCGCAGCGACGAGCGTCCCGGTGGCCATGGCCTTCGACCGGCTCACCTTGCCCCACCTGCTGCTGGTCGCCGCCGCCATCGGGGCGACCATGGCGTACAGCGGCCCGGTCCGGATGCTGGCGGTGCGCTCGGTGGTCGCGCCGGAGCAGCTGGCGCAGGCACTCGCCCAGGACGAGGCCCGGCTGAACGGGGCCGCGCTGGCCGGTCCGCCGCTGGCCGGTTTCCTGTACGGGCTCGGCGGCGCCGTGCCCTTCCTCGGGACCACGTTCACCTCCCTGCTCGCGCTGGTGTCCGCGCTCGTGGTGCGCTTCCCCGGCCGGCCCGCCGACGCGCGACCGAACCACGAGCCCGGAACGGCGGAGCCGCAGCCCGAGTCCGGCGGCGCCCTGGCCGGGTTCCGCCTGCTCGCCGCCTCCCCGCTGCTGCGCTCCGTCCTGGGCGTCCTGCTGGTGGTCAACCTCGCCGGGGCCGCCCTGGTGCTGCCGGTGATGGTGCTGCTGCGGGAGCAGGGCACGGGCAGCGGCGGGATCGGCCTGGCGCTGGCCGGCGAGGCGGTCGGGGCGCTGGCCGGAGCGGTCCTGGTCTCCCGGCTGCACCGGATGGCCGGGCCCGGCGCCCTGCTGCTGGTGGTGGCGTGGGCCACCGTGCCGGTGCCGCTGGCACCGCTGCTGCCGGGCGGGGCGGTCACCGTGTTCGCCGGGCTGTTCGTGGTGGGGCTCGGCCTTCCGTCCCTGCGGGTGATGCTGGATCTGCTGGTCTTCCGGCAGGTGCCGGACGAGCTCCGCGGCCGGGTGATCGCGGCGACCATGACGCTGCTGACCGCGGGCATGCCCGCCGGGACGCTCGGCAGCGGCCTGCTGCTGGACCACTTCTCCCCCTCCGTCGCGCTGGCCGGGATCACCGCCCTGCTCGCGGTCGCCCTGCTGCCCGCGACCGCGAGCCGGACGCTGCGCCGCGCCGTCTGGCCGACCGCGCCGGCCCCCTCCCAGGCCTGACCGGCGATCACCCGCACGGGTGCACGCCGCATGCGGCGGCCTCGGCAACCGGGTGAACTGGCCGGGTACGGCCCGCCCCCGGGGCTCTTCCCAGGCGGCATCCGGGCCCGGGGCGCCTCGCGCCCGGACCTCGCGCAGCCGACCGGGGCCGTACCCGAGGAGGACAGATGGGTTCCACGGACGCGCCCCCACCCGGCCAGGGCGGCCCCGACGAGGCCGGCGGCCCGGGCGGTTCCGGCGAGGCCGGCGCCCCGGGCGGTTCCGGCGGATCCGGTGACCCGAGAAGCCCTGGCGACCAGAGCGGCCCCGGTGCCCCGGGCGGCCAGGCCGGCCCGACCACCCGGGATTCGCCCAGCTGCACGCCACCGATCTGGCCGACGAGAAGGCCGGGCAGCTGTCCGCCGCGCTGGGTTCGACCCGCTACCCGGCGCCCGCCCAGGAGCCCAGATGACCGATGAACTCGCTCACCGAATAGCCGAGTTGATGCCACGCGCCAAGGCCGACCTGGCCGAGCTGGTGGCCATCCCGTCCGTCGCCGACCCCCGCCAGTACCCGCCGGAGAAGTGCCGCCAGGCCGCCGAGTGGGTCGCCGCCGCCTTCGCCGAGGCCAGCCTGCGCGACGTCCACCTGGAGGAGACCCCGGACGGCAGCTACGCCGTGGTCGGCCACCGACCGCCCCCGCCCGGCGCCCCGACCGTGCTGCTCTACTGCCACTACGACGTCCAGCCCCCGCTCGACGCCGCCGCCTGGGCCTCCCCGCCGTTCGAACTCACCGAACGGGACGGCCGCTGGTACGGGCGCGGTGCCGCCGACTGCAAGGGCAACATCGTCATGCACCTCACCGCGCTGCGGGCGCTCGGCGACGGCGTCCCGGTCGGCCTCAAACTGGTCGTCGAGGGCTCCGAGGAGCAGGGCACCGGCGGCCTGGAGGAGTACGTGCCCCCGCACGCCGGGGAGTTGCACGCGGACGCCCTGTTGGTCTGCGACACCGGCAACGCCGCCGTCGGCGTCCCCACCGCCACCACCTCGCTGCGCGGGGTCACCAACGTGGTGGTCACCGTCAGGGCGCTCAAGGGCGACCTGCACTCCGGCATGTTCGGCGGCCCCGCGCCGGACGCGCTCGCCGCGCTGATCCGGCTGCTCGACTCGCTGCGCGACGCCGTCGGCGGCACCCGGATCGACGGCCTGGACTGCACCGGCACCTGGAGCGGCGTCGGCTACGACGAGACGCAGTTCCGCGCCGACGCCGGTGTGCTGGACGACGTCCGGCTGACCGGCTCCGGGACGGTCGCCGACCGGCTCTGGGCCCGCCCGGCGGTGACCGTCCTCGGCATCGACTGCCCGCCCGTGGTCGGCTCCGCCGCCGCCGTCCCGGCCACCGCCCGGGCCCGGGTGAGCCTACGGGTACCGCCCGGCACCGAGGCGCGCGCCGCCCAGGACGCGCTGATCGCGCACCTGGAGGCCGCCGCGCCCTGGGGCGTGCTGGTGGAGGTCGAGCGGGAGAGCGCCGGTGCGCCGTTCCGCGCGGAGACCGGCGGGCCCGCGTACGCCGCGCTCGACAAGGCGATGCGGGAGGTCTACGGCAAGCCGATCTCCTTCCTCGGCCAGGGCGGCTCGATCCCGCTCTGCAACGTGTTCGCCACCGCCTTCCCGGCGGCGGAGATCGTGCTGATGGGCGTCGAGGAGCCGCGCTGCCTGATCCACGCGCCGAACGAGAGCGTCGACCCCGGCGAGATCGAGCACATGGCCCACGTCGAGGCCCTGTTCCTGCGGCACTTCGCCAACTCCGCCCGAACATGATGGAGTTTCAGCGTTAACCCGTCCGGCCCTGAGGAGGACCCCACCGTGCCTCGCCCCTTCACCACCGAGGACTACACCGCCCGAATGGCCCGGGCCACCGCCGACGCGACCGCAGCCGGGCTGACCGGCCTGGTCATCGCCCCCGGCCCCGACCTGGTCTACCTGTGCGGTTACCAGCCCACCGCGATCACCGAGCGGCTCACCGCCCTGGTGCTCACCGCCGGGCGCGAACCCGCGCTGGTCGTCCCCAAACTGGAGCGCCCGGACGCCGAGAAGGCGGCCGGCGCCCCGGCCCTGTGCCTGCTCGACTGGTCCGACGGCGAGGACCCGTACGCCACCGCCGGCCCGCTGCTCGACCCGGCCGGTCGGTACGGCATCTCCGACAACGCCTGGGCGATGCACCTGCTCGGCCTCCAGGCGGCGCTGCCCGGCACCGGCTTCACCTCGCTCACCGAGACCCTGCCGATGCTGCGCGCGGTCAAGGGCTCCGACGAGCTGGAACTGCTGGCCGCGGCCGGCGGCGCCGCGGACGCCGCCTACCGGGGCATCCTGGAGGTCGGGTTCGCCGGCCGCCGGGAGACCGACGTCGCCGCCGACCTCGGCGCGCTGCTCATCCAGTACGGGCACAGCCAGGTCGACTTCACCGTGGTCGGCTCCGGCCCGAACGGCGCCAACCCGCACCACGAGGCCAGCGACCGGGTGATCCAGCCGGGCGACACCGTGGTGCTGGACTTCGGCGGCCTCAAGGACGGCTACGGCTCCGACACCACCCGCACCGTGCACGTCGGCACCGAGGTGCCGGCGGAGGTCCAGGAGGTGCACGACGTGGTCCGGCTCGCCCAGCAGACCGCGTTCGAGGCGGTCCGCCCCGGGATCAGCTGCCAGGAGATCGACCGGATCGCCCGACGGGTGATCACCGAGGCCGGCTACGGCGAGTACTTCATCCACCGCACCGGCCACGGCATCGGCATCACCACGCACGAACCGCCGTACCTGGTCGAGGGCGAGGAGCGGCCGCTGGTGCCCGGCATGTGCTTCTCCATCGAGCCCGGCATCTACCTGCCCGGCCGCTTCGGGGTGCGGATCGAGGACATCGTCACGGTCACCCCGACCGGCGGACGCCGGCTCAACAACACCCCGCACGAGCTGGGGATCGTCTCCTGAACCGCCCGACCGACCACCCGCCCGACCGGCCGGGGCCTTGCGCCGGCCGGTCGGGCGGGGCTTCCGCCGGCCGGGGCAATTCTTAAGATCCGGTCACCGTCCACCCAGAGTCCTCCAAGCTTGTCTTGCTAGTTTCAGTGCGCATGACCAAGCTGCTCCGCCCGGCCCCACCACCGCCCGTGCGGGCCGGGCGACTGCGACCCGTGACCCCGCCCCGCCGACACCCCGCCCTGGCGGGACTGCGGTTGCTGGCCTGGCCGCTCTACCTGCTCGGCTTCGTCTGGTACCTGCGGGCCGAGGGCCTGCCGTCCGCCAACGACGTGGTGTTCTGCTGGCTGATCGGCGCGCTGCTGACCGCCGCCGTCCACAGCGGGCACGGCTGGCGCAGCTTCCTGCTGGTCCTGCGCGACTGGGTGCCGGTGATGGCCGCGGTCTGGACGTACTCGCTGCTGCGCGGCTACGGCGCGCACACCCCGTGGGCCCCGCACTGGCTGCCGCAGCTGCGCGCCGACGAGGTGCTCGGCTTCGGCGAGACCTGGACCGTCCGGCTCCAGCACGCGCTGTGGACGCCCGGCTCGCCGCACTGGTACGACTACGCGGCCGCCGCCGTCTACCTCTCGCACTTCTTCCTGGTCTTCGTCCTGCTCGCGGTGCTCTGGCGGCGCCGGCACGACCGGTTCCGGCAACTGCTCGCCTGCTACCTGTTGCTCACCTTCGCGGGCTTCGCGACGTACCTGCTCTACCCCGCCGACCCGCCGTGGCTGGTCGCCCAGGAGGGCCACCTGCCGGGGCTCACCCGGGTGGTGTGGGACGTGATCTCCTCGAGCGGGCTGCCGCAGGCCGACTCGCTGGTCGAGAACGGCAGCCAGTTCGCCAACGACGTCGCCGCGATGCCCTCGCTGCACTCCGCCTACCCGGCGATGCTGCTGTTCTTCTTCTGGCCGACGGCCCGCCCCTGGCTGCGGGCGCTGCTGGTCGCCTATCCGCTCGCGATGGCGTTCACCCTGGTGTACGGCGCCGAGCACTTCATCGTCGACATCTTCGCGGGCTGGGCGTACGCGGCCGTGGTGGTGTTCGGCCTGCGCCTGCTGAGGGACCGGCGTACCGGACTCGCCCGGGGGAGGGCAGACTTGGCCGAGTGCCGACTCAGCCCCACCCCCCAGTGAAGCCCACCGCCGAGCAGTTGCTGGCCGCCAAGGACACCACCATCCCGGACGTCACCGGGCCCGGGCTGCGGGTGCTGTTCTGCGGCATCAACCCGGGCCTGTGGTCCGGCGCCACCGGGCACCACTTCGCCCGCCCCGGCAACCGCTTCTGGCCCGCCCTGCACCGCTCCGGCTTCACCGCGCGCCAGTTGCGCCCGGACGAGCAGGGCGAGCTGCCCGCGCTCGGCCTGGGCATCACCAACGTCGCGGCGCGCGCCACCGCCAAGGCCGACGAGCTGACCGGCGAGGAGCTGCGCGAGGGCGGCGCCGCGCTCACCGACCGCGTGCTGCGGCTGCGTCCGCGCGTGCTGGCCGTGCTCGGCATCGGCGCCTACCGGACGGCCTTCGGGCAGCGGCGGGCCGCGATCGGCCGCCAGCCGGAGGGCATCGGCGAGACCGAGGTGTGGGTGCTGCCCAACCCGAGCGGGCTCAACGCGCACTACACGCTGGACGCGCTGGCCGCCGAGTTCCGCAGGCTCCGGGACGCGCTCGACGGCTGACGGGCGGTCGGGACGCACCCTGCGGCCGACGGGCGGTCGGGACGCACCCTGCGGCCGACGAGCGGGCAGGCCGCCGTCAGCCCGTCCGGCAGCGGGAGCTCGCGCAGTTCGCGGATCAGCGCCCGGACGGCGGCCGTCCCGGCCGGCCCGGGCGTGGTGACGTACCCGACGAAGCGGCTGGACGGGTGCGGCCCGAGGTCGGTGACGGCGAGGCCCGCCCTGGTCACCCCGGCAGCACGGCCAGCTCCAGGGCGGCCAGCCGGGCCGGGTCGGCGACCACCTCGTAGCCGGCCACCCGGCCGTCCGCCACCGCCACCCGCAGCACCAGCCGCAACCGCCCGCCCGGGGCGATCACGATCCCCGGCACCCCGTCCACCAGCGCCACCGCGCCGAACCGGGCCCGCCGGCCGAACACCGTCGTCTCCCGGGCCACCGTCGCCGCGCCCCGGGCCACCAGGGACCGACCGGCCGGCAGCGCGGCCGGATCGGCCCGGCGCACGACGTCCGGCGCCAGCACCGCCAACAGCGCGTCCAGATCCCCGCCCCGGGCGGCGGCCAGGAACGCCTCCACCACCCGCCGGTGCCCGGCCAGGCGCTCCGGCGCCAGCGCGGCCGTCCCCCGCACCCGCTGCCGGGCCCGGCTGGCCAGCTTCTTGGCGGCCACCGGGGTCCGGCCGACGATCGGCGCGATCTGCTCGAACGGCACCGCGAAGCCGTCGTGCAGCACGAAGGCGACCCGCTCGGCCGGCCCCAGCCGGTCCAGCACCACCAGCAGCGCCCGGCCCACCGACTCGACCAGCAGCGCCTCCCGCTCCGGGTCCGTCCCCTCGCCCACCGTCCCGTCGCCCGCCGCGGCAGCGGCCCCCGCCGCATCCGGCAGCGCGTCGCCGACCGGCTCCTCGCGGCGCACCGCGCGGGCCCGCAGCACGTCCAGGCAGAGCCGGGAGACCACCGTGGTCAGCCAGCCCGGCAGGTTGTCCACCTCGTCCGGCCCGGCCCGGTGCAGCCGCAGCCACGCCTCCTGGACGGCCTCCTCCGCCTCGCCCGTCGACCCGAGCATCCGCTGGGCGACCGCCCGCAGCCGCCCCCGCTCGGCCTCGAACCTCGCCGCCAGCACCTCGTCCCGGTCCATCGGTCACCTTTCCTCGGCCCGGCCCGTCACACCGCTGACGATCCGCCCAGCACCGAAGTGACGGGAGAACGCTGTGACCACCACCACCCTGCTGCACCTGGACTCCAGCATCAGCCTCGGCGACTCGGTCAGCCGCGCGCTGACCGCCCGGTTCGCCGCCGCCTGGCGTGCCCGGCACGGCGCCGCCGGCCGCTACGTCCACCGGGACCTCATCGCCGAACCCGTCGCCCCGATCGGTGCCGGGTACGCGGCCCTCGGCCGCCGCGTCGAGCGCAAGGGGACCGTCCCGGTCGCCGACGTCGCCGCCCTCGCCGAAGGCCCGGACGAGGAACGCGAGTGGTCCCTCACCCACCCGCTGATCAACCGGCTGCTCGCCGCCGACACCGTGCTGCTCGGCGTGCCGATGTACAACTTCGCCGTCCCGGCCGCGCTCAAGGCCTGGATCGATCGGATCGGCTTCCCCGGCAGCTACACCGACCCGGCCACCGGCGAGAGCCTGCTGCGCCGCACCCGGGTGGTGATCGCCGCCGCCCGTGGCGGCGGCTACGGGCCGGGCACCCCGCGCGAGGGTTTCGACTTCCAGATCCCTTACCTGCGGGCCTACTTCACCAACCTCGGCGTCCCGCCCGAGCGCCTGCACATCGTCGCGGCGGAGCTCACCCGCGCCGACGACGTCCCCGCCCTGGCCGGGCTGCAGCCGCTCGCCGTGAAGTCCCTGGCGGACGCCGAGGCCGCCCTGGACGCCCTCGCCGCCGGGCGGCCTACAGCGGGGTGACGGCTCTGTAGCGACCCTGCGGCGGGCCGGCGGCGGGTGACGGCCTGCAACGGGGTGACGGCCTACAGGTGACGGCCTACAACGGGGTGACGGCCTTCAGCACCACCAGCAGGGCCACGGCGGCGTTGAGCGCGCAGAGCGCCGACGCCGCCGTACCGGCCGCGGCGACCATCGCGGCCAGACCCGCCCGGGTCTTCGCCGGGGGCCAGTTTCGGGAAGTCGGCACCGGGCCGAGCAGCGCGGCGACCCGGCGCGGTACCGGGCCGGGCGTGGCCGTCGGGGCGGCGAAGGCCGCGAAACCGGGCGGGGTCGCGTGCGACACCAGGGCCGCCCGGGCCACCGCCCGCGCGGTGATCCGGCGGTCCCCCACCTCCTGGGCCGACTCCTCGTCCGCCCACCGCTCCGCGCTGAACGCCACCGCGTGCTGCAGCGGCCGCAGGAACGGGTTGACGCAGGCGGCCAGTTGGGTGGTCAGCAGGTACCGGTGGTGGCGGTGGCGCAGGTGCGCCCGCTCGTGCGCGAGCAGCGCCTCGCGCTCGTCCTCGGGCAGCCCGGCCAGCATCCCGGTGGAGACCACCACCCGACCCGGCGAGCCGGGCAGCGCGTACGCGTACGGGCTGCGGTCCGGCAGCACCGCGAGGTCGCCGGCCGGCCCGGGCCCCGCCGGCAGCCCGGTCAGCGCCCGCCGGGCCCGGGACCGCACCCGCAGGTGCCGGCCGACCGTCCGGGCGCAGGCCGCGGACACCAGGACCAGCAGCCACATCGCGGCCGTCCCGACCGTCTCGTGGTACGGCAGCGCGGCCCGCACCTCCGGGTCGGACCAACTGTCCGGGAGCGGGTTGCCGGGGATCTGCGCGGTGCCCACCACGCCGATCAGCCCGAGGCAGAGCACGCTGCACACCGCCATCACCGCGCTGATCACGGTCATCAGCCGGGCCGCACCGCGCGGGTGCAGGTGCTGCTCGGTGAGGCGCGCGATCGGTACCGCGGTCAGCGGCAGGATGAGCGGGAGGAAGACGAAGAAGCCCACGGGTCAGCTCTCACGGTCGGCCGCTGCCGGATCGGCGGACGCGGCGTCGAGCAGCGCCCGTAGCAGGTCCTCGTCATGCGGGAGCAGCGCGGTCACGAAGCTGGCCAGGACGGCGTCCCGGTCCGCTTCCCCGTCGAGCATCCGGCGCATCCGCAGGGCCGCCAGCCCGGCCGCGTCGGAGGAGGCCTGCCACAGGTAGGAGCGTCCCGAACGGCTCCGCGAGACGGCGTTCTTGGCGTGCAGCCGGGACAGGATGGTCATCACCGTGGTGTACGCCAGATCGCCCTCCAGGCGCTCCTGGACCCACCCCGCGGTGGCCGGGCCGGGCGCCTGTTGGAGCACCGCCAGCACCTGCGCCTCCAACTCCCCCTGGCCACGCCGTCGGGCGGGCGCCTCCACGGCCGCCGGGGCGTGCCTCTCGTCTGCCATGACGGCCCACTCCCTCCGGATGCCGCGCCCCGGAGCCGGCGGGGCACGCGTTCATCCTAACGAGCGGAAGCCCCGCACGAACCGGTCCGCGCACGCCTGCCCGGGCTTTCCGCCGCCGACCGCCCGACCCCTGCAAGCCCCGCCCCCGCTCAGCGCAGCGGTTCCCGCGCGTTCTGCCGCCGGTCGAGCTCGGCGATGTCGGGGTGGTGCAGGTCGAAGGCCGGGGACTCGGAGCGGATCCTCGGCAGCCGGACGAAGTTGTGCCGCGGCGGCGGGCAGGAGGTGGCCCACTCCAGCGACCGTCCGTACCCCCACGGGTCGTCGACGGTCACCTTCTCCCCGTAGCGGGCGGTGTTCCAGACGTTGTAGAGGAACGGCAGGGTGGAGGCGCCGAGCAGCAGGGAGCCGATGCTGGAGACGGTGTTGAGCGTGGTGAAGCCGTCCGAGGCGAGGTAGTCCGCGTACCGGCGCGGCATGCCCTCGGCGCCGAGCCAGTGCTGCACCAGGAAGGTCGCGTGGAAGCCGGCGAAGAGGGTCCAGAAGTGGATCCGCCCGAGCCGCTCGTCCAGCATCCGCCCGGTGAACTTGGGCCACCAGAAGTGGAATCCGGCGAACATCGCGAAGACGACGGTGCCGAAGACCACGTAGTGGAAGTGCGCGACGACGAAGTACGAGTCGGAGACGTGGAAGTCGACCGGCGGCGAGGCCAGCAGCACCCCGGTGAGGCCGCCGAACAGGAAGGTGACCAGGAAGCCGACCGTCCACAGCATCGGCGTCTCGAAGCTCAGCGATCCGTGCCACATGGTGCCGATCCAGTTGAAGAACTTCACCCCGGTCGGCACCGCGATCAGCATCGTCATGATCGAGAAGAACGGCAGCAGCACCTGTCCGGTGACGAACATGTGGTGCGCCCAGACCGTGATCGACAGCCCGGTGATGGCGATGGTCGCGCCGATCAGGCCGGAGTAGCCGAAGACCGGTTTGCGGCTGAACACCGGGATGATCTCGGTGACGATGCCGAAGAACGGCAGCGCGATGATGTACACCTCCGGGTGGCCGAAGAACCAGAACAGGTGCTGCCACAGCAGCGCCCCGCCGTTGGCCGCGTCGAAGACGTGCGAGCCGAACTTGCGGTCCGACTCCAGGCAGAGCAGGGCGGCGGCGAGCACCGGGAAGGCGAACAGCACCAGCACGGCGGTGAGCAGGATGTTCCAGACGAAGATCGGCAGCCGGAACAGCGTCATGCCGGGCGCCCGGAGGCAGACGATCGTGGTGATGAAGTTGACCGAGCCCAGGATCGTGCCGAAGCCGGAGAAGGCCAGTCCCATGATCCACAGGTCCGCGCCGAGGCCGGGGCTGTGCTCGGCGCTGTTCAGCGGCGCGTAGGCGAACCAGCCGAAGTCGGCGGCGCCGCCCGGGGTCAGGAAGCCGAACACGGCGATCAGCGAGCCGAACAGGTAGAGCCAGTAGGCGAGCGCGTTCAGCCGCGGGAAGGCCACATCGGGCGCGCCGATCTGCAGCGGCATGATCCAGTTGGCGAAGCCGGCGAACAGCGGGGTGGCGAACATCAGCAGCATGATCGTGCCGTGCATGGTGAACAGCTGGTTGAACTGCTGGTTGTCGAGCAACTGCATTCCGGGGCGCGCCAGTTCGAGGCGCATCAGCATCGCCATCAGGCCGCCGGCCAGGAAGAACAGGAAGGCGGTGGTCATATAGAGGGTGCCGATGCGCTTGTGGTCCGTGGTGGTCAGCCAGCCCACCAGCGCCCGGCCTCGGCGGCGGCGCCGGGCGGTGAACCAGTGCTCCAGCCGGGGGGCGCGCGACGGGTGCGGGGCCTGCTCGACGACGTCCTTCGGCAGAAGAGTCACGCAGCGCGCCTTCCGTGCTCGGGGCCGGACCGGGGCCGGACAGTAGTCGGACAACCACTACCAGTCGCCACCCGGGGCAGCCCGGGGCCGCGCACGACGCGTCACTCGAACGGCCCCTACCCGGTTGCCCGGCGCCCCGGCCCGACGGACGGTCGAAGTCCGTACGGTCCTCCCCTGGGCCCGTTCGGCCCTTGGAGGAGCCCATGACCAGCCCGTCGTCCAACCCCGAGCAGCCCTGGCGCACCGGCTCCGGCACACCGCGGCCGACGCCGGGCAACGAGTTCAGCGACTGGGCCCCCGGCCTGGTGATGTTCGCGGGCGTGCTGATGCTGATGAACGGCATCATGGAGGTCTTCCGGGGCATCATGGCGGTCTCCGACGACGACCTCTTCGTCCACACCCCCCGCTACGTCTTCCGGTTCGATCTCACCGGCTGGGGCTGGATCCACATCATCATCGGCGTCCTGGTCGCGGTGGTCGGCGCATTCCTCCTCAAGGGTGCCGCCTGGGCCCGCTTCGCCGGCATCTTCCTCACCGCACTGAGCGCCCTCGAGAGCTTCCTGGCGCTGCCGTACTACCCGTTCTGGTCGCTCGTGGTGATCGCGCTGGACATCTTCATCATCTGTGCGCTCTGCGTCTACCGCCCCGGGGCGGGCGCCCCGTCCTGACGACCCGGTGGTCCGCGCGCCCGTACCCGCCTCAGGTACGGGCGCGCTGCGTGACGGCGATGCAGACCAGCACCACCCCGGCCGTGACCGGAGCCGCCGTCGGCAGGTCCTCGCCCAGCAGCAGCACCGACCAGACCAGCGTCAACAGCGGCTGCGCGAGCTGCAGTTGGCTGGCCCGCGGCACCCCGATCGCCGCCATCCCCCGGTACCAGAGCACGAAGCCGCCGAGCTGCGACACCGCCGCCGTGTACGCCAGCCCGGCCAGCGCCTTCGCCCCGAGGTGGACCGGCTCGGCGGGAAGGGCGAGCGCGGTGGTCAGCAGTGTCACCGGCAGCGCGGCCACCACCGCCCAGGCGATCACCTGGGCGCCCGGCAGGTCGCGGGAGAGCCGTCCGCCCTCCGCGTACCCGGCCGCGCAGACCAGCAGCGCCACGAACAGGTGGAGGTCGGCGACGGTCGGCCGGCCGTGGCTCTGCAGCAGGGTGAAGACGAGCACCGCCACCGCCCCGGCCAGCGCCGCCGCCCAGAACGCCCGGGACGGCCGGCGCCCGGTCCGCAGCGCCGCGAACACCGCGGTGGCCAGCGGCAGGACGCCGATGACCACCGCGGAGTGGGCCGTCGAGGAGGTCCGCAGGGCGAGCGTGGTCAGCAGCGGGAAGCCCAGGACGCAGCCCCCCGACACCACCAGCAGGGCCGGCCAGTGCCGCCGGGGCGGCAGCGGCGCGCGGGCGGCGGCCAGGTAGAGCGCGGCGAGCAGGCCGGCCACGGCGCCGCGCAGCCCGGTCGCGGTCCACGGGCCGAAGCCGGTCAGGGCCCACGCGGTGGCGGGGAAGCTGAGCGAGAAGGCGGCCACCCCGAGGGCGGCCAGGGCGGTACCGGAGGCGGGGCTCTGCGGTGCTATCGCCATCGGGCGGGTAGCGCTATCTTGTGCCGTCATGAACGAGCGTAGCAGTGGGGCCGAACTCGCCGACAGGTTGCGACCGGAGGTCGAGCGCTACCCGGAAGGACGAAAGCTGCCGTCCAGCCGGGCCCTGGTGGAACGCCACCAGGTCAGCCCGGTGACGGTCTCCCGGGCCATCGCGCTGCTCGCCGCCGAGGGACTGGTGGTCTCCCGGCCGGGCGCCGGGGTGTTCCGGGCCTCGGCCTTCACCGGCGGCTCGCCCGCCGCCACGTCCGCCGCCCGACCCGGCGACCTCTCCTGGCAGGAGATCGCGCTGAGCGCCGACTCCGGCCCCCGCGACCTCGCCGCCGACCCGCTGTTCGGCATCCTGAACGTGCCGCCGCCCGACGTCGTCGACCTCAACGGCGGTTACCCGCACGCCTCCCTGCTGCCCGAGCGGCTGCTCGCCGCCGCCCTCGCCCGGGCCGGCCGGCGCCCCGGCGCCTGGGACCGCCCGCCCGCCGACGGCCTCACCGAGCTGCGCGGCTGGTTCGCCCGCGACATCGGCGGCAACAGCGGGCCGCTCGGCGCCGGCGACGTCCTGATCACCGCCGGCGGGCAGAGCGGGCTCACCATCGCGCTGCGCGCGCTGGTCGCCCCCGGCAGCCCGGTCCTGGTGGAGTCCCCGACCTACCCCGGCACCCTCGCCGTCGCCCGGGCCGCCGGGCTGCGGCCCGTCCCCGTCCCGGTCGACGCGGACGGCGTCCGCACCGACCTGCTGGCCGCCGCCTTCGACGCCACCCGCGCCCGGGCCTTCGTCTGCCAGCCGCTGTTCCAGAACCCCACCGGCGCGGTGCTCTCCCCCGCGCGCCGCACCGAGGTGCTGCGGATCGCCCGGGCGGCGGGCGCCTTCGTCGTCGAGGACGACTTCGCCCGCCGACTCGCCCACGCCGACGCCCCCGCACTGCCGCGCCCGCTCGCCGCCGACGACCCGGACGGGGTCGTGGTGCACCTGCGCTCGCTGACCAAGCCCACCTCGCCCAACCTGCGGGTCGGCGCCCTCACCGCCCGCGGCCCGGCCCTGCAACGACTCCGGGCGACCCAGGTGGTGGACAGCTTCTTCGTGCCCCGGCCGCTCCAGGAGGCCACCCTCGAACTGGTCGGCGACCCGGGCTGGGCCCGCCACCTGCGCACCCTCGCCGCCGAACTGCGGGACCGCCGCACCACCACCGTCGCCGCCCTGCACCACGAATTGCCCGGCCTGCTCGGCGCCTACCGCCCCGGCGGCTACCACCTCTGGCTGCGGCTGCCCGACGGCACCGACGACGCGGCCCTCGCCGCGGCCGCCCTGCGCGCCGGCGTCCTGGTCACCCCCGGGCGCCCGTACCACCCGGCCGAGCCCCCGGCCCCCCACCTCCGCCTCAGCTACGCCGCGGTCGACACCCCCACCCGCCTGCCCGAGGGCGTCCGCCGCCTCCGGCGCGCCTACGAGGAGGTGGTCGGCTGACGGAGCCGCCACCGCCGCCAGGACGGCGGGACCTCAGTGCCGGTAGCCCGCCATGCGCTCCAGCCGGGCGATGCGCTCCGCCATCGGCGGGTGGGTGGAGAAGAGCTTCGCGCCGGCCTCGCCCGGACGGAACGGGCTGGCGATCATCATGTGGCTGGCGGTCTGGAGCTGCGGCTCCGGGCGGAGGGGCAGCCGGCGGGTGCCGGCTTCGAGCTTGCGCAGGGCACTGGCCAGGGCGAGCGGGTCGCCGGTGATCCGGGCGCCGTCGGCGTCGGCCTGGTACTCGCGGGAGCGGCTGACCGCCAGCTGGATGAGCCCGGCGGCGAGCGGGCCGAGGATCATGATGGCCAGCATCCCGAAGAGGCCCGGCCCGTCGTCGTCGTCGCCGCGGCCGAAGGGGATCAGCCAGGCGAAGTTCACCAGGAACATCACCACCGAGGCGAGCGCCCCGGCGACCGAGGAGATCAGGATGTCCCGGTTGTAGACGTGGCTCAGCTCGTGCCCGAGCACGCCCCGCAGCTCGCGTTCGTCCAGCAGCTGCAGGATGCCGTCGGTGCAGCAGACGGCCGCGTTGCGCGGGTTCCGGCCGGTGGCGAAGGCGTTCGGGGCGGGGGTCGGGGAGATGTAGAGGCGGGGCATCGGCTGGCGGGCCGCGGTGGAGAGCTCGCGGACGATCCGGTACAGCTGCGGCGCCTCGATCTCGCTGACCGGCCGGGCCCGCATGGCCCGCAGGGCGAGCTTGTCGCTGTTCCAGTAGGCGTAGGCGTTGGTCCCGAGGGCGACCAGCAGGGCGATCACGAAGCCGGTCCGGCCGAAGAGACTGCCGATCACCAAGATGAGCGCCGAGAGTCCGCCGATCAGGACGGCGGTCCTCAGTCCGTTGTGCCGGCGATGCACGTCAGGCCCTCCAATGGTGCGGTGGGGAAGCCCTTTCTGCCTCGTCCCTCTTGCCCGGTCAACGGGTGGGGGCCCGGGCCTTGTTCCCTTGTGACGGGCGCGACACCGCCGCGACACCGGTGCCTCGGCACCCCGCCGCCCCCGCGCCCGCCCGGCCCCCGTCACGGGCGGCCCCGGCGGGCTCAGAACAGGCTGCCGCCGGCGACCTGGAGGACCAGCTGCGGGGCGAACGACAGGACCACGGCCACCGAGGCGGTGAGCCCCAGCGTGGCGGTCAGGCCGGCCGGCAGCCGGCGTTCGGCCTCGGCCTCACCCACCGGCTCGGTGTCCGGCGCGGGGGCGAACAGCCGGGCCGTCCAGAGCAGGTAGTAGTACAGCGCGACGACCACGTTGACGGCCATCACGACCGCCAGCCAGCCCAGCCCGGCATCGACGGCCGCCCGGAACACCACGACCTTGCCGAACAGGCCGATCACGCCCGGCGGCAGCCCGGCCAGGCAGAGCAGGAAGAAGGCGAGCGCGAGGGCCGTCCAGCGGCGCCGGGCGAACAGGCCGCGGAAGTCGTCCACGCTCGTCCCGGCCCGGCGGCCGACCGCCGCGACCACGCCGAACGCGCCGAGGTTCACCACGCCGTAGATCAGCGCGTACGCGGCGGTGGCGCCCAGCGGGTCGACCCCGGTGGGCGCGTAGCCGGCGGCGGCGAGCGGCACCAGCAGGTAGCCGGCCTGGCCGACGGAGGACCAGGCGAGCAGCCGCACCGCGCTGTACCGGGTGTCGAAGCGCTGGCGCAGCGCGCCGACGTTGCCCACCGTCATGGTGACGGCGGCCAGCACGGCGAGCGCCAGGCCCCAGGTGTGCGCGTACGGGCGGAACGCGATGGTGGTGGCGAGCGCGAGGCCGGACAGGCCGGCCGCCTTGCCGACCACCGAGAGGTAGCCGGCCACCGGCAGCGGGGCTCCGGTGTAGGTGTCGGGCACCCAGAAGTGGAACGGGACGGCGGCGACCTTGAAGGCGAACCCGACCAGGGTCAGCACGGCGCCCGCCTCGGCCAGCGGCTTGAGCTGTCCGGGGGCGTGCTCCAGGCCCTGCGCGACGGCGCCGAGGTGCAGGCTGCCACTGGCCGCGTAGACGAAGCCGATGCCGAGCAGCATCACGGCGGTGGCGGTGACGGAGGAGACGAAGAACTTGAGCGCGGCCTCGGCGCCCCGGCCGTCCCGGCGCAGCGCCACCAGGGCGAAGGCGGGCAGCGAGGCGACCTCCAGGGCGATCACCATGGTGGCGAGGTCGCGGGAGGCGGGCAGCAGGGCGGCGCCGGTGGCGCTGGAGAGCAGCAGGAACCAGTACTCGCCGCCGGGCAGCTTCTCGTCCTCGACGGTGTGCGCGGAGAGCAGCGCCGCGATCAGCGCGCCGCCGAGGACGAGCAGCTGGAACACCAGGGCGAAGTGGTCGGCGACGTACGAGCAGCCTGCGTTGTCAGTGGCTCCTGCTACGTTCTGCACGCAGAAGGTCGCCCGGGGTGATCCCCCGGTGAGGGGGAGGAGCGCGATGAGGGCGAGGGCGAGTCCGGCCGCGGTGAGCCGGCCGAGCCACTTCCGGTGCCGCTCGGCCAGGAACAGGTCGGTGACCAGGACGGCGAGGGCGGCCACCGCGGCGATCAGCGGGGGCGCGATCGCCACCCAGTCCACGGACTGGATCAGGCTGCCCGGGTTGGCTACGGCGAGGGAGGTCACAGTGTGCTGCCCCGTGGAGTGAGGTCCGAGTGCGGCGATCTGGGCTCCGAGCACGGTCAGCCACCCCCGAGGAGGTGCTTGACGGCGGGATCGGAGAGTCCGAGCAGGAGCGCGGGCCAGAGGCCGGCGAGCAGGGTGAGGGCGGCCAGCGGCGTCCAGCTGACGGCCTCGTACGGGCGCAGGTCGGCGAGCCCGTCCACCGGGGCGGGCTGCTTGGGGTCGCCCATGCAGACGCGCTTGACCACGATCAGCAGGTAGGCGGCGGTGAGGAGGGTGCCGAGACCGGCCAGGACCATGTAGGTGACGAAGGCGGGGCGCGACAGGCCGTCCGCCGGGTCGAACGCGCCGAACATGGCGAGCAGCTCGCCCCAGAAGCCGGCCAGGCCGGGCAGGCCGAGGCTGGCGACGGCGGCGAAGGCGAGCAGTGCGCCGATTCGCGGGGCCCGGCCGTACAGCGCGGCCCCGGTGGCGCCGGCGAGGGTGTCGAGGTCCGCCGTGCCGTAGCGGTCCTTGAGGGCGCCGACGACGAAGAACAGCAGACCGGTGATCAGGCCGTGGGCGATGTTGGCGAACAGCGCGCCGTTGACGCCCACCGGGGTGAGGGAGGCGATGCCCAGCAGGACGAAGCCCATGTGGCCGACGGAGGAGTACGCGATCAGGCGCTTGAGGTCGCCCTTGGCGCCGGGGCGGGCCAGTGCCAGACAGGCCAGTGATCCGTAGACGATGCCGACGGCGGCGAACGCGCCCAGGTAGGGGGCGAGCGTCGCGGTGCCGTCGGGCACGACCGGGAGGAGGACGCGGACCAGACCGTACGTGCCCATCTTCAGCAGCACGCCGGCGAGCAGCACCGAGCCCACCGTCGGGGCGGCGGTGTGCGCGTCCGGGAGCCAGCTGTGCAGCGGCCAGGCGGGGGCCTTGACCGCGAGCCCGACCATGATCGCCAGCGCGGCGATCACCTGGGTGGTGTGGCTCAGTCCGCTGCCGTGCGCGGCGGCCAGGGCCTGCATGTCGAAGGTGCCGGCCTTGCTGCCGATCAGCAGGAAGCCGAGCAGCATCACGGCCGAACCGAGCAGCGTGTACAGGATGAACCGGTTGGCGGCGGGGGCCTTCGCGCCGCTCCCCCAGCGGGCGATCAGGAAGTACATCGGGATCAGCACGATCTCGAAGGCCAGGAAGAAGAGCAGGAGGTCCAGCACCGCGAAGGTGGCGAGCATGCCGACCTCGAGGAGGAGGAACAGCCCGACGAAGGCCTTCGCCGAGGGACGGTGCCCCTCAGGGGTTCCGCCCCGGGCGTCCCCGCCCGGCAGCCGCTTCTCCGAGTACAGCGCGCAGAGGAAGGTGAGCAGTGCGGTCAGCACGATCAGCGGCAGCGAGACGCCGTCCACGCCGAAGTGCAGGCGCACGTTGAGGGCCGGGATCCAGGACACGTCGGTGGTGGCCTGCATCCGGGCGGGCTCATCGTGATCGAAACCGGCCGCCAAGGCGACGGTGAGCAGGAACACCGCGCCGGTGACGACGCTGTTCAGCCGCAGCGCCCGCCGGTCGGCGGCGGCCGGCTCCGGGCCGAACACCGGCGCCAGGGTGAGCGCGGCGCCGAGCAGCGGCAGCACCAGGAGGGCGATGAGGACTGCGTTCATCGGGGGCTCCTACGGGCGGCGGTCGGAATCGGGGGAAGCGGGGAGAGGAGGTACGGCATCCGCTACACCGCCACCAGGACGGCCAGCAGGACGACGCCGGCGAGCAGCGCGCTGAGGTAGGTCTGCGCGTTGCCGGTCTGCGCGAGCCGGACGGCCCGGCCGAGCAGGTTGGCGCCGGCCCCGCTGCCGCGCACGTAGGTCTCGACGACCTCGCGGTCGAGGAAGCGGACCAGCCGGGCGGCGGCGGCCACCGGGCGGACGAACAGCGCGTGGTACAGCCGGTCGACGCCGAAGCCGTGCCGGGCCGGGCCGAACAGCGGGCCGAGCAGGGTGCGGCCCGGGTCGGCGACGATCACCTCGGCGGCCGGGGCTCCGGCCTGCTCGGGCACCCGGCCGGTGCCGGCCGGGACGGGTCGGCCGGTGGTCAGCCGCGCCGTCGCCGAACGCCAGGCGCCGTAGGCCGCGAGCACGCCGACCACGGCGAGCCCGGTGCCGATGACGGCGGTGACCGCGGAGGGGCGCAGCGAGCCGCCGTCCAGCAGCGCGGGCAGCCAGTCCGAGCGCAGCCCGGCGATGCCGAAGCCCATGGTCGGGATCGCCAGCACCCAGAGCGGCCAGCGCATCGCGGCCGGCTCGGCGGTGGCCGGGTCGGCCTCGTCGAGCTCGGGCGAGTACGGCGCGTCCGCCTCGTGCTCGGCGCCGGACGCCGCAGCCGCAGCCGCGCCAGTGGCCGGGCTGTGGAAGGCCAGCAGGTAGAGCCGGGTCGCGTACGCGGCGGTGAGCAACGCGGTGAGCGCGGCCGAGATCAGCACGATCCACCCGGCGGCCTCCGGCACGGCCGAGGCCGGGCCGAGCCCGTTGGTGAGCGCCTCGCCGTTGGCGGCGTGCTCGGCGGCGGTCAGCACCGCCTCCTTGCTGAAGAAGCCGGAGAACGGCGGCAGCCCGACCAGGGCGACGAGCGCGATGCCCATCGTCCAGTAGGCGTCCGGGACGCGCTTGCGCAGCCCGGGGATCCGGGACATCGCGGAGATCGAGTTGGTGTGCGCGGCGTGGATCACCACACCGGCGGCCAGGAACAGCAGCGCCTTGAACGCGCCGTGGCTGACCAGGTGGAAAACGGCGGCCTCGCGGTCGCCGGCGGCCAGCGCCCCGGCCATGTAGCCGAGCTGGCCGACGGTGGAGTAGGCGAGCACCCGTTTGAGGTCGTCCTGGGCGAGCGCGCAGAGCGCCGAGCCGATCATCGTGACGGCGGCCATCACCGCGAGCACGACCAGCGCCGCACCCGACAGCAGGAACACCGGCAGCAGTCGGGCGACCAGGTAGATGCCGGCCGCGACCATGGTGGCGGCGTGGATCAGCGCGGAGACCGGCGTCGGGCCGGCCATCGCGTCCGGGAGCCAGGTGTGCAGCGGGAACTGCGCGCTCTTGCCGGCCACCCCGGCGAGCAGCAGCAGGGCGATCAGCGTCGGGTGGCCGAGCCGTCCGTCGCCGGCGGCGGCCAGCACGTCGGGGATCCGGAAGCTGCCGGCGTCCGCGCCGAGCAGGAAGATGCCGAACAGGAACGGCACGTCGCCGAGCTTGGTGACCAGGAAGGCCTTCAGCGAGGCCGAGCGGGCGTCCTCGGTCTCCCAGTGGTGGCCGATCAGGAAGTACGAGCAGATGCCCATGACCTCCCAGCCGACCAGCAGCACGATCAGGTCGCCCGAGTAGACCACCAGGAACATCGCCGCGGTGAACAGCGAGACCAGCGCCGCGTACGACGGGTAGCGCGGGTCCTCCTTGAGGTACGCGGTCGAGTAGACCTGCACGCAGGTGGCGACCAGGCCGACCAGCACGGAGATCAGCGAGCTGAAGCCGTCCAGGTGGAGGCCGAGCGCGATGTCCGGGCCGCCGGTCGGGGTGAGCCGGGTGGCGGCGTCGAGGGCCTGGCCGGTGCCGAGCTGGAGGGCGACGACCAGGGCGAGCGCGGCCGAGACGGCGACCGGCACGATGGCCAGCGGCCGGGCCAGCCCGGGCGCCTTCTTGCCGAGGGCCAGGGTCGCGGCGGCACCGAGTGCGGGCAGCACGGGAACGAGGACGGGCAGGGCGAGGTTCATGCGGCGGCCTGGCCCTTCAGTGCCTCGGCTCCGGCCGGCGCCTCCTCGGCGAACGGCTCGGCCGGATCGCCGAGCGCGGTGGCCCGGTCGATGTCCGCCGTGCCCCGGGCCCGGAACAGCAGCAGGACGATGGCGAGCCCCAGTCCGATCTCGGCGGCGGCGACGGTGATGGTGAACAGGGTGAGCGCCTGGCCGGCGTGCAGCGAGTCGCGCAGCCAGGTGTCGAAGGCGACCAGGTTGAGGTTGACGGCGTTGAGCATCAGCTCGACGGACATCAGGACCAGGACGGCGTTGCGCCGGGCGAGCACGCCGTACACGCCGACGCTGAACAGCAGCGCGGCGAGGACGACGGGGTAGGCGAGGTGCATCAGCCCTCCTGCTCGGTGGTCGGCGACGCGGGAGCGGCGGGGGCGGCGGGAGCTGCGGGGGCGGCGGGAGCGGCCGGAGCGGCCGGAGCTGCGGGAGCGTCCGGAGCGGCCGGCCTGGGCACGGTCGCGGCGACGGTCCCGTTCGACCCGACCGGCCGACCGGCGCGCAGCCGGCCCGCCCGGGGCACCGGCACCCGCCGCCTCGACCCGCGCGACAGCACGATCGCGCCGACCAGCGCCGCCAGCAGCAGCACGGAGAGGGCCTCGAAGGGCAGCACCCAGTGGCGGAACAGGCTCGCCCCGGTGACGGCGGCCGAGCCGCCCCCCGCGCCGAGGTCGATCCAGGAGGTCCGGAAGGCGTCGACGACCAGCGTCACCAGCGTCCCGGCCGAGGCAAGCGCCACGACCAGGGCCACCCAGCGGTTCTTGGAGTCGGCGTCGGGCGAGCGCCCGATCGGCGCCTTGGTGAGCATCAGTCCGAACAGCACCAGCACGATCACCGAGCCGAGGTAGATCAGCACCTGCACCCAGGCGATGAACTCGGCGGTGAGCAGCAGGAACTCCACCGCCAGCCCGCCGAGCGCGACCACCAGCCAGAGCGCGGCGTGCACCAGCTGCTTGGTGGTGACGGCGACCAGGGCCGAGCCCAGCACGGCGACACCGACCAGCAGGAAGACGATCTCCACCCCGGTCGGGGACAGGAACGAACGGGCGGCCGGCTCCAACGAGCCGGTCGCCGCGAGCAGGGTGGCGGCACTCACGGGGCCTCCCCCTCCTCCGAAGCGGCGGCGGCCGCGGCGGCCGCCAGTTTGTCCGCCGCCTTGCGCGCGGCGGCGATCTCCTTGGGCTCCTCGGCCGCCGGGTCCAGCGCCGGCGGCGCCGGGACGGTCCACATCCACTCGCGGAGCCTGTCCCGCTCGTGGGTCAGCTCCAGGATGTCCGTCTCGGCGTACTCGAACTCCGGCGACCAGAACAGCGCGTCGAAGGGGCACACCTCGATGCAGATCCCGCAGTACATGCAGAGCGAGAAGTCGATGGCGAACCGGTCCAGCACGTTGCGGGTGCGGGCCCGCGCGTTCGGCTCGGCGGCCGGCAGCGTCTCCTTGTGGGAGTCGATGTAGATGCACCAGTCCGGGCACTCGCGCGCGCAGAGCATGCACACCGTGCAGTTCTCCTCCAGCAGCGCGATGACGCCGCGCGAGCGCGGCGGCAGCACCGGCTGCACCTCGGGGTACTGCGCGGTGACGCTCTTCTTCGTCATCGTCCGCAGAGTCACGGCCAAGCCCTTGGCCAGGCCGGCACCGGGAAAACTCATGCGCCCACCTCGCTTCGCCCGGCAGGGGCATTCGCCCACACGCGCCTGATGATGATTCGCTCGCTTCGCTCGCTCATGAGATCGCCACCTTGATGATGCCGGTGAGGGCCAGCTGGACGAGGGCGAGCGGGATCAGCCCGGTCCACGCGAAGCGCATCAGCTGGTCCTCGCGCAGACGCGGGTAGGTGACCCGCAGCCAGATGACCACGAAGGCCAGCGCGAAGGTCTTCAGGATCATCCAGAGCCAGCCGAGCTGGTCCGACAGCGGGCCGTGCCAGCCGCCCAGGAAGAGCACCGCGGTCAGCGCCGACACCACCAGGATGCCCGCGTACTCGGACAGCAGGAACAGCGCGAAGCGCAGCCCGGTGTACTCGGTGTACGCGCCGAAGATGATCTCCGAGTCGGCGACCGGCATGTCGAACGGCGGGCGCTGGAGCTCGGCCAGGCCGGCCGTGAAGAACACGAACGCGCCGATCAGCTGCCAGGGCAGCCAGTACCACTCCCAGGCGTCCAGGATCCCGGGCAGCGACAGCGTGCCGGCGGCCATCGCCACCGAGGCCGCCGCCAGCACCATCGGCAGCTCGTAGGACATCAGCTGCGCGGCCGTGCGCAGGCCGCCGAGCAACGAGAACTTGTTCGCCGAGGCCCAGCCGGCCATCAGCTTGCCGATCACGCCGACGCCCATCACGGCCAGCACGAAGAACAGGCCGGCGTCGATCGCCTGGCCGACGAAGCCGTTCGGGCCGACCGGGATCGCCAGCAGCACGAACAGGTACGGCAGCAGCGAGACGGCGGGCGCCAGCTGGAAGATCCGGCGGTCCGCCCCGGCCGGGACGATGTCCTCCTTCTGCGCGAACTTCACGCCGTCCGCGACGAGCTGCGCCCAGCCGTGGAAGCCACCGGCGTACATCGGGCCGAGCCGGCCCTGCATGTGCGCCATGACCTTGTGCTCGGTCTGGCCGATGACCAGCGGGAAGACGAGGAAGACGACCAGGGTGGCGACGCAGCGCAGCACCGTGTCGAGCAGGTTCACGTGCCGTCTCCGTCCTGGCCGGCCGGTCCGGCCGAGGTCTCGTCCTGCTCGCCCGCGGGCGCGGCGGGTTCCGCCGGCTCGGCGGGCGTCTGCGCCCCGGCGGGCTCGACCGGCGCAGCGGGCTCGACCGGCGCAGCGGGCTTCGCGGGTGCGGCTGAGTCAGCGGGCGACGCGGGCTCGTCGTGCGCGGGCACCGGGTTGTGCCAGGGCGCGTCCGCGGAGCGGGTCCGCGCGGGCGCCGGGCGCTCGGCCTTCGGCTCGACCGGCGCGGCAGCCTCAGCGGGCGCAACAACCTCGGCGGCCTCGGCCGCCGCCGGCTCCGCGGCCTGGCTGACCGAGCCGGCGGACACCGACCTGGTCCGACGCGGCCGGTCCGCCCGCACCGCCGGCGTCTCCTCACCTGCGGCGGCACCGGCGGCGGCCGACTCGGCGCCGGGCTGGCTCGCCGACCCCTCCGCCACCGACCTGGTCCGACGCGGCCGGTCCGCCCGCACCGCCGGCGTCTCCTCGCCTGCGGCGGCACCAGCGGCAGCGGCAGCCGCCCGGGGCGTCCGCCCGGCCGCGCCCGCCGCCCGCGCACCGCGCGCCGGCCGCTCGGCGACCGGCGGCAGGGTGCCCTTCAGCGGCCCCCACTCGTTCGGGTCCGGCACGCCGGCCGGCTGCATCTTGCGACGGGCCGGCCCGTCGCCGTGGTCGGACTCGCCCGGCTCCTTGGCGCCCGGCCAGGCCTTGGCGACCCTCGCCGCGAGCACGAACTCCTTGCGCAGCGGGTGCCCCTCGAAGCCGTCCGGCAGCAGCAGGGTGGCGAGGTAGGGGTGTCCGGGGAAGTCGATGCCGAACATCTCGTGGGTCTCGCGCTCGTGCCAGGCGGCGCCCGCGTACACCGGGACTGCGGTCGGCAGCGCGGCGCCGTCCCGCGGCACCCGGGTGCGCAGCGCCAGGTGGCGAACGCCCGGGGCGTCGGCGGAGGCGAGGTGCACGACCACGGAGAAGCCCTCGGCGAGCTCGTCGACGGCGCTCAGCCAGTCGAAGAAGCCCAGGCCGAGCACGTCGCGGGCGTTGGTGAGCGCCTCGATCCAGTGCTCGGCGGGGACGTCGACGGTGATCAGCCCGTAAGCCTCGGCGCCGGTCGCCCACTCCCCGACCGACGCCGCGTACTGCTCGGCGGTGCGCCCTTCGACGGCTCGCTCGCTCACGAGGCCCCTCCCTCGGTCGACGGCCCCGCCACCAGCGGGCGGCGCAGCGCCGCCGCGGGCGTGGTGTAGCGGTCGGGCAGCGACTCGGCGGCGATCTTCTCCTGGAGCTTGAGGATGCCCTGGAGCAGCGCCTCGGGCCGGGGCGGGCAGCCGGGCACGTAGACGTCGACCGGGATGATCTGGTCCACGCCCTTGGTGACCGAGTAGGAGTCCCAGTACGGGCCGCCGGAGTTGGAGCAGGCGCCGAAGGAGATGACGTACTTCGGCTCGGGCATCTGCTCGTAGAGGCGCTTGACGGCGGGCGCCATCTTGTCGGTCACCGTCCCCGAGACGATCATCAGATCGGCCTGACGGGGGCCGGGCGCGAACGGAATGACGCCCATCCGGATGAAGTCGTGCTTGGCCATGGACGCGGCGATGAACTCGATCGCGCAGCAGGCCAGGCCGAAATTGAAGCACCAGAGGCTGTAGCGGCGGCCCCAGTTGAGCACGACCTTGACCGGATCGGGCGCCAGCCGGGCCAGCGGACCGATGCCGCGGCGCTCGACGGCACCGGGGCGGGACGGGTCCGGGAGGCCGAGCGGGACCGGCCCGCCCTGGGCGCCGTGCGAGTGGGTGTGCGTCACGTCCATTCCAGAACGCCCTTCTTCCAGGCGTAGAGCAGGCCGACCGCGAGGAAGCCGATGAAGAGGAACATCTCGATCAGCGTTCCGGCGCCGTACCCGGCGGTGGCGAAGACCGTCGCCCACGGGAACAGGTAGATCGCGTCGACCGCGAAGATCACGTACAGGAAGGCGTACACGTAGTAGCGGATCTGGGTGTGCGCCCAGTCCTCGCCCACCGGGTCCACCCCGCACTCGTAGGCGAGGAGTTTCTCGGGCGAGTACACCACCGGCCGCAGCAGTCGGTTGGCGGTGAACGCCACGGCGACGAAGAGCACCCCGACGACGGCCAGCAGACCCATCGCGGCGTACGCGTCGAAGTAGCCGCCGCCGACCGCCGGGTCGGCCGCGACGGCAGCCGCGTGCTGCCCCTCCATGCCTTCGCCCTCCACCTCGGCCGTGAACAGCCCCTCAAGGCAGTTCTACGACGTTTCCTTGCATAGTCATAACCATGGCCAATGCGTGAGTCTAAGGGGAGGACTCCGCTCCGCCCGAACCCTGCCCGCTCCGCAAGACGTCCGGTGGACACCCCGGTGGACACCCGGGAGTGGCTCGACGACCAGGGCAGGGGTAGGGATAACCCCCGCTCCGGAAGATGTATCACCCCCATGGCCTCGTCCGCCCCCGGTTCGAGAAGCTTGGTGCACCAGCTCGATCAAGAGGGACGGTAGATCCAGATGAAGCCTCTGCACCGCCGCGCCGCGGACGCCATCAGGGAGCAGGACGCGTCAATGGAGCGCCCCCCGCTGTACGGCGCGCGGATGTGGCGGCAGGCCGGACAGCTGCTGCTCAACCTGCCGCTCGGCATCGCCGGCTTCGTGCTCGCCATCACCATGCTCTCGGTCGGCCTGGGGCTGTCCGTCACCGTGATCGGCCTGCCGCTGCTGGCCGCCGGGCTGGCCGGCTGCCGCGTCATGGGCGGGCTGGGCCGCCGTCGGGCCCGGTCGGCGTACGGCTCCGAGATCCACGAGCCGGAGCCGGTGCGGCCGCGCCGACCGGGGGTGGTCGGCTTCACCATCGCCCACCTGACCGACCTGCTGAACTGGCGCTCGGTGCTCTACAACGTGCTGATGCTGCCCTGGGGCATCCTGAGCTTCACCCTGACCCTGGTCGCGGTCATCGTGATGTGGCCGGTGCTGCCCTGGGTGATCCGGGGGATGGCGGCGACCGACCGGATCCTGATCGAGTCGCTGCTCTTCCCGGGCGCCCTGGCCGAGCGGGTGCGCGAGCTGGAGGACGACCGCGGCACCGTGGTCGACACCGCCGCCGCCGACCTGCGCCGGATCGAGCGCGACCTGCACGACGGCGCCCAGGCCCGCCTGGTCGCGCTGGCCATGGACCTGGGCATGGCCAAGGAGCGGCTGCGCGAGATCGAGACCGAGGACGACGTGGCGGCCGCCACGAAGATGGTCGACAACGCGCACGGCGAAGTGAAGCTGGCCCTGCAGGAACTGCGCGACCTGGCCCGGGGCATCCACCCCGCCGTGCTCACCGACCGCGGCCTGGACGCGGCGCTGTCCGCGGTCGCCGCCCGCTGCACCGTCCCCGGCGGGGTCAGGGTGAACGTCGACCTGAAGGGTCCGGACGGCCAGGCCGAGCGGCCGGACTCGGCGGTCGAGGGCATCGCGTACTTCACCGTCAGCGAGCTGCTGACCAACGTCTCCAAGCACGCCGGCGCCCGCTCCGCCTCGGTCGACGTCTGGCGCTCGGACAACCAGCTGATGGTGCTGGTCCAGGACGACGGCAAGGGCGGCGCGGCGCCCTACCCGGGCAGCGGTCTGGCCGGGCTGACCGAGCGGATCCGCGCGGTGGACGGGGTGTTCCTGGTGCAGAGCCCGGAGGGCGGCCCGACCAGCGTCACCGTCGAACTGCCCTGGCACACCCACACCGCCCGCCGCTGAGCACGGGCGTGGCACGGCGCCGGGACCTCGTCGAGGCAGTGACGAGGTCCCGGCGCCGTCCGGTGCGGCGGCCGGCCGGCGGCACCCTTGCGCGGCGCGCGGTCGGCCGGGCCGCGCCGGTCCAGGCGCGGTCTGGGCGGCCTAGGCGGCCTGCAGCGTGCCGAGGGTGACGTCGGCCGTCTTGCTGCTGCCGTCCCTGGTGTAGGTGACGGTGACCTTGCTGCCCGGGGTGAGCGAGGCGAGCGCGGTGGTGAGCGCGTTCAGCGAGTCGACCGTGACGTCCCCGAGCTTGGTGATCACGTCGCCGGCCTGCAGCCCCGCCGTGGCCGCCGGACCGCCCGCGGTGGCCGCCACGATGACCGCACCGGAGGGCTGGAACTGCTGGTTGAAGCTGGTCCGGGCGGTGATGCCGAGCGCGGCCCGGCCGGAGTTGGTGACCTTCCCCTGCTTGATCAGCTGGTCGGTGATGTTGGTGATGGTGGACGCCGGGATGGCGAAGCCGATGCCGGGCGCGGCCGCGCCGTTGGTCTGGGGCTCCGTCGCCGCGAGCGTGTTGATGCCGATCACCTGGCTGTCCAGGTTGACCAGCGCGCCGCCGCTGTTGCCCGGGTTGATCGCGGCCGAGGTCTGCACCATGTTGCCGATGGTGGCGCCCGGCGCGCCGCCGCCCCGGGGCTCGGAGACGGTCCGCCCGATGGCCGAGACGATGCCCTGGGTGACACTGCTGGAGAGGCCGAGCGGGCTGCCCATGGCGAGGGTGATCTGGCCGAGCTGGACCTTGGCGGAGTCGCCGAAGGAGGCCGGCTTGAGGCCGCTCGGCGGGCTGCTCAGCTTGATCACCGCGAGGTCGGAGTCGGGATAGCTGCCGACCAGCGTGGCGTCCAGCGACTTGGTGCTGTTGGCGAGGGTGACGGTGAAGGTGGTCGCGGTGCCCACCACGTGGGCGTTGGTGACGATGTCGCCCTTGTCGTCGTAGACGATCCCCGAGCCGAGGCTGTCACCGGTGGTGATCTGCACCACCGAGGGCAGCACGTCGGCGATCACCTTCTGGTAGGCGCTCTGCAACTGGTCCCCGCCGCCCGGCTGCGAGGCTTCCGAGGAGGCCGGTTTGGCCGACGAGGAGTCCGCGACCGGCGCCGAGGACGAGGAGGAGCTGCTGCACCCGGCCAGGGCCAGCGCGGTCAGCACGGCCACCACACCGGCCGCGGGCCACCGGCCGCGCGCCGCCTTGGGACCGGTCGGCCGGGGCCTGGCCGGCAGGGGACGGGCGTGTTCCTTCTTTCGGCTCACCTGGCTGCCTCCGATTCGTCACCACGCTGAGAGCACGGAAATCTTTGTCAGCATTTCACCGATTTGTCCGATTCGACCGTTCGACTCGCCCGACATCCGCCACGCAACCCGAACGCCCTGGGGTCCGTCGTCGAGCTCCCGCCCTCGGGCGGACGACGGGAGTTTGACGACGGACCCTAGGATCAGCGCATGACTTGGTTGATCACCGGCGGTGCCGGATACATCGGCGGGCACGTCGTCCGCCAGCTGCTCGACGCCGGTGAGCGCGTCGCCGTCCTGGACGACCTCAGCACCGGCGACGCCTCCCGGCTGCCGGACGGCGTCGCCCTGGTCAAGGGCTCCACCCTGGACCGGGCCGCCCTGGACGCCGCCATCCGCGAGCACGCGGTCGAGGGCATCCTGCACTTCGCCGCCAAGAAGCAGGTCGGCGAGTCCGTCGAGCAGCCGTTCTTCTACTACCGGGAGAACATGATCGGCCTGCAGACCGTCCTGGAGGCCGCCGCCGAGGGCGGGGTCAAGCGCTTCCTCTTCTCCTCCTCCGCCGCCGTCTACGGCATGCCGGACGTCGACCTGGTCACCGAGTCCACCCCCTGCGCGCCGATGAGCCCGTACGGCGAGACCAAGCTGGCCGGCGAGTGGCTGGTCGCCGCCGCCGGGAAGGCCCACGGCATCTCCACCGTGGCACTGCGGTACTTCAACGTGGCCGGCGCCGCCTCCCCCGAGCTCTCCGACGCCGGGGTCTTCAACCTGATCCCGATGGTCTTCGAGCGGCTCACCGCCGGTCAGGCGCCGCGGGTCTTCGGCGGCGACTACCCCACCCCGGACGGCACCTGCGTCCGCGACTTCATCCACGTCTCCGACATCGCCTCGGCCCACGTCGCGGCCGCCAAGCGGCTGGCCGCCGACCCGGCCGGCGAGACCTCGCTGGTGCTCAACATCGGCCGCGGCGAGGGCGTCAGCGTCAAGGAGATGCTGGAGGTGATCGGCGAGGTCACCGGCTACGACACCACCCCCGAGGTGACCCCGCGCCGCCCCGGCGACCCCGCCCGGGTGGTGGCCTCGGCCGACCTGATCCGCCGCGAGCTGGGCTGGAACGCGCGCCACGGCGTGGCGGAGATGGTCTCCTCCGCGTGGGAGGGCTGGTGCAGCCGCCACCCCGAGGCCCGCAAGGCCTGACCCGAGCCGACCCGCTCCGACCTGGCCGCCGCGGCGGCGGGGCACCCGCCCCGCCGCCGCAGTGGTTCAGCGCACCGCTTCAACGCACCGCTTCAGCGCTCCGTTTCAACGCGCCGGTTCAACGCGCCGGGACGGCCGTGCCGTAGAAGGCGTCCAGCGCGTACACGCAGCGGTCCTTGGAGCCGACGAAGACCCGGCCGCCGACCGCCACCGGCGAGCCGGTCAGCTCGCCCTTGGTGCCGAGCTCCCAGCGCAGCTGGCCGCTCGCCAGGTCCAGGGTGTGCAGCGAGTGGTCCCGGCTGCCCAGGTGCACCAGGCCGTCGGCCACCGCCGGGGAGCCGACGATCTCGCCGCGCGCGGTGTAGCGCCAGCGCTCCCGCCCGCTCGCCGCCTCGAAGGCGTACAGCACCTCGCCGCTGCCGACCAGCACCATGCCGTCCCCGACCACCACCGGCTCGGCGCCCTGTCGGCTGCCGGTGACCCCGCGCCAGCGGTCCCGGCCGGTGGCCGCGTCCAGCGCGTACACCGTGCCGAGGTAGTCGGCCACGTAGACCGCGTCGGCGTCCAGCACGGGCGGGGTGAACAGCACCACCGGGGCCTCGAAGCGCCAGCGCTCGACCCCGCTGGCCGCGTCCAGCGCGTACACCCGGGTGCCGGCCGTCACGTACAGCACGCCGCCGCGCTCGACCGGGTGCGAGGGCACGTCCTCGCCGACCGGGAAGGACCAGCGCAGGCCGGCCCCGCGCGGGTCGATGCAGCGCAGCCGCCCGGCGCCGTAGTAGTAGGCGGAGCCGGCCACCAGGACGGGCCCGGACTGCGGGTTCTCGTAGTCCTGCTGGGCGTCGTCGGCCCGCCACAGCTCGGCGCCGTTGGCGGCCGAGCGCAGCTGGACGCCGCCGCCCCGGATGCCGCAGCAGAGCACCCCGTCGGCGGCGGAGAGCGAGTAGACCCAGCCGTCCAGTGAGGTGCGCCAGCGCTCGGTGCCGTCCGCGACGTCCACGGTGTACAGGTGCGGGCCGTCGGCGGCGTGCACCCGGCCGGCGTCCACCGCGAGCGCCCAGGCGACGTCCCGGGTCTTGTACCGGCGCTCGCCGGAGGCGATGTCCAGCGCGTGCACCTCGAAGCTGGAGACGAACAGCGTGCCGTCGGCGACCACCGGGGTGCCCCAGACGTCGTTGGACATCCGGAACCGCCAGGGGCGCCAGTGGGCGGCCGGCGGCGTCGGCGGCGGCGGGGTGATCCGGCGGACCCAGTCGGTCTCGGCCGGAGCGGTGCCCGGACCGGGCTGCTCGTGCTCGGCCCGCGGCCCGGGGCCTATCCGCACCGAGGCTCCGGACAGCCGCACCTCGACGGCCCCGCCGCCGGTCGGCGCGCGGTGCTTGTTGGGGGAGGCGATCTTCGCGGTCGGGATCTCGCCGTCGGACGCCGGGCCCGGCCGCGGCCCCGTGTGCACCGGCCCGGACGGCGGCGGCGCGTGCCCGCCGCCCGGGTGGGTGCGCGGGTCGTCCAGGCCGGGGCGCTGCACCGGGACCTGCTGGTGCGGCTGCGGCGGCTGGTGCTGGAGCGGGCCGGCCTGCGGCGGCCCGGCCGGGGGCGGCGGCGCGCCGCCCGGCAGGTGGACGGCCCGCTGCGGCGCGCTCGGGCGGCGGCCGCGCTTGCGCTCGATCAGCTCCAGCGCGTTCGCGGGGAGCCAGTCGCCGACCTCGCCGGCGGCGTCGTCCCGGGAGAACAGGTGCGGGGCCAGCTCGGCCTGGATCTGCGCCGGACTGGGCCGGTGCTCCGGCGCCTGCCGCATGCAGGCGCGGACCAGGTCCATCAGCTCGCGCGGCATCCCGGACAGGTCCGGCTCCTCGCGCAGCAGCTGGAACACCGTCTCGACCGGATTGGAGCCGCGGTAGGGCGGGTGCCCGGTGGCACAGAACACCATCAGCGAGCCGAGCGAGAAGACGTCGCTGGCACCCCGGACGTTGCGGCTGTCCTTGGCCTGCTCCGGGGACATGTAGGCGGGGGTGCCGACCGCGACGTTGGTCATGGTGAGCCGGGTGCTGGAGACGCCGGACGCGATGCCGAAGTCGATCACCTTCGGGCCGTCCTCGACCACCAGCACGTTGGAGGGCTTGAGGTCGCGGTGGATCAGCCCGGCCGCGTGGATGGACTGCAGCGCCTCCGCGATGCCCGCGATCAGCCAACGGGTGGCGTCCACCGGCAGCGGCCCGCACTCCTCGACCAGGTCCTCCAGGGAGGGGGCCGGGATGTACGCGGTGGCCAGCCAGGGCACCCGGGCGTCCGCGTCCGCGTCCACCACGGCCGCGGTGTAGAAGCCGCCGACCGTCTTGGCCGCCTCGATCTCACGGGCGAAACGGACGCGGAACAGCTCGTCCTCGGCCAGCTCCCCCCGGACGGTCTTGATGGCCACCCGTCGACCGGAGGCGGAGCGCGCCAGGTAGACCAGCCCCATCCCACCCGCGCCGAGCCGCCCCAGCACCTCGAAGGGCCCGATCCGCCTCGGATCGTGCGCCGTCAGCTGGTCCACTCCGCTGCCACCTCCCCGTTTCCCGCACCCGCCGCGTGGTGCCGGACCCGATTCTCCAATGCCGCCCGGCGCATCTCCAACCTCCCCCGCCCAGAGCCGACGGCAGCCCCGGGGACGCCACCGCCCGGTCAGCGATGACGGAACGGCCGGATTCTGACGCCCGTTCCGGCTGCGGCTTGCGTTCGGACGCCCGGACGCTCCACCCCGGTATGAATCTTTCGACACCGGCGATCGTCACACTCTGTCACTCGACCACCCCTCAGCGGACTCGCCGTCACGCTGTGGGGTCAAAAGCACACGGGGGGGCTTCAACGGCACCTCCGGAGCACGGTGAATATCCGTCCGAAGTGGTTCATGCCCCTATAGCAACCCCCGTGCGGAGTAATAGTCGCATCACCGAATCGCGCCAAGATCGTGCCACGGTAAGCTGACGGCATGACAGGACAAGTTCGCACCGTCGACGGTCGCGTCGCCGGGCGACGCGGACAGGAGACGCGGCAGAAGCTGCTCGACTGCCTCCGCGAGATGCTCAGCACGTCGCCCTATCGGGACGTCAAGGTCATCGACGTCGCCCGTATGGCGGGTACCTCCCCCGCGACCTTCTACCAGTACTTCCCGGATGTCGAGGGCGCTGTCCTCGAAATCGCCGAGGAAATGGCCAAGGACGCCGACACCCTCAAAGAGCTGGTGGCCGGAAAGTCCTGGGCAGGGAAGTCCGGTCCGACCACTTCGGAAGAACTGGTCGACGGATTCCTCGCCTTCTGGCGCAAGAACGACGCCATTCTCCGAGTGGTCACGCTCGGTGCCGCCGAAGGGGACAAGCGGTTCTTCAAGATCCGCATGACGGTCCTCAACGCGGTCGCCAAGCCGCTCGCGGAGGCCGTCAAGGAACTCCAGGCGAAGGGTCAGGCCGACAAATCACTCGACCCGAATGCCGTCGCCGGGGCCCTGGTCTCGCTGCTCGCCTCGGCGGCCGAGCACCAGAAGGCCTTCACTTCCTGGGGCGTCAAGGTCAAGGACCTCAAGCCCAACCTCGCTCCCCTGGTGTACCTGGGCGTCACCGGCAAGAAGCCGCCCAAGTAGACCATCCGTTCAACCGACCATCCGCTCCGCGCGCAGCCCCGGCCTCCTGTTCCGGGGTACGACGGACGGCGGCCGTGTCCTCGGGGGAGGTCCGCCGACGTACCGCACGCGCGCCAGACATGCCGGTGGGCGGGCGCCCCTTACACAGGGTGCCCGCCCACCGGCATGTTCGCGTCCAGGGCCCTCAGGGGCGCTGTGGGGACTCAGGAGATCCGGCTCCACGCCGTCACGGGCAGCGGACCACCTGGCCGGCGTAGGCGAGGCCGCCGCCGAAGCCGAAGAGCAGGACCGGATCGCCGGGAGACAGCTCACCACGTTCGACCAGCTTGGAGAAGGCCAGCGGGATGGAGGCGGCCGAGGTGTTGCCGGAGTCGACCACGTCCCGGGCCACCACCGCGTCGGCGAGGCCCAGCTTGGCGGCGATCGCGTCGATGATCCGCAGGTTGGCCTGGTGCGGCACGAAGCCCTTCAGGTCCGCCGGGTCGATCCCGGCCTGCTCGCAGGCCCGGCGGGCCAGCGGGGCGAGCTGGGTGGTGGCCCAGCGGAACACCGACTGGCCCTGCTGGCTGATCACCGGGTCCCAGCCGGTGATCACCACGGCGTCACCCCGCTCCGGCTCGGAGCCCCAGACCACCGGGCCGATGCCGGGCTCGGCACCGTCCTCCTGGGCCTCGACCACCGCGGCGCCGGCGCCGTCACCGAAGATCACGCAGGTGGAGCGGTCGGTCCAGTCGAGGGTGTCGGACATCCGCTCGGCGCCGATCACCAGTGCGCGCCGGGCCGCTCCGGCCCGGATCGCGTGGTCGGCGGTGGCCAGGGCGTACGAGAAGCCGGAGCAGACCGTGTTGATGTCGTAGGCGGCGGGCGCGCGGACGCCCAGCCGGGCGGCCACCGCGGCGGCGGTGTTGGGGCTGCGCTCGATCGCGGTGCAGGTGGCGACCACGACCAGGTCGATCTCGTCGGCCGTCCGACCGCTGCCGGCGAGTGCCTTCTGCGCGGCCTCGGTGGCGAGGTCGACCAGGGTCTCACCCTCGGCGATGTGCCGGGTTCTGATGCCCACCCGGCTGCGGATCCACTCGTCGTTGGTGTCGACGAGCGCCTCCAGGTCGTCGTTGGAGAGGACCTTGGGGGGCTGGTAGTGGCCGAGTGCCACAATGCGCGAACCGCTCATAGTGCCATGGAACCGGGTTACCGGCTGGTCAGCGGGGCGCGACCGGCTACAGGATCCGTCCCCGTGATCTGTAGGAGCCCGACAACGGGCGTTGCGGCGACTGGCCTCCGCGCGCGCCGGGCTCGCAGCACGCGAGGCACGACGGGGCGCACGGCGGGGCGGGAACCGCCCGGGCCGCCGCTGGAACGCCGTCCGGGACGCCGGGGTCAGGCGGCGAGCGAGGCCGCGTCGCCCATCACGATCACCGGGTGGGCCGCCGGGTCCAGGGTGCGGATCAGCTGGGCCATCTTGTCCTCGGGGATCGAGACGCAGCCGTGGGTGGGGCCGTCGTGGTCGACGTGGATCCAGATGCCGCCGCCCTTCTTCGCGCCCTGGGGCCGGCGCGGGTCGAGCGGCGAGTTCCCGGGCACCCGGTTGTAGTTGATCGCGACCACGTAGTCGAAGGAACCGGCCAGCTGGTCGCCGAAGAAGCCCGTCCCGGAGACCACGAAGCTCGGGTCCTTGTCGTACGGGAGCTTGCTGCCCGGGTCGGCGTTGCGGCCGCCGGCGTCGGTGAGCGAGAAGACGCCGATCGGGCTGCGCAGGTCGCCCTCGTTGTGGTCGGTGCTCCAGCCGTTGTTGCCGTTGTGGCCCTGCCAGGTCTCACCGGCCAGCCAGCGGCCCTCGGGAGTGCGGGTCCAGAGGGTGACGGTGTTCTTGTTGCCGTTCTTGTCCTGGCCGGAGGCGAGCACCACCTGGGTGGTCTCGGCGGGTATCTTCGCGGCGAAGTCGGCACCGAGGCCGGGTATCGCGGCGACTGAGCCGTCCGTGCGGACCTGGCTGCGGCCGGCGGCCGGGCTCCCGGTCTGCCGGTCGGAGGCCGCCTGGGCCGCGGCGGGCTGGGCGCCGCCCGCGGCCGGGGACGGCTGGTCGGGGGCGACGACGCCCTCCGGGCCCGGCCCGTCGGCGGTGGTGAGGCCGGGCTTGGCGGTGTCCTGGCCGACGGTGTACCAGCCGGCGGCGGCCGCGAGCAGCAGCGCGGTGCCCGCGGTCACGGCCTTGCCGTGCCGCTTCCGCTTCGGCTTGCGACGTCGTCCCCGGGCGGCGGCCCGGCCCTCCACGGGTGCCGCGGCGGCCGGGGCCGGACGCGGCTCGGGCAGCGGCTCGTAGCCGGGCTCCGGCTCGTACCGCGGCTCGGGGTCGTACAGCGGCTCAGGGCCGGGCATCGGCCCGGGGCCGGACTCGGGCGGGTACCCCTGGAACGGCTGGTCGTAGGCGTCGAAGTACCCGCCGTACCCGTCCTGGGCCTGCTGCGGGAAGTGCTGCTGGTAGCCGCCGTGGTCCTGGTGGACCGGCTGCTGGTACGGCTCGTACGGCTGCTGCGGCGCTCCGTACGCCGGCTCCGGCATCGGCTCGTACGACGGGTACGGGGTGGCGCGATGAGAACCGGACATGCCGCCGATCCTGCCAAACGGTGTACCGGTTGGTAAACCCGGGGCGGGTGCGGAGGCCGTGAAGAAAGCCGCCGCCCGGGCCGAGGACCGGCCCGGGCGGCGGGAGACGACGTCAGAGGCGCATGGCCTGCGGGGCCTCGCGGCGCGTCAGGTCCGGGCCCTCGTACTCGCGGATGATCTCGTAGCGGGTGTTGCGCTCGACCGGGCGGAAACCGGCGTCCCGGATCAGGTCGAGCAGGTCGTCGCGGCCGAGCTTGTTCGGGGTGCCGAAGTTGTCCGCGTCGTGGGTGATCTTGTACTCGACCACCGAGCCGTCCATGTCGTCCGCGCCGTGGCTGAGCGCCAGCTGGGCGGTGGTGACGCCGTGCATCACCCAGAAGACCTTGACGTGCGGCACGTTGTCGAAGAGCAGCCGGGAGACCGCGAAGGTCTTCAGCGCCTCGGCGCCGGTGGCCATCTCGGTGCGGGCCATCAGCCGGTTGCGCACGACGCCGTCCTTGGAGTCGTGGAAGTCGTGCTGGTAGCGCAGCGGGATGAAGACCTGGAAGCCGCCGGTCTCGTCCTGCAGCTCGCGCAGCCGCAGCACGTGGTCGACCCGGTGGCGGGGCTCCTCGATGTGGCCGTACAGCATGGTGCAGGGCGTCTTGAGGCCCTTGCTGTGGGCGAGGCGGTGGATCCGCGACCAGTCCTCCCAGTGGGTGTCGTGGTCGACGATGTGCTGGCGGACCTCCCAGTCGAAGATCTCCGCGCCGCCGCCGGTCAGCGACTCCAGGCCTGCGTCGATCAGCTCGTCCAGGATCTCGTCGGCGGACAGGCCGCTGATCTTCTCGAACCAGTGGATCTCGGTGGCGGTGAAGGCCTTCAGCGAGACGTTCGGCAGGGCCGCCTTCAGCTCCCGCAGCGAGCGCGGGTAGTAGCGCCAGGGCAGGGTCGGGTGCAGGCCGTTGACGATGTGCAGCTCGGTGAGGGACTCGACCTCCATCGCCTTGGCGAGCCGGACGGCCTCCTCGATGCGCATCGTGTAGGCGTCCTTCTCGCCCGGCTTGCGCTGGAACGAGCAGTACGCGCAGGACGCGCTGCACACGTTGGTCATGTTGAGGTGGCGGTTGACGTTGAAGTGGACGACGTCGCCGTTCTTCCGCGTCCGCACGTGGTGGGCCAGACCGCCCAGCCAGGCCAGGTCGTCGCTCTCGTAGAGCGCGATCCCGTCCTCGCGGGTCAGCCGCTCACCCGCGTAGACCTTCGCCTCCAGCTCGCGCTTGAGCCCTGCGTCCATGCGGTGACCCGCCTCCTCCGACTTCGATTCCTTGCCGGAACGAGCCTACGCCCGTGCCGACAGCAGCTCCGCGAGCAGTGCGGGGTCGATGTTGCCACCACTGACCACGGCCGCCACCGTCCGGCCCCCGGTCTCGGCGGCGCGGTGGAAGTAGGCGGCCGGGGCGACCGCGCCGGAGGGCTCGGCGACCAGGCGGCCGCGGCGGGCCAGCAGGGCGACGGTGGCCCGGATCTCGTCCTCGGTGACGGTGACGACGTCGTCCACGTACGCGGTGAGGTGCTCGAAGGGCAGCTCGCCGACGGACGGGGTGCGCAGGCCGTCCGCGATGGTCCGGTAGGTGTCGGCGACCGGCCAGGCGAGCCGGCGACCGGCCCGGAAGCTGGCCTGCGCGTCGGCGGCCAGCTCCGGCTCGACGCCGACCACCCGGATGCCGGGGCGGGTGAGCTTGAGCGCGGCCGCCGTCCCGGAGATCAGGCCGCCACCGCTGACCGGCACCAGGACGGTGTCCAGCCCGGCCGGGGCGTCCTCGGCGATCTCCAGGCCGACCGTGCCCTGGCCCGCGATGATGAACGGGTCGTCGTACGGCGGCACCCAGACGTAGCCGTGCCGCTCGGCCAGCTCGCCGGGCAGGGTGTCCCGCTCCCCCGGCGGCACCAGGATCACCTCGGCGCCGAACCCCCGGGTGGCCTCCACCTTCACCGCCGGGGAGGTGTCCGGCATCACGATCACGGCCTTGATGCCGAGCAGCCCCGCCGCGTACGCCACCGCCTGCGCGTGGTTGCCGCTCGACTGGGCGACCACGCCGCGGGCCCGCTCGTCCTCGGTGAGCGCGGCCAGCCGGTTGTACGCGCCGCGGGTCTTGAAGGCCCCGGTCGGCTGGAGGTTCTCCGGCTTCAGCCAGAGCCGGCGCTCGCCCTCGGCCGCCCACGGGGCGGGAACCAGCGGGGTGCGCACGGCGACCCCCGCGATCCGCTGCCGGGCTGCGCGCAGCTCCTCCAGACCGACCAGTGCCACGACGTCACTCTCCTTCGGGGGGGAGTTCGCTCACCCGGTTCTCCCACTTGGTGGAGAGTACGACGGTGGTGCGGGTGCGGGCCACGCCCTTCGTGCCCGAGATCCGCTTGACCACCGACTCCAGGCCCGCCACGTCGGCCACCCGGACCTTGAGCATGTACGAGTCGTCACCCGCGATGAACCAGCAGTCCTCGACCTCGTTGAGGTCCTTCAGCCGGAACGCGACGTCCTCGTGGTCGGCGGCGTCGGTCAGCTGAAGACCGATCAGGGCCGTGACGCCGAAGCCGAGCGAGGCCGGGTTGACCGTCGCGCGGTAGCCGGTGATGACACCGGCCTGCTCCAGGCGGTTGATCCGGTCCGTGACGCTCGGGCCGGAGAGTCCGACCAGCCGGCCCAGCTCGGCGTAGGACGCGCGGCCGTTCTCCCGGAGCGCCTGGATGAGCTGTCTGTCCACCGTGTCCATATACCGTCCGCGTCCTTCCGAACCTCACCAGACCCACAGATCATTATCCGGATTCAAAGGCGCCATGCGCGGAACAACCCGGATATCGCAGAGAAGATACTCTCCCGCCCTCGGCCTTCTCACTCCCCCTCAGCCGACACGCTGCCGTTCCCGCCGCCTTGGCGGGCCGCCGCCCCCAACTCCCCTTCCCACCGCAGGTACAGGGAATGCGGGACGCCGACCGCGTCCAGCACCCGACCGGCCACGAAATCGACGAGTTCGCGCACGGTCGAGCCGCCGGCGTAGAAGCCGGGCGAGGCGGGGAGGACGACGGCGCCCTGCGCGTCGAGCTCCACCAGGTGCTTCAACGTCACCCCGTTGAGTGGTGTCTCACGCACGCACACGACCAGCGGGCGGCGCTCCTTGAGGGTGACGCTGGCCACCCGCTGCAGCAGGTCCTTGCTCAGGCCGAGCGCGATCCCGGCCACCGCGCCGGTGGTCGCGGGCACCACCAGCATGCCCTTGGCCGGGTACGAGCCGCTGGACGGGCCGGCCGCGAAGTCCCCGGCGGACCAGTAGCGGACGTCGTCCAGGCCCTCGTCGGTGCCCAGCCAGGCGGCCAGGTCGGCGCGCCAGTGGGCGTCCCGGAAGGAGATGCCGGTCTCGTCGAGGATGGTGAGCCGGGCCGCGCGACTGACGATCAGGTCCACCGGCTCCCCGGCGGCGAGCAGCGCCCGGATCACCGAGGCTGCGTACGGCGTCCCCGACGCACCCGAGACCCCGACCACCCACGGCTGACGCTTGACTGTTCCCATGGCCCATTTCTATCCGGCCTTACCCGGTCGGGCCTCATCCACGGGCGCCCCTGGGAGGATGGGGTCATGCCAGCGACCCTCGTCGACCTCACCCATCAGGTGACCACCGCGATGCCGGTCTACCCCGGCGACCCGGCCGTCCTGCTGGAGCCCGCGCTCACCACCGCCACCGCCGGGGTGAACGTGCTGGCCCTGCACCTCGGCTCGCAGTCCGGGACGCACGTGGACGCGCCCTACCACGTGGACGTCACCTGGCCGACCCTGGACGGGCTGCCGCTGGAGCGGTTCACCGGCCCGGCGGTGCTCGCCGACCTGCGCGGACTGGCGCCCCGGGCCGCCGTCACCCCCGAACTGCTCGCGCCCGCCCTGGAGCGCGCCGGCGAGGGGTCCGTCCTGCTGCTCGCCACCGGCTGGGCCCGGCACTGGGGCACCGACGCGTACCTCGCCCACCCCGCCCTGACCGCGGCCGCCGCCGAGGCGATCGTCGCCGCCGGGGTGCGGACCGTCGGGGTGGACGCGCTGAGCGTCGACCCCACCCCCGACCCGGGCCCGGGCGACCGGGCGGTCGCCGCGCTGCTCGCGGACCTCACCGACGAGCACGACCAGCCCGCCGCCGACGAGCCGACCCTCGCCGCGCACCGGGTGCTGCTGGGGGCGCCCGGCGGCGGGGTGATCGCGGAGAACCTGACCGATCTGCGGGCGCTGCTGGACGCCCAGGAGGCCGGACGGCCGGTGGAGGTGTCGCTGTTCCCGCTGCGGCTGGTGGCGGCGGACGGCGCGCCGGTGCGGGCGGTGGCCCGGCTGGGCTGACGGTTTTCAGCCAGTCACCGCACCGGACTTGGTCTAGACCATCCCCCGGCGGCGCCGCTACGCTGTCCGGCCATGGCAGAGATCATCGGAGTGATCGAGCGACTCTGGCGCTACCCCGTGAAATCCACCGGCGGCGAGCGGCTCGACTCCGTCGAGGTGGACGAGCGCGGCCTGGCCGGCGACCGCCTCTACGCCGTCCGCGACGGCGACGGCAAACTCGGCTCGGGCAAGAACACCCGCCGCTTCCGCCGGATGGACGGCCTGCTCCGCCTCTCCGCCCGCCTCGGCCACCGGATCGACGGCCCCGAGCTGTTCGACCCGCTCGGCCGCCCGGTCGCCGACCCGACCGCCTTCCTGCGCGCCTACCTCCAGCGCGGGGACGTCGAACTGGCCCGCGAGGACGCCGTCTCGCACTTCGACCAGCTGCCGGTCAGCGTGCTCACCACCGCCACCCTGGACTGGGTCCGCGAGGCCGTCCCCTTCGCCGTGGTCGACGAGCGCCGGTTCCGCCCCAACCTGGTGCTGCGCACCCCGCCCGGCACCCCGCCGTTCGTCGAGGACTCCTGGTTCGGCCGGCGGGCCCACACCGAGGCCTCCGACGGCGCCCGGCTGGCCTTCGTCCGCTCCAGCGAGCGGTGCGCGATGACCGGCGCCGCCCAGCCGGGCCTGCCGCACGCCCCCGAGATCCTCAAGGCCGTCGTACACGCCCACGACGGCCGGCTCGACGCCCTCGCCGAGGTCGCCGCCCCCGGACGGCTGCGCCTCGGCGACCGCCTGGTCCTCCACTGACGGGCCGCGCCGCCGTCCCCCGCGGTGCGGCGGGCCGGCTACGCCCGGATCAGGCAGAACGGGTGCCCGGCGGGGTCGGCGTAGATGCGCCAGCGGCCGACGTCGCGCAGCCGGACGGCGCCGAGCGCGAGCACCGCGCGCTCGGCGGCGGCCAGGTCCTCGACGTCGATGTCCAGGTGCGCCTGCTGGGGGTGCTCCGGGTCCGGCCAGCGCGGCGGGCGGTGGTCGGCGACGCCCTGGAAGCAGAGCACCGTGCCGCCGTCGAGGTGCAGGGTGGACCAACCCGCGCCGAGCGACCAGCGCGGGTCCGGCCGGTCGACCTCGCCGCCCAGCAGGCCCGCGTAGAAGCGGGCCAGCCCGGCCGGGTCCGGGCAGTCGAGCACGAGGCACTGCAGCTTGCCGATCACGGTCTTCCCCTCCGAGGAGTTCTGCGGCCGTGATTCTCGCAGGCACCCCGGAGGGGCTCAGGCGGCCAGTCCGAGCACCAGGGCGACGGCGGCCGGGACGGCGTAGATCACCGGGAACGGGACGTGGGCGTAGTCGCGGGCCCGGAGCACGATGATGACGGCGCCGGTGAAGTACAACACCAGTCCGGCGGCGGCCAGTTCGCCGATCACCGGGACGGCGAGGCCCACCAGCAGGCCGACGGCGCCGGCCGCCTTGGCCACGCCCAGCCAGATCCACCAGGCGCGCGGGACACCGTACTCGGCCAGTGGGCCGACGGCGAACCCGGCTCGGAGGAAGACGGCGCCGGCCGAGGTTCCGGCCATCAGGGCCGCGAGGACGGTGACGATGACGAGGGTGACGGACATGTGAGGCTCCTTCAGACGGTCTGGCCGGTCGGTCACTTCACTGACCCGGCCGACCGCCCCGATGTGACGGCCCCGGCGAAGAGGTTTCCGGCCCTACGGCAGCGCGACCGCCCGCAGGAAGGCGTCGGCGAACAGCTCGATGGCCTCGTCCACCGAGGGCAGGTCGGCGCCGAACGCGGGTGCGAGCACCGGCCGCAGCAGGATGTGGTTGATCAGCGGCCCGAGCAGCAGTTGGGCCAGCAGCGGCAGCGGTAGCGGCCGCAACCGGCCGGCCTCGACATACGGCAGCAGCAGCCCGCCCAGGCCCTCGTACATCCGCGGCACGGTGGCCGCCATCATCCGCGCGGCGGGGCCGTCCGGCCGGCTGAACAGGTCGGCGAAGACCGCCGGGACGATCTGCGGCTCGCGCTCGAAGGCCGTGACGAAGGCCCGGTAGAGCGCCCGGACGACGTCCTCCAGGCGCTGCGGCGGGTCGGCCGCCAGCGCCTGGACGTCCGGCAGCGGGCCGTACTGTTCGAAGACGGCGGCGAGCAGGCCGTCCCGCCCCTCGAAGACGGTGTGCAGGCTGGGCAGCGAGCATCCGGCCCGCTCCGCGACGGCGTCCAGGGTGATCTCGCCCAGTCCGCGTTCGGCCACCAGCCACGCCGCCGCCTCGATCGCGCGCTCCCGCACCGGCGGCCGTCCGCCCGGGTCGACGCCCGCCTGCCGGACGGCCTCGTCCAACGCGGCCCGGGAGCCGCCGAGCCGGCGCAGCAGCGTGCTGCGCGAGACCCCGGCGGCTGCCGCGATCGCCGTGACCGGGACGTCCGCGACGTCCTGCCCCCGCTCCTTTGCCGCCGTGAGGGCCGCGGCCACCAGATCCTTCATGTGGAACATCATACTGCTTGACACCTGAGACGATTCCAGAGATTATCTATATGCGAGTTCCACATCGGAGGTCGCACCAGGGTTCGGAGGGAGAGAGCCATGAGCGTCGTCATCTCCGGGGGCGGGCCGGCCGGCATGATGCTGGGCCTGATGCTGGCCAGGGCCGGCATCGAGGTGACCGTGCTGGAGAAGCACGGGGACTTCCTGCGCGACTTCCGCGGCGACACCGTCCACGCGTCCACCGTGCGACTGATGGACGAACTCGGCCTGGGCCGGAAGTTCGCGGCACTGCCGCAGAGCCGGCTCGGCAACATGGTGATGCCGGTGCCCGGCGTCGGCCCGGTCGCGCTGAGCGCCTACGAGAAGCTGCCCGCGCCGTACAACTACATCGCGATGATCCCGCAGTGGGACCTGCTCAACCTCCTGGTCGAGGAGGCGAAGCGGGAGCCCGCCTTCACCGTGCGGATGAACACCGAGGCGACCGGGCTGCTCCGGGAGGGCGGCAGGGTCGTCGGCGTGCGCTACCGCACCCGGGACGGCGAGGAGGGCGAACTCCGCGCCGACCTCACCGTCGCCGCCGACGGCCGGCACTCCACCCTGCGCCGGGAGGCCGGGCTGGTGCCCGAGGAGTACCCGATGCCGTTCGACGTCTGGTGGTTCCGGCTGCCCCGGCACGGCCACGAGCAGGGCGTCCCGCCCAACATCGTCCCCGGCTTCGGGGAGCGCGAGCTGGCGCTCAGCCTCACCCGCGACGACTACTTCCAGATCGCCTACTTCGCCGCGAAGGGCTCCGACCCGCGGCTGCGCGCCGAGGGCGTCGAGCGCTTCCGCGCCCGCATCGCCCGGCTGTTCCCCCAGTACGCCGACCGGGTCGACCAGTTGGCGAGCATGGACGACGTCCACTTGCTCGACGTCAAGCTCAACCGGCTGCACCGCTGGTACGCCGACGGACTGCTGCTCATCGGCGACGCCGCCCACGCGATGTCCCCGGCCGGCGGAGTGGGCATCAACCTCGCCATCCAGGACGCCGTCGCGGCCGCCACCCTGCTCGCCGAGCCACTGCGGCACGGCCGCCCGACCACCGCCGCGCTCGCCAGGGTCCAGCGGCGTCGAGAGCGGCCCACCGTGATCATGCAGCGGATGCAGCAGGTCCTGCACGGCACCATCTTCACCCCGATCCTCACCGGCCGCCGGGTCGGCCCGCCCACCCAACTCGCCATGCTCGTCCGCTTCGTCCCCGGTTTCCGCCAGATCCCGTCCCGCCTGATCGCCCTGGGCCCCCGCCCGGAGCACGCCCCGGCCTTCGCCCGGCGAAGCGCCGCCTGATCGGATGATCCGCGCCGGCGGCCCGCGCCTCCCGCCGGCAAACCGAGGCAGGCCCCCCACGGCCGACGTCCCGAAAGACCTCAAGTGCACCAGGGACCACGCGTGGGTGCGGCCCCTGGGGAGCGATTGGGTCCGGGTGGGCATCACCGACCACGCACAGCGACAGCTCGGAGACATCGTCTACGTCGAACTCCCGAAGGCCGGTGCCAGGTTCGAGACCTCCGAGCCGTTCGGCGGCGTGGAGTAACAGCACCCCCCCCGGAGTGGGGCGTCGGCCCCGTCGACCTCCCACTCCGGCCGGCGACAGCGGAAGATCGCGCCGGCCGTCCGTTCGGAAGGCCGGATTGCCGGGAACGACCGATGACATGACGATCCCTCACCGCTTGACCGGCACCGGCGACCACCACGTCCTGGTCCTGCACGACTGGTTCGGCACCAGCGCCGGCTGGGGCCCCTTCCTCGACTACCTCGACGGCGGCGCCTTCAGCTACGCCTTCCTCGACTACCGCGGCTACGGCGAGCGCCAGGACGTCCCCGGGGAGTACACACTCGCCGAGATCGCCTCCGACGCGCTCGCCCTCGCCGACCAACTCGGCTGGGACCGCTTCTCGTTGGTCGGCCACTCGATGGGCGGCAAGGCGGCCCAGCAAGTGCTGGCCGAGGCGCCGCTGCGGGTGCGCAAACTGGTCGGCCTGGCCCCGGTGCCGGCCGGGGCGTACCCGCTGGACGCCGCCGGCGAGGCGCTGTTCTACGGCGCCGCCGAGGACCGGGAGAAGCGGTTCGCCATCCTCGACCTGGTCACCGGGCAGCGCGCCGGCCGGGTCTGGCTGGACCGGATGGTCGACCAGTCGCTACGGCTGTCCACCCGCGAGGCCTTCGGCGGGTACGTCCGGGACTGGGCGACGGCCGACCTGGAACAGCGGATCAGCGGGAACCCGGTGCCGGTCAAGGTGATCGTGGGCGCGCACGACCTCGCCCTCACCGCCGAGGTGATGCACGGCACCTGGCTCACCCACTACCCCAACGCCGAACTGGAGGAGATCGGCGGCAGCGGGCACTACCCGATGTACGAGGCCCCGGTGGCGCTGGCCACCTCCCTGGAGTCCTTCCTGCACAACTGACACCCGCCTTCACCCGACCGGGCGAGCTTCGCGTCGAAGGGCGGGGATCTGTAGCAGGCTCCTCCGCGTGGCTGACCAACCGTCAGTGCAGTCCCGACGACGATGCGGAGACCTCCATGGCCAACGTCCCGGCAGACCTCAAGTACACCAAGGACCACGAGTGGGTGCGGACCACCGGAAAGAACAAGGCCCAGGTGGGCATCACCGACTTCGCGCAGAAGCAGCTCGGTGACATCGTCTTCGTCGACATCCCCACCGTGGGCAAGGAGCTCGACTCCGACGAAGCGTTCGGCACGGTGGAGTCGGTCAAGGCGGTGAGCGAACTCTTCATGCCACTCACCGGAACGATCACCGCGGTGAACGAGGAACTGGACGGTGAGCCCGAGCTGATCAACACGGACCCGTACGGCGACGGCTGGATGGTCGAGCTCACGCTGACCAAGCCCGACGAGCTGAAGCAGCTGCTCACGGCCGCCCAGTACGAGGCCTTCATCGCCGAGGGGGCGGAGTAGCCACCCCCCGGCCCCCTCGGACCACGTGCGCGGGAAGTCGGCGGTTCCGACTTCCTGCGCACGCGACCAGGGTCAGACCGTGGGGGCCAGGGCGAGTCTTCGGGCGGCGAGGAGGGCGGTGCGGGCTCGGGCGGCCCCGGTGCGGGCGGTGGCCGGGTCCGGGGCGGGTTTTCGGGGGACGAGGCCGGCGCAGGGGCGACAGATGCCGGGGCGGGGCACCGGATCGCGGCACTCCGCGCATTCGGAACGGGCGGGCGGGGCGGCGGCGGGCGTGCGGGGTGGCGGGAGTTTGCGCCGCAGGCGGTCGCGGAGCAGGCCGACCGGGGAGTGCAGAGGCCTCGGCAGGGCGGGCAGCAGGGCGTGGGCGAGGTCGGCGTCCGTCTGCCCCCTCGCCAGCCATTCGGCGACGAGCGGCGCGAGGGCGGCGGCCTCGGCCTCACCGAGGCGCAGGCGGGGTTCCCGGCGGATCACCCGGTGGAGCGTGGCGACCGCTTCCCGGACCTGCGGGTCCGGTTCGGTCAACTCGGCGGGGAGGGTGGGTACTTCTTCCGGGTTCTTTACGGGAGGAGTGTCAGAGGGGCCGGCATCAGGCCCACCGGAGTCCGGGGGTGGGGCACTCGATGGCGGTCCGAGCTGGGGCGTGTCGAAGACGCTCGCATGAGAGCGGACCGTGCCGTCGGGCATCCGAACCTTGTCGACGCGGTAGTACCCGGCATTTTCCAGCTCCTTGAGCGCCCGGCGGACTGCCGTGCGCCCCACCCCCACGGTGGTGTCCGCGATGTGCCTCGCGTCCTCGCGCCAGCCGTCAGGACGAGAGAGGAGGTCGAAGAGGATGGCTCGGGCGTTGGGGCTGAGGCTACGGTCCTGGACGAGGCCGTTGGAAAAGACGGCGAAGTTGCTCGTGTGGACGCTACGATGAACTCGCATGGGGAGTGTCAGCTCCTAGTGCCAGACCCCGGGGTGTTCCACCACCGCCGGGGTCTTCTCTTTTCTGCTTGCGCCACGGAACGTAACACGCTGATCGCGCTTGGCGTTAACCAGATTGACGGGTAGTCAGCGCTCCGAAGCGCCTAGGGGCGCACGGAAGTCGGCGCGCGCCGGGTAGACGATGGCGCATGGACCGGAGACCCGCACGCATTGGGCGTCTCATGCTTGTCGCCTACGTTCTAGACATGACAGATAAGCGAGTTGACGACACGTCGCCCGTGCTGGCGGTGGGCGTCTCCGGAACGGTCGGGCGGCATGTCGGGCTGCAGCTCGCGGCCGCCGGGGTGCGGGTACGGACGCTGGCGCAGCGGGAGCTGCTCGACCCGGCGACGCTGGAGGCGGCGGCCCAGGGTGTCGACGCGGTGCTGCTGGGGTGGCCGTTCCCGACGGCGGACGGGGCGGCGGAGGCGGTGGGGGTGCTGGCCCGGAATGTCGGGCGGGTGGTGTTCCTGTCGTCGGCGGCCGTCCGCGCCGAGGGCGAGGTCGAGGTCGAGGCACTGCTCGCCGGAAGCGGGGTACGGCACACGGTGCTGCGGGCGTACGGGTTCGCCACCGCACTGCAGTGGGCGGAGGACATCCGGTCCGGGGCCGCCGTGCAGGGCTACGGCGGTGCGGCCGGGCTGAACCCCGTGGACGAGCGGGACATCGCGGCGGTCGCCGTCCGGGCCCTGAACGAGGACGGCCACGACGGCGCCCGGTACCTGCTCACCGGCCCGGAGTCGCCCACGCAGGCGGAGCAGGTGCGGATCATCGGTGAGGCCGCCGGCCGCCCGGCCCACTGGGAGGAGATCCCCCGCGAAGCCGCCCGACACAGGATGCTCACCACCGGCCGTCCCCCGGCCATCGCGGACGGCGCACTGGACTTCGTCCACGCCCGCATCGCCGACCCCGAGCCCGCCACCACGACGGTCCAGGACCTCACCGGCACCCCGGCCCGCAGCTTCCGCGCCTGGGCCACGGACCACGCGGCCCTGTTCCGCTGAACGCCCCGCGAAGGCGGCTACGGGAACGGGGGGCACCGCCTTCGCAGGAACTCGACCCCGTCGACTTCCCGCCCTCCCGGGCGACGCCGCGACCGCCCTTCAGGGCCGCTCGTCCGGTTGCGGCAGCTCGACGGGGAGGGTGGGTACTTATTCCGGGTTCTTTACGGAAGGAGTGTCAGGGCGACCAGTACGTGCGCTACCACGTCGGCGACGAGAAGATCGCCTCCGGGCCCAAGAGCCTGGCGGACGGCTGGCCGGGCCTGAAGGGCACCACGTTCGCCCCCGGCATCAGCGCGGCCTGCAGCGTGCCCGGCAAGCCCACCAGCCTGTACCTGTTCAAGGGCGACCAGTACGTGCTCTACAGCGTCCGCGACGAGAAGATCACCGATGGCCCCAAGAGCCTGGCGTCGGTCTGGGGGGTCGACGGCGTCTTCGCCAACGGGGTCGACGACGCCTGCCGCGTCCCCGGTGGCACCGGCGACCTGTACTTCTTCAAGGGCGACCAGTACGTGCGCGTGCGGTAGCCGGGCCCCGCGTTTCAACCGTGCCGCAGCCGTTCGGTGACGGCTGCGGCCGACAAGGTCACGAGCTACCGCGAGACGAGAGGGGTACCCCGTGAGTGGGCCTGAGTCGGACGGAACCGAGCCCACCCCCAGCCCGCAGCCGGCCACCACCACGGTCCAGGACATCACCGGCCACCCCGCCCGCAGCTTCCACACCTGGCCCACGGATCACGCCACGTTGTTCCGGTGAGCCAGTCCACCGGCGACGAGTAGGCTCGGACGAGACGAGAGGAGAGCCCCGTGAGTCAGCCGGTGTCAGACGGAGCCGAACTCATCCCACGGCCCGATAAATCACCCGCCGCGCTCAAGGCCGCTCTCGCCGTGGTGGCTTCCGACCGACTTCCGGAGATGGTGGAGGGGCAGACCAGGGCCATGGCTGCGGCCATCGAGGCGGGCAGCATCAACCCGATCCGCACGTTCGTCGCCCACTGGGCCGCCATGGTGGAGATCGAGCGGGTCCCGACCACTGCACGCGCCTACCACCGGGCGAACTACCTCGCCAATCACGCGGCAACCGTTGCGGAGTGCCGCCAACACGCCACCGAGGTCGCCGCGATCTACAGGTCCGCGTTCTCGGCGGTGAACGGGTGAGCTGGAGCTGGGAGTACCTACCCAGCGAGGAGCACGTCGCCGGCGGGGCGGCTGCCGGTTTCCTCGCGGCCGTCGAGAGGAAGGCCGCCGAGTTGGTCCGGGCGGCCGAGGCGCTTTACCTGGATGGCACCAGGTACGAGGGCAGTGGCGAACCCATGCAGTACCTCGACGTCGCCGGAGGCCTGGTCGCCTACTACGTCGTCCCCCGACTCGAACTCGTCGTCGTCTGCCAAGTGACTCCGCCGGCCGCCTGATCCGGGCCAGGCTCGCCTGGCGACCGGGGTCATGATCCCTCGTGCCCTTCGGCCTCAGCCATGTCGGCGGGCCGGCTCAGCCAGGCGTCCTCGTCGAGTTCGGCGGTGATGGCCGCGCGGAGCGGGACGTGAGCGGGGCCCAAGGCGAAGCGTGGGTCGCGCCAGTGGTCGGGCGGGTAGAGCCAGACCGGCTTCTGGACGAGGTGGTCGGGCTCCCAGTCGTAGCGGGGCCAGATGTGGGCGTGCAGGAACGGGTCCTTGTTGCCCAGGATTTCGAGGTTGACCCGGCGGAAAGCCGGGTCGGCTGCGCGGCACGCGTCTTCGACGGCCTCGCCGAGGCGGTCGAGGTCGGAGAGGTAGGCCAGGCGGCGCGGGCGAGGCAGGTCGGTGAGACGTTCCGCGCCCGGCGTATCGGTCAGGAGGACCGAATAGCCGGGCAGGAACTGAACGTCTCCGATGACGGCGAAGCCGGCGGTCAATCGCCGCAGCACGGTGGGGTTCTCGCCCCGCAGCGCACTGCCGATGCGGTCGGCGCGCCAGTCGGACGTCACGTCAGATCGAGCAACGCGGCAGCCCTGGCCGGATCGTAGGCCAGCCTGCAGCTCCTCACCAGGGACGGATCGTCCATCAGGCCTCCGCTCTGCGGCCCTCAACGAGACCGTTGTCGGGACCGACGACAAACACCCACGGCGACGGAATAGATACAAACAGTGACCTTGTGGAGATCAGATCCCGAGCCCGCGGATGATCAGGTCCAGCAGGGCGAAGACGAACAGCGAGATGCCCACGAACCCGTTGGTCTGGAAGAACGCGCGGTTGAGCTTCGACAGGTCGTTCGGCTTGACGATGGTGTGCTCGTAGATGAACGCCCCCGCGACGACGACCAGGCCGACCCAGAACGCCGCACCGGCGTCCGTCAGGAGCGCGAACCACCCCAGCAGAAGCGTTGTGATGACGTGGCACACCCGCGCGCCCCAGATCGCCGCCGGGATGCCGAAGCGGGCCGGCACCGACCGCACCTTACCGTGCCGGTCGGACTCGACGTCCTGGCAGGCGTAGATGAGGTCGAAGCCACCGATCCACACGCCGACCGCGACGCCCAGCACGACGGCGTCCCACGACCAGGTCCCGGTCACCGCGAGCCAGGCACCCACCGGGCCCATGGCCTGGGCCAGCCCCAGGATGGCCTGCGGGAAGTCGGTGAAGCGCTTGCCGTAGGGGTAGAGCACCATCGGCACGACGGCGACCGGCGCGAGCGCCAGGCAGAGCGGGTTGAGCATCGCCGCCGCGCCGAGGAAGACCACCAGCGCGACGGCCGAACCGAGGTACGCGGTCTTCAACGACACCGCACCCGTGACCAGTTCGCGCGAAGCCGTGCGCGGGTTCCGGGCGTCGATCTCGCGGTCGATGATCCGGTTGGCGGCCATCGCGAAGGTGCGCAGGCCCACCATGCACACGGTGACGACGAACAGTTCGCCCCAGTGCACCCGCTGGTCGGCGAGGAACATGGCCGTCAGCGCGGCGATGTAGGCGAAGGGCAGGGCGAAGACCGAGTGCTCGATCATCACCAGGCGCAGGAAGGCCTTCGTACGCCCCGGGGTCTCGACGGCAGCCGTGCTCACAGTCCGTACTCCTTCCAGCGACGGGACACCAGCTCGGCCGTGGCCGGGTCCGAGGAGACCATCTCGGGCCATCCGCCGTCCCGGGTGTAGCCCTCCTCGGGAAGCTTGCGGGTCGCGTCGATGCCCGCCTTGCCGCCCCAGAACTGCTGGTAGGAGGCGTGGTCGAGGTGGTCGACCGGTCCCTCCACCACCGTGAGGTCGCGGCTGTAGTCGACGTTGCCGAAGGCCCGCCAGGCGACCTCCTGGTAGTCGTGCACGTCGCAGTCGGCGTCCACCACGATGATCAGCTTGGTGAGCGACATCATGTGCGCGCCCCAGATGGCGTGCATCGTCTTCTGGGCGTGCTTGGGGTACTTCTTGTCGATCGAGACGATCACGCAGTTGTGGAAGCCGCCGGCCTCGGGCAGGTCGTAGTCGACGATGTCCGGGATGATGATCTTCAGCAGCGGCAGGAAGAACCGCTCGGTGAACTTGCCCAGCGGGCCGTCCTCGGTCGGCGGGCGGCCGACCACGATGGACTGCAGGATCGGACGGCGGCGCATCGTCACGCAGTCGATCTTCAGCGCCGGGAACGGCTCCTGCGGGGTGTAGAAGCCGGTGTGGTCGCCGAACGGGCCCTCGGGGAGCATCTCGCCGGGCTCCAGCCAGCCCTCCAGCACCACCTCGGCGTCGGCCGGGACCTGCAGCGGGACGGTCTTGCAGTCGACCATCTTCACCCGCTCCCCGGCGACGAAGCCGGCGAACAGGTACTCGTCGATGTCGCCGGGCAGCGGCGCGGTGGCCGCGTAGGTGACGGCGGGCGGGCAGCCGAAGGCGATCGCGACCGGCAGCCGCTCGCCCCTGCGGGCCGCCACCGCGTAGTGGTTGCGGCTGTCCTTGTGGATCTGCCAGTGCATGCCGATGGTCCGGCGGTCGTGCCGCTGGAGCCGGTAGAGGCCGAGGTTGCGGATGCCGCTGTCCGGGTCCTTGGTGTGGGTGAGGCCCAGGTTGAAGAAGGACCCGCCGTCCTGCGGCCAGGTGAACAGGGCGGGCAGCTCGTCCAGGTTGACGTCGTCGCCGGTGAGCACGACCTCCTGGACCGGGGCCTCGCCGGGCTTGACCTTCCTCGGCGGCACGTGCGCCATCGAGGCGAGCTTGCCGAAGGCGTCCCGGAACCCGGTGAAGCCGTGCGGAAGTTCGGGCTTGAGCAGGCCGGCGATCTTCTCCGCGACGTCGTCGGGTCCCTTGAGGCCGAGCGACTTGGCAAGGCGCCGCTCGGTGCCGAAGACGTTCATCGCGAGCGGCATCGACGAGCCCTTGACGTTCTCGAAGAGCAGCGCGGGGCCCTTGGCCTTCTGGACCCGGTCGACGATCTCGCCGATCTCCAGGTGCGGGTCCACCTCTGCCTTGATGCGCTTGAGGTCGCCCTCACGGTCCAGTGCCCGGAGGAACGAGCGGAGATCGTCGTATGCCATGCCTGTCAGTATCCGCCACCCGATAGCCTGGCTCGGTCAAGGGCCCCGGGAAGACGCCCGCCACCACCACCGCCGGGGGGAGATCGCCACCGTGCTGAGAATTCTTCTGACCATCATCCTTCCGCTCGCGCTCTGGGTGTGGGCGTTCATCGACTGCCTGACCACGCCCGAGGACCAGGTGAAGCACCTGCCCAAGCCGGTGTGGGTGCTCATCGTGCTGCTGTTCCCGCCGCTGGGCCCGATCGCCTGGCTGGTGGCCGGAAAGCAGCGCGGGCTGCTGCGGACCGGGGCGCCCGGTGCCGCCGACGGCCGCCCCGGCCACCCCGCCGCGCGCGGCGGCCGCCCGCTCGCACCGGACGACGACCCCGAATTCCTCGCCTCGTTGAAGAAGAGCGACAAGGACCACGAGGACATGTTGAAGCGGTGGGAGGCCGATCTGCGCCGCCGCGAGGAGGAGCTGCGGGGCGGGGACGAGCCGGAGGACGGCCGAAAAAGCTGATCGGATCGGCCTGGAAGCTCCCCCGGACAGCCCACCCGGACGGTCTCGGGTGGGCTGCGGCATTTTTGGCGCTTCCCTACGACCGAACGGCCGCTAGCACGGATCGGCACCGGCACCCCGCCGGACTTGAGCGGAGCTTGAGCAAAGCGCAAGAGGACCGGCCTACATTACTGAACGACGGCCCTGACCTGCGCTTTTCTTCATGCTCAGATCATCGGACCATCACCTGACCGACAACCCCCGGTATTCGAGCAGACACCCAGCGCTCCGGCCTCGGCCCGGCCGCTTCTGTGCAGGCCTGACATCTAAACGGACCCGACCTTGTACGGAATCGACGCCGAAACCAACGCACGGCCCCTCGTAGAGTCATAAGTGAAGAAAGTGATTCGCAGCCGGGGGCACAGCAGACGTTGGCTGTCGGACAGTTCCCTCACCCTTGGAGTGGTTCGAGATGACGGTTGTGCATGAGGCGCAGGTCGACGGCGAGGTCCCCGAGGTCCCGGCCGACGCCCGGGGGCGGGTCGCCGAGCTGCACGAACTGCGCGAGAAGGTGCAGCAGGGCCCCAGCGAGAAGGCCACCGAGGCCCAGCACGCGAAGGGCAAGCTGACCGCCCGCGAGCGCATCGCGCTGCTGCTGGACGAGGGCTCCTTCCACGAGGTCGAGCCGCTGCGCCGGCACCGCGCCCAGGGCTTCGGCCTGGAGGCGAAGAAGCCGCACACCGACGGCGTGATCGTCGGCTGGGGCACCGTGCACGGGCGGACCGTCTTCACCTACGCGCACGACTTCCGGATCTTCGGCGGCGCACTGGGCGAGGCCCACGCGCAGAAGATCCACAAGATCATGGACATGGCCATCGCGGCCGGTGCCCCACTGGTCTCCCTGAACGACGGCGCCGGCGCCCGCATCCAGGAGGGCGTCACCGCCCTCGCCGGCTACGGCGGCATCTTCCAGCGCAACACCCGCGCCTCCGGCGTCATCCCGCAGATCTCCGTCATGCTCGGCCCCTGCGCCGGCGGCGCCGCCTACTCCCCCGCGCTGACCGACTTCGTCTTCATGGTCCGCGAGACCTCCCAGATGTTCATCACCGGCCCCGACGTCGTCCAGGCCGTCACCGGCGAGAAGATCAGCCAGAACGGCCTCGGCGGCGCCGACGTCCACGCCGGCGTCTCCGGCGTCTCCCACTTCGTCTACGACGACGAGCAGTCCTGCATCGAAGAGGTCCGCTACCTCCTCTCGCTCCTGCCCCAGAACAACCGCGAGATGCCGCCCCCCGTCCTCAGCGACGACCCCGTCGAGCGCCGCAACGACAGCCTCCTCGACCTCGTCCCCGCCGACGGCAACCGCCCCTACGACATGCGCAAGGTCATCGAGGAGATCGTCGACCACGGCGAGTACCTCGAAGTCCACGAACGCTGGGCCACCAACGTCCTGTGCGTCCTCGCCCGCATCGACGGCCACGTCACCGGCATCATCGCCAACCAGCCCCAGTCCCTGGCCGGCGTCCTCGACATCAACGCCAGCGAGAAGGCCGCCCGCTTCGTCCAGATGTGCGACGCCTTCAACATCCCCCTGGTCACCATGCTCGACGTCCCCGGCTTCCTGCCCGGCGTCGACCAGGAACACGACGGCATCATCCGCCACGGCGCCAAGCTGCTGTACGCCTACTGCAACGCCACCGTGCCCCGCATCCAGCTGATCCTGCGCAAGGCCTACGGCGGCGCCTACATCGTCATGGACTCCCGCTCCATCGGCGCCGACCTGTCCTACGCCTGGCCCACCAACGAGATCGCCGTCATGGGCGCCGAAGGCGCCGCCAACGTCATCTTCCGCCGCGACATCAACGCCGCCGAAGACCCCGACGCCATGCGCGCCCAGAAGATCAAGGAATACAAGAACGAACTGATGCACCCGTACTACGCGGCCGAACGCGGCCTCGTCGACGACGTCATCGACCCCGCCGAAACCCGCCAGGTGATCGCCTCCGCCCTGGCCATGCTCCGCACCAAGCACGCCGACCTGCCCAGCCGCAAGCACGGCAACCCGCCGATGTAACGGCCCGCGCCCACGCGCGGCCCGCAGCACGCAGTTCAGAGCGACACCACACACCACAGACACCGGGGGAGAAACCAGACAATGACCACTTCCGCCGAACCCCTCGTCCGTATCGTCCGCGGCTCCCTCTCCGACGAGGAGCTGGCCGCCCTCACCGCCGTGCTGATGGCCCGGGCGGCCGTCGCGCAGCAGAACGCCGCGACCGCGCAGGTCGAGCCGATCGCCAACTGGCAGCGCCTGGAGCGCCGTCCGGCCTACTACTCGCCGGTCAGCTGGCAGCAGGCCGCCTGACGGCCCGGAACCACCCGCGACGGCCGGTCACCCCACCCGGGTGACCGGCCGTCCGGCCTTCCCGGCGGTCGGAACGCGCCGCTACCGGCCGCCCCGGGACACCGGGGGTCCGTTGCGCCCCGAAACGGCTCGGTAGAATACCTACTGGACGGTATGCGGCCCGCCGCCCCGTCGGCCCCCATAGGATCGGCCGCTGCCGATGGACCAGAACTATCCAGGGAGGCTGCGATGGCCAGGCAGGCCCGCGCGCTGGCGACCCGCCAGGCGGTACTCCTCGCGGCGGCCGAGGTGTTCGACGAGCGGGGCTATGCCGCCGCCACGATGTCCGAGATCCTGGACCGGGCCGGAGTCACCAAGGGCGCGCTCTACTTCCACTTCCACTCCAAGGAGGAGCTGGCGCTCGCCGTCATCGAGGGACAGGGCGCCTGGCTGTCCACCTGGCAGCCGTCCTCGGACAGCCCGGTGCAGACCCTGATCGACCTCGGCTACGCCTTCGCCCACGCCCTCCAGGACGACCCGCTGGTGCGCGGCAGCATCCGGCTGACGATCGAGCACGGCAGCTTCACCCAGCCGCAGATCGCCGCCTACCAGGGCTGGTCGGACGTCGCCCGCGGACTGCTGGAACGCGCCCGGGACGCCGGGGACCTCCACCCGGGGATCGACCTGGCGGCGGCGGCCGGGGTGATCACCGGGGCCGTCACCGGGATCCAGCTGAGCTCCCAGGTGCTGACCGACCGGCGGGACCTGATCCAGCGGATGTCCGACCTGTGGACGCTGGTGCTGCCCGGCCTGGTCCAGCCGCACGCGCTCGCCCGGCTGAGCGTCGCCGAGCGCGTGCCCTCCTGATCCCCGGGGTCGCTCAGAGCCGGTAGCCGGCGCAGTGCTCCGCCGCCACCAGGGCCGGCAGCGCGGCCACCCAGAGCCGGCCGACGGCCTCCGGCCGGGGCCGGTCGGCCTCCTCGGCGGCGAGCAGCACCTGGCCGGCGGCCACCGCGGTGAGCAGTTCGGCGGCGGCCCGCCGGTCCAGCCCGGGGCGCAGCTCGCCGGCCTCGGCGGCGCGCTCCAGCAGGCGGTGGACGACGGCGGTGAGGCTGCGCCAGGTGGCGTCGGTGCCGGGCAGGCCGTCCGGGGTGCCCGCCCGGGGCGGTCCCTGGCGGCCGATCCGGACGCCGGCCCGGACCACCACGTCCTCCCGCAGCAGCCGGGCGAGTTCGTGCGAGAAGTCGATCAGGCCCTGGAGGGGCGGTCCGCCGGTGCGCAGGGCACGCAGCGCGGCCGAGCCGACCGCGCGCCCGGCGGCGGCGCGCACACCGTCGGCGAGGGCCTGCTTGGACACGAAGTGGAAGTAGAGGGCCCCCTTGCTCACCCCGGCCCGGCGGCTGATGTCGACCAGGCTGGCGGCTTCGAAGCCCACGCCGGCGAAGGTGTCCGCCGCGGCGAGCAGCACGGCCTGCCTGGTCCGCCCCGCGCGTTCCTGCTTGACCACTGGGCCCCTCCGGACTCGGCCGGGCGCGTTCCCCGCCCACCCGGCTGCTGTCAGCGCGCCACTGGTCGGGGGCAGCGCCTCGCATGCGGACGGTGCCGACCGAAACCGCATGGTTGGTATCTAATCTAGCCCCTCGGCCGACCCAGCCGTCCAGTGGGGAGCACCCCCACCCCGGTCCTGCCGCCCCCCGGGCGGCCATTACCCCAGTCCAGGAGCCGGGTAGCGTGGTCGCGCCGGGCTGCGCGGCAGAGGCCACCCCTAGCGCAGAAGAGAAACCGGGTGGTCTGTATGTTTTGTGTCAGGGGCGTCCGTACCGGCCGCTCGACCGCCACCCTGGAGTAGGGCCCGTCATGCCATTGATCGTAGAGCCGGACGCCCACGGTCCGTACGCCCACCCCGGTCCCGGCTATGACTTCCACGAGCGGACCGTCTCCCGCCACCTGGTGCACCGTGCCTCGGTGTCCGAGGTGTTCCTCACCGGCTGGCAGGCCACCGGCCCGTACGACTTCCTGCTCGGCGCCCAGTGGCCCCGGCTGCACGGCTTCTACCGCCTGCCCGGGGACCGCTACCACGACCCGGTGCTGATGGCCGAGACCATCCGGCAGGCCGGGCTGCTGATCGGCCACGCCGGCTTCGGGGTGCCGCGCGGCCACCACTTCGCCATGGAGGACCTCTCCTACGCCCTCGGCCCGGACGGGCTGCGCGGCCTCGCCGTCACCTCCGAACCGGCCTCACTGATGCTCGCGGTCGGCTGCCAGGACGTCCGGATGCGGGACGGCCGGCTGGTCTCGCTGCGGGTGCACATCGAGATATCCCGGGACGGCCGCCCGGTCGGCCACGGCTCCGGCCAGCTGCGGGTGATCTCCCCCTCCTCCTACGCCCGGCTGCGCGGCCCCGCGCGGCAGGCCACCACTCCGCCCCGGCCGCCGGCGCCCACCGCGCCCGAACTCGTCGGCCGTGCGCAGCCGGCGGACGTCGTGCTCAGCCCGACCCTGCGGCCCGACACCTGGCTGCTGCGCACCGACGCCGGGCACCCGGTGCTGTTCGACCACGAGCTGGACCACGTGCCCGGGATGCTGGTGCTGGAGGCCGCCCGGCAGGCCGCCCAGCGGCTGCGCCACCCCGAACCGGTGGTGCCGGTCGAGCTGGTGACCTCCTTCGACCGCTACATCGAGCTGGACCGGCCCTGCCTGGTCCAGGCGGTCCGCGAGCAGGCACCGGACGGCCGCCGGCTGTCCGTCCGGGTGCTGCTGGTCCAGGACGGGCGGACGGCGGCCGACTGCCGGCTGCTCACCGAGCCGCTCGAAGGGCCCGCCGACGGACCGGCCGACCGCCCGGCCGAGGGGGCGACGGTACCCGCCCGGCGGGAGCCCTTCGACGGCCGCCCCGCCGGCCCGGGCCTCGGCAGCCCCCGCCTGCCGCTGGCCAGCTGACGCCCCCTGTCTCGCGGCGCCCGGCGCTACGCGGCGACCAGCGCCGACGGCCGCCCGGCGTGCATCACGCTGAGGTTGGTGGCCAGCCGGACCGGGTCCTGGGTCAGCCAGAGCCGCAGCGCCGCGCCCAGCATCGCGCTGGCCGACTCGATCCGGATCTCGGTGACCTGCGCGATCCGCGCCGCGCCGGGCACCAGCAGGTCGGCCAGCGGGGTCGGCAGCCAGACCGTCAGCGCGCACGGCGCCGGCGTGGCCAGGGCGCCGATCAGGCGGTAGGCGTCCCCCGGCGAGCTGAGCGTGGGGATGATGTCCAGCAGGCCGTCGGCCACCACCTCGGACACGTCGCTGCGGTGCCCCTGGGCGAGCCGGCGGAGCAGCATGCGCTCGGCGGCGGTGATTCGGACGGTCAGCATGACCTCGTCGCACTCCATTGCGCGATTTCCTCCTCGTTCCTCCCCGTGCCGGCCGACGGCCGGCACGAACTACCCCTGTCGCACCTCGGCCCGGCTACCTTCTGCGGAGAGCCGGGCCGGTGGGTGACTGTGCGCCCCGGTCAGATCCCCGCGTAGGAGTGCTTGCCGGTGACGAAGATGTTCACGCCGTAGTAGTTGAAGAGCCAGCAGGCGAACGCCGCCAGCGCCAGGTACGCGGCCTTGCGGCCCTTCCAGCCGGCCGTCGCACGGGCGTGCAGGTAGCAGGCGTAGGCGACCCAGGTGATGAAGGACCAGGTCTCCTTCGGGTCCCACTCCCAGTACTTGCCCCAGGCCGCCTCGGCCCAGATCGCGCCCGCGATGATGGTGAAGGTCCAGAGCGGGAAGACCAGCGCGTTGATCCGGTAGGACAGCTTGTCGAAGGTCGACGCGGCGGGCAGGCGGCGCCAGATCGACGCCGGGGTGCCCAGCGGGCCGGTGGTCAGGCCCGCCGCGATGCGCTTGTCGAAGGCGTCCTTGCCGAGGTACAGCAGCGTGGCGATGAACGCCGCGTAGAAGGCGCCGCCGCAGAAGATCGCGGTGGAGACGTGGATCGCCAGCCACGGCGAGTGCAGCGCCGGGACGAGCTGCTCGGAGTCGGTGTACAGCACCGTGGTGGCGATGCCGAGGGTCAGCAGGCCCGCGAGCACGACCGGCAGCCCGAGCCAGCGGACGTTCTTCTTCGAGGCCAGCAGCACCAGGTACGCCGCCGTCATGGCGAAGGCGAAGGCGCAGGAGAACTCGTACATGTTGCCCCACGGCCAGCGGGAGACCGAGAGGCCGCGGGTGACGATGCCGCCGGCGTGCAGCAGCGCCCCCAGCACGGTGAGCGAGACCGCGATCCGGCCGGCCAGGTCGGCCCGCTGGCTGTTGCCGGCCGCGCCCGGACCGTCCACCTCGTCCGCGCCGCGGCCGCTGGTGACCACCGTCGCGCCCTCGCCCGCCAGGGCGGTGCGGGTGAGCGTGGTGGTGCCGCCGCCCGCCCCCGCCACGGTGACGGTGACCCTCTTCGCGCCCTTGGTCTCCGCCGCGGCGACGGTCTCGGCCAGGCTGCCCGACTGCGCCGTGGAGCGGACGGCGACGGCGCCCTTGCTACCGAAGGTCCACTCGAACATGTGGGCGAACATGGCGATCGTGTAGACCACCATCGCCGAATAGATCAGCTTGTTGGAGAGGTCGGCCAGCTGTGGGTCGACCCCCGAGGCGAGATGCACCGTCTACTCCTTGGAGTTCTGGTCGGCAGGGACTGCGGGTTCTGCGGGGGTGTCCGAAGCCGCAGCGGCCTCGGGTGCGGGGTCGTCGGCTGCGGGGCCGTCGGCCGCGGGGTCCTCGGCGTCGTCCTCGTCCTCCGACGCCGGGGCGTCGTCCTGGAGGTCCACCGCGAGTTCGGCCAGCTCCTCGGCGATCTTCGCCGACTCGCTGCGGGCCAGTCCGGCCAGCTCCACCTGGGTGCCGCCGCCCGGCAGGGCCACGGCGCGCACCCAGATCCGGCGGCGCTGGACGAACAGCGAGCCGATCAGGCCGAGGATCGCCAGCACCGCACCGGCCAGGGCGATCGAGTTGCCCGGGCGGTGCGAGACGTTGAAGCTGGCCCACTGCTTGTAGCCGTCGAAGGTGACGGAGCCGTAGCCGTCCGGCAGCGCCCAGGCCTGGCCGGGCTTGAGCCGGGCCTTGGCGGGCTGGCCGTCCTGGGTCAGCTGGGTCAGCTTGCGGGTGTTGAGCTGGTAGATGTTCTGCGGCAGGCCGGAGTCGGTGCCCAGGTCGCCCGCGAAGGCGTTCAGCACCAGCTCGGGGGCGGCGTCGCCGGGGAAGAGCGAGACCGGGCCGGTGCCCTCGAAGCTCAGCGGCGCGGTCGGCAGGAAGAAGCCGGAGAAGCCCATCTGGGTCTTCGCGCCGTCCTTGTCGCCGTAGTCGGAGACCTTGACCACGCCGGTGGAGGTCAGGTTGCTGTCCTGCGGCAGGAACGGCGTGGCGCCGTGGTAGACGACCTCGCCCTTGGCGTTGGTGACGGTGATGACCGGGGCGTAGCCGTGGCCGATCAGGAAGACCTTGCTGCCGCCGATCTCCAGCGGGTGGTTGACCTCGATCGTGCCCTTCGTCAGCCGCGACGTGTCCTCGCCCTTCGCGTACTCGACGTTCGCGGTGAACTGCCGGGCGGCGCCGATCTGGTCGCCCTTGTCCTGGAACTTGGCGGTGAAGCCGTCCAGCTTCAGGAAGAAGGGGTCGAGGTCGTCGCTGCCGTAGAAGCGCGTGCCGTTGAAGTCATCGAGCTGGGTGATGGTGTTGGAGTAGCCCTCGCCCTCGACCATCAGCTTGCCGCCGGTGCCGGACGCCAGGCTGGCCCAGGCGAAGCCGCCGAGCAGCGCGAACAGCGACATGTGGAAGAGCAGGTTGCCGACCTCGCGCAGGTAGCCCTTCTCGGCGGCCACCGCGCCGCCGGACAGGTTGGCGCGGAACCGGCGCTTGCGCAGCAGCCGGTGGGCGGCGGCGTTCACCGCGTCGGCGTCCGCCTCGGTGCGCCAGGCCGCGTAGACCGGCATCCGGGTCAGGTTGCGCGGCGCGGCCGGCGGCTGGGCCCGCAGCACGCCGACGAACTGCCAGGTGCGCGGGACGATGCAGCCGGCCAGCGAGACGAACAGCAGGATGTAGATCGCGGAGAACCAGACCGAGCTGTAGACGTCGAACAGCTGGAGCTTCTCGTAGATCGGCGCGACCGTGGTGTGCTGCGCCTTCCAGGCCTCGACCTTGAGCTGGCCCTGGCCGTTCTGGTACTGCGGGATCAGCGAGCCCGGGATGGCGGCCAGCGACAGCAGGAAGAGCAGGATCAGCGCGACCCGCATCGAGGTCAGCTGGCGCCACATCCAGCGCGCCCAACCGAACATCCCTATGCCGGTCGGGCCCTCGGACTCGACCGGTGCGGTGCTGAGCCGCTCGGCGGCCGCGTCGTCCGGCGCCAGGGGCAGCTCGGCCTCGGTCGTGGTGTTGCTCACGGTCAGATTCCGATCCGGAAGTCGGTGGTCCAGGACTGCAGTTCGCTCATCATCGAGTCCCAGGCCCCGGTGACGAGCAGCAGACCGACCACGACGAGCATGCCGCCGCCGATCCGCATGACGAGCGGGTAGTGCCGCTTGACCCACCCGAAGGCACCCAGCGCCCGGCGGAAGGCGACCGCAGCCAGGATGAACGGTACGCCCAGGCCGAGGCAGTAGAAGGTCGTCAACAGCGCGCCGCGCTGGGCGTCGGCCTGGTTGAGCGCCAGGTTCTGCACGGCGGTCAGGGTCGGGCCCATGCAGGGGGTCCAGCCGACGCCGAAGACGACGCCGAGCACCGGCGCGCCCAGCAGGCCCACCGCCGGGCGGCGGTGCGAGCGGACCTCGCGCATGCTCAGCCCGGGCACCAGGCCCATGAAGGCCAGGCCCATCACGATGGTGAGCGAGCCCAGCACGATGCTGATGGTCCGCTTGTAGTCCTGCAGCTCCTGGCCGAAGTAGCCGAACAGGGCGCCGGTGGAGACGAAGACCGCGGTGAAGCCGAGGATGAACAGCACCACCCCGAGCAGCATCCGGCCGCGCTTCGAACCGCGGGCGTCCGCGAGGTCGGCGGCGGAGAAGCCGGTCACGTACGACAGGTAGCCGGGCACCAGCGGCAGCACGCACGGTGAGAAGAACGACACCAGCCCGGCCGCCAGCGCGACCGGGGCCGCGACCAGCAGGGCCCCGCTCTGCATGGTCGAGGTGGTGTCGGCGAGTTGGAGTGCGGCACTCACTGCTTCTGCTCCGCGACCACGGGCTGGAGGATCGACTCCAGCGCGTCCTCGGTCGTGCCGCCGACGGCGCGGGCGGCCAGCTTGCCGTCGCGGTCGACGATCAGGGTGGTCGGGATGGACTGCGGGTTGAGGCTGCCCTTGGGGAACTTGAGCAGCTGGGTGCCGGCCGGGTCGAAGACGCTCGGGAAGGTGACGCCCTGCTCCTGCTCGAAGCGGACGGCGTTGGTCTTGTCGGCGTCCCGGGTGTTGATGCCGAGGAACTGGACGCCCTGGTCCTGGTACTTCTCCGAGACGGCCTGGAGGCTCTTCGCCTCGGCCCGGCACGGCCCGCACCAGGAGCCCCAGACGTTCAGCACCACGACCTTGCCGCGGTAGTCCGAGAGCTTGGCCTGGCCGCCCTCCAGGGTCTCCCCCGAGATGTCCGGCGCGTTCCCGCGCTTGCCGGTGTCCGCCTTCGACAGGTTGGTCCCCTTGACGGTGACGAAGCCGACCTGGCTCTCACCGCTGCTCGACGAGCCCGAGGAGGAGCAGCCGGTGAGGGCGAGCGCAGCGGCAGCGGCGGTGGCGGCTGCGGCTGCTGCGACACGGGGACGGGGGCGCGTCATGGCAGACATGTGAAAAGTTTCGCATGGAGGTCCGGGCGGGTTCGGGGGGGTCCGCTCTAGCGCGTCGCACCACCCCTGACCTGCGGCTGGACCAGACCACCCGGCGTGCGCCGGGCGGCCTGACCCCATACTTACGCACCGCTTACGCTACGTGCGCGCGGGCGTGCGAGCCTGCCTCAGGCGCCGAAGCTCTTGCCCACCGGCTTGTCCTTGCCGCCCTTGCCGATCAGGTGTGCGGGCAGCAGGTCGCGGGCCGGTTCGCGGTAGCCGACCGAGACGATCTTGTCGCCCTCGAAGGTGAAACTGGTCAGCGAGGCCAGCGAGCACTGCCGGCGGCGCGGGTCGTGCCAGAGCCGGCGGCGCTCGACGAAGGAGCGGACGACCCAGATCGGCAGCTGGTGGCTGACGCAGACCGCCTCGTGCCCGCGCGCGGCGTCCCGGGCGGCGCCGAGCGCGCCCATCATCCGCACCACCTGGTCGAGGTACGGCTCGCCCCAGGAGGGCTTGAACGGGTTGGTGAGGTACTTCCAGTAGCCCGGGTTCTTCAGCGAGCCGTCGCCGACGCCGAAGGTCTTGCCCTGGAAGATGTTGTCCGCCTCGATCAGCCGCTCGTCCGCCGCGACGTCCAGGCCGAGTGCCTTGGCGATCGGCCCGGCGGTCTCCTGGGCCCGCTCCAGCGGGGACGCCACCACGTGGGTGATGTCCCGGCCGGCCAGGTCCTCGGCGACCCGCTCGGCCATCTCCCGGCCCAGCTCGGACAGCCGGTAGCCCGGCAGGCGCCCGTACAGGATGCCCTCCGGGTTGTGCACCTCCCCGTGCCGCATCAGATGGACGACGGTGATCTCTTTGGCGCTCACTTCTCAGTACTCCTGGGGCTCGCAGGGATGGACTAGGCCGTGGCCGCGGCGGCCGCGCGGGCGGCGGCCGGCAGGGCGGCGGCGATCCGCTCGATCGCCCGCTCGTCGTGGCTCGCCGAGACGAACCAGGACTCGTAGGCGGACGGCGGCAGGTAGACGCCCTCGGCGAGCATCGCGTGGAAGAAGGCGGTGAAACGGTACGCCTCCTGGGTCTTGGCCTCGTCGTAGTTGGTGACGGCGGCCTCGGTGAAGAACACCGAGAACATGTTCCCGGCGGTCTGCAGCCGGTGCGTCACGCCCTCCTTGGTGAGTGCCTGCGACACCAGGCCGGAGACCTCGGCGGCGACCTTGTCGACGGTCGCGTACACCTCGTCGGTGCAGCCGCGCAGCTGGGCCAGGCCGGCCGCGGTGGCGATCGGGTTCCCGGACAGGGTGCCCGCCTGGTAGACCGGGCCGGCCGGGGCCAGGTGGGCCATCACGTCGGCGCGCCCGCCGAAGGCCGCGGCCGGGAAGCCGCCGCCCATGACCTTGCCGAAGGTCAGCAGGTCCGGCGCCCAGCCCTCGTTCGCCGCCTCCAGGCCGTACCAGCCGGCCTTGGAGACGCGGAACCCGGTCATCACCTCGTCCGAGATGAACAGCGCGCCGTTCGCCTGGCAGAGCCGGGCCAGGCCCGCGTTGAAACCGGGCAGCGGCGGGACGACGCCCATGTTGCCGGGCGAGGCCTCGGTGATCACGCACGCGATCTCGCCCGGGTGGGCGGCGAAGGCCCGCTCGACGGCGGCCAGGTCGTTGTACGGCAGCACGATGGTGTCGCCGGCCTGGGCGCCGGTGACGCCCGGGGTGTCCGGCAGGCCGAAGGTGGCCACGCCGGAACCGGCGGCGGCCAGCAGGGCGTCCACGTGACCGTGGTAGCAGCCGGCGAACTTCACCACCTTCGCGCGGCCGGTGAAGCCGCGGGCCAGCCGGATCGCGGACATGGTGGCCTCGGTGCCGGAGGAGACCAGGCGGACCTGCTCGACCGGGGCGACCCGGCCGACGATCTCCTCGGCCAGCTCGACCTCGCCCTGGCCGGGCGTGCCGAAGGAGGTACCGCGGGTGACCGCCTGCTGGACGGCGTCGATCACCGCGGGGTGCGCGTGGCCGAGGATCATCGGACCCCACGAGCACACCAGGTCGACGTACTCGCGGCCGTCGGCGTCGGTGAGGTAGGGGCCGGTGCCGGACACCATGAAGCGCGGCGTGCCGCCGACCGCGCGGAAGGCGCGCACCGGGGAGTTGACGCCGCCGGGCGTCACGACGGAGGCGCGGTCGAACAGCGACTGGGACTTGGGGGCTTCGTAGGGGTAGCTCACGGGAGACATGGTCTCAAATCGTGTCCTTGAGCTCTGCATGTCGGACCCGATCATCTGGAACGATGATCCGGGCACCGTTGTCTGTACGGTTGTCCATAGGGAAGGGGCCGCTGACTGCTCCGGAGCACGGACCAGTCAGACTGTGTACTCAGAGTGCGCAGGTGCTCCGGTTGTGTGCAGGGGTGTGGAGAGGACTGCCGCGTACCGCGGGTGGGTACGGCGGCGCATGACGGGTAAGGAGCACGTCCGGCGGGATGCCGGACGTGCGGGGGTCTGTCGATTCCGGCGAATTCCGGTGAGGATGGTCCGAGTGTCCGAGGCGCAGGACGGCTACGACGAGGCCGCGGGGGGCTCCCGCAGGCCCACCGAAGCCGGACGCGGGGGTACGGGAGCGGGTACGGGTCGTGGCCGCCGCGGCGGCGAGAGGCGGGGTGAGGGACGCGTGGGGGTGACGTACAAGTACTTCGGCGCACCCGACCGCGCCACCGCCGCCAGAGTCCCCACCGCCCTCGGCCCCGGCGGGCTCGGCCTGGACGCCGGCGAACTCGGCTCGCTCGGGCGGCTGGGCGACCTGATGGAGACCAGCGGCTCCCCCAACGGCCACCTCTCCACCAAGATCAAGCCGGAGACCATGAGCGCCATGGTCCTCACCGGCATCCAGGGCGTCCCGCTGCACCAGGTGCCGCCGCTGGAACTCGTCGTGCTGCACCCCGACTACGCCGTCGTCCAGCTCCCGCAGAACGTCGTCGAGCCGCTCCGCAAGGCCGACGAGACCGAGCTCGGCGCCGCGGCCTTCATCTGGTCCACCGTCCCCGACCGGCGCGGACCGCGCGACGCCTTCGTGATCTACAGCATGCTGCACGAGTGGCAGGACTTCGCCAACCGGCTGCACGACGCCGGGCACCAGCTGTACTGCCTGGTCTGGCCCTGAGTTCCGGGCTTCGAGCCCCGAGCCGCACGCCCTTCACCCCGACCGCTGAACGTTGGCCGGGGCAAGGAGACTTGACGCGGCGTCACCCGCGCTGGGCCGCCGGCTGCAGGACCGCCGCCGCCAGCAGCAGCGCCGCGGTGAGCAGGCCGGCGGCGGTCGCGAAGGCGAGCCGGAAGCCGCCGGTCAGGGCGTCCGCGGTGGAGTGTCCGGCGGCGGCCAGGACGGCGGTGCGGCCGTTGGCGAGGGTGGTGAGGACGGCGACGCCGAGTGCGCCGCCGATCTGCTGGCTGGTGTTGAACAGCCCCGAGGCGGCGCCCGCGTCCGCCGGTCCGGCGCCCGACATGCCCAGCACCGCGAGCGTGGACAGCACCAGCCCGCCGCCCCCGATGAGCAGCATGGTCGGCAGCAGGTGGACGGCGTAGTCGGCGTCGGTCGGCAGCCGGACCAGCAGACCGAGTGCCGCGACCAGCAGGGCGAGGCCGGCGAGCAGCACGGCGCGCTCGCCGAAGCGGGCGCTCAGCCGGGCGGAGAGCAGCAGCGACACCGCGCCGATGGCGACCGCGGCCGGCAGCATCGCGAGGCCGGTAGCGGCGGCGCCGTAGCCGAGCACGTTCTGCGCGTACAGGGCGACCAGGATCTGGAACGCGAACATCCCGGAGATGGTCAGGATCTGGACCAGGTTGGCGCCGGAGACGTTGCGGGAGCGGAACATCCGCAGCGGCAGCAGCGGGTGCGCGGCCCGCGACTCGTGGAACAGGAACGCGGCCAGCAGGCCGAGGGCCAGCACGCCGAGGCCGAGCGTGCGGGCGGAGGCCCAGCCGTGCTCGCCGGTGCCGACGATGGCGTAGACGCCGAGCATCAGGGCGGCGGTGATCAGCGCGGCGCCGGCCGCGTCGGCGCCGGCCCGCAGGCCGGGGCCGCGTTCGGCGTCCAGCACCCGGACGGCGAGCAGGGTGGCGACGAGACCGAGCGGCAGGTTGATCAGGAAGATCCAGTGCCAGTCGAGGGCCTCGGTGAGCACGCCGCCGAGCACCTGGCCGATCGAGGCGCCGGCCGCGCCGACGAAGCTGAACGCGCCGATCGCGCGGCCGCGTTCGCGCGGTTCCGGGAAGAGCGTGACGATCATGCCGAGGCTGACCGAGGAGGCCAGCGCGCCGCCGACGCCCTGGAGGAAGCGGGCGGCGATGAGCGGGCCGGGGCCGGGGGCGACCGCGCACAGCAGCGAGGCGGCGGTGAAGACGGTGAGGCCGGTGACGAAGATCCTCTTGCGGCCGATCAGGTCGCCGAGCCGTCCGGCGAGCAGGAGCAGGCCGCCGAAGGCGATCAGGTAGGCGTTGACGGTCCAGGTCAGGCCGGCGGGCGAGAAGCCGAGGTCCTGCTGGATGGCCGGCAGGGCGACGGTGACGATCGAGCCGTCCAGGACGATCATCAGCATTCCCGCGCAGAGCACCACCAGGGCGAGCGTGCGGGAGCGGGCGGGGGCCGAGGGCGCCGGAGCGGGCGCGGTCGGGGCGTGCGTGGTCATGGCGGGTCTCCCGGTTCGTCGAGTACCGGGTGAGACGCTATCAGATTGTTTTGTTCGGGACTATCTATCTCAGGAGCAACTTCCGGGCGTGGCTCAGCCCCGGGCGCGACGCGCCCGCCGCACCGTCCGTTCACTCTCCACCGGCTCCGCCAGATGCCCGTCCACCAGGCGCGTCAGCGCCGACACGAACGCCTCCCGCTCCGACCCCGGCAGCGACTCCAGCACCTCCCGGTGCACCCGGTCGGCGATCGCGGTGCCCTGCTCGACGGCGCGCACACCGGCCTCGGTGACGGAGATGATCCGGGCCCGGCGGTCGGTCGCGGACGGGCGGCGCTCGGCCAGGCCCGCCTTCTCCAGCTCGTCCACGGTGACCACCATGGTGGTCTTGTCCAGGTCCGACAGCTCGGCCAGCTGGATCTGGGTGCGCTCGGCCTCCTGCGCGTGGAACAGCACGCAGTACGCGCGGGGGGTGATCCCGAGCTCGGCGAAGGCGGCCGCCATCCGGGTCGCCAGGACGTGGCTCGCGTGGTCCAGCAGGCCGGAGAGGTCGCTGATCTGGCGCAGGGGCGGGGTCGTCGTCATACGTCCGAGGTTAGCAACGGCCGTCCACTGTCGGATGATCCCGTTGCCAACCAACGCCGGGTCTACGGGATGCCCAACTCGAACAGCGCATACCCGGCGTACCAACCCGCCGCCAGCACCGGCATCGCGAACAACCCGACCAGCGAGGACGTCCGCACCCGGCGCAGCGCCACCGCCAGGCCGATGAACAGGGGGAAGGCCGGCAGCAGGTAGCGCGAGATGTTGCCGAAGATCTGGTTGCTGCTCAGCGCGGTGGCGATGGTGAGCGCCGTGTAGACCACCAGCACCAGCGGCGGCCGGGCGCGCCACAGCAGCACCAGCAGGCCGGGCAGGGCGATCAGCAGGGCGATCGCGATCAGGTCCGGGACGGGGTTGGACTGCCAGAAGTCCCAGTGCCCGGTGATCACGTCCATGACCGTCCGGACCGTGGAGGCACCGCCGTCGAAGTACCGGTTCCAGGCACCCCGCTGCAGCTTGAAGTAGCCGCCCCAGTCGCCCATCCGGTAGCCGACCCAGGCGACGTACCCGATCAGGCCCCACGGGGTGATCAGCATCGCGGTCAGCGGCCTGGCCACCCCGTCGGTGCGCCGGATCAGCGCCACCAGCGCGGCGATCGAGACGGCGGCGATCAGCACGGCGGCGGTCGGCCGGTTGAGGCCGGCCACCAGCGCCAGCAGGCCGGCCGCCAGCCAGCGGCGGGTCATCACGCAGTAGCAGGCCCAGGCGGACAGCGCGACGAACAGCGAGTCCGAGTAGACCGCCCACTCCACGCCCGAACCCGGGAACAGGCCCCAGATCACCGCGGCGATCACGCCCGCCCGGAAGCCGCCGAGCCGCTCGGCGACCGCGAAGATCCCCGCCGCCGCGACGAGCGAGGCGACCACCGAGACCACGATCCCGGAGCCGTACGGGCCGAGCCCGGTGACCGCGCCGACCAGCCGCATCAGCCACGGGTAGAGCGGGAAGAAGGCGGCCGAGTTCTCGTAGTAGGTGGCCAGCGGCCAGCCGTGCAGCGGGATCAGCTGCGGGTCGTACCCGTTCTCGGCGATCCGCTGGTACCAGACGCCGTCCCAGGTGCCCAGGACGTCCCACGGCTGGGCGCCGCCGCCGCGGCCCGGCTGCTTCTTCAGGTAGTCCCCGGTGTGCGACAGCAGCATCATGAAGACCGTCAGGCCGGTGGCCTTGACCACCGCGTACGCGCCGAGCGCGGGCGCGAAGCGGTTCACCAGGGCGCCGAACCGCCCGGGCGCCCGGCCCTCCGCCTGCTCGGGCCGCTCCGCCTCCGGCGCGGCGGGCAGACCGGGATCGGTGCTGGACGACTCGGTGCTCGATGCCGTGCTCATCTGCTCTGGGTACTCCCCGCCCCGCTGGTGGTCCGCGCGGCTACGGCGCAGCGATTTTTCAGGTGAGCCTACGGCACACCCCCACCAGCCCCGCGAACGGCCGCCCATCCCCGAAACCCCGTGGCGCCGCCGTACCCGGTGGGTGGGGGTGTCGCCGCCCGGGTGGGGGCGGCGACGGGGTGAGGCGGGTCAGCTGTGGAGGTAGACGATGCCGAGTTTGGTGAGCTGCCAGAGCTGGGCGGGGGCGCCGGTGTCGGTGGCGAGTTCGGCGTAGGGGTTGCCCTTGGCGTCGAGGGTGGTGCCGGGGGCGATCACCTTGGTCGGGTCCTGGGAGTCGGCGATCTTGTAGCGGCCGCCACCGGCCGGCTTGAGGACCCAGTGCTGGTTGCCGCCGCCGTTGCAGCGCCACTGCTGGATCCGGGTGCCGGTGGCGGTGGAGGCGGCGTTGGCGTCCAGGCACATGCCCCGGTTGCCGCTGAAGTCGAGCTCGTAGCTGCCGCCGTCCTTGGCCTCCAGGACGAAGGACTGGTTGAGCCCGCCGGTGGCCGGATAGGTGATGGCGGCCCGGCCGTCGGTGGAGTCGCCGTAGGTGCCGCCGCCGGTGAGGTCGAGCACGGTGCCGGACGCCGCGTTGGTGAGCTGGTACCAGGAGCCGTCCTCGGGGACGTCCCCGAACGGCTGCCCGGGGGTGAGGGGCTGGATGGCGGTGGTGTTCTGCTGATTGAGCGTGCAGTAGGCCTGCGCCAGTTCGGGCTTGGCGAAGAACTGGCCGAGGCAGACGCCCTCGCCGCGGTAGCCGGCCACCCGCAGGTGGTACGACTGGCGGATCATGTTCATGCACAGGCCGGGGATGCCGATCTGCGAGTCGCAGCCGTTGCGTGCCCACTCGGAGAGGTTGATGACGTCCCCGTTGGTGTACTCGTACGGGGAGCTGGTCCACTCCGCGCAGACCTCGTGCCCGAAGGCGACCCGCCGCTGGTCGAGGTAGCGCACGCCGGGCACCTGCTCGGCGGCCCCGCGCAGCGCGTCACTGAACGTCGGCACCACCCAGTTGTGGCCCCAGGCGAGATCCTCGGGGAAGGCCGGACAGCCGTCGGTGATCTTGCCGAGGTAGTCGTTGCGCCGGATGTCCGGGGTGATCGGATTGAAGTACGACTGGTAGACCAGCTGGTACGAGGAGTCGGCGTAGCCCGCCTTCCGCATGGTCTGCCGGATGTTCTGGAGCGCCGCGACCACCTTCGGCTGGACCCGCTTGGCGCGCTGGACGATCTCGTCGCTGCCGATGGTGTCGCGGCAGCCCTGGCTCTTGGGGATCGGGAAGTACTGCGCGAGGCAGTTCATCATGATCCCGCTGAAGTCGAAGTCGTCGTTGGCGCCGATCGTGACGACGACCATCTTCACGTCGTACTTGCCCGCCGTGTCGGCGAGTTTGACGTCCTGCTTGGGCTCACCGAAGTCGCCGCTGCCGGAGCCGGTGATCTTGGCGAGCTCCGGGTCGCTGACCAGGTCGCCGGTCTGGGCGCCGGAACAGGCGAGGTCGATCGGGGTGACCCCGGGGATGTCAGTGACGAAGATCTCCGACTTCGGGTGCCGGTGGCAGTAGTTGGTGGGGCTGTCGGTCTCCGGGAAGTAGCCGTCACCGGTGTCGGTGCCGGCCCCCTCCCCGGAGATGGCGCTGTCGCCGAGGGCGACGATCGCGGCCGGGCGGGTGGCGCCGGCCGTCGGGGCGGGGTCGGCCAGCGCGGCGGGGGCGCCGGCCAGGCCGAGGGTGGCGACGAGGACGCCGGTGGCGAGCAGCGCGGCGTACGGGGAACGGCGCGCCACCGTCCGGGGGCGCCGGGCCGCTGGTATTCGGGACCTGATCACACGCGACTCCTTGCGGGGGGGGTGGGAGCCGCCCGGCCGGGGGCGCCGAGCGGCGCGGAGCAAGAAAGGTGAGCAGGTCTCACATCCTAGGTACTGACAAGTAATGCAACAAGGCTTGTGGCAACGCCGGACACTGACGCCACGGCACAGCTCCGGACATGCTGAGAGCCGCCGCCCCGCGCCCCAGGAGGGAAGCGCGGAACGGCGGCTCTCACCGGCCGAACCGGGAGCTGGTTCAGCCCAGGTTGGCGCAGTGGTTACCGAACGCCGGGTTCAGCAGACCGACGGCGTCGATGGTGTTGCCGCACAGGTTGACCGGAACGTGAACCGGAACCTGGATCTGGTTGCCCGAGATGACACCGGGGGAACCCGCGGCGACACCCTCGGCGCCGGAGCTGGCCATCGCGGTGCCGGCGCCGGCGGCCACGATGCCCACCACGGCCGCGCCGACGGCGGCGGTCTTCTTGATGCTCATACGAGCCTCCTGACTGTTCAACAGAGATGCACGGGGAGTGCGACATCTAGAACGAGACCCACTCGGACCGGTTGCGACGGTACGCACACTGCCACCCGTCTGGCCCAACGGCGACGGCGACCGGCATTCGGGTGATCAGCGGACCGGACCGTTTCCCCTCGCGCGGCGCCTCGTTCTCTCTGGCGGAACACCATCCGGCCCCTCCAACACGAATCGAGTACCGCTCATGCGCAAGCTCGCCCACGGCGTCGTCGGCACCGCGGCCGGCGCCGCTCTGCTCGCCGCCGGTGCCGGCGTCGCGTCCGCCCACCACCTGCACGGCGCGTCCGCCGAGGGTGTCGCGGCCGGCTCGGCCGGTGCGGTCTCGGGCAACTCGGTGGAGGTGCCCGTGCACATCCCGCTGAACGTGTGCGGCAACTCGGTCGACGTGGTGGGCCTCCTGAACCCGGCGTTCGGCAACAACTGCCTCAGCGCCTGACCGGGAATTCCCTGGTCGCGCCTTTGCCCGAACCGTTCCCGGCCGTGCGGGAAAGGTCGGCGGGGCGCTGGAGAAACGCGGCGGCTGCGTCGACGCCCGAGCCATGGGCGAAACACGCCGGTGTACGCCGCCGGAGTGACCATCACGGCAATCCCAGAATCCATCGGGTGAGTATTCGTGCTCGCCCGGCCCCCGACATTTCCCATCCGTCGGGCAGAAATCAGAGGAAAGACATGCGCAACGTCAAGAAGGCCGCCGCCCTGTCCCTGGCCGCCACCGGCCTGGTCCTCGGTGCCGCCGGAGGCGCGTTCGCCAGCTCCGGCGCCCAGGGCGTGGCCGCCGGCTCCCCCGGCGTGCTCTCCGGCAACCAGATCCAGATCCCCGTGCACATCCCGGTCAACGTGTGCGGCAACTCCATCGGCATCGTCAGCATCCTGAACCCGGCGCTCGGCAACAGCTGCCTCAACGCCGGCTGAACCGGCGGTCGCCGACCCGGCGACGCTGATTCACCGAGCCCGTGCCGCGCCCCGCAGCGCCGGGGTGCGACGCGCTCCACCCGTGTGTGATCGAGGAGATCAACCCCCATGCAGAACGTGAAGAAGGCCGCCGTCCTGTCCGCCGCCGCCGCCGGCCTGGTGCTGGGCGCGGCGGGTTCCGCCGCCGCCAGCTCGGGCGCGGAGGGCGTGGCCGCCGGCTCCCCCGGTGTCGTCTCCGGCAACCAGATCCAGGTCCCGGTGCACATCCCGGTCAACCTGTGCGGCAACTCCATCAACGCCGTCGGCCTGCTGAACCCGGCCTTCGGCAACAGCTGCGCCAACGTGGAGGCGCACCCGAAGCCCGCGGACGACTGCTGATCCCGGATCGGCACGCGTTCCGGCCGAACTGCCCCCCGACCAACCGGCCGGGGGGCTGTTCGGCATCCCCGGGCGGCCGGCGGCCGTCCTGGACCCCGATCCACCGAAGGGTGATTCCGCATGGTTTCGAAGAAGAGCGGGGCCGGTCTGGTCGCCGCCGTCGGCGCCGCGATGCTGTTCGGCGCAGGCTCCGCGCAGGCCGCCCCCGCGACCGGCCCGGCCCCTGAGTCGGGCCCGGCCAAGCTGGCGAAGACGGACGTCGGCCAGGCGCTGAACGGGACGACCTCCGGGCTCGGCTACGGGCTCGCGCCGGTCAAGGACCTGCGCCTGGACCCGTGGGCGAACTCCTCGGCCGACGTGCTCAACAACGGCGCGACCGTCCAGCCGGACCAGGGCCTGGCCCCGGTCGGCACCAGTGGGCTGACCGGCCCGCTGAGCGCGGGCGGCGGCGTCCGGGACCTCCCGCTGGTCGGCGGGCTGACCGGCGTCCTGCCGGGCTGAGCCGCCGGCCCGGACGAAAGCCCGGCACCCCGGTCGTACCCGGGGTGCCGGGCTCCGCCACGCCCGGAGCCGCTGGGCTCAGAGCTGGGTCAGGTCGGTCAGGCCGGTCTGCTGCACCACGCCGGTGGTGGTCGCGGTGGTCGGCGCGGCCAGGTCGCCCACCTCGTCGGTGACCGAGATCCGGTGGTCGTCGTCGCCCAGGCTGGCGGTGGCCCCGGGGACGGCCTGCACGGTTCCGGTGACCAGCCGCGGGTCCACCTCGTCCACCTTGAGCCGGCCGTCGGCCAGCTGGCCGGTGCCGTCCTGGACGAGGGCGAGCGGCTTGCCGAGGGCCAGGCCGGGGGTGTCCGCGTGCAGCGGCGCGGCCGGGGACTCCAGCAGCACCTGGCCGAGGTCGGCGCCCTGGTCGACCAGCGGGAGCGGCAGCTGGGCCTTGGCGCTCGGGCCGACCTTGCCGGTGTGCAGCTCGGGGACCAGCCGGTCCGGGATCAGCTCGGTGCTGGTGGTGCGGCCGGGCGCCGGCGGCATGATCAACGAGGTCGGGATGCCGGCCGTGAGGTGGCTGCCGAGCGGGGTGAGCGGCACGTCCGCCGGGACCTGCTGGGTGGCCAGCTTGTCCTCCAGGGCACCGACCCGGTCGGGGCCGATCGGGGCGGCGGAGGCCGCTCCCTGGGACGCGAGCATGCCCGCACCGACCGCCAACAGCATCGCGCCGGCCCGCTTGGAGAACTTCATGCTTTTCACCGTTCCGCCTGTCCGTACTGGAGATCTCTGAAAGGAGGGGCTGCGGGGCGCAGCCGGAAAGCAATCTGCCTCAACGAGTGACCGCGAGTGCGGATTGCGGCGGTTAACCGGTTCGGCCCAATAATCCGACCGTAAACCATCCGACGACGCGCCTCACGGACTCTTTTCAGAAATCCCCGTAACCTTCCGTGCCGTCATTCTTTGATCTGGACGTCAGTGACTGCAGACCGGGCCTGAGCGTTCTACGCGTTGTACGCACGGAAACCAAGAGCATTTCAGAGAGGGATCTCCCCATGATCCAGAAGTCCTTCGCCGCCGCCGGCCTGGCCGTCGCCGCGCTGGCCGCCGCCGCCGCGCCCGCCTCGGCCATCGGTGACGCGGACGGCGCCGCCGCCTCCATCGAGGGCAACGGCGGCACCAACTTCACCGGCACCGTCGGCAACAACAGCCCGAACTTCCACTTCCTGGACAACGCGAACATCTGCCTGCCCGAGATCCACAACATCGCCGTGAGCGGGGTCGGTCTGGCCATCCCGGTCGAGGTCCCGATCGCCAACAGCGGCGGCAGGCAGTACTGCACCCAGGGCCAGGGCACCCAGAGCCACGGCGACGCCGGCGTGTCCCACCTGGTCGGCTGACCGTTCCCCAGCTGTACTCCCCCGTACCACCCTTCGCATCGCTCCCCGATTCATCCCCGAGAGGAAACCGGAAATGATCAAGAAGTCCCTCGCCGCCGCCGGCCTGGCCGCCGCCGCCATCGCGATGTCCGCGGGCTCGGCCTCCGCCATCGTCGACTCGGACGGCGCCGCCACCACGGTCCAGGGCAACGGCGGCACCAACCAGACCGGCACCCACGGCAACGGCAGCCCGAACTTCCACACCCTGGACAACCCGAACATCTGCCTGCCCGAGGTCCACAACATCGCCGTCGCCGTTGCCGGTGCCGCGGTTCCGATCGAGGTGCCGATCCTGAACAGCACCCCGAAGCAGATCTGCAACGTCGGCCAGAACACCCAGTCCTCGGGCGACGCGGGCGTCTCGCACCTGATCGGCTGATCAAGGGGCACCGCACGGACGGAGGGCCCGGGGAGGTACGCCTCCCCGGGCCCTCCGGGCGCTACGGGCAAGGTGTCCGGTCGGCCGCCGAACTGGTGCGGACCGGCCGGGTGACCGGGCGTTCGGGACCGGCGCGCGAGGTGCCGACGCGAACGACCGGATGTGATCACGCGTCAGAGGCAGAGCGCCCTCCGCGGCGCTCCGAAAGAGAGGGCATTTCCATGAAGAGCAAGCTGGCCAAGGCCGCACTGACCGCCACCGCCGCGCTGGCGCTCGCGGGTGCCGCCACCCCGGCGTTCGCCCACGTCGGTCTCGCGGGCGGCGGCGGGTTCGTCGCCTCGGGCGACCAGCCGTTCGTGGCCGGCGCGGGCTGGGGCGTCGGCCACACCAGCGACGTCATCGCCGGCGGCTTCGGTGGCGGCGCCGCCACCGCCACCGACGTGATCGGTGGCGGCGAGGGCTTCGCGCACATCAACGGCTGGAAGTAGAACCCGGAAGGCCGGGCCGCTCCCAGGGGGAGGGGCCCGGCCTTCCGCCGTGCGCTGGACGCTACTTGAGCATCGCGGCGGCCTCGACCGCCCAGTAGGTGAGGATCTGTTCGGCCCCGGCCCGGCGGATCGAGGTGAGCGTCTCCATGATCATCCGCTCCCGGTCGATCCAGCCGTTCGCCGCGGCCGCCTCGACCATCGCGTACTCGCCCGACACCTGGTACGCCGCGACCGGCACCGGCGAGGCGTCGGCGACCTGGCGCAGGATGTCCAGGTAGGCCATGGCCGGCTTCACCATCACCAGGTCGGCACCCTCGGCGAGGTCCTGCTCCAGCTCGCGCAGCGCCTCGCGGGCGTTCGCCGGGTCCTGCTGGTAGCTCTTGCGGTCGCCCTTGAGCGAGGAGCCGACGGCCTCGCGGAACGGGCCGAAGAACGCCGAGGCGTACTTGGCGGTGTAGGCGAGGATGCCGGTGTCCTGGTGCCCGGCCTCGTCCAACGCCCTCCGGACCACCGCGATCTGGCCGTCCATCATGCCGGACGGGCCGACCAGGTGGACGCCGGCGTCCGCCTGCACCCGCGCCATCTCGGCGTAGCGCTCCAGGGTGGCGTCGTTGTCCACGCTGCCGTCGGCGGCCAGCACGCCGCAGTGGCCGTGGTCGGTGTACTCGTCCAGGCAGAGGTCCGACATGACCACCAGGGAGTCGCCGACCTCGGAGACCACGTCCCGGATCGCCTGCTGGAGGATGCCGTCCGGGTTGGTGCCCTCGCTGCCGATCGCGTCCTGCACCTCCGGGACGCCGAACAGCATGAGGCCGCCCAGACCCGCCTCGGCCGCCTCCACCGCGGCCTTGCGCAGGGTGTCCCGGGTGTGCTGGACCACGCCCGGCATCGAACTCACCGGGACGGGCTCGCTGACGCCCTCGCGGACGAAGAGCGGCAGGATCAGCTCCGCCGGGTGCAGCCGGGTCTCGGCCACCAGGCGGCGCATCGCCGGGCTCTGGCGCAGCCGGCGGGGGCGAACGTACGGGAATTCAGCGGACACGGCTTCTCTCTCCGAACGGTTGTGCAGTGCCGGGGGCGACGGATCGCCGCCCCCGGTCCCGAGGGTGTCAGCGGGCCTTGCGGCGCGATCCCGGGCGGCGCTCGCTGGGCCGGTAGACCGGCTCGCCGGCGGCCGTGGCGGTGTCGCGGCGCTTGGCTCCGAAGTCTGCCAGGGCCTGGGCCAGCGCGGCCGCCGACGGCGCCGGAGCCATCACGTCGACCCGCAGGCCGTGCTCCTCGGCGGTCTTGGCGGTGGCCGGGCCGATGCAGGCGATGACCGTCACGTTGTGCGGCTTGCCGGCGATGCCGACCAGGTTCCGGACGGTCGAGGACGAGGTGAACAGCACCGCGTCGAAGCCGCCGCCCTTGATCGCCTCGCGGGTCTCGGCCGGCGGCGGCGAGGCGCGCACCGTCCGGTACGCCGTCACGTCGTCGACCTCCCAGCCGAGCTCGACCAGGCCGGCCACCAGGGTCTCGGTGGCGATGTCGGCGCGCGGCAGCAGCACCCGGTCGATCGGGTCGAAGACCGGGTCGTACGGCGGCCAGTCCTCCAGCAGCCCGGCCGCGGACTGCTCCCCGGAGGGCACCAGGTCCGGCTTCACGCCGAAGTCCACCAGGGCCTGGGCGGTGGTCTCGCCGACCGCCGCGACCTTGATCCCGGCGAACGCGCGGGCGTCCAGGCCGTACTCCTCGAACTTCTCCCGGACGGCGCGGACGGCGTTCACCGAGGTGAAGGCGATCCACTCGTAGCGGCCGGTGACCAGGCCCTTGATGGCCCGCTCCATCTGCTGCGGGGTGCGCGGCGGCTCGACCGCGATGGTCGGCACCTCCTGCGGCACCGCGCCGTACGAGCGCAGCTGCTCGGACAGGCCGGTGGCCTGCTCCTTGGTGCGCGGCACGAGCACGTTCCAGCCGAACAGCGGCTTGGTCTCGAACCACGAGTGCGAGGACCGGTGGGCGACCTGCTCGCCCACCACGGCTATCACCGAGGTCGCCGGATCCACCGGGGCGGAGACCGGCGAGGGCAGCACCCGGGCGGCCTTCAGGTCGGCCGCGATGGCGGACAGGGTGGAGGTGAAGGTCCGCTGGCGGGTGGTGGTGCCGGAGAGCGTCGCGCTCAGCGCCGACTCCGGCTTGCGGCCGTTGGCGACCAGCGCGTTGGCGGTGGCCGGCAGCTGGCCCAGGGTGGTCCGGACCACCAGGGTGGTCTCCGGCGCGCCCAGGTCCACCGGGCTGCCGGCGAGCAGCGCGGTGCCGTCCACGAAGCGGACGTCGGTGCCGGCCGCGCCGCGCAGCGGGACGCCCGCGTACGCCGGGACGCCGACCGACTGGGCGACGCCCGGGATCACCTCGAAGGGGATCCCGTCGCCCGCGCAGCGGAGCATCTCCTCGGCGGCGCAGCCGTCCAGGCCCGGGTCGCCGTCGACGGTGCGGACCACGTGCTTGCCGGCCCGCACGGCCTCGGCGACCAGCCTGGCCAGGTCGAAGTCCGCGCCCTCGGCGGCCGGGGTGTGCACCTGCACGCCGGTCGGGCAGTGGGTGCGCACGGCCGCCGCGGTCAGCGGGTCGGCGACCAGGACGTCGGCCGAGGACAGCACCTCGACCGCCCGCAGGGTCAGCAGCCCCGGGTCCCCGGGGCCCGCGCCCAGGAAGGTGCACCGTCCGGTGGCGGACTGGCCGCCCGGGAACGGGGTTTCGGTGGCGGCGGTGGGGCTCATCGGGCTCGCTCCCCCATCAGGGTGGCCGCGCCCGCGTCGAGCAGCCGGGCGGCCAGCGTGCGGCCCAGGGCCGTCGCGTGCTGCTCGGCGGTCTCGTCGAGGACGATCGGACCGTTGGCGGACATCTTCAGCAGGGCGGCGCCGTCGGGGTCTCCGACCACGCCCTCCAGCCGCAGTTCGTTCGGCCGGACCCAGGTGGCCAGCGCGGCCACCGGCGCCGAGCAACCGGCCTCCAGGGTGGCCAGCAGGGCGCGCTCGGCGGCCACGGCGACCCTCGTGGGGGTGTGGTCCAGGGCGGCGAGCGCGGCGGTCAGGTCGGTGTCGGCGGCGGTGCACTCGATCGCGAGCGCGCCCTGGCCGGGGGCCGGGATCATCAGCTCCGGGTCGAGGTGCTGGGAGATCTCGGCGGACCGGCCGAGCCGGTTGAGGCCGGCCGTGGCCAGTACCACCGCGTCCAGCTCGCCGTTGGTGACGTAGCCGATCCGGGTGTCCACGTTGCCGCGGATCGCGACGGTCTCCAGCGCGGCGCCGCGGGCCCTGGCCCAGGCGTTCAGCTGGGCCATCCGGCGCGGTGAGCCGGTGCCGATCCGGGCCGGGCGACCGGCGCCGGCCAGCTTCTCCACCAGCTCGTCCAGGGTCAGGCCCTCGGCGGCGACCAGGGCGTCCCGGACGTCCTCGCGCTCGGGGACGGCGGCCAGCACCAGACCCTCCGGTGCGGCGGTGGGCAGGTCCTTGAGCGAGTGCACGGCGAAGTCGATCCGGCCCTCCAGCAGTGCGTCCCGCAGCGCGGAGACGAACACGCCGGTGCCGCCGATCTGCGCCAACGCCTCCCGGGAGGTGTCGCCGTAGGTGGTGATCTCGACCAGCTCGACGGGGCGCCCGGTGACCCGGGTCACCTCGCGGGCCACCATGCCCGACTGGGCCATGGCGAGCGCGCTGCGCCGGGTGCCGAGCCGCAGGGTCGCGGTGGCGGCCGGGGCCTGCTCCGTGATCGGTTGACCATTCATGAGGTGATCGTCCCGGTGGTACTCGTGGGATGGCTGACGGTTCATCTGGCGCCCCCGCCCGAAGGCTGGGGGCCACCGACGGGTGTGCCCGACACGGCGTGCACGGCCGCCGGGTCGAGGTCGAACAGCTCGCGCAGGGCGTCCGCGTAGGAGGCACCGCCGGGCTCGGCGGCCAGCTGCTTCACCCGGACGGTCGGGGCGTGCAGCAGCTTGTCGACGACGCGGCGGACGGTCTGGGTGATCTCGGCGCGGGAGCGCTCGTCCAGGTCGGGCAGCCGGGAGTCCAGCCGGACCAGTTCGGCGGCGACCACGTCGGAGGCCATCGCCCGCAGCGCGACCACGGTCGGCGCGATCCGGGCGGCCCGCTGGGCGGCGCCGAAGGCGGTCACCTCGTCGGCGACGATCCGGGAGACCTGGTCCACGTCGCCGGCGCCGGGGGTGGCGGCGTGCGCGTGGGAGAGGCTCTCCAGATCCACCAGCAGGGCGCCGGGCAGCTCGTGCACGGCGTGGTCGACGTCGCGCGGCATGGCCAGGTCGAGCAGGGCGAGCGGCTGGTCGGCCCCGCGGCGGAACCGCTGGGCGTCGCTGCGGGCGGCGACCGCGGCGGCCACGTCCTCGGCCTTGATCACCACGCCGGCCGCGCCGGTGCAGGAGATCACCAGGTCGACGTCGGCCAGCGCCTCCGGCACCTTGGCCAGGTCCAGGGTGCGGGCCACGTCGGAGCCGAGGATCTCGACCAGGCGCTCGGCGCGGGCCGGCGTCCGGTTGGCGATCAGCAGGTCGGTGACGCCGCAGCGGACCAGGGTGGCGGCGGCCAGCGAGCTCATCGAGCCCGCGCCGACCACCAGCGCCCGCTTGCCGGCGATCTCGCCCGCGCCCACCGCGACCTGCTCCAGGCCGAAGGTCACCAGCGACTGGCCGGCCTTGTCGATGCCGGTCTCGCTGTGCGCCCGCTTGCCGACCCGCAGCGCCTGCTGGAACAGCTCGTTCAGGCCGCGCCCGGCGGTGTGCTCCTCCTGCGCCGTGGCCAGCGCGTCGCGCAGCTGGCCGAGGATCTGGCCCTCGCCGACGACCATCGAGTCCAGGCCGCAGGCCACCGAGAACAGGTGGTGGACGGCGCGGTCCTCGTAGTGGACGTACAGGTGGGAGGTCAGCTCCTCCAGGTCCACCCCGCTGTGGTGGGCGAGCAGCAGAGACAGCTCGGCGACACCGGCGTGGAACTTGTCCACGTCCGCGTACAGCTCGATCCGGTTGCAGGTGTTCAGCAGCGCGGCCTCGGCGACGGTCGCGGTGGCGGCCGCGTCGTGCAGCAGCCGGGTCGGCACCTCACCGGTCAGCGCGGCGCGCTCCAGCACGCCGACCGGCGCCGTTCGATGGCTCAGTCCAACGACGAGAAGACTCATGCCCGCCCCCTGGTCCCACGGTTATCCGTACTCATGCGGGCATCACCGCGGGGAGATCGCCATCCCCGCCCTTGCCGGACTTGCCCTGCTCGGCCTGGTCCTTGGCCGCCGTCTCGGCGGTGCCGCGGCCCTTGCCGTTGCCGCCGGCCGCACGGCGCAGCTTGGCCGCCGCCGCCCGGACCGGGCCCGGGGCGCGGTCCAGCACCGACTCGGTGCGGTCCGGCTCCTCGCCGGCCTTGCGCTGCTCGTGGAAGGCCAGGATCTGCAGCTCGATGGAGAGGTCGACCTTGCGCACGTCCACGCCGTCCGGGACGGTCAGCACGGTCGGGGCGAAGTTGAGGATGCTGGTGACACCGGCCTCCACCAGGCGGTCGCAGACCTGCTGGGCGGCGCCGGGCGGGGTGGTGATCACGCCGATCGAGACGTGCTGGCTCTCGACGATCGACTCCAGCTCGTCCATGTGCCGCACCGGCAGGCCGGCCGCGCTGCCGCCGACCACGTTCGGGTCGGCGTCCAGCAGGGCCGCCACCCGGAAGCCGCGGGAGGCGAAGCCGCCGTAGTTGGCGAGGGCGTGGCCGAGGTTCCCGATGCCGACGATGACGACCGGCCAGTCCTGGGTCAGGCCCAGCTCGCGGGAGATCTGGTAGACGAGGTACTCGACGTCGTAGCCGACACCGCGGGTGCCGTAGGAGCCGAGGTAGGAGAAGTCCTTGCGCAGCTTGGCCGAGTTCACGCCGGCGGCGGCGGCCAACTCCTCGGAGGAGACGGTCGGCACCGAGCGCTCGGAGAGCGCGGTGAGCGCGCGCAGGTAGAGGGGCAGGCGGGCGACGGTCGCCTCCGGGATGCCCCGGGCACGCGAGGGTCGGCGCGCGGCGCCCTGGTCGGGCGTCTGCGAACTGCTCTGTGGTGATCGGCCGATTGCCACGGTGCTCCTGTGGGTGAAGCTGGGCTTTGGCAGCCAGGCTATGCGTTTGTGAACGTGTGCACAAAGATGGTGTCCGTTTTGTCCCCGCACAGTGATGCGCATCACGCCGACGAACCCATAGCACCGGCCTGTGTCAGTAGTACCTCCGGGGCCGGGGCGTCGGGAAGCCACGGACCGAACAACGTCTCCCGGCGCACCAGCGGAACCGGCGTACCGGACGGGCGGGACCGGGCCCGGCCCAGTCGCGGCCACGGCACCCGGGCCGCCTCGCGCAGCGGGCCAGCCCAGTCGTCCGGCGGGCAGGACGGGACGCCGACGCAGTGCCGCAGCAGCTCGGCGGTCACCCGGGCGTCGCCCAGCGCGGTGTGCGCCGGGTACCAGCCCAGGCCCGCCGCCGCCACGCAGGCCGCCAGGCCGTGGCCGCCGGCCTCCGGCAGGTGGGCGCGGGCCAGCCGCATCGTGCACAGCAGCGGGACGGGCGGCAGCGACACCCCGATCCGGGCGAACTCGCGATCCAGGAAGGCGTGGTCGCAGCTGACGTGGTGGCCCACCAGCACCCGGCCGGCCAGCAGCTCCAGCAGTCGCGGGGCGATCTCCCGAAAGCGCGGGGCGCCCTCGACGTCCGCCTGGCGTATCCGGTGCACGTGGGTCGGGCCGACCGGGCCCAGCGGGTCGAGCAGGGTGGCGAACTCCCCCTCCGGACGCAGCCGCTCGTCCAGCAGCACCACCGCGACCTCGACCACCCGGTGCCGCCACGGGCTGCGGCCGGTCGCCTCCACGTCCACCACGGCGAAGCCCCGGGCGCCGTGCGGGGCTTCGGGCGTCCCAGGGGTCGGGCGGGGAAGCATGGCGGCACTCCTCGTGTGCTCAGCCCCCCACGGGCGCAAACGCGTTCGATCGTAAGCCGACCAACCGGCCCCGGCTCAAGCCGGAACGGGGTGTCTTTGGCAACGATTCGGCGAACCGCCCCCGCCGAGTGGCGGGGGCGGTGGAGGGTGCGCGCGGGCCCGTCAGCCGCCGAGGGCGGCGCGCAGGCGGCGCTCGTCGACCCGCCAGAAGTCGTGCTGACGGCCGTCGATCAGGGTCACCGGGATCTGCTCCCAGTAGCGCCGGTACAGCTCCTCGTCCTGGGTGATGTCCTTCTCCTCGAAGGTCGCGCCCAGCTCGCCCGTCACCCGGACGATCACCTCCCGGGCCTCGTCGCACAGGTGGCAGCCGGGCTTGCCGACCAGGGTCACGGTGCGGTCGGCCGGCGCGGGCCGGGGGCTCTTGTCACGTCGCAGCAGTGGGCTCACCCGGCCATTGTCCGCCTGCCCCGCACCCGCCCCGCCGGGGCCCGGGGCCGCCCGGTGTTCACCGCGCGGGCACGCCGCCGTCACGGCCGCTCCGCGCCCGGCTGGCTATGCTCGGTGGCATGGCCGTGCTCCGAAGGCTCACCCAGGCGAAGCGTTCCACCACCGGGCGGAGCGCCCTGGCGGGCGAGGCCGCCGCCGAGGCGGCGGAGGCCGCGCTGCGGGCCGAGCCGGCACCGGACACCGCCCCTGCGGCGAACGGCCCCCTGGACGGCACCACCGGGGAGAGCGCCGCCGCCCCCGCCGCGGGCAAGGCCGGGAAGGCGCCCAAGGCCCCGGCTGAGAACCACACCCCCGAGCCGGACGATCCGCGCGCCGCCGCGTTCTTCGACTGCGACAACACCATCCTGCGCGGCGCCGCGATCTTCTACCTCGGGGTCGGCCTCTACCGGCGCGGCTTCCTCACCCGTCGCGACATCGCCCGGTTCGCCTGGCAGCAGGCCTGGTTCCGGCTGCACGGCGCCGAGGACCCGGACCACATCTCGGACGCCCGGAACACCGCCCTCGGCATCGTCGCCGGCAAGCCCACCGCCGACCTGGAGGCGATCTGCGAGGAGATCTTCGAGCAGGTCGTCGCCGACAAGATCTGGCCGGGCACCCGCGCCCTGGTCCAGATGCACCTAGACGCCGGCCAGCGGGTCTGGCTGGTGACCGCCGCCCCGCTGGAGGTGGCCCGGATCATCGCCCGCCGGCTCGGCATGACCGGCGCGCTCGGCACCATCGCCGAGGCCGACGGCGGCCGGTACACCGGCCGGCTGGTCGGCGAGCTGCTGCACGGCCCGGCCAAGGCGGCCGCGGTGCGCGCGCTGGCCCGGCGCGAGCGGCTGGACCTCGACCGCTGCGCCGCGTACAGCGACTCGGCCAACGACATCCCGATGCTCTCGCTGGTCGGCCACCCCTACGTGGTGAACCCGGACGGCGCGCTGCGCCGCCACGCCCGGGCCCAGGGTTGGCGGGTCCGGGACTTCCGGACCGGGCGGAAGGCGGCCCGGGTGGGGCTGCCGGCGGCCGCCGCGCTCGGGGTGCTCGCGGGCGCGGCCGCCGCCGGGGTGGCGCTGAACCGCCGCCGCCGCTGCGCCTGACGGGCTCCCGCCGCCCCGGTCCACCCCGCCGCCCCGGCTCCCCTGGGCGGGTGACCGGACGTCAACCGGGGCTCTGACCTGCCCCCTCGTACGGGCGAACTCCCGCTACCCGTACGGCTTTCCGGCCTAGTGAGCGAACCTGTCAGCCAGTGACCGGTTCTGATCGTTCGTCAGACCGGGAAAGCCAGGGGTTGCCGGGCCTCAAGTCAGGGAAACCACCCGCCAGACCACCGAATTGGTCACCCTGAGCACCCGATCGGTCACGTTGGGCCGGATGAACGATGACAGGTCCGGTCGGCGTCCGACGAATATGCGCGGTGAATGGATCCCAAACGACCACTTCGACCACACGGTGTAGCTGTCATTGCACAAAGCGTTATTCTCTCCTGGATGCACGTCACCACGCGTCTCGCTCGAACGGGCGGCGCGGGAGTGCTCTCCGCGCAGGCGGAGGTGATCCGTCCACAGTTCTGCCTCTGGGAGTCCCGTGTACCCACCCGTCCGGAACGACGCGCCTGCACCCTCCCGCCCGTCGTCCGCGCCCCTGCGCCCCCGCACCGGCATCCGCGGCCGCCCGGTCGCCGACCGGCAGATCTCCACCGGCCTGGACCTGCTGCGCACCCTGCTCCGCAGCCAGCTCGCCGCCTCGCCCCAACTCGTGCCCGCCGGAGCCCCGTTCGGCCACTCGCACGGCACCGGCCTGGCGCTGCGCACCACCGCCGCCGGCTCGACCGGCACCGGCTCGCGCGGCCGCACCGGCACCACCGGCGTCGGCCGCAGCCGGACCCGGACCGCGCCGAGCCCCGGCTACGAGACCGAGCACAACCCGATCATGGAGCTGGTCGAACGGGCCCAGGCCGGCGAGAGCGAGGCCTTCGGCCGGCTCTACGACCACTACGCGGACACCGTCTACCGCTACATCTACTACCGCGTCGGCAGCCGGGCCACCGCCGAGGACCTCACCAGCGAGACGTTCCTGCGCGCGCTGCGCCGGATCGGCACCTTCACCTGGCAGGGCCGGGACTTCGGCGCCTGGCTGGTGACCATCGCCCGCAACCTGGTCGCCGACCACTTCAAGTCCAGCCGCTTCCGGCTGGAGGTCACCACCGGCGAGATGCTCGACTCCAACGAGTGCGAGCGCAGCCCGGAGGAGTCGGTGCTGGAGTCGCTCTCCAACGCCGCCCTGCTGGACGCGGTGCGCCGGCTCAACCCGCAGCAGCAGGAGTGCGTCACGCTCCGCTTCCTGCAGGGGCTCTCGGTGGCCGAGACCGCGCGGATCATGGGCAAGAACGAGGGCGCCATCAAGACCCTCCAGTACCGCGCCGTGCGCACCCTGGCCCGGCTGCTGCCGCCGGACGCGCGGTGAGGCGACGGTGACCGGGGGCGGCATAGCCGGTGGGCGTCCCGGCGGGACGTCACCATCCGTGCCCGATCGACACGTCCGGGTGAACGGTCGATCCGATGATCAGCCGCGCGTAACCCACCGCCCTCGCCACTCGTTGGCCAGCGTGCAAGTCCCCACCAGGCGTGCGGTCAAGCCGAATTGCGACCTGTCACCCGATGGAGTGGCTTTGGCCCGCCGAGGCAACCGTCCGGCAGGCCGGGGTGTCGACAACGACGAAGGGAGGTGTGGCCCGTGACGGCAAACGTGCTGGAACACCGCCGGGCGAAGGCCTTCGCCGAGGCGCTGGAGGTCCGCCAGGCGGCGCAGCGCGGCGAGGACGACGCTGGATCGGCCAACACCGCTGCCACCGGCGCCGGTTCGGTCGCGATGGCAGAACTGGTCGGGCTGACCGACGCGCTGTGTGCGGTGCCTGGGCCGGCGCTGGACCGGGAGGTACGAACCGTCCAACGCGCCCAACTGATGGCCGCGTTCGAGCAGGCCTTCGCCGGCGGACCGGGCGCCGCAGTGCCCCGCCAACGCCGGCACCGCGCGATCCGGACGGCGCCGCGCGGCCGCTGGAGTCGCCGGTTCGCGATCGGCGGACTGGTCGCCGGGCTCGCCGTCGGCAGCCTCGCCGGCGCCGCCGCCGCCAGCTCCAACGCCCTGCCCGGGGACACGCTGTACGGCATGAAGCGCGGTCTCGAAGGGCTTCGGCTCGGCCTCGCGGACTCCGACTCCGAACGCGGCGAGCTGCTGCTCGACAACGCCGCCACCCGGCTCGGCGAGGCCAAGACCCTGGTCGGCCACACCGGCCCGGCCGACGTGCTCAGCCAGGGCACCGTCGAACGGGTCCGCCGCGCGCTGGACGACATGCACGCCGACGCCCTCAAGGGCCGCGAGCTGCTCCGCTCGGTCTACCGCAGCAACGGCTCGCTCGACCCGATGCGCGCCCTGGCGGGCTTCGCCCAGGACGAGGACGGCCGCTGGACCGAACTGGTGGGCCAGCTGCCCGTCCAGCTCACCCAGCAGGCCCACCTGGTCGACCAGCTCTTCGACGACATAAGCGAGGACGTCGCGCCCCTGCGCCTGGCCCAGCCCACCGCCAAGAGCGGTGGCCCGGCCGACACCGGGGCGGGCGGCGACACGGCCGGCCCGGCCACCGGCGGCACCCCCGCCGGCACCCCGGCGAACGGCACCGGCAGTGCGCCCGGCGCCGGCCCGGCCCAGGGCGGCGCCAGTGGCGCGAGCAACGGCGGCAACCGCCCCGGCAGCACCGAGCACGCCCCCGCCGGCACCAGCACGCCCAACGGCTCCGGAGCCAAGGGCGGCGGTCTGCCCAGCACCCTGCCCACCAGCGCCCCGGACGCCGTCAACGGGCTCGTCGGGGACCTCACCAGCGGGCTCACCGGGGCCAAGGCCTCGCCGAGCGCCGAGCCGGCCCCGCAGCAGCAGGCGCCGCGGCCGCCGTCCGGCACGCCCGGCGCCCCGCCCGGCGGCCAGCCGCAGGGCGTCGACGTGCCCCCGCTGATCCCCGGCCTGCTGCCCGGGCTGCGGATCCTCGGCGGCTGACCGGACGAGGTCGAGGGCCCCGGCGATCCACGCCGGGGCTCTTCGTCGTTCCGGCCGGACGAGGGCCAGGGCGCGTCTGACGAGGGCTAGAAGAACACCGAGCGCCGCTGCATCAGCAGCTTGTAGAGCGTGTGCTGGATCGTCTCGCGCACCTCGTCGGCCAGGTCGAAGACCAGCATCGGATCGTCCGCCGCCTCCGACGGGTACCCGTCGGTGGCGATCGGCTCCCCGAACTGGATGGTCCACTTGGTCGGCAGCGGCAACACGCCCAACGGCCCCAGCCACGGGAAGGTCGGCGTGATCGGCACGTACGGCAGGCCCAGCAGCCGGGCCAGCGTCTTCACGTTGCCGATCATCGGGTAGGTCTCCTCGGCACCGACGATCGAGCACGGCACGATCGGCACCCGCGCCCGCAGCGCCGAGGAGACGAACCCGCCGCGCCCGAACCGCTGGAGCTTGTACCGCTCGGCGAACGGCTTGCCGATCCCCTTGAAGCCCTCCGGCCAGACGCCGACCACCTCACCGCGCTCCAGCAGCGCCTGGGCGTCCTCGTTGCAGGCCAGCGTGTGGCCGGCCTTGCGGGCCAGCTCGTTCACGCCCGGCAGCACGAACACCAGGTCGGCGGCGAGCATCCGCAGGTGCCGGTGGTGCGGGTGGTGGTCGTGGATCGCGACCTGGGTCATCAGGGCGTCCAGCGGGACCGTCCCGGAGTGGTTGGCGACGATCAGCGCGCCGCCCTCGGCCGGGATGTTCTCGATCCCGCGCACCTCGATCCGGAAGTACTTCTCGGCCAGCGGGCGCAGCAGCGAGAGCAGCACCTCCTCGGTGAGCTCCCGGTCGAAGCCGAACTCGTCCACCTCGTAGTCGCCGGTGATCCGGCGGCGCAGGAAGGCCAGCCCGTCCGCGGCCCGGCCCTCCCAGCCCTTGCCGAACACCCGGGTGGTCGCCGGTCCGAGCTGCCCGGACAGCGCCACGCCGACGGCGTCGGCGAGCCGGTCGGCCAGCCCGGGGCGGTCGGGCGAGGTCCAGCTGGGGGCGGACTCGATCGGGATGACCCTGGCCTCGCCCGGCGCGTTCTCGGCTGCGGCACTCATCGCGGGTTCAGCTCCTCGGTCGGCGGGGGCGGTCGGTAAGGGCGGTGCGGGCGTCGGCGGCCGGGGCCCGCTCCGGGCCGAGCAGGGCGGCCAGCCGGTCGGTGACGGCGGCCAACCGCTCGGGTGGCAGCAGGCCGGACCCCTGCGCGGCGGCGAAGTCGGCGAAGGCCTCCGGGGTGGTGAACGCCGGACGGTAGCCGAAGATCTCGCGCAGCCGGGTGGTGTCCACCACCCGGCCGTGGGTGAGCAGCCGCAGCTGCTCCGGCGAGACGTCCACCAGCCGGGTCTGCCGGGCCAGCCCGGCCATCCAGCTGACCGCGGGCAGCAGCAGCGGCAGGGTGGGACGGCCGAGTCGGCGGGCGCACTGGGAGAGCAGCAGGACGCCCTCCCCGGCCACGTTGAAGGTCCCGGTGTTGGCGGTGCCCGGCTCGGCCTCGCCGGCGGCCCGGCAGAGCACGGCGACGGCGTCGTCCTCGTGCACGAACTGCAGCCGCGGGTCGTAGCCGAGCACGGTCGGCAGCACGGGCAGCGCGAAGTACTCGCTGAGCGGGGTGTCCGCGCCCGGGCCGACGATGTTGGCGAAGCGCAGGACCGTCACCGCGACGTCCGGACGGCGCCGGGCGAAGCCGCGGACGTAGCCCTCGACCTCCGCCGCGTCCTTGGCGAAGCCGCCGCCGGGCGGGTTCTTCGGCTGGATCCGTTCGGTGAACACCGCGGGGTCGCGGGGCGCGGAGCCGTAGACGCCGGTGGTCGACTTCACCACCAGCCGGCGCACTCCGGGCGCCTTCTGGCAGGCGCCGAGCAACTGCATGGTGCCGATGACGTTGGACTCCTTCACCGCGGAGCGGTTGGTGGAGCCCAGCCCGGTGGCGCTGACGCTGAGGTGGACCACGGTGTCGACCCGGTGCTCGGCGATCACCCGGGAGACCGCCGGGCGGCGCAGGTCGAGCTGCTGGAAGCGGTACTCGGCGGCCGGGCCGTCCGGCTCCTCGACCGGCAGCCGGGGCGGCTGCACGTCCACGCCGACCACCAGGTCCACGCCCGGACGGCGGCGGACCTCGGCGGCGAAGCGGGCACCGAGATGGCGTGCCACGCCGGTGACGAGCACGACCACGCCCACGGTGTGCACCCCATTCCCTTGACCCGAGCGGCCTGCGTGCACCGTACCGCGCCGCCGTACCGGGCCGTGAAACGACACCGCCCGCCCAGGCCGCGAGGGCCTGGACGGGCGGTGGAAGCGCTGGGCGCGCCAGGCGCGGCCCGGGGACGCTTACTTCTTGTTGCGACGCTGAACGCGAGTCCGCTTCAGAAGCTTGCGGTGCTTCTTCTTGGCCATACGCTTGCGACGCTTCTTGATGACAGAGCCCACGGAACAACCCTCGCTCACTGAGACTCTCGCCCGTGAGAGACGGAGTCCATACGACTGACGGACGGCCTAGCCTACCGTCACCGACGCCTGGGCCGTAATCGTGCTCCCCGTGACCGGGAAACTCGCGGAGAATCTGCGGCAAACAGGGGCGGGATCCACGTGCGGACCCCACCCCTGCCCGCCCGGAGCTACGCGCTCTCAAGCCGCACGTAGGACTCCTTGAGGTACTCGTGGACCGCCTGCTGGGGCACCCGGAAGGACCGCCCGACCCGGATGGCCGGCAGCTCTCCACTGTGCACCAGGCGGTACACCGTCATCTTGGACACCCGCATGACCGAGGCAACCTCCGCCACGGTCAGGAAGACGACTTCCTGCAGGGGGCGCTCGCCGGAACTCATGACCATCACCCGACCCTTACCCGTGTGCAAGGCACCGGCTTCCCCTCCGGTGACTCCACCGGCACACGTGTATCCCCAGAGTAGTTATGGGTGGTACCAGTGGGAAGAGGGGAGGTGCAGTCCTCGTACGGTGAGAGATAGGACTGTTGCAGTACGTAGTCACTCGGCGGATCGCCGGAGTCGGCGTACGCACCGCCCCGCCGCGCCCGGCCCGGGGGGCCGGTTTCAGGCCAGTAGGCCGAAGTGGGGGAACACCGCGCGGCGGGTGGCGAGGATGGCCTGATCGAGTCGGTCGGCCGGATCGTAACCCGCGTCGAAGTCGCGCCAGACCGGCCGGGCGCCGTCGGTCATCCGCAGCGGGGCGGGTTGGCGGGTGCGGCGGTAGACCTCGGCGCGCCAGGGCTCGGGGGTCTCGGTGGCCGGGTCGACGGGCCGTCCGGCGGCGGTGGCGACCAGGTGGGTCCAGGTCCGCGGGACGACGTCCACGATGGCGTAGCCGCCCCCGCCGGTGGCGATCCAGCGGCCGCCGGTGAGCCGGTGGGCGAGGTCGTGCAGTTCCTCGGCGATCAGCCGCTGGGCGTCCACGGTGACGGCGAGGTGGGCGAGCGGGTCCTCCAGGTGGGTGTCGGCACCGTGCTGGGTGACCAGGACCTGCGGGCGGAAGGCGGCGAGCAGTTCGGGCACCACGGCGTGGAAGGCGCGCAGCCAGCCGGCGTCGCCGGTGCCGGCCGGCAGCGGCAGGTTGGCGGCGGTGCCGGGGGCGTCCGGACCGCCGGTCTCGGTGGGCCAGCCGGTCTGCGGGAAGAGCGTGGCGGGGTGCTCGTGGAGCGAGATCGTGAGCACCCGGGGGTCGTTCCAGAACGCCTGCTGGACGCCGTCGCCGTGGTGGACGTCCACGTCGACGTAGGCGACCCGCTCGGCGCCGAGTTCGAGCAGCCGGGCGACGGCCAGCGCGGGGTCGTTGTAGACGCAGAAGCCGGAGGCCTTGTCAGGCATCGCGTGGTGCAGTCCGCCGGCGAAGTTCACGGCGTGCGGGGTCTCGCCGCGCCAGACCGCCTCGGCGGCGGCCACGGACTGGCCGGCGATCAGCGCGGAGGCCGAATGGACGGCGGGGAAGGACCAGTTGTCGTCGGTGCCGAGCCCGTGCCGGGGGTCCGACTCGTCGGGGTGGGCCGCGGCGTGCTTGACCGCCTCCACGTACTCCCGGGTGTGCACCAGCCGCAGGGTGGACTCGCCGGCCGGCGGCGCGGCCCGGACGGTCACCCCGGGCCCGGCGTCCAGCCCGAGGGTCTCGACCAGGCGCATGGTGAGCGCCAGCCGGGTCGGGTCCATCGGGTGGCCGGGGCCGAAGTCGTAGGCGGTGACGGCCTCGTCCCAGAAGAGGTGCAGGCCGCAGGGGGTGTCACGCTCGGCTTCGGGCATGGCCTCCACCGTAGCGGGTGGCGGCTGCCGGGCCTCCGCCAGGGCGCGCCGGGGGCGGGCCGGGCGGCGGCCGGGAAGGCCCTGCAGACAGAACCTTCACGCCTCCATATCCTCTCCGCCATGAAGCCATTCAGCGTGCAACGCCTTGGTGTCATTCTCGCCACATTACTGGGACTTGGCCTGCTCTTTGCCGCCCAGCCGGCCTCCGCCGCGGTCAGCGGATCCTCGTTCGCCGTCGACCGGAAGACGGCGGCGCCGGGTGATCAGCTGACCCTGACGCTGTCTCTCACCAACACCGAGAGCACCGACATCTACTTCGCCTACGAGTTCATCCAGCCGATCTGGCCCGCCAACCAGGAGGCCGGCGCGTTCACGGTCACCGGGTGCTCCGGCGACTCCACCGACTGCGCCGTCAACGGGAACAACGCGAACTTCCACTTCCGGGCGCCGATCGCCCCCGGCGAGACCCGCACCGTCGCGCTCACCGTCCAGATCACCTCGGCCCCGACCTGGACCGGGCCGTACACCCTGAACTGGGCGCCGTACGTCTACTACGAGTACGACCAGGCGAGCGGCGCCAAGGACCAGCTGTGGGCCAACGGCCTGCCCGAGCTGGCCACCGTCATCGGCTGACCTCCGAACCCGTTCGAGCGGCGCCCGTGCTCGCGGCCGTCACACGGCGGCGGGAGCGAGCACGGGCGCCGGGGCGAAGCGGTCCGCCAGCGGCAGGACGGCGAGCACCAGCAGCATCGGGGCGAGCAGCGCCCAGCGGTAGGAGCTCGCGTCCGCGATCGCCCCGACCAGCGGCGAACCGATCAGGAAGCCCACGTAGTTGAAGAGGTTGAGCCGGGCCACGGCGGCGTCCGAGTCGGCCGGGAAGAGCCGGCCCCCGGCCGCGAACACCTGCGGGATGATCGCGCAGATGCCGAAGCCGAGCACGGTGAACCCGGCGATGCCCGCCCAGGCGGCGGGCGCGGCGGCGGCCAGCGCGAAGCCGAGCGCGGCCAGCCCGGCGCCGGCCCGCACCACCGGGACGGCGCCGAAGCGCTGCACCGCGCGGTCGCCCAGGGCGCGGCCGAGCAGCATCGCGACCATGTAGCCGAGGTAGGAGAGCTTGGCGAGGTCCTCGGGGCTGCCCAGGCCGTCGGTGAGGTACTTGACGCTGTAGTTGGAGACCGAGGAGTCCGCGATGTAGGCGAAGACCATCGCCAGGCAGAGCGGCAGCAGCGGCCGCCAGGGGATGGACCGGGCGGCGGCCTCGGCGGCCTCCCGGACGGCGTCCCCGAGTTCGGCCGGGCCGGCGAAGCGGGTCCCGGTCAGCAGGGCCAGCGGGGCGATCACCGCCGCGGCCGTGCCGAACAGCACCGGCAGGCCGAGGTCGTAGTGCGAGCCGAGGCCGGCGAGGGCCGCGCCGAGGATGCCGCCGAGGCTGAACGCGGCGTGGAAGCCGATCATGATCGAGCGGCCGTAGCGGTGCTGCAGGCCCACCCCGAGCATGTTCATACTCGCGTCCAACGCACCCACCAGCAGCCCGAACGCGCCGAGCGCGATGGCCAGTTGCCAGAGCGTGTCGCCGAGCCCGACGCCCGCGAGGCTGAGGCAGACGAGCGGCTGGACGACCCGCAGCACGGCCCGCGCACCGGTGCGCTTGACCAGTTGCTCGGAGGTGATCGAGCCGACCCCGGCGAGGATCGGCACCGCGGCCAGGAACAGCGGCAGCAGCGCGTCGCTCAGCCCGTACCGGTGCTGGATCTCCGGGATGCAGGTGACCAGCAGCGCGAAGGTGGTGCCCTGGAGCAGGAAGCTGACGGCGAGCGCGGCCCGCCCGGCGCGCAGGCCGGGCGGGGGGATCGCGGGTGACGCGGCACTCATGGCGGACCTCGCTACTGGCCGGTACGACGATGTTGGCGAGAGCGTAGGCGGTGCACCGCGATTGCGGGAGGGGTTGCGCAGGGGTTTTCCGCGGCCCCGGGGTGCGGGGTCAGAGCAGGGCGGAGACCTCGGCGAGGTCGGCTATCAGCCCGGTGGCCCCGGCGGCGGTCAGCTTCGCCGGGTCGGTGAGCGCGGTGTAGCCGTACACGTCCATGCCCGCGGCCCGGGCGGCCAGCACGCCGTTGGGGCTGTCCTCGACGACCAGGCAGCGGGCCGGGTCGACGCCGAGGGTGCGGGCGGCGTGCAGGAAGAGGTCCGGCGCGGGCTTGCCCACGCCGACGTCCTGGGCGCTGAAGATCCGCTCCTCGGCGACGTACCCGCGCAGGCCGGTGACGTCGAGCGCGGTGCGGATCCACACGTGGTGCGCCGAGGAGGCCAGGCAGGAGGGCACGGAGCGCTGCCGCAGTTCCTTCAGCAGCTGCTCCGCGCCCCGGACGGCCGTCAGCTCGGCGCCGAACGCGTCGAAGACCCGGCCGTGGAACAGCTCGTCGAAGCCCTCCGGCAGCGTCGCGCCGTCGTACCGCTCGGCGATCACGTCGTGGATGCGGTGGGCGGCGCAGCCCATGAAGTCCCGGTAGGAGTCCTCGATCGTGGTCGGGTAGCCGAGTTCGGTCAGGTACTCGGCCAGCACCCGGTTGGAGAGCGGCTCGCTGTCCACCAGGACGCCGTCGTTGTCGAAGATCACCAGGTCGTAGGCCATGCCGCCGAGCCTACCGAGTGGGCTACCTGCCCCCGGAGGCCAGCTCCCTGGAGCGGTCCCGGGCCGCCTCCAGGGCGCCCAGCAGCGCGGCCCGCACCCCGTGGTTCTCCAGCTCGCGGATGGCCGCGATGGTGGTGCCGGCCGGCGAGGTGACGGCCTCGCGCAGCTTCACCGGGTGCTCGCCGGAGTCGCGCAGCATCACCGAGGCGCCGATCGCGGACTGCACGATCAGGTCGTGCGCCACCTGCCGGGGCAGGCCGAGCAGGATGCCGGCGTCGGTCATCGCCTCGACCAGGAAGTAGAAGTAGGCCGGGCCGGAGCCGGAGAGCGCGGTGGCCGCGTCCTGCTGGGCCTCGGGCAGCCGCAGCGCCTTGCCGACCGAGCTGAAGATCTCCTCGGCGCGCTCCAGGTGCTCCTCGGTGGCGTGCGAGCCGCCGGAGATGACGCTCATCCCCTCGTCCACCAGGACGGGCGTGTTGGGCATCACCCGGACCACCGGGGTGCCGGCCGCCAGCCGCTCCTCGAACCAGGCGGTGGGGATGCCGGCCGCGGCCGAGATCACCAGCCGGTCCGCGCCGACGTGCGGGGCCAGCTCCTCCAGCAGGGTGCCCATGTCCTGCGGCTTGACGGCGAGGATCAGGGTGTCGGCGAGCTTGGCGGCCTCGGCGTTGGAGGCGGCCACCACGCCGTAGCGGGCGGCGAGTTCGGCGGCGCGCTCGGGGCGGCGGGCGGTCACCAGGACGTCCGCCGGATCCTTGCCGGCCCGCAGCAGGCCGGAGAGCAGGGCCTCGCCGATCTTGCCGGTGCCCAGGAAGGCGATCTTCTGTCCGTGTGCTGCGCTGGCGCCCATGGCCGCTCCTTACCTCGGTACTGCGGCCATCCTCGCACCGCGCGGGGGCACCCGCCGGGACCGTCCAGCCCGTGGGCGACGGGCGCGCCCCCTCCACGCGTCCCGTCCACGCGTCCGGCCGTCCGGTCTCGTCCCTAGGGAGAATCTCGGGGTTCTCCCCTATGGCCTCCGACGCCGCGTGGGAGCACCGTGGAGTCATGGCACACGACGAAATGTCCCGACGTGAGAACCGGCAACTCGCCGCCGCCTCGGCGACGGTGGGCCCGTGGCGGACGGCCGCGGGGGTCGGTGCGGTGGTGGGGGCGACCGCCCTGGGGATCGACGCGATCACCGGGAGCTGGTCGCTGAGCATGCTGGCCGGACCGGCCGGCTGGGCCCTGTTCTTCTTCTTCCTGGTCGGCACCCTGGGCGGGCAGCTGCGCCGCGACACCTCCGACCGGCGGCTGCGCCGCTGGGCGAACGAGCACCCGTGGCAGTCGGCCCTCCCGGCGGCCGGCGGGCTGCTGGTGCTGGACATGCTGGCGCAGCTGCTGCTCGGGGACGCGGGCCTGTTCGGCGCGTTCTTCCTGGCGCTGCTGCCGGCCGGCATCCTGCTGGCCGTCGCCGGGGTCGTGGGGTCGGTGAAGCAGGCCCGCGACAAGGGCTGAGCGACCCGGCGACCCAGCCCGGACCAGGACGGATCACCGCGCCCTGCGCACGGGTTCACCACAAGGTGTGCCCCCGATCGACGAATCGTCACACCCCGTCGGCATACTGGCGCGATGCCGATAGCCGAAGATCCGGAACCACGCCCCGCAGCGGGCCGTGAGCCGGGCGGGTCCGACCCGTCCGAAGCGGGCGGGAAGGACCCGTTCGCCGACCTCGTCCTGGACGAGGAGTTCGTCAGGGGCGCGACCGTCCAGGAACAGTCCGGGCGCACCCGCATGCTGGCCGCCCGGTGGAAGCACACCCCGCCGGTCGACCCGGGCGGCCGCCGCTCGGTCAACGACGGCCCGGCGAAGGCCGGGCGCCGGTTCGGCCGGAAGCCGAAGGCCCAGCCGGTCGACCCCTGGGGCAACCCGCGCCCGCGCCGCCGGCTGGAGTGGCGCGCGCCGCTGTACGTCGCGCTGACCATCGCGGTGCTGCTCGCGGCGCTGAACATCGACGGGCTGCGCAGCTGGTACGCCGGCCGCCACGGCGACAGTGGCAGCGCGGCCCACACCCCCGTGCCCACCGTCGCGCCCGAGACGGCCAAGCCGACCACCGCGCCGCCCAAGGTCGACGACCAGCAGCCGACCGTGGACCACCCGTGGGCCGGTTCGCCCGCCGAGGGCTGGCCGAACGGCACCGAGGCCTTCGTCCTCCCGGACGCCCGGCCCATCGGCGTCTTCTCCGCCGACCAGGTGGCCGCCCAACTGCAGTCGGTCAAGAACTACCTGATCGCCGCCAACCTGGACCCGAAGGTGCTGGCGGGCGGCCGGCCGGACGCCGCCCTGGCGCTGCTGGACCGGGAGGAGCGGGACCGTGCGACCAAGGCGCTGACGAACCCGTCCAAGGACACCGACCCGACCGGCTGGTTCAGCCGCTTCGACCAGCGCGAGGCGATCCTGGTGGGCGACGTGGTCAAGGTGCAGGGCCGGATCACCGTCGAGGGCGACGGGGACAAGGGCGTCCTGGTGCACACCGACTTCAGCTACGTGTACCCGCTGCGCCCCGGGCCGGACGCCGCCAAGCGGGCCGCGTCGCCCCCGCCGCCGGCGGGCGTGCCGCAGCCGACGAGGCCGGCCGCGCCCCAGGACGGCACGGCCAAGCCGGTGGGCCTGCTGGTGCCGGCGGACGACGTGGCCGGGGACACCTGGACCACGCGCACGGTCGTGCGCCGGGTCGACACCTTCCGCTTCTACGACCCGGCCCGCTACCGGGTGGACCCGAAGAGGCTCGTGTTCGGCGAGGGCGGCGGATCGGACTCCGCCAACGCGGCCTGCGGCGTCTACGACGGCTACTACCACCCGCAGTTCGACCAGTTCGCCACGGACCGGCCCGAAGCCCCGGGCACCCGGCCGACCGGCCCCGCGACCGATCCGTACGACCGCCGCGAGGACCTGTCGACCGACGGCGGGGAGTGCGGCTCGGTCAGCCGCTACTGACCGGTCAGCGCTTGCGCTTGCCCCGGCCCGGCGCCTTGGCGTCGGGCCGGCCGCTGCGGCCCGCCTGGCGCTTCTCGCACTGGGCGACGGCCCGCTCGTACGCGGAGCGCTTGAGCGCCTCGCCGGGGGCCTCCACGAGGCTGCGGACGAAGTAGGTGAGCAGGGCGCCGGCCCCGCCGATGATCCAGACCGCACCGAGCGAGCGGTCCTCGGCCATCCAGCCGGTCAGCTGGTCCTTGCCCTCGGTGAACACCTTCCAGCTGCGCCGCACGGCCATCATCGAGCAGACCACGATGGCGGCGGTCAGCAGCGCGTTGAGGTAGCCGCCGTTGTCGGAGAGGGCGACGCCCTCGACGCCGAGGCGCAGCACGAACACGGCGGCGGCGGCCGTGACCAGGGCGCCGGCCGACACGGCGACGCGGCGCGGCCAGTAGCCGCTGTCCCGGTTCACCCAACTGGTGCCGAACCAGCGGATCGGCTCGGGCTCGGGGGCGCCGACGGGCTTGGCTGCGGGGGTGGGGGGCTGCTCGCTCACGAGGACGATTATCACCCGGGGCCGCGGTCCGACGGAGGAGCCGTCCGCGTACGACGGAGGAGCCGTCCCGGCCTGCGGGACGGCTCCTCCGGTGGTGCGGGTGCACCGCAGGTGTCCTGCGGTTGCGCGGTGGGTCTCAGCCGAGCTTGGTGACGTCGCGGACGGCGCCCTTGTCGGCGGAGGTGGCCATCGCGGCGTAGGCACGCAGGGCCTGGCTGACCTGGCGGTCCCGGTTCTTCGGGCGGTAGCCGGTCCCGGCCTCCAGGGCGCGGCGGCGCTCGGCCAGGACCTCGGCGGGCACCTCCAGGGAGATCGTCCGGCCGGGGATGTCGATGGCGATGGTGTCGCCGTCCTCGACCAGCGCGATGGTGCCGCCGGAGGCGGCCTCCGGGGAGGCGTGGCCGATGGACAGGCCGGAGGTGCCGCCGGAGAAGCGGCCGTCGGTGATCAGGGCACAGGACTTGCCGAGGCCGCGGCCCTTGAGGAAGGAGGTCGGGTAGAGCATCTCCTGCATGCCCGGGCCGCCCTTGGGGCCCTCGTAGCGGATGACGACGACGTCGCCCTCCTTGATCCGCTTGGCCAGGATCGCCTCGACGGCGTCCTCCTGGGACTCGCAGACCACCGCCGGGCCGCTGAAGGTCCAGATCGACTCGTCGACGCCGGCGGTCTTCACGATGCAGCCGTCCTCGGCGAGGTTGCCGTGCAGGACGGCGAGGCCGCCCTCGACCGAGTAGGCGTGCTCGACGCTGCGGATGCAGCCCTTGGCGGCGTCGGTGTCCAGCGACTCCCAGCGCTCGGACTGGGAGAAGGCCTCGGCGGAGCGGACGCAGCCGGGTGCGGCGTGCCACAGCTCGACGGCCTCGGCGGAGGGCGAACCGCCGCGCACGTCCCAGGTCTTGAGCCACTCGGCGAGCGAGTCGGCGTGGACGGTGTGGACGTCCTCGTTGAGCAGCCCGCCGCGGTACAGCTCGCCGAGGATGGCGGGGATGCCGCCGGCCCGGTGCACGTCCTCCATGTAGTACGAGCCGTTGGGCGCGACCTTGGACAGGCAGGGCACCTTGCGGGAGATGGCGTCGATGGCCCGCAGGTCGAAGTCCAGCTCGGCCTCCTGCGCGGCGGCGAGCAGGTGCAGGATGGTGTTGGTCGAGCCGCCCATGGCGATGTCCAGGGCCATGGCGTTCTCGAAGGCCGCGCGGGTGGCGATCGCGCGGGGCAGCATCGAGGCGTCGTCCTGGCCGTAGTACCGGTCGGCGATCTCCACGACGGTCCGCCCGGCCCGCTCGTACAGGGCGCGGCGGGCGGTGTGGGTGGCGAGGACGGAGCCGTTGCCGGGCAGCGAGAGGCCGATGGCCTCGGTGAGGCAGTTCATCGAGTTGGCGGTGAACATGCCGGAGCACGAGCCGCAGGTGGGGCAGGCGTTCTCCTCGATGATCGCGATGTCCTCGTCGGAGACGTTCTCGTTGGCCGCCTGGGAGATCGCGTCGATCAGGTCGAGCTTGCGCACGGTGCCGTCGACCAGGGTGGCCTTGCCGGCCTCCATCGGCCCGCCGGAGACGAAGACGGTCGGGATGTTCAGGCGCAGCGCGGCCATCAGCATGCCGGGGGTGATCTTGTCGCAGTTGGAGATGCAGATCAGCGCGTCGGCGCAGTGCGCGTTGACCATGTACTCGACCGAGTCGGCGATCAGGTCGCGCGAGGGCAGCGAGTAGAGCATGCCGTCGTGGCCCATCGCGATGCCGTCGTCGACCGCGATGGTGTTGAACTCGCGCGGGATGCCGCCCGCCTGCTTGATCGCCTCGGAGACGATCCGGCCGACCGGCTGCAGGTGGGTGTGGCCGGGGACGAACTCGGTGAAGGAGTTGGCGACCGCGATGATCGGCTTGCCGAAGTCCTCACGGGCTACGCCGGCGGCCCGGAGAAGCGCCCGGGCGCCTGCCATGTTGCGACCGTGGGTGACCGTACGGGACCTCAGCTCGGGCACTGTGCTCCACTCCTTCGGGGCTCTCGCCGGCGCCCCGCTGGTAGGAGGTGCGGGGGCCGCTGTGGCTACCGAGCCTACGCCCGCCGTCCAGGCGGCGGACGGCCCGTCCGCGATGCGGGCAGGCGGGCGGGCCGTCGGCGGTGCCGGCCGGACGGGCGGGTGCGCGTCCGGCGCGGGCCGGACGCGCGGGCCGTCCGTGCCATCGGGTCAGGCCGGGGCGATCCCCACCGCCAGCTCCAGGACATAGGGCTCGACCACCCAGCCGTCGGGGAACTCGGCGGTCATCGCCGCCCGCTCGGCGACCAGCACCGGCTCGCGCTCCGCGGGGCTGAGGGAGGCCATGAACGAGCGGGAGACGAGGTCGGTGAGCACGTGCTCGACGGTGATCCGCCGCTCCCAGCGCAGCACCGCGCGGTCGACCGTCAGTCCGGCCGGGGCGAGCTGGCCGATGAACTCGGCGATCCGGCCGTAGCCGTGGTAGCCGGGCAGCGCGGCGCTCAGCCGCTCGACCCGGGCCCGGAGCCAGGGCACGGTCTCGTCGTGCACGTTCCACCAGGTGGCGAGGGCGCCGCCGGGCCGCAGCACCCGGATCGCCTCGGGGACGGCCCGTTCGGGGTGGGTCCAGTGGAAGGACTGGGCGTAGGTGACCAGGTCGGCGGAGTCGTCGTGGAAGGGCAGGTCGTCGCCGCCGGCCCGGACCAGCGGCAGGCCCGGCGAGGAGGCCAGGAACTGGGCGGCCATGCCCGCGTTGGGCTCGACCGCGACGACGTCGGCGCCGCGCGCGGCCAGCAGCCGGCTGGCGATGCCGGTGCCCGCGCCGACGTCCAGCACCCGGACGTTCTTGAGGCCGCGACCGGACAGCCGCTCCAGCGCGTCGAACAGCTCGTCCGGGTAGCCGGGGCGGCCCCGGTCGTACTCGGGGGCGACCCCGCCGAAGCTCTCGGCGATCTTCCGGAAGTCCTGCTCGTCCGTCATCTATCCCCCTCCGCAAGGAAGTTCGCGCCCAGCCGGGCACGGCTCCTCAGCGTACGCGCGAGGGGGTGGCCAGGTGCAAGCGGGTGAAGGCCAGTGCCTCGGCCAGATCGGCCTCGCGTTCGGCGGGGGACGCGGCGCGGCGGGTGTTGACCTCCAGCACCACGTGGCCGTCGAAGCCGGTCCGGGCCAGGTGTTCCAGCAGTTCGGCGCAGGGCTGCTTGCCGCGGCCCGGGATCAGGTGCTCGTCCTTGCCGGAGCCGCTGCCGTCGGCGAGGTGGATGTGGGCGAGCCGGTCGCCCATCCGCTCGACCATCTCGAACGCGTCGATCCGGGAGGTGGCGACGTGCGAGAGGTCGATGGTGAAGTGCCGGTACTCCTCCTCGGTGACGTCCCAGCCCGGCGCGTAGGCCAGCACCTCGCGGTCGCGGTAGCGCCACGGGTACATGTTCTCGACCGCGAACCGGACGTCGGTCTCGCCCGCCATCCGGTTGATGCCCGTCACGAAGTCCCGGGCGTACTGGCGCTGCCAGCGGAACGGCGGGTGCACGACGACGGCGCTCGCGCCGAGCTTCTCGGCCGCCGCCCGGGCCCGGACCAGCTTGGTCCACGGGTCGGTGGTCCACACCCGCTGGGTGATCAGCAGGCAGGGCGCGTGCACGGCCAGGATCGGCAGCTGGTGGGCGTCGGACAGCCGGCGCAGGGCCTCGACGTCCTGGCTGACCGGGTCGTTCCAGACCATCACCTCGACCCCGTCGTAGCCGAGCTTGGCGGCCAGCTCGAAGGCGACGGCGGTGCTCGCCGGGTACACCGAGGCGGTGGAGAGGACCACCTTGGTGTCGGGGATGTGCAGGGCCGGGTGGGAGGGCAGCACCAGCCGGTCGGTGGTGCGCAGCAGCGGCGGGCGGGCGGCGTCGCGCCGGGCGGCCTTGACCGAGCGGACCGACTGGACGGCGGCCTTGGCGGCGCCGGCGGCCCGGGCCGTACGGGTCTCCCGGGGGGCGGCGGTCGCGGCGGCCTTCCGCGTTCCGGGCCGCTTCGCGCCGGGCCTCTTCGGCTTCGGTGCGGGCTTCTCCGGTGCGCGCTCGGCGGACGCGGCCTTCTTGGCGCCGGGGTCGGTCGGCGCGGGCCGCTTCGCTGCGGGTTCGGCCGGCTTCTCGGCGGCCTTCCGTGCGGTGGCCTTCCGCCCGGTGCGCTGGGCCGCCTTGGCGACCTTGGCGGCCTGCGCCCCGGTGGCGCCCTTGACCGCCTTGCCCAGCTTGCGGCGCGGGCTGTCCGGCCGCGGCTGCCCGTCCCCGGGAGCGCGGCCCTCCCGCGTCCCGTCCTCACCCGCTGGTTGCACCACGGGAGACAGCGTAAGCGGACCGCGCCCCGAACGGGGACGGATCCCGGGCGACCCCGGCCGGAGCCCCCGGACGGACCCCCACGGCCCCAGGGCCGGTCCTCAAACGCCCGCCTGCGTGGCGACGTGCAGACAGGCCTTACGGCGTGAGCGCCGGGTGGCGGCGGTCGGCGGGGCTGTCCATGGCGTCCAGGCGGCGCAGGATGATGCCCTCGCGCAGCGCCCACGGGCAGACGTCCAGCTCGTCGAGGCCGAACAGGTCCATCGCGGCGTCCGCGACCAGCGCCCCGGCCAGCAGCTGCTTGGCGCGGCCCTCGGAGACGCCGGGGATCTGCGCCCGCTCGTCGACGGTCATCGAGGACAGCCGGGGCAGCCAGGCGGACAGCCCGGTGCGGGTGAGCCGACGGTCGGTGTACGGGCCGGCGTCGGCGGGGGAGGCGCCGGTCATCCGGGCCAGCTGCTTGAAGGTCTTGGAGGTGGCGACCGCGTGCTGCGGCGGGCCGAGCCGGGCGACCTCGCCGACGACGGTGGCGATCTCGGCGCGGATGTGGCGCCTCAGCTCGCGCAGTTCGTCCGGGTCGGCGACGTCACCGGGCAGCCAGCGCGCGGTGAGCCGGCCGGCGCCCAGCGGCAGCGAGCAGGCGACGTCGGGCTGCTCGTCCAGGCCGCAGGCGATCTCCAGCGAGCCGCCGCCGATGTCCAGGTTGAGCAGTCGGCCGGAGGACCAGCCGAACCAGCGGCGGACGGCCAGGAAGGTGAGCCGGGCCTCGTCCTGCCCGGACAGCACCCGCAGCTCCACCCCGGTCTCCGCCGCGACCCGGCGCAGCACCTCCTCGCCGTTGACGGCCTCCCGGATGGCGGAGGTGGCGAACGGCAGGATGTCGACGACGCCCTTGTCCTCCGCGACCCGCAGCGACGAGGCGACGTGGCCGACCAGCCGCTCGATGCCGGCCCCGCTTATCGCGCCGTCGTCGTCCAGCAGCTCGGCCAGGCGCAGTTCGGCCTTGTGCGAGTACGCGGGCAACGGGGCGGCACCCGGATGGGCGTCCACCACGAGGAAGTGGACCGTGTTGGAACCTACGTCGAGTACACCGAGTCGCATAACTCTCCACGCTACGCGATCCGGCCCCGGGCGAGACCGGTCACGACGGTATTCACGCTGGTCCCGCCGGTACCGTGCGCTTCGCCGCTCGTGCCGTCCCTTTCACCGGCCGTACCGCCCGTTTCACCGGCCGTACCCGTGCGTCTCAGTGGCCGCGCGGACCGGCCCGGCGCTCGGTACGGCAGTTGGCGTCCACCCAGCGGCGGGCCGGGCCGGGGGTGTCGGTGATCAGGCCGTCGGCGCCCCGGGCGGACATCAACTGCCAGGACTCCTCGTCGTCGAGCGTCCAGACGTACACCTCGCGGCCCGCCTTGCGCTCGGCGGCGATCCGGGAGGCGCTGGCCAGCGCCGCGTCCAGGGCGATGCCGCGCAGCGGCAGGTCGCCCGGGTCCTCGGCGATCGCGGAGCCCTGGATCAGCACGACCGGCAGCGCGGGCGCGGCGGCGTGGGCCTGGCGCAGGTGCTCGGCCGAGAACGAGTAGAGGACGACCCGGGCGCTGCTGGCGGCGGCGATCCGGGCGATCCGGGTGACGTCCTCGGCGCGCTGCCACTTGATCTCCATCAGCAGGGTGGCGTTGCTGTCGGAGAGGCGCTTGAGCAGTTCCTGCAGGGTCGGGACGGGCTCGGCGGGGCCGGGGCCGACGGTCACCCGCAGGGCGGCGATCTGGGCGGCGGTCAGGTCGCCGATGGCGCCCTTGCCGTTGGTGGTGCGGTCCACCGTGGGGTCGTGCATCAGCACCGGGACGCCGTCCCGGGTGGTCTGGACGTCGGTCTCCAGCCAGTCGGCGCCCTGGTCGAGGGCGGTCTCGAAGGAGGCCATGGTGTTCTCGGGGGCGTTGCGCGGGGCACCCCGGTGGCCCACCACCACCGGGGTGTCGCACAGCGGCGGGGCGGCGGCCGACCGGGCCCGCAGCGCGGGTGCGGAGGCGCACCCGGCGGCCAGGACCGCGAGGGCGGCGAGGACGGCCGTCTGGGCGGCGCGGGGCGAGGCGGTCACGGCTCGGTGCTCCAGCTCCTGCTTCGGTTCCTGCTTCGGTGTCGGAGGAATCACATACGAGTCAGTACGGGATCATCAAACCGATCTGACCGCCCGGCAGTGCCGCCCGGTTCCCCTCACCCTGCGCCGACCCGGCCGGCCATCGTCTCCGCGCCGCACCCCACATCACCCGGACGGGTCGCGGCACCCGGCTCACGGCGGTCCGTCCCCCGGCTGCTCGACGATGACGGCCCACCAGTGCTCCGGGTCGTCGAAGACCGTCCCGTCCGCCGCCGAGTAGCGCCCGCTGCAAGGCGTCGACCGCCCGGGCCGGCTCCGCCGGAGCCGGCCCGGCCGAATCGCCGTAAACGCCCCGGCCGCGGGCGGTCGGCAGCGCCCCGAAGGCTCTACCCTTGCCGGGTGGCACCAGCAGAAACGTCCAAGAAGAAGTCCAAGGCCTCCCCCGCCCCCGTCGACCTGGCGATGCCGACCCTGCGCGGCGCGGCCCCGCTCGGCGGGATCCCGCGCGACGAGGTCCCGCTCGACTTCCCGCGGGCCTGGGTCGAGTTCGCCGACCCCGACGACGAGGAGCAGGTGTTCCGCTGTGACCTCACCTGGCTGACCTCCCGCTGGTCGTGCGTCTTCGGCCAGGGCTGCCACGGCATCCGCGAGGGCCGCGGCGAGTCGGACGGCTGCTGCACGCTGGGCGCGCACTACTCGGACGAGGACGACGAGAAGCGCGTCCTCGGGCACGCGGCGCGGCTGACCCCCGAGCTGTGGGAGAACTTCGCGCACGGCACCGACGCCAAGGGCCGGATCACCTCCGACGGCGGCGTCACCATGCTCGACGAGGACGGCGACCGCCAGACCCGCCGGGTGGGCGGCGCCTGCATCTTCGTGAACAGCCCCGGTTTCGCGGGCGGCGCCGGCTGCGCCCTGCACGCGCTGGCGCTCAAGGAGGGCCGGGAGCCGCTGGAGACGAAGCCGGACGTCTGCTGGCAGCTGCCGATCCGCCGCACCTACGACTGGATCGACCGGCCTGACGACACCCGCTACCTGCAGGTCTCGATCGGCGAGTACGACCGCCGCGGCTGGGGCCCGGGCGGCCACGACCTGCACTGGTGGTGCACCGGCAGCCCGGCGGCGCACCAGGGGCCGGACCCGGTGTACGTCAGCTACCGCCCCGAGCTGACCGAGCTGATGGGCAGGGCCGCGTACGACGTGCTGGCCGGCCTGTGCGCGGAGCGGATCGCCACCAAGGGCGACCGCAAGGTGGCCCCGCACCCGGCGGACCCGGTCAAGCGGCCCAAGAAGGCCTGACCCCACCAACGGACCGCAACAGCCCACGCACAACCCGGGAGCAGCCGGGCCCGAACCGGGCCCGGCTGCTCCGTGTCGGCTACTTGTCGATGTCCCCGACCACGAAGAACATCGACCCGAGGATCGCCACCATGTCCGCGACCAGCGTCCCGGGCAGCAGCTCGGTCAGCGCCTGGACGTTGTTGAAGGACGCCGAGCGCAGCTTGAGCCGCCACGGCGTCTTGTCGCCGCGCGAGACCAGGTAGTAGCCGTTGATGCCGAGCGGGTTCTCGGTCCAGGAGTAGGTGCTGCCCTCGGGGGCCTTGAGCACCTTGGGCAGCCGCTGGTTGACCGGGCCGGGCGGCAGGGTGGCGAGCTTGTCGAGGCAGGCCTCCGCGAGGTCCAGCGAGTTGCTCGTCTGCTCCAGCAGGCACTCGAAGCGGGCCAGGCAGTCGCCCTCCTCGCGGGTGACCACGGTGAGCACCTGCCGCAGTTCGTCGGAGTCGTACGCGAGGTAGGGCTCGTCGCGGCGCAGGTCGAGGTCGAGGCCGCTGGCGCGGGCGATCGGGCCGCTGACGCCGTACGCCTCGGCCTGCGCCCGGGTGAGGACGCCGACGCCGGCGGTGCGGGCGCGGAAGATCTCGTTGCCGAGGACGAGGTCCTCGAAGACCGGCAGTTGGGAGCGGACGGTGGCGACGGCGGTGCGGACGCGGCCGAGCCAGCCGGCCGGGAGGTCCTCCTTGAGGCCGCCGACCCGGTTGAACATGTAGTGCATCCGACCGCCGGAGGCCTCCTCCATGACGTGCTGGAGGTCCTCGCGGCCGGTGAAGGCGTGGAAGATCGGGGTGATGCCGCCGAGTTCCAGCGGGTAGGAGCCGAGGAACATCAGGTGGTTGAGCACCCGGTTGAGTTCGGCGAGCAGGGTGCGGATCCACACCGCCCGCTCGGGGACCTCCATGCCGAGCATCCGCTCGACGCCGAGCACGACGCCGAGTTCGTTGCCGAAGGCGGAGAGCCAGTCGTGCCGGTTGGCCAGCATGATGATCTGCCGGTAGTCGCGGGCCTCGAACAGCTTCTCCGCGCCCCGGTGCATGTAGCCGATCACCGGCTCGGCGGTGATGATCCGCTCGCCGTCGAGCACCAGCCGCAGCCGCAGCACGCCGTGCGTGGCGGGGTGCTGCGGGCCGATGTTGAGCACCATGTCGGTGGTGCCCGCCTCGCCGGTGAAGTTCTCGGCTCCCGCCCCGATGCCGACCGTGGTCTCCCTCATGAGGTCAGAGTCTGCCATCCCGGCATGGATTCCAAGCTTTCCGGTACCGGAGTACGGACGGCCTGGACGAGCCAGCCGAAGCCGCCGAGTCCGGCCGGGTCGGTCAGCTCGGCGCCCTCGCCGGCGCCGCCGAGCGCCCGCAGGTAGCCGGCCGGGTCGGTGGAGGCGAGCGCGAGCGGCGGCCGGGCGCCGCTCACGCCGAGGGCGCGCAGCGCGTCCCGCTGGGTTGTCCACAGGCTGTGGAGGCCGGACACGGCGGCGGAGTCGAGGGCGACGTGCGCGGTGACGTCGCAGGAGCCGTCCGGCACCGGGGCCACCTCTCGGCCGTCCCGGAAACCGGCGAGGGTGCCGAACGGCGGGCGCCGGTCGGCGGTGTGCCCGTAGTCGACGGCGACGGCCAGGCCGCGGTCCAGCCCGGCGACGGCCCGCGCCCAGGCGGCGTCCCGGGGGGCGCCGAACTCGACCAGGTCCCCGGGCTCGCGGGCCGGCCACCAGCGCCCGGCCCAGGCCGCGTCGGCCGCCGAGACCGGCTCGCCGAGCCGCTCCTCGCCGGTCGCGGTGTCCACCTCCCGGTAGCGCAGCACCCCCTCCTCGTCCACCTCGCCCGCGTCCAGCGGCACGTTGTCCAGCCATTCGTTGGCGAACAGCAGCCCGGTGAGGCCCCGCGGCACCTCGTCCGTCCACAGGGCTGTGGACGGCAGGCCCGCTGGGCGGTCGGCGATCTCCACGCCGTACGGGCGCAGCCGCGCCAGCACCCCGGCGGGCAGTTCGGCCAGCACCCCGGTGAGCAGCTCCCCGCGCCCGGCCCCGACGTCGACGAAGGCCAGCTCCTCCGGACGGCCGAGGGCCGCGTCAACCTCCAGCAGCAGTCCGGCCACCGCACGGGCGAACCGTCGCGAGGCGTGCACCGAGGTGCGGAAGTGCCCGGCGGGGCCCTCCGGCCTGCGGTAGAAGCCGCTGTCCGGGTCGTACAGGGCCTGTGCCATGGCGGGCGCCCACCGCATCCAAGTCATAGCGCGCGACGCTACCCGGAGCCGGGCGGGCCCTCCCCACCGGTACGGTGCGTCTCCGACCTACGGAGTAGGACGGATCGCCCTACCGGCGGACCTGGGTACACCGCGTGACTGCCTACGCTGGAGTTGTGCATCGACTCAACGCCTGGCTCCGCCGTCACCCCATGGTGGTCGACGCCGCCTGGGCAGCGATCGTGCTGTTCCTCGGCCTGCTGCCGAACGACAACTTCCCCGAGGGCTGGCGCTTCGACGCGCAGATCCTGATCGCGGTGCTGCTGCCGGCCCTGATGGTCGTCCGCCGACGCTTCCCCGACGTCACCGTGGCCGCCGCCACCGGGGTGGGACTGGGCCAGGTGGCCGCCGACGTCGACCCGGCCGCCTCCTCCCTCGCCTACCTGGTCTTCGCCTACACCGGCGCCGCCTTCGGCCAGAAGTGGACGTCCCGGCTGGCGCTGGTCGCCGGGCTGGCCGCCGGGCCGCTGGCGTTCTGGCGGATCCACCCGGAGAAGACCGTCCCCAGCGGCAACGGGGACTTCCACACCCGCCCGTACACCTTCAGCGAGGCGGCGGTCTACGCACTGCTGATGACCACCCCGTTCATCCTGTGCTGGGCGTGGGGCCGGCTGACCAGGGTGCGCCGCGCCTACCTGACCGAGCTGGAGGACCGCGCCGCCCGGCTGGAGCGCGAGCGGGACGCCCAGGCCAAGGTGGCGGTCGCCGCCGAGCGCGCCCGGATCGCCCGCGAGCTGCACGACGTCGTCGCGCACAACGTCTCGGTGATGATCGTCCAGGCCGACGGCGCCGCGTACGTGCTGGACAACTCGCCGCAGCAGGCGAAGGAGGCGCTCAGCACCATCGCGTCCACCGGCCGGCAGGCGCTGGTCGAGATGCGCCGTCTGCTGGGCGTGCTGCGCACCGCCGACACCGCCGAGGAGTACGTGCCGCAGCCGGGCGTCGAGGAGCTGCCCGAGCTGCTGGAGCAGGTCCGCACGGCCGGGCTGCAGGTGGACTACGCGACCTCCGGGCATCCGCGCGAGCTGCCGCGCGGCGTCGAGCTGACGGTCTACCGGATCGTCCAGGAGGCGCTGACCAACGTCCGCAAGCACGGCGGCCCCGACGTGCACGCCCGGGTCGCGGTCGACTTCGGCGAGCGCGAGCTGGCCGTCCTGGTCGAGGACGACGGCCGCGGCAGCACCGACGAGCAGCTGGCCACCGGCGGTGTGGACGGCCTCGGCCACGGCCTGATCGGCATGCGCGAGCGGGTCGGCATGGTCAGCGGCAGCCTCGACGTGGGCCCCCGCCCCGGCGGCGGCTTCCGGATCCGCGCCGTCCTGCCGCTCAAGGCGGCCCACTAACCCCCCTCCGTCGCCCCGACGCCCCCCGAAGGAGCCACCTTGACCATCCGCGTGATGCTCGTCGACGACCAGGAACTGCTGCGCACCGGATTCCGGATGATCCTGCAGTCGCAGGGCGACATCGAGATCGCCGCCGAGGCGGGCGACGGCGCCCAGGCCCTGGAACGGCTGCGGCACACCCAGGTGGACGTGATCCTGATGGACGTCCGGATGCCGCGCCTGGACGGGGTGCAGGCCACCCGCCGGATCTGCCTGGCCGAGGACGGCAGCCCGCTGCCCGACGCCCCGCACGTGCTCATCCTGACCACCTTCGACCTGGACGAGTACGCCTTCGCCGCGCTCAAGGCCGGCGCCAGCGGCTTCCTGCTCAAGGACGTGCCGCCGACCGAGCTGGTGGCCGCGATCCGCGCGGTGCACGGCGGGGACGCCGTGGTCGCGCCGACCACCACCCGCCGCATGATCGACCGCTTCGCCGAGGTGCTGCCCACCCCGCAGAACGCGCCCGGCCAGGACGTCCTCGGCCCGCTGACCGAGCGCGAGCGGGAGGTGTTCCTGCTGGTCGCCCAAGGCCTGTCGAACGGCGAGATCGCGGCCCGGCTGGTGCTCTCCGAGGCCACCGTGAAGACCCACGTCGGCCGGATCCTGGCCAAGCTCGGCCTGCGCGACCGGGTCCAGGCCGTGGTGCTCGCCTACGAGGCCGGGCTGATCCGGGCCGGGGCGACGGACTGAGCACCCGTCGAGGACCGGCTGAGCGCCCGTAGAATGGCGCGGTACGTCCGGTACCCGAAGAGGACCGGAACGAGGAGTTAAGGACGAGGGCCGGGCCGTGAACACGTCCGACAGTGCCGACCGCGCCGCCTACGGCGACTTCGCCCCGCTCGCCGACGGCTTCGGCGACCCGGGCGACCCCGGCAACCGCCCGGCCCGGCTGGCCGTCGGCGTGGTCGGCACCGGCCGGGTCGGCCCGGCGCTGGGCGCCGCCCTGCGCCTCGCCGGGCACACCGTGGTCGCCGCCTCCGGGGTGTCCACCACCTCCCGCCGCCGCGCCGAGGCGCTGCTGCCCGGGGTGCGGATCGTCACCCCGCCGCAGGTGCTGGCCGCCGCCGACCTGGTGCTGCTCACCGTGCCGGACGACGCGCTGGCCGACCTGGTGGCCGGCCTCGCCGCGACCGGCGCCGTCCGCCCCGGGCAGCTGCTGGTGCACACCTCCGGCGCGCACGGCGTCGGCATCCTTGAGCCCGCCACCCTGGCCGGGGCACTGCCGCTGGCGCTGCACCCGGCGATGACCTTCACCGGCACCTCCGTCGACCTGGACCGGCTGGCCGGCTGCCCGTTCGGGGTGACCGCCCCCGAGGAGCTGCGGCCGGTCGCCGAGGCGCTGGTGGTGGAGATGGGCGGCGAGCCGGAGTGGGTGCCGGAGGACGTCCGCCCGCTCTACCACACGGCCCTCGCGCACGGCGCGAACCACCTGGTCACCCTGGTCGCGCAGGCGATGGACCTGCTGCGCACCGCCGGCGTCGCCGAGCCCGGCCGGCTGCTCGGCCCGCTGCTCGGCGCCGCCCTGGACAACAGCCTGCGCTCCGGCGACGCGGCCCTCACCGGACCGGTCGCCCGGGGCGACGCGGGGACCGTACGGCGCCACCTGGCGCAGCTCAGTACGGTGTCCCCGGACATCCCGGCGGCCTACCGGGCGATGGCCCGCGCCACCGCCCAGCGGGCGGTGGCGAACGGAACCCTCTCGACCGACTCCGCGGCCGCCGTGCTGGACGCCCTCGACGAGGAGAAACGCCAGTGACTCCGCCCCGGCCGAGACCGGGCTTCCCACCCGGCCGCCGGAGCGGCCTCATGACGGACAAGCCCTGCCCGGTGCGTCACCGCACGGGACGGAGCGCAACAAGGCGGCGGAACCTCGCGCAGCCGATGAGCGAAGGAGTGCAGGAATGGCGGGCAAGGCCCAGCGAAGCAAGCCCCAGCGGGCGCCGAAGGTCCACCGGGCCGTCGTCACCCACACCGTGGACGACTTCGAGGCCGCGTTCTGGCCGGACGAGCGACCGGTCGACAACGCCGTCGTGATGACCATGGGCGCGCTGCACGAGGGCCACGCCGCCCTGATCCGGGCCGCCCGCAAGCAGGTCGGCCAGGACGGCCGGGTGGCGGTGACGGTCTTCGTCAACCCGCTGCAGTTCGGCCCGGCCGAGGACCTGGAGCGCTACCCGCGCTCCCTGGACGAGGACGTGCGGCTGGCCGAGGAGAACGGCGCCGACGTGGTGTTCGCGCCCTCCGTCGACGAGGTGTACCCGAACGGCGAGCCGCAGGTGCGCCTGTCGGCCGGCCCGATGGGCGAGCGCTTCGAGGGCGCCACCCGCCCCGGCCACTTCGACGGCGTGCTGACGGTGGTGGCCAAGCTGCTGCACATCACCGACCCGGACTTCGCCTTCTTCGGCGAGAAGGACGCCCAGCAGCTGGCGGTCATCCAGCGGATGGTCGCCGACCTGGACTTCGACGTCGAGATCGTCGGGGTGCCGACCGCCCGCGAGGAGGACGGGCTGGCGCGCTCCTCGCGCAACCGCTACCTCTCCGCCGAGGAGCGCGAGCAGGCCCTCGCCCTCTCCAAGGCCCTGTTCGCCGGCCGGGACGCGGCCGCCCAGGGCCCCAAGGCCGTCCGCGAGGCCGCCTCGGCGGTCCTGGACGCGGCCGAGAGTGTCACCCTTGACTACCTCGCCCTGATCGACCCGCACGCCTTCACCGAGGCGGCGGAGGACTTCCAGGGCGAGGCGGTGCTGGCCGTCGCCGCGACGGTGGGCACCACCCGCCTGATCGACAACGTCCGCATCATCGTCCGCTAGTCCGCCGGGACCCCGTCCCCACCGTCGTCCGGCAGCTCGTTCCCCCAGGCATGCACTCACAGGAGGCGTGACCCCATGCTCCGCACCATGCTCAAGTCCAAGATCCACCGGGCCACCGTGACCCAGGCCGACCTGCACTACGTCGGCTCGGTCACGGTGGACGAGGACCTGCTCGACGCCGCCGACCTGCTCCCCGGCGAGCTGGTCCACATCGTCGACATCAACAACGGCGCCCGGCTGGAGACCTACACCATCGCCGGCCCGCGCGGCTCCGGCGTGATCGGCATCAACGGCGCCGCCGCCCGTCTGGTCCACCCCGGCGACCTCGTCATACTCATCGCCTACGGGCAGATGGACACGGCCGAGGCCAAGGGCTACGAGCCGCGGATCGTCTTCGTGGACGAGCGGAACCGGATCACCGGCCTGGGCGGCGACCCGGCCGAGGCCGCGGAGGGCACCGGACTGCTCCGCGGCGACAAGGCGTACGGTGACGGCAACGGCGCGGCCCCGACCGCCGCGCGCTGAAGGAGCCACTGACGTCATGTCCGCCACGCATCGCCTCACCGCCCCCGCCCCCGGCTGGACCGCCACCACCGACGTGGTCGTGGTCGGCTCCGGGGTGGCCGGTCTCACCGTCGCCCTCAACGTCCGCAAGGCCGGCCTGCGGGCCATGGTGGTCACCAAGGCGATGCTGGACGAGGGCTCGACCCGCTGGGCCCAGGGCGGCATCGCGGCCGCCCTGGGCGAGGGGGACTCCCCCGAGCAGCACCTGGACGACACCCTGGTGGCCGGCGCCGGGGTCTGTGACGAGGAGGCCGTCCGCACCCTGGTCACCGAGGGCCCGGACGCCGTCCGCCGGCTGATCGCCACCGGCGCCCTGTTCGACCGGGGCGAGGACGGCGAGATCCTGCTGACCCGCGAGGGCGGCCACCACCGCCGCCGGATCGTCCACGCGGGCGGGGACGCGACCGGCGCCGAGATATCGCGCGCCCTGGTCTCCGCCGTCCGCACCGACCCCGACATCGAGCTGATCGAGCACGCGCTCGTCCTCGACCTGCTGACCGACGCCGAGGGCCACGCCGCCGGGCTGACCCTGCACGTGATGGGCGAGGGCCAGCGCGACGGCGTCGGCGCCGTCCGGGCCCGCGCGGTGGTGCTCGCCACCGGCGGCATGGGCCAGGTCTTCTCCGCCACCACCAACCCGGCGGTCTCCACCGGCGACGGCGTGGCCCTGGCCCTGCGGGCCGGCGCCGCCGTCACCGACCTGGAGTTCGTCCAGTTCCACCCCACCGTGCTCTGGCTCGGCCCGGACGCCGAGGGCCAGCAGCCGCTGGTCTCCGAGGCGGTCCGCGGCGAGGGCGCCCACCTGGTCGACGCGGACGGCGTCCGCTTCATGGTCGGGCAGCACGAGCTGGCCGAGCTGGCCCCGCGCGACATCGTCGCCAAGGCGATCACCCGGCGCATGCAGGAGCAGGGCGCCGAGCACATGTACCTGGACGGGCGGCACTTCGGCGCCGAGATGTGGGAGCACCGCTTCCCCACCATCCTCGCCTCCTGCCGCGCGCACGGCATCGACCCGGTCACCGAACCGATCCCGGTCGCCCCGGCCGCCCACCACGCCTCCGGCGGCATCCGCACCGACCCTCGGGGCCGCACCAGCGTTCCGGGCCTGTACGCCTGCGGCGAGGTCGCCTGCACCGGGGTGCACGGCGCCAACCGGCTGGCCTCCAACTCGCTGCTGGAGGGCCTGGTCTTCGCCGAGCGGATCGCCGCCGACCTGGCCGGCCGGCACACGGCCGGCGAGCTGCCCGAGCGCACGGTGGACGTCGCCACGGCGCGGGCCGCGCAGGCGGTGCCGCTGCCGCCGTCCGAGGCCCGGGCCGAGATCCAGCGGCTGATGTCGCGCGGCGCGGGCGTGGTGCGCTCCGCCGCCTCGATGGCCGACACCGCCGCCGGGCTGGCCATGCTCGCCGAGCAGGCCCACTTCCACGTGGCCGAGGAGAAGCCGGCCGACCCGCGGGTGGAGACCTGGGAGGCCGCCAACCTGCTGCTGGTCGCCACCGCGCTGGTCGCGGCCGCCGCGCAGCGCGAGGAGACCCGCGGCTGCCACTGGCGCGAGGACTTCCCCGAGCGCGACGACGCCCACTGGCGGCGCCACCTGATCACCACCCTCACCGCCTCCGGCGACCCCGTCAGCACCCCTGAGGAGCAGTAGAACCATGACCCACTCCCACGAGGAACTCCCCCTGGCCGACGACCAGGGCGGCTGCGGCGACGGCTGCGCCTGCGGGGACGGCGAGGGCTACGAGACCGGCCTGGACCCGCAGCTGGCCGAGCTGCTGGAGCAGGCCGGACTGGACCCGATCGAGGTCGAGGACATCGCCACCCTGGCGCTGGCCGAGGACCTGGCCGGCGGCGAGGACGTCACCTCGGTGGCCACCGTGCCCGCCGAGGCCGTCGCCACCGCCGACTTCACCGCCCGCCAGGCCGGCGTGGTGGCCGGCCTGCGGGTCGCCGAGGCGGTCGTCTCGCTGGTCTGCGAGGAGGAGTTCGAGGTCGAGCGGCACGTCCAGGACGGCGACCGGGTCGAGGCCGGCCAGGTGCTGCTCTCGGTCCGCTCCCGCACCCGCGACCTGCTCACCGCCGAGCGCAGCGCGCTCAACCTGCTCTGCCACCTGTCCGGCATCGCCACCGCGACCCGCGCCTGGGCGGACGCCCTGGAGGGCACCGGCGCCGTCGTCCGGGACACCCGCAAGACCACCCCGGGCCTGCGCTCGCTGGAGAAGTTCGCGGTGCGCTGCGGCGGCGGCGCCAACCACCGGATGGCGCTGTCCGACGCCGCCCTGGTCAAGGACAACCACGTGGTCGCGGCCGGCGGCGTGGCCGAGGCGTTCCGGGCCGTCAAGGCCGCCTACCCCGACCTGCCGGTCGAGGTCGAGGTCGACACCCTGGAGCAGATCCCGCCGGTGCTGGAGGCCGGCGCCGACCTGATCCTGCTGGACAACTTCCCCGTCGCGCAGCTCAAGGAGGCCGTCGAGCTGGTGTCCGGGCGGGCGAAGCTGGAGGCCTCCGGCGGTCTGACCCTGGCCACCGCGCGCGAGGTCGCCCAGACTGGTGTCGACTACCTGGCCGTGGGCGCGCTCACCCACTCCGCGCCGATCCTGGACATCGGCCTCGACCTGCGCGCCTGACCTTCGTCCCGACTCGCAGAAAGCGCCCCATGCTCCTCACCATCGACGTCGGCAACACCCAGACCACGCTCGGCCTGTTCGACGGCGAGGAAGTGGTCGAACACTGGCGGATCTCCACCGACCCGCGCCGCACGGCCGATGAACTGGCGGTGCTGCTGCAGGGGTTGATGGGCAACCACACCGCGGTGCGGGAGGCCTCGGTGGAGGGCCTGGCAATCTGCTCGTCCGTTCCCGCCGTGCTCCACGAGCTCCGCGAGGTGACCCGCCGCTACTACGGCGACGTCCCCGCGGTGATCGTGGAGCCCGGCGTGAAGACCGGGGTGCACGTCCTGATGGACAACCCCAAGGAGGTCGGCGCCGACCGGATCGTGAACGCGCTGGCCGCCAACCACCTGTACGGCGGCCCGTGCATCGTGGTCGACTTCGGCACCGCCACCACCTTCGACGCCGTCAACGCCCGCGGCGACTACGTGGGCGGCGCGATCGCCCCCGGCATCGAGATCTCGGTGGAGGCGCTCGGCGTCCGCGGCGCCCAGCTGCGCAAGATCGAGCTGGCCCGGCCGCGCAACGTGATCGGCAAGAACACCGTCGAGGGCATGCAGTCCGGCATCCTGTACGGCTTCGCGGGCCAGGTCGACGGCCTGGTCGACCGGATGGCCAAGGAACTCGCCAAGGACCCGGACGACGTCCAGGTGATCGCCACCGGCGGCCTGGCCCCGCTGGTCCTCGGCGAGGCCACCACCATCGACGTCCACGAGCCCTGGCTCACCCTGATCGGCCTGCGCCTGGTCTACGAGCGCAACCGCCCCACCACCTGAGCAGGCCTCAGGACCCCCGCCCCAGGACGTCCTCCCACTCCGGCGGCCGATTCCACCGGGCCGAACGCGGGGCGTCGGCGTGACGTTACCGACAAATCGGATATTCCTCACGTAGTGTCAGCCCATGCCTACGCCACACGGATCGCGCGGCGGCATGGCCTTCAGCGCCGACGAAGTCCGCGTGCTGCGCCGCGCCCTCGCCCAAGCCCTCCACCCCGCCGTCCCCGTCCACCTCCAGGGGCCCGACCGTCCGGTGTTCGCCGGTCCGGGCGCCGAGCTGTGGGCGGAGGACGTCCAGGACGCGCTGCGTCTGACCGAGGCGATCGACGAGGCCGTCCAGGAGGGCGGCCGACTGCGCGCCTTCCTGCTCGCCGACCTCGGGCGCTACCGGGCCGCCCTGCCCGGCAGCGCCCCCGGCTACCTGGAGCGTCTGGAGGAGGCCGTGACCGACGGCTACCTGCCCGGCCCCGAGGACCTCACCGCGCTGCGCGGGCTGACCCGCCAGCCCTGCGGCCACAGCGAACGCGCCCGCCGCTCCCGGCTGGCCGGCCGTTGCCACGCGCTGGCCGAGGCCGCCGTCCGCGAGCGGCTCGCCCTCACCACCGGGCAGCACCGCCACCTCGTCGCCGTACCGAGCCCCGCCGCACCCCCGAGCAGTTTCCCCACCCCTCTTGGAGGACGGATCACGATGAGCAGCACCGACTCCCCCGCCGAGCGGCCCGCCGCCCCCCAGACCCCGCCCCGGACGCGCCGGATGCCCACCCCGGCCGAACTCTTCGGCCGCCGCCCCAAGCCCCCCACCCACCCCACGCCCCCCGCCACCCCGGCCCCCGACGACATCGAACTCGCCACCGGCACGGGCTGAGCCGCCCCCGCCCGTGAGGGGAGACCGCCGACGCGGTCTCCCCTCTTGCGTTATCCCGTGGCGGAGCACGGTGTGTGGCTGGCTACCCTTGTGGGGTGAGCGATCAGAGCCCCATCCCCGCGACCGACGACCTTCCCGAGCAGATGCGCGTCCGGCGCGAGAAGCTGGACCGGCTTCGGGCGGCCGGTGTCGACCCCTACCCGGTCGGCTTCCCCCGGACCAGCACCATCGCTGACCTGCGCGCCAAGCACCCGGACCTGGAGCCCGACACCGCGACCGGCGAGCGGGCCGGCGTCGCCGGCCGGGTGATCCTCTCCCGCACCGGCGGCAAGCTCTGCTTCGCCACGCTGCGCGACGGCACCGGCGACCTCCAGGTGATGTTCTCCCTGGACAAGCTGGGCGCGGAGCGGCTGGCGGCCTGGAAGGCGGACATCGACCTGGGCGACCAGGTCGGCGTCGAGGGCGAGGTGATCACCTCCAAGCGCGGCGAGCTGTCGGTGATGGTGGACCGCTGGGAGCTCACCGCCAAGTGCCTGCGCCCGCTGCCGGACAAGCACAAGGGCCTGACCGACCCGGAGGCCCGGGTCCGCCAGCGGTACGTCGACCTGATCGTCAACCCCGAGGCCCGCGAGATCCTGCACCTGCGCAGCAAGGTGGTCCGCTCGATCCGCCGCACCTACGAGGACCGCGGCTACATCGAGGTCGAGACCCCGATGCTGCAGCCGGTGCACGGCGGTGCCAACGCGCGCCCGTTCAAGACGCACATCAACGCGTACGACATCGACCTCTACCTGCGCATCGCCCCCGAGCTGTACCTCAAGCGGCTGGTGGTCGGCGGCGCCGAGAAGGTCTTCGAGATCAACCGCAACTTCCGCAACGAGGGCGCGGACTCCACCCACAACCCGGAGTTCACCTCGCTGGAGTCGTACGAGGCGTACGGCGACTACGACACCCAGGCCGAGCTGATCCGCGAGACGATCGTGAACGCGGCCCGGGACGCGCTGGGCACCACGGTCATCAAGGGCGTGGACGCGCACGGCGTGGAGCACGAGATCGACCTGGCCGAGCCGTGGGAGGAGGTCTCCGTGTACCCGGGCATCTCCGCCCACCTGGGCGTCGAGGTCACTCCGGAGACCGGCGTCGAGGAGCTGCGCAAGCTGGCCTTCGACCACGGCATCCCGTTCGAGAAGGACTGGGGCCACGGCCAGATCGTGCTGGAGATGGTCGAGCGCCTGCTGGAGGAGAACGCCGTCCGGCCGACCTTCATCAAGGACTACCCGACCGAGGTCTCCCCGCTGACCCGCCAGCACCGCTCGGTGCCGGGCGTGGCCGAGAAGTGGGACCTGGTGATCTTCGGGACCGAGATCGGCACCGCCTACTCCGAGCTGGTCGACCCGGTCGAGCAGCGCGCCCGCCTGACCGCGCAGTCCCTGCTGGCGGCCGGCGGCGACGTCGAGGCGATGCAGATCGACGAGGACTTCCTGCGGGCCCTGGAGTACGCGATGCCGCCGACCGGTGGCCTCGGCCTCGGGGTGGACCGCCTGATCATGCTGCTGACCGGCAAGAACATCCGGGAGACCGTGCTCTTCCCGCTGGTGAAGCCGGAGGCGAAGGCTTCCGCCGTGACGGCGGAGAAGACCGAGGAGGAGTGACCTGATGGACTACGTCAGCGCGATCGTGCCGCCGCTGGTCATGGCGATCGGCTTCGGATTCCTGGTGCGGGCCATCATCCGCAGCCAGGGCGGAGCCCAGAAGGCCAAGGAAGACCTCGACTGACCCGCGAGCGAACCCGCGACTGACGCCGTCAGCCGCCCGAACGAACGGTGCGCCGCCATTCCCGATTCCGGGGGTGGCGGCGCGCCGGTTTGGCGCACTTCACAAGATTTGCCCCATTCACTCCCTATCCTGGCCGCACTATGGTCCGGCAACTCGGCGAACTTGAGAACGCCATCATGACCCGGGTGTGGCGGTGGAACCGACCGGTGACGGTTCGCGAGGTTCTCCTGGATCTGCGGTCGGAACGCGAAATCGCGTACACCACCGTGATGACCGTCCTGGACAAGCTCCACAGAAAGGGCTGGCTGCGCCGTGAGCGGGTCGGCCGGGCCTATCGATATGAACCGGTCTCGTCCCGCGAGGCGTACACCGCGGCGCTGATGAACGACGCGTGGGCCACCAGTGACAATCCGGCGGCGGCCCTGGTGCACTTCTTCGGCCTGATGTCCCCCGGGCAGCGCGAGGCACTCCGGGACGCCTTGCGGGTCTCCGCTCTGTTCCCGCCCGATCCGCCGCCCGCCGATTCCGCGGAGCCGGGGCCGGATACCGGGGAGACCGCGCCGGGCGCGACGCGATAACGTCCCCGCCATGGAGGTCACCATCCGCCGTGCGCGGACCACGGACGTGCGGGCCGTGCGCGGGCTCATCGACGCCTACGCACGCGACGGCATTCTGCTCGACAAGCCCACAGTCACACTGTTCGAATCCGTCCAGGAGTTCTGGGTCGCGGAACGCGACGACACCGGCACGGTGGTGGCCTGCGGCGCCCTGCACGTGATGTGGGAGGACCTCGCCGAGGTCCGCACGCTCGCGGTCGACCCGTCCTGCCGGGGCTTCGGGGTCGGGCATCTGCTGCTGGACAAGCTGCTGCAGACGGCGCGCTGGCTCGGCGTCCGTCGGATTTTCTGCTTGACGTTCGAGGTGCCGTTCTTCGCGAAACACGGTTTCGTCGAGATCGGTGAGCTTCAGGAAACCGATGATGGTACGACAGACCCGGCGGCGATCGCTACGGATGTCTATGAGGAACTTCTCCGCTCGTACGATGAAGGTGTCGCGGAGTTCCTTGACCTGGAGCGGGTGAAGCCCAACACACTGGGCAACTCGCGCATGCTGCTGCACCTCTGAACCGCTCCCGCGCCGGTCAAGGGTTTGTGTTTTCCGGAGAAAGGCGCTTTCCTTTCCTTAGGCAATGGGTCGTTTAGCGGAAAGGGAAGCCCGTGGCACAGAGGGTGCAGGTCATTCTTGAAGACGATCTCGACGGCGGTTCGGCGGACGAGACGGTGACGTTCGCGCTCGACGGCGTTGCCTACGAGATCGACCTGAAGAGCGCCAACGCGGACAAGCTTCGCGGTCTGCTGGCGCCGTACGTGGAGAAGGGCCGCAAGCAGAGCGGCCGGCTCGCAGGCGCCCGGCGCCCGGGCCGCGGCACCGCGCCGCGCCCCTCGGGCAGCGCGCCGGACACCGCGAAGATCCGCGCGTGGGCCAAGGAGCAGGGCATGGAGGTCAACGACCGCGGCCGGGTGCCGAGCAACGTGCGCCAGGCCTACGAGGACGCCAACGCGTCCTGACCCCGGCGCCACCGGAACGCCGGAGCGGGCGCGGGGCCACGGCGGCCGCACAGGGCGCCGACGACACACGCGCGGGGCGCGGAGGACTCTCCTCCGCGCCCCGCGGCGCGCACCCGCAGGGGCGCGGGGCCGCCGGGACCGGGGGGCGTCCGGGCGGCGGAACAATCACAACCCGTGCAACGCTGTAGAGGCGGAGCGGTAACGCCGACACCACCGGGTGGCGTACCGGCCGCACCGGCCGCACTGAACGGCCGTCCCCGCGGCGCGACTTCTCGCCAGGCGAACACCGCCACCGCGGAAACTGCGCGAGAACCGCCCCGATACCGGGTATGAATGCAGGTGGACGGGTTCGTCGACCTGTCCAGGGGCAGTATGCGTGACCGGCCGGAGACGGCCCGGCTCCGTCCCGGCGGTTCTTGTTCGCCGATGGCGTAGCGGTATCCGGTGCATCCGGGCCACCTGTGGGAACACCGTTTCCCAGCATCAGGTTGGGATTGGTGTCGGCTGGTCGCGCAGCATCTCGCTCCCGTACCGGGGAGTGAATCCGTGGGCCGCGCCGCTGAGCGGGACTAGCATGCGGAAGGACAGGGCGGGGACCGACCCCGAACTGCCCGACCGCTCTGAGGAGCGATAAACGATGTTCGAGAGGTTCACCGACCGCGCGCGGCGGGTTGTCGTCCTGGCTCAGGAAGAAGCCCGGATGCTCAACCACAACTACATCGGCACCGAGCACATCCTCCTGGGTCTGATCCACGAGGGCGAGGGCGTCGCCGCAAAGGCCCTGGAGAGCCTCGGGATTTCTCTTGAGGCCGTACGCCAGCAGGTCGAGGAGATCATCGGCCAGGGCCAGCAGGCCCCGTCCGGTCACATTCCCTTCACCCCCCGGGCGAAGAAGGTCCTGGAGCTGTCGCTCCGGGAGGCGCTGCAGCTCGGCCACAACTACATCGGCACCGAGCACATCCTGCTCGGCCTGATCCGCGAGGGCGAGGGCGTCGCCGCCCAGGTCCTGGTCAAGCTGGGTGCCGACCTCAACCGGGTGCGCCAGCAGGTCATCCAGCTGCTCTCCGGCTACCAGACCGGCGGCGGCAAGGAGTCGGCCACGGCCGGCGGTCCCGCCGAGGGCACCCCGTCGACCTCGCTGGTCCTGGACCAGTTCGGCCGCAACCTCACCCAGGCCGCCCGCGAGGCCAAGCTCGACCCGGTCATCGGGCGCGAGAAGGAGATCGAGCGGGTCATGCAGGTGCTGTCCCGCCGCACCAAGAACAACCCGGTCCTGATCGGCGAGCCCGGTGTGGGCAAGACCGCCGTGGTCGAGGGCCTGGCGCAGGCGATCGTCAAGGGCGAGGTCCCGGAGACGCTCAAGGACAAGCAGCTCTACACGCTGGACCTGGGCGCCCTGGTGGCCGGCTCGCGCTACCGCGGTGACTTCGAGGAGCGCCTGAAGAAGGTGCTCAAGGAGATCCGCACCCGCGGCGACATCATCCTGTTCATCGACGAGCTGCACACCCTGGTCGGCGCGGGCGCCGCCGAGGGCGCCATCGACGCCGCCAGCATCCTCAAGCCCATGCTGGCCCGCGGCGAGCTGCAGACCATCGGTGCCACCACCCTGGACGAGTACCGCAAGCACCTGGAGAAGGACGCCGCGCTGGAGCGCCGCTTCCAGCCGATCCAGGTCGCCGAGCCGTCGCTGCCGCACACCATCGAGATCCTCAAGGGTCTGCGCGACCGCTACGAGGCCCACCACCGGGTCTCCATCACGGACGCCGCGCTGGTCGCCGCCGCCACCCTGGCCGACCGGTACATCTCGGACCGCTTCCTGCCGGACAAGGCGATCGACCTGATCGACGAGGCCGGCTCGCGAATGCGGATCCGTCGGATGACCGCGCCGCCGGACCTGCGCGAGTTCGACGAGAAGATCGCCGACGTGCGCCGCGAGAAGGAGAGCGCGATCGACGCGCAGGACTTCGAGAAGGCCGCGTCCCTGCGCGACGACGAGAAGCAGCTCCTGCAGGCCAAGGCCAAGCGCGAGAAGGAGTGGAAGGCCGGCGACATGGACGTCGTCGCGGAGGTCAACGAGGAGCTCATCGCCGAGGTCCTGGCCACCGCCACCGGCATCCCGGTCTTCAAGCTGACCGAGGAGGAGACCTCGCGTCTGCTGCGCATGGAGGACGAGCTGCACAAGCGCGTCATCGGCCAGAAGGACGCCATCAAGGCGCTCTCCCAGGCCATCCGGCGCACCCGTGCGGGCCTCAAGGACCCGAAGCGCCCCGGCGGCTCGTTCATCTTCGCCGGCCCGTCCGGTGTCGGTAAGACCGAGCTGTCCAAGACGCTCGCCGAGTTCCTCTTCGGGGACGAGGACGCGCTGATCGCGCTCGACATGTCCGAGTTCTCCGAGAAGCACACCGTCTCGCGGCTCTTCGGTTCGCCCCCCGGCTACGTGGGCTACGAGGAGGGCGGCCAGCTGACCGAGAAGGTCCGCCGCAAGCCGTTCTCGGTCGTCCTCTTCGACGAGGTCGAGAAGGCCCACCCGGACATCTTCAACTCGCTGCTGCAGATCCTGGAGGACGGTCGCCTGACCGACTCCCAGGGCCGCGTGGTCGACTTCAAGAACACCGTCATCATCATGACGACCAACCTCGGCACCCGGGACATCTCCAAGGGCTTCAACCTGGGCTTCGCGGCCACGGGTGACACCCAGAGCGGGTACGAGCGGATGAAGGCGAAGGTCGGCGACGAGCTCAAGCAGCACTTCCGCCCCGAGTTCCTGAACCGCGTCGACGACATCGTGGTGTTCCACCAGCTGTCCGAGGACGACATCATCCAGATCGTCGACCTGATGATCGACAAGGTGGACGAGCGGCTCAAGGACCGGGACATGGGCCTGGAGCTCAGCGTCGAGGCCAAGAAGCTGCTGGCCAAGCGCGGCTACGACCCGATCCTGGGTGCCCGTCCGCTGCGCCGCACGATCCAGCGCGAGATCGAGGACCACCTCTCCGAGAAGATCCTCTTCGGCGAGCTGCGGGCCGGCCACATCGTCGTCGTCGACGTCGAGGGTGAGGGCAAGGAGGCCAAGTTCACCTTCCGCGGTGAGGAGAAGTCGGCCGTCGCGGACACCCCGGCCGCGGTTGCCTCGTCCGGTCCGGACCTGACGAAGTAGCAACATTTAACAGACAACTTCACAGCCACCGAGCCCCCGGCGTCCGCGCCGGGGGCTCGGTGCGTTCCGGTCGCCCCGATCCGGGGTTCCCGCAGGCGGGGGCGGGTGCCGTCGGAGGCTGGCTGGTATGGGTACGTCCCATTTCTCAGCAAGCTTTAACGGACATCCTGTTGACATATGGTCAGCTGATGGGGAGTTGCGGAGGATAGCGCCGTGGCCATGTCATGGTCAAGGTCTATCTTTTCTGTCCACGCTTGTATCAAATGACGTCCACCTGTCTTTCATTTTGGTTTGCCGGGCTTTGGCCAAGAGCTGGCCCCGGTCGGGGAGGACGTCACAACGTTGAAGAACATCAGGAGAACCGCTGGGGCTGCCACAGCCGCAGCGGTCATAGTCACGCTCGGCGCGGGCCTGTTCCCGGCCACCGCCGTCGCGGCAGGCTCGGCTCCCGCGCCCCGGGACCCGGCCGACGCCGTCCAGTCCGCCAACATCGAGCACAACCTGCCGGGCCCGCTGACCGAGAAGGTCGAGGCCGAGCAGAAGGCCGCCACCGAACAGCTGATCGCCGGCACCGCCCAGGTCGAGAACCACAACGGCAGCACCAGCATCAAGCTGGGCAAGGACAAGTACGTGGAGCTCGGCCGCGAGCGCACGGACAAGATCTTCACCATCCTGGTCGACTTCGGCGACCAGGTGGACAACACCACCAAGACCGCCGACGGCAAGGTCATGTACGGCGGTGAGCCCGGCCCGAAGCACGACGAGATCGAGAAGCCGGACCGCGCCAACGACAACTCGACCGCCTGGCAGGCCGACTACAACCAGCAGCACTTCCAGGACCTGTACTTCGCCAAGGACAAGCCCTCGCTGAAGACCTTCTACGAGAAGCAGTCCTCGGGCCGCTACTCGGTCGACGGCGTGGTCTCGGACTGGGTGCGGGTGCCGTGGAACGAGGCCCGGTACGGCTCGGACTACTGCGGCTCCAACGTCTGCGACAGCGCCCAGGACCTGATCCGCGACGCCGTGGACATCTGGTACAAGGACCAGCTGGCCAAGGGGCAGACCAAGGAGCAGGTCAAGGCCACCCTGGCGTCGTACGACCAGTGGGACCGCTACGGTTCGCACAACGACGGGAACTTCAACCAGCCCGACGGGTACATCGACCACTTCCAGATCGTGCACGCCGGTGAGGACAAGTCGGCCGGCGGCGGCAAGCAGGGCAGCAAGGCCCTGTGGGCGCACCGCTCGTACGCCTACGGCAACCTGAACGGCCAGGCGGGCCCGGCCGACAACAAGCTCGGCGGCGTCCAGGTCGGCGACTCCGGCCTCTGGATCGGCGACTACACGATGCAGCCGGAGAACGGCGGCCTCGGCGTCTTCGCCCACGAGTACGGCCACGACCTCGGTCTGCCGGACCTCTACGACACCGCCGGCACGGGCGTCGACAACTCGGTCGGCTTCTGGTCGCTGATGTCCTCCGGTTCCTGGCTCGGCGAGGGCAAGGGCGCCATCGGCGACATGCCGAACGACCTCGACGCCTGGAGCAAGCTCAAGCTCGGCTGGCTGAAGTTCGACAAGGCCAAGGCCGGCACCGAGTCGACCCACCACATCGGCCCGGTCGAGTACAACAGCAGCCTCCCGCAGGCGCTGGTCGTCGAGCTGCCGAAGAAGACCATCCCCACCGACATCAACAAGCCCGCCTCGGGCAAGAGCGAGTGGTGGAGCGGCAGTGCCGACAACCTGAACGTCACGCTCACCCGGGACGTCGACCTGACCGGCAAGACCAAGGCCAGCCTGAACGCCAAGGCCTGGTACGAGCTGGAGGCGAACTTCGACTACGCCTTCGCCGAGGTCTCCACCGACGGCGGCAGCAACTGGACCGCCCTGGACGGCACCTGGAACGGCCAGCCGCTCCCGAAGGATGCCAGCGGCCGCGCGGCCCTGTCCGGCCTCACCGCCGCCTGGGGCGACCTGTCCTTCCCGCTGGACGCCTACGCCGGCAAGGCCGTCAAGGTCCGCTTCCACAACACCACCGACTCGGGCCTGCACTACCGCGGCTTCGCCGTCGACGACATCTCGGTGACCGCCGACGGTTCGACGATCTTCAGCGACGACGTCGAGAACGGTGACAACGGCTGGGTGGCCAAGGGCTTCACCCGCTTCGCCGGCAGCTACACCAAGGACTACGGGCAGTACTACATCGCGGAGAACCGCCAGTACGTCTCCTTCGACCAGACCCTGAAGACCGGCCCGTACAACTTCGGCTGGGGCAACAGCCGGCCGAAGTGGGTCGAGTACTACCCGTACCAGCCCGGTCTGCTGATCTGGTTCTGGGACGAGTCGCAGCCCAACAACAACGTCAGCGCCCACAAGGGCCACGGTCTGATCCTGCCGATCGACTCGCACCCGACCCCGCTGAAGTGGAGCGACGGCACCCTGATGCGTCCGCGCATGCAGGGCTACGACTCGACCTTCGGCTCGCGCAAGGTCAGCGCGCTGTCGCTGCACAAGAACGGCGTCGAGACGGTCATCCCGAAGGCCAAGGGCGTCGACGAGTTCTCGGACCTGAAGGAGTACTGGTCCAGCGACAACCCGTACAGCAGCGTGATCGTCCCGAAGACGGGTACCAGCATCGAGGTCGAGAACGAGTCCTCGAACTACCTGGAGACCTGGATCCGGGTCCGCCCGGTCGACAACTGATCGGTCGAGCACTGACGATCAACCTGTGACCAGGCGGTTCCGACCCGCCACGGCCGGCCCGTCCCCGCATCGCGCGGGGGCGGGCCGGCCGCTTCGTCAGGCCTTGGCGCCGCGGGCGGGCAACCGGTCCAGGAAGGCGGCGGCCGCCTCGACGACGTCGGCCGCCGTCCAGTCCAGCGCGGACGCGGTCACCGTGACCTCGGTCATCGCCAGGCCCGGCAGGTCGCGCTCTCGCCAGCCGCCGAACAGGCCGACCCCGGTCTCCTCGGCCAGCCCGAGCCCGGCCTCGTCCAACTCCTCGGCGGCGTACGGCAGCCAGACCTGGAACTGGTGGGTGTGCGGCGGGGCCGGGTGCACCCGGGCGCCGGGCACCGCCGCGAAGGCCGCCTCCAGCGCCTCGGCGACCGTCCTGGCGTGCGCCACGTACCGCTCCAGCAGCGGGAGTTGGCCGTCCAGACCGGCCAGCGCGGCGAGTGCCGCCGGCCACTGCTGGTAGAGCTGGCCGCCGTACCGGTGCCGCCAGGCCTTGGCGGTGCGGACGAAGCCCCCCGAGCCGGCCAGCGCGGCGCCGCTGATGCCGCCGAGCGTCTTGTAGAAGGAGACGTAGACCGAGTCGGCCAGCGCGGTGATCTCCGGCAGCGAGTGGCCGAGGCGGAACACCGACTCCCAGATCCGCGCGCCGTCCAGGTGCAGGGCGGCGCCGCACTCCTCCCGGACCACCCCGGACAGGGCCGCCAGCTCCGCCCAGTCGGGCAGCACGAACCCGGCCTCGCGCAGCGGCAGCTCCAGGCTGAGCGCGGCGTACGGCTCGTCGAAGGAACGCAGCTCCGCGGCGGTGGGCTGGCGCGGGGCCGTGGTCGGCCAGACGCTGCGCAGGCCGGTCAGCACGCCGAGCGCGTGCCGCTCGTGCTGGTCGGTGTGGGCCTGCGGGTGGGTGGCGACGGTGCGCAGCCCGGCCGCCTCGGCGTGGATCCGCAGGGCGACCTGCTGGGCCATCGTGCCGGTGGGGAAGAAGGCCGCGTCCTCGGCGCCGAGCAGTTCGGCGACCCGGCGTTCCAGGGTGCGGACCACGCCGTCGCCGTAGTGGTCCGGGCGCTGGTCCAGGTCGTGGTCGCCGCCCTCCCCCGCGAGGGCGGCGAGGCGTTCGCGCATGCTCTGCGGCCGGTCGCCGGACAGGATCCGCTCGCAGCCGCGCAGGGCGGCGAAGCGGCGGTCCGGCAGGTTCGGGCGGTCATTGCCGTCGAGGTCTTCACTCCTGTTGCCATACATGCGTCGATGGTCCCGCAGCGGGCCCGCCAGGTCAGCGGGGCGGACGGCGGAAAGCCGGGCGGCCGGGCCAAACCCCGGCGGGCCGTGGCACTGGTCACACCGGCCCGGCGAGGTACGACCGGCGGTAGTAGCCGGGCCACCGGGGCGGGCGGCCCCCCGAGCCGGTGGCGGGCGATCGGATTTCGTGATCGTTACTCCGTCAGCTTGAATCTCCGGCGCGACACTGACTACACGCCGTAGTAGGTCACGCCGTTTGGGCGTCCGCTCGGTGACGGTTACACCTGAGTGGTCCCCCGCTCAGCACGCGCCCGAACGGGCCCTTCGTGCTGCCCTCGTACGACCGTGAGGTACGGCTACCGATGTCCCCTGTCCCGCCCGCGAGGTCGGCCCTGCACCGACTCGCCGCCCGCACGGCGGCCCGGGCGGCGGCCTGGCAGCCCCGGCTCGGCCATGCCGTCCGCACCCACGCCGCGCCGCTGCGCGTGCTCGCCACGCCCCGGCACCCGCTGCCCGGTGGCCTGCCGCAGGCCGAGCGCGACCGCGCGGTGGTCTCCGCCGGAGCGGCCGCGGCGCTGCTCGCCGGCGCCCTGCTGGTGGCCGCGCCGGGCCGCGCCTCGGCGCAGACCGTCCTGCCCACCACCCCCGGCAGTTCGGCCTTCACCGCGCCGCAGGCCGCCGTGCCCAGCCCGGGGATGGTCCAGGTGGCGGGGCCGAGCCCGTACCGGCTCCCGAACGACGGCGACTCGGCGCAGGAGTTCGTGGCGGTGGCCGCCAACCTGCTGCCGGTCGAGCTGCCGACCGCCGCCGCGCCGCCCGGGGCCCCCGCGCCGGAGCCCGAGGCGCAGCCGGCCCCCGCACCCGCACCGGCGCCCGAGTGGTCGGCCCCGGTGCCGGACGCGCCGACCAGCAATCCGTACGGGGTGCCCAACTCCGAGTACGCGGCCGGGTACCACACCGGGGTGGACTTCGCGGTCGACCCGGGCACGCCGCTGCTGGCGGTCGGGAACGCGACCGTGGTGTCGGCCGGCTGGGACGGCTCGTACGGCAAGGAGGTGGTGCTGCGACTGGCGGACGGGCACTACGCGCAGTACGCGCACCTGTCCTCGCTCGGCGTCTCGAGGGGCGACCAGGTGTCGGCGGGCGAGCAGATCGGGCGGTCCGGGAGCACCGGCAACTCGACCGGGCCCCACCTGCACTTCGAGATCCGCACCAGCAACCGCTACGGCGCGGTGGTCAACCCGATCGCGTACCTCGCGGGGCACGGCGTCACCGACTTCTGAGCCCGTCCGCTCAGGAGTGGGCGGGGGCCGGGTGGCTGATCCGGCCGCCGATCTCCAGCGCGACCTCCCGGGCCGCCCCGATCGCCTCCGCCAGGGTGGCCGCCTGCAACGGCTCGCCCCAGACGCTGTCACCGTGGCCGCAGCCCGAGGTGTCCTGCTTGAGCAGGAACATCGCCGAGTGGACGGTGAACAGCGCCATCGTGGCGCGCAGCCGCTCCCGGAAGTCCGCCTCCGGCCCGTGCACCAGCTGGATCATCGTGACCATGCGGTTCCGGAACGCCAGCCCGGCCGGGGAGTCGCGCAGCGCGGGCTGGTTCTCGTGGAAGAAGCGCAGCAGCGGGGCCCGCTCGGCCATCCCGTCCGCGAAGCGGCGGATCAGCTCGTCGCGCATGCCGGGGCTCCAGGACTGCTGCCGGCCCCACTCGATGGTCTCGTCGATCGGCGCGGCCATCCGCTCGACGATGCCCAGGACGATGTCGTCCTTGGTCTTGAAGTGGTAGTAGAGCGCGGCCTTGGTGACACCGAGGCGGTCGGCGATCTCCCGCAGCGAGGTCTGCTCGTAGCCCTGCTCGGAGAAGAGCTCCAGGGACACCTCGATGATGCGAGCCCGCGTGTCGCTGCGGGGGCTGTGCGGAGTGCCCATGGCCTGCCTCATGACTGCGTCGATGACTGCTGCGGACCCCGGTGGCGTCCGCCCCGGGCCCATTCTCCCTGCCCAGGCAGCCGGGCGGGAAACTGGCTTGACGACCGGCTAGGAAACAACTTACCGTGCCGACGGCCCGCAAACTAGCCGGGCGACAAGTAAGTGCATCATCGCGCGGCCTCCGCCCGTCCGAAACACCCCTCCGGGAGACACCACCTCATGTCAGAGTCCAAGACCACCGGCCCGGTACCGGAGGAGAAGACAGCCGAGGAGGAGCAGCCGCGGTCACCCCGCGAAATCCGCCTCGTCATGGTCGGCCTGGTCGTCACCATGCTGCTGGCCATGCTCGACAACCTGATCGTCGGCACCGCGATGCCGACCATCGTCGGCGACCTCGGCGGCGCCGAGCACCTGTCCTGGGTGGTCACCTCGTACACCCTGGCCACCGCCGCCTCCACCCCGATCTGGGGCAAGCTCGGCGACCTCTACGGCCGCAAGGGCACCTTCCTCACCTCGATCGTGATCTTCCTGGTGGGCTCGGCGCTGTCCGGCCTGTCGCAGAACATGAACGAGCTGATCGGCTTCCGCGCCCTCCAGGGCCTGGGCGCCGGCGGCCTGATGGTCGGCGTCATGTCGATCATGGGCGCGCTGGTCCCGCCGCGCGACCGCGGCAAGTACCAGGGCATGTTCGCCGCGGTCATGGCGCTCGCCACCATCGGCGGCCCGCTGGTCGGCGGCTTCATCACCGACCACCTGAGCTGGCACTGGACCTTCTACATCAACCTGCCGCTCGGCGTGATCGCGCTCGCCGTGGTCGTCGTCACCCTGAAGCTGCCGAAGGTCCGCAACAAGGCCCGGATCGACTACCTGGGCGCCATCCTGCTCACCACCGGCATCACCTCGCTCGTCCTGATCACCACCTGGGGCGGCCAGCAGTACGACTGGGGCTCCAAGCAGATCCTGGGCCTCGCCGCGCTCGCCGCCGCGACGCTGATCGCCTTCTGCTACGTCGAGCAGCGGGTGCAGGAGCCGATGCTGCCGCTGAGCCTGTTCAAGAACCTGAACTTCACCCTGGTCTCGGTGATCGGCTTCATCGTCGGCTTCGTGATGTTCGGCGCGACCGTGTTCCTGCCGCTCTACCAGCAGGTCGTCCAGGGCGCCTCGGCCACCAACTCCGGCCTGCTGCTGATGCCGATGATGTTCGGCATGCTGGTCGTCTCGCTGGTGGTCGGCCAGGCCGTCACCAAGACCGGCAAGTACCGGATCTACCCGATCATCGGCACCATCGTGATGGCCGTCGGCATGGTGCTGCTCTCCACCATGGGCACCACGACCAGCAGCTTCACCTCCGCCTGCTGGATGGTCGTGCTCGGCGCCGGCATGGGCTTCCTGATGCAGATCACCATGCTGGTCGCGCAGAACAGCGTCGAGCTCAAGGACATGGGCGTGGCCAGCTCGACCGCCACCCTGTTCCGCACCATCGGCGGTTCCTTCGGTGTCGCGCTGTTCGGCGCCCTGTTCAACAACCGGGTCACCGACACCATGAAGGAGCGGCTCGGCGACCACGCGGCGGCGGGCGGCGGCGGCATGAAGGACCCGGGCCAGATGAGTCCGGCCGACCTGCGCAAGCTCCCCGAGAACATCCAGGACGCCTACCACCACGCGGTGTCCAACGGCATGCACACCGTGTTCCTGTGGGGCGCGGGCGTGGCCGTGGTCGCGATCGCCGCGGCGGTGTTCATGCGCGAGGTGCCGCTGCGCGGTGCCGGCGCGGGCAAGGCGGACAAGTCGGCCGAGGCCTCGCTGGAGGCGGCGGCCGTCTGACCCGGCGCTTCCGCTGACGTACGGCGCCCCCGGAAGACCGCTTCCGGGGGCGCCTTCGTCGTACCGTCGCCGGTTGTCGGGGCAGTGCGGCTACCGGGGCGGTCCGGCTACTGGGGCAGCCGGTAGACGCCCTGTTCGACGGGCTCCACCAGGCCGTCCGCGACCAGGCCGTCCAGTGCCCGGGCCCGCTGCACCGCGTCCGGCCAGACCGCGTCCAGCCGGGCCTGCGGCACCGGGTCGTGCGCCTCCCGCAGCACCGCGAGCAGCTTGCCGCGCACCTGGCGGTCCGTCCCCTCGTAGGACTGGCCGCGCCGGGCCGGGCCCTCGTACGGCGGGCGGCCGGCCCGCTGCCAGGCGCAGTGGGCGAACAGCGGGCAGTCCCCGCACTCCGGGCCGCGCGCGGTGCAGACCAGCGCGCCCAGCTCCATCACGCCGACCGCCCAGGTGGCCGCGGTCTCGGCGTCGTCGGGCAGCAGCGCGGTCGCCGTCCGGCGCTCGGCGGCGGTGGTGGCCTGGGCCGGGTACTCGACGCCGGACACCGCGCGGGCGAACACCCGGCGGACGTTGGTGTCCAGCACCACGTGCCGCTGGCGGAAGGCGAAGGAGGCGACGGCGGCGGCCGTGTACTCCCCCACCCCGGGCAGTGACAGCAGGGTGGCGTGGTCGTCCGGCACCTCGCCGCCGTGGTCCGCGGTGATCGCCACCGCGGCGGCGTGCAGCCGCAGCGCACGGCGCGGGTAGCCGAGCCGGCCCCACATCCGGACGGCCTCTCCGGGCGCGTCGGCCGCGAGGTCGGCCGGGGTGGGCCAGCGGGTCAGCCACGCCTCCCAGGCGGGCAGCACCCGCTTCACCGGGGTCTGCTGGAGCATGAACTCGCTCACCATGATCGCCCAGGGCGTGGCCTCGGGCGTCCGCCAGGGGAGGTCGCGCTTTCCGGCCTCGTACCAGTCGAGGACGGTCGCGTGCAGCAGCGGCAGGGGCATCGGCGGCCGGACGGCGTCCGGCCGGGCGCCTGCCGGGGAGACGGGGGCGGGGGTGACGGTGATGGCAGCCATGGCCCTCCGATCCTCCCATGCCGATGGACCCGGACGAATCGGAGGAGCATGCTCCGGATCTTCCGGCGGATCGGCCCGCGAACCGGCCGGTGGATCTGCCGAAATCACCGTTTCGAGGCTCCCTCGAACGGCGCAAATGGCGGATCATGTGAAGGAAGGGGCGACTGTGCGGTGTTGGTGAGTCATGCAGCACACACAGTCTCGTAGAGTTTGGGCGTGCCCTCTCTGCGTCAACCCGTGGGACCGCTGCCGGCCTCGATCTACTGGCGTCGGCGCGTCGTCGTGCTCGCCGCCGTCGCGGCGGTCGTCGCCCTGATCGCCTGGCTGATGACCGATCAGGGCGGAGGCGGTGACGGCGGCTCACAAGGCAAGGCCGCGCAGGCCGTTCCGCCCCAGTCCCAGACCCCGACCCCCGCCCAGTCCATCACGCCCGGCGCGTCCCCGAGCGGCCCCGCGGCGCGCCCCGGCGGAGGCCCGGTGGCCGGATCCGGCGGCGGCGAGGTCAGCCTCAGCACCGGCGGCACCGGCGGCGCCCCCAACCCGGCTCCCGCCACCGGCGGTGGCACGGGCAACGGCGCGGCGGCCGGCGGTTCGGGTGGCGCGGGTGGCTCCGGTGGTTCCGGCGGCGCCCCGGTGGTGAACACGCCCGAGGTGATGGCGCTTCCGGTCTGCGTCTCCTCCCAGGTCACCCTGGAACTGGCCAGCGCACAGAATTCGTACCAGCCCAAGGACAAGCCGCGGCTCTCGCTCACCGTGAAGAACGCCTCCGGCGCCAACTGCCGGGTGGACCTGGGCCGGACGGCCTCGGCGATCACCGTGACCGCCAGCAACGGCGACCGGGTCTGGTCCTCCGGCGACTGCCCGGCCGACCGCGGCAGCAGCTGGGTGCAGATCCCGGCCAACAACGGGCTGACCGAGACCTTCACCTGGGACCGCAGCCGCAGCAAGCCGCAGTGCGCCACCGCCGACCCGACGCCCCCCGCGGCGGGCACCTACCTGGTGGTCGCCGACCTCACCGGCCTCTCCGGCGGCCAGGTCTCGGCGCGTTCCTCGATCCGCCTGGAGAGCTGAGCCCTCCTCAACCCGCTTCGAAGCCTCCGACCGCGCTGCGGTCGGGGGCTTCGGCGTCTTCCGGGCCCGCCCGGGATGCGCGACGGCCCCCGGGGGAGCGTTTCCCCGGGGCCGTCGCGGTGGCGCGTCGGATCAGACGTAGCGCTCCAGGATGGACGATTCGGCAAGGCGGGACAGGCCCTCGCGGACCGAGCGGGCCCGGGTCTCGCCGACGCCCTCGACCGTCTGCAGGTCGTCGATGCTGGCGGCGAGCAGCTTCTGCAGGCCCCCGAAGTGCTCGACCAGGCGCTCTATCACCGTGTTGGGCAGGCGCGGGATCTTCGCCAGCAGCCGGTAGCCGCGAGGCGAGACCGCGGAGTCCAGCGACTCCGGGGAGCCCGAGTAGCCGAGCGCCTTGGCGACCGTCTGAAGGTCCAGCAGCTCGGCGTGGGTGAGCGCCTCCAGGTCGGCCAGCACCTCGTTGACCGTCCGGCCCTTCTTGGCGGCCCGCTCCGGGAAGTAGTCCCGGGCGACCAGTTCGCGCTCCGGCTCCACGCCCGCGATCAGCTCGTCCAGCTGGAGCGAGAGCAGTCGGCCGTCGATGCCGAGCTCCAGCACGTAGCCGGCGATCTCGGTGGCGATCAGCCGGACCATCTCCAGCCGCTGGGCCACGGCGGTGACGTCCCGGACCGTCACCAGGTCCTCGATCTCCAGCGCGGACAGCGTGCCGGCCACCTCGTCCAGGCGCAGCTTGTAGCGCTCCAGGGTGGCCAGCGCCTGGTTGGCGCGGGACAGGACGGTGGTCGAGTCCTCCAGCACCCGGCGGGTGCCGTTGACGTACATCGCGATCAGCCGCATCGAGTGCGAGACCGCCACCACCGGGAAGCCGGTCTGCCGGTTGACCCGCTCGGCGGTGCGGTGGCGGGTGCCGGTCTCGTCGGTGGGGATGGTGGAGTCCGGCATCAGGTGCACGCCGGCCCGGACGATCTTGGTGATGTCCTTGTCCAGCACCACCGCGCCGTCGAGCTTGCACAGCTCGCGCAGCCGGGTCGCGGTGAACTCGACGTCCAGGACGAAACCGCCGGTGCAGATCGACTCGACGGTCTTGTCGAAACCGAGCACGATCAGGCCGCCGGTGTTGGCCCGGAGCACCCGCTCCAGGCCGTCGCGCAGCCCCGTGCCGGGCGCGATGGCACTGAGGGAGGCCCGCAGCAGGGCCTCCTCACGGGAGGCCTTGTCCGCCCCCCGGTCGCTGGCTGCCACGTGACTCCTCCGGTCGACCCCGTGCCGCGCGCCTCGCGCCGTGCGCCGGTCCGCGGTCTGTTGCTCTGTCGCTCAGTACCGCTCGGTACTGCCCTCTGGCCAATGAGACTGGGGAAAGTCTAACTGCGTGCGGCATCGACAGGGCTTGGGTCAGCGCAGTTCGTCGGAGTCGAGCGGCTCCCAGCCCTCCATCAGCTCCTCCGGGTGCGCGATGACCCGGGCCGCGCGCGGGGCCGGCGGCGCCGACGGTGCCTCAGCACGCGGCTTGGCGGCGGCCCGGCGGCGACCCGGGATGGCCCGCAGCGCCTCGCCGATGTCGGCCACCTCGACCACCTTCATGCCCGGCGGCACCTTGCCCGGATCCGGCGGCACCAGGGCGTGGGTGAAGCCCAACCGGTGCGCCTCGGCGAGCCGCCGCTGCACCCCCGTCACCCGCCGTACCTCGCCCGCCAGGCCGACCTCGCCGATCGCCACCAGGTTGCTGGGCAGCGGGGTGTCCGAGGAGGAGCTGGCCACCGCGAGCGCGACCGCGAGATCGGCGGACGGCTCGCTCAGCTTCACCCCGCCCACCGTCGCGGTGTAGATGTCCTGCTTGCCGAGCTTCACCCCGCCGTGCCGCTCGACCACGGCCAGGATCATCGCGATCCGGGGCGACTCCAGGCCCGAGGTGGTGCGCCGCGGGGACGGGATCTGCGAATCCACCATCAGCGCCTGCACCTCCGCCACCAGCGGCCGCTTGCCCTCCAGGGTGACGGTGAGGCAGGTGCCGGGGACGGGCTTGTCACGCCTGGTCAGGAAGAGGCCGGACGGATCGGCCAGGCCGACGATGCCCTCGTCGTGCAGTTCGAAGCAGCCGACCTCGTCGGTGGCACCGTAGCGGTTCTTGACCCCGCGGATGAGCCGCAGCCGGGCGTGCCGGTCCCCCTCGAAGCTGAGCACCACGTCCACCAGGTGCTCCAGCAGGCGCGGGCCGGCGATCTGGCCGTCCTTGGTGACGTGGCCGACCAGCAGCGTCGCCATCCCGCGCTCCTTGGAGGCCCGGATCAGCGCGGCCGCCACCTCGCGGACCTGGGCCGGGCCGCCGGGGGCGCCGTCCAGCTCGGCGGAGGCGATGGTCTGCACCGAGTCCAGGATCAGCAGGCCGGGGTTGACCGCCTCGACGTGCCCGAGCACGGCGCCGAGGTCGGACTCGGCGGCGAGATAGAGGTGCTCGGAGAGGGCGTTGATCCGGTCGGCGCGCAGTCGGACCTGACCGGCCGACTCCTCGCCGGTGACGTAGAGCGTGCGGTGCCGCTCGCTGGCCGCCTTGGCCGCGACGTCCAGCAGCAGGGTGGACTTGCCGACGCCGGGCTCGCCGGCCAGCAGGACCACCGCGCCGGGGACCAGCCCGCCCCCGAGCACCCGGTCCAGCTCCGGCACGCCCGTCGAACGGGCCGTCGCGACCTGGCCGTCCACCTGGGCGATCGGGCGCGCGGGCGCGCTGACCGGGCCCGCGGCGGTCGTCCGGATCGGCACCGCGCCGTACTCCTCGACGGTGCCCCAGGCGTTGCACTCCGGGCAGCGGCCGACCCACTTGGGCAGCTGGTTGCCGCACTCGGTGCAGCGGTACGCCGGGCGCGGCTTGGCGGTGGTCTTGGAACGGGCAGCCATGTGGCCCACCGTAGTGCCTGGGTCCGACAAGACCGGACGGGCCGGGCGCCGGCGGCGTCCACACAGATGGACGATGCTGTTACCCGAAAGAAGTACATGCGCGGCGAACGGCCGGGGTGCGCCGCCCGCCGTCTCTACCGTCGGACGGGTGACAACGCGTACTGAAGGGCCGCCGGCCGCCGTGCTCGCGGCGTACGACCGGCAGGTGGACGGCCTGTTCACCTACTGTCTCTCGGTGCTGTGCGAGCACGACGCGGCCGCCGGCGCCCTGCGCGAGGTCCGCGAGCTGGCGCGGCAGCACGGCGCCCGGCTGGCCGAGCCCGGGCTGGTCCGGGCCTGGCTGTTCTCGCTGGCCCGGTACTGCTGCCTGCGGCGGCTCTCGGACGGCGCCGGGCGGGAGACCACGGCGGAGCCGACCGAGGCCGAGACGGCCCGGCGGCGGCGCGAGCTGGCCTCGCTCGCCTGGCCGGAGGCGGCCGGCACCGATCCGGAGCAGCGCGAGGCGCTGGAACTGTCCGTCCGGCACCGGCTGACCCCGCACGAGGTGGCGGCGGTGCTGGGCCTGCCGTTCGAGCGGACCCGGGCGCTGCTCGGCGCCGCCGGGGCGGAGGTCGCCCGGACCAGGGCGGCCCTGCTGGTGCTCGGTGTGCGCAGCTGCCCGGAACTGGACCGGCTCGGCGGGGCCGGGGCGGAGTCCTGGCGGGACCGGGTGCTGGGCCCGGCGCTGCGTCGGGAGCTGGTGCAGCACGTGGTGGACTGCCCGACCTGCCGGGGGACGGCGGAGCGGGTGGCCGGCGAGGCGGCGGAGGGCTCGGCGGGGAGGTCCGGGCTGCCGCTGCTGGCGGCGCCCGCCCCGGCCGCGGTGCCCTCCGTGGCGTCCTCCGCGGCGTCCTCGGACGCGGGGGCGGTGACGTACCTGCCGTCGGCGGTCGGGGCGGTGCGGCGGGCGGGGGCGGTGCCGGCGGCCGAGCCGGGGCTGCGGTTCGACCAGAGCGGCTTCCCCCGGCACCGGGCTCCGGACGCGGGCCGGGCCCTGGCGGTGCGGCGGCGGGTGGTGACCACCGGGGTGCTCGCGGCCGTCCTGGCGGCGCCGGTGGTCGCGCTGTGGGCGGGGCACCGGGGCGACGGGCCGGGGGCGGCGGCCGCGGTGTCCACGGTGCGGGTGGAGGAGGCGGGACAGCCGGACGGCCGGCGGCCGGCGGCGGGTGCCCCGGCGGGCACGGGGCTGTCGGGGGCACCGGGGATGCCGGGGATGGAGCTGGCGGGTGCGGGGGCGGTGAGTGCCGAGGAGGCCGGTGCAGAAACGTTGCTTCCCGGCTTTCCGCGGCTGACCATCCTGGGGCCGGTGGTGCCGGTGCCGGCCCGGGGCGCGACCCCGATCAGCAGTCCGACCCTGGTCGCCGCCCCGGTCCCCACGGTCGGGCGGGCCTCCACGCCCGGGGCCGGCCCGGGCGTCGCCGACCCGGCTCCGGCCGGGCTGCTCACCGTCGAAGCCGCCGAGTACGGCAGCCGAACCGTCCTCACCCTCACCAACTCCGGTACCACTGAGATCCGTTGGCACGCCACGACGGACACCGGCTGGCTGCGGCTCAGCCGCGACTGCGGCACCCTCGCGCCGGGCCAGCGGATCACCGTGATCGTCACCGTGGACGAGGACCTCGCACCCACGACGCACTGGACGGCGCGGATCGCGCTGCCGCCCTCGCAGGCGGTGGTCACCCTGGAGGGCGGCCCGCACAACCGGGGCGGGTCGGCCTCCTCCCCCGCCGACCCGGGCGCGTCGGGCGCGTCGGGCGCGTCGCCGACGGCCACGGCGTCGGGCCCGGCGACGGCCACGGCGGGTCCGACGCCGGGTGGTACGCCGCACCCGTCGGGCACGGGCACGGCGACGCCGTCGGGGTCACCCTCGTCCTCGTCCTCGTCCTCGTCCGCCGGGCCGTCGTCGTCGGCATCACCGTCGCCGTCGCCGTCCTCGTCGGCGTCCGCGCACCCGTCCTCGCCGCCGTCCTCGGGCACCTCCACGGCCGTCCCGACGGGCACCGCGTCCCCGGCGGCGCACTGAGCGGGTGGCGCTGGTGGGCGCCGGGCGGCGGTCAGCTCCGGTCGATCGGCGGCACCCGGTAACTGCCGTCCAGCACGGCCGGCTTCGGGTGGTAGAGCCGGATGATCGGCCGGAACTCGCCGACCGGCGTGGGCAGCCAGTTGGCTGCCGCCACCGCGTCCTCGGGCTGCTCGTGCTGGAGCGTCAGCGTGAGCGAGCCGTCCTCGCCGTACACCAGGCCCGGGGTCCGGTCGCCGATCGAGTAGCGCCCGATCGGGTTGTCCACCAGGTAGTAGTCCGGCAGTGCGTACATCGTGACGGACCAGAACGCCTCGACGGGCGGCGGCTGGTCGAACCGCAGCGTGTAGCTGTGCGCGCCGGTGAGCGGGCGGCCGTCGGAGTCGTCGTAGGTCGTCGCGTACGAGGCCTCGTACGCGTGGTTGCCCCAGAGGCCGGCCCGGGCGGCACCGGCCCGGCTGAGGTACCCGGCGCGGCGGTCGGGGATGCGCCACTCGGGGTCGTCCAGGGTGCCGGGGCCCAGGTGGTCGATGTTGTAGTCGAACAGGTGGAGCGCCGAGCGCCACTCGCCGGGCGGGTGCTCCTCGGGCGGGCGGGTGGCGTCCTCGACCCGTTCGCGGCCGGCGGCCAGGCCCTTGGCCAGCGTGAGGGTCCAGTCGGCGGTGGTCGCGCGGTACGGCGAGATGCCCTCGTCGAGCAGGCCGAGCGGGGCGAAGCGCTGCTGGTACTCGACGTCCGGGCCGGCCGGCGGGAAGGCCTGCATCCAGACCCGCAGCCGTTCGAAGAAGGCCAGCCGCTCGGGCACCTCGGGGTCGGGCTCGGGCAGTCCGGCGACCAGCCCGCCGGGCTCCAGTGGCTCCAGGGTGAGGCGCTTCTGGAGGGCCTTGACCCGGGGGAGGTCGTCCGGGCCGTTGCAGGCGAAGCGGCCGACGATGGTGGCCACCGTGGACGGCGCCTCGATCACCCGGGTCGGGTCGGGCGGGGTGCCGTGCCAGCCGGGCGGGACGATCAGCCAGGTCTGCGCACCGGTGCCGGTGGCGCGGCTGCCGATGTAGGCGACGTTGTCCGTCCAGGCGCCGACGACCTGCAGCACGTAGTAGGCCCCGGCGGTGTCCGGGACCCGCAGCACCTGCGGGCCCTCGGAGAGGTCGAGCTGGGCGATCGAGTAGACGGTGTCGTTGTTGACCGAGACGAAGTGGTCCTTGGGCCCGGCCAGCCGGGTGGCGTGGCTGAAGTGGTTGAACGACGCCGCCGGCAGGGTGCCCAGGCCGCCCCGGGCGAAGCGCTCGACCATGGTGAGGCCGGCGACGAGCGGGTAGCCGTAGACGTAGGCGTCGGCGGCCAGGGCCTCCAGCTCGGGCTGGTTCATCGGGGTGTCCTTCGTCCGGTCGTCGCGGGCTCCGTGTGGTCCGCGCTGCCTGTGGTGCCCGCACTGCCTGTGGCGCCCCCGCGGTCCGGGCCGTTCGTGCCGTCCGCCGCCGAACCGCCGTGCCGGGACTCCTCGGTGGGCAGCGCGTAGAGACCCAGCCGCGCGCCCAGGGCCTGGCTGAGGAAGTCCGCGCCGATCTGCTCACGGGTGCCCCAGAACCCGGCCGGGGCGCCCGGTCCGGCGGCGGCCCGCTCCAGCCGCGCGCGGCCGTCGGCGATGCCGCGCTCGATCTCGGCGCGGACCTCGATCGGCAGCGTGGCGGGCTCGAACTCGCCGCGCCCGTCGATGCCGAGGTCGGTGAGGCGGCCGCGCAGGTCGATCTCGGCGGGCGGCAGCTCGACGGCCCCGCGGAGCGGGAAGAAGCCGAACAGGAAGTCGAGGAAGCCGAGGAACTCGACGGTGTCCAGCACCTCGGCTCGCCAGACCGGCCAGACCGGCTCCGGTGCGGGGTCGGGCGCCGGGGTGCCGGCGTACTCGTGCAGCGGGCGCAGCCGGTACTGCTGCTGGGCGGTCTTCAGGTCGGCGACGTCCGCCGGGGTGCGGTCGGCGAGGCGGGTGCGGCCGAGGATGCCGACCAGCCGGGTGGCGGTGCGGATCACGCCCCGGACGCCGGGCGGGGCCTCGCCGCGCCAGTCCGGGCCTGCCACCAGGTGGTCGCCGGCCTCCCGGCCGGTGGTCCGGGTGCCGATGAACCCGGCGTACACGGTGTCGAGTTCGTGCAGCGGGAGGACGTAGGGGCGGTCCACGGCCGGGACGGACAGCACCCACGGTTCGGTGCGCAGGTCGAGCCAGGCCCGGGAGTACGCGGTGTCGCTCTCGGCGGTGGCCCCGCCGGGGGTGGGGATGCCGGGGGTGGGGATGCCGGGAGCGGCCGGGCTGGGCGGCGGCGGGCGGTGGCGGAAGACGCCGAAGCCGCCGACGTACCCCGGGTCCGCGTCGTCCAGCGCCTGTGCGTACAGGGTGCGGTAGTTCTGCAGGATCGGGTAGCCGCGGACCCAGGCCTCGGCGGTGGTCGCGCGGATAGTGGCCGGGTCCACGAGTGCCGGGTTGGCCATGCTCGTCGCTCTCCCCAGTGCACGGAAGGCCGGCGGCGCCGGAGCGCACCGGAATCCAGGACATACCAGTACATAGGGGATGCTATGCGGGGTGGGGCTGGTCAGCATGTCGAATAGTCCACCGTCCGGGAGCCGGGGTCGGGTCGACCGGTGCGCGGGGCGTCGGCCAGGACGCCGGACGTTGCCGCCGATACCGGGCGTCCGCTCTGCTCAGCGCGAATCCGGGCATGCGACCGGGGCGGCCGGGAGAGGGTGACCGGTATGAAGATCCTTCTGCTCGGCGGTTCGTCCTTCCTCGGACGGGCCTACGCCTCCGAGGCGCTCGCCCGAGGCCACGAGGTGACCACCTTCAACCGCGGCCGCAGCGCCGACGACCTGGCCGGCGTCGAGGTTGTCCGGGGCGACCGCGACCGCGCCGACGACCTCGCCCGGCTGGTCGACGGCCGCACCTGGGACGCCGTCGTCGACACCTCCGCCCAACAGCCCGCCCAGGCCGCGATCTCCGCCCGGCTGCTGCGCCAACGCGCCCACCACTACACCCTCGTCTCCTCCGTGCACGCCTTCACCGACTGGCCCGCCCGGACCATCGCCGAGGACTCGCCGCTGCACCCCTGCCCCGCCGACACCCCGCCCGACCAGCCGCTCGGCACCCACCTCAAGGCCGGCTGCGAGCGCGCGGTGCTGGAGGGTTTCGGCGCCGAGCGGTCGCTGGTCCTCAACAGCGGGCTGCTCATCGGACCGTACGAGAACGGCGGCCGGCTGCCCTGGTGGCTGGAGCGGATGGCCCGCGGCGGGAAGGTGCTGGCTCCTGGCGACCCGGAGCGGACGATGCAGGTGATCGACGTCCGGGACTTCGCCGCCTTCGGGCTCGACCTGCTGACCGCCCGGACGGCGGGCCGCTACATCACCACGGCGCCGCCCGGACGGCTCACCTTCGGGGAGTGGCTGGAGACCTGCCGGGAGATCGCCGGCGCCGCGGACACCCGCCTGGCCTGGGTCGAGGACGCGCCGCTGCTCGCCGACGGGCCGGACAAGGTCGACCCGTGGACCGAACTCCCGCTCTGGGCACCGGACCTGCCCGAGATGGCGGGCGTCTGGCTCGCCGACACCACCCGGGCCGAGGCGGCCGGGCTGCGCTGCCGCCCGTTCGCCGAGACCGCGCGGGACACCTGGGAGTGGCTGCGCACCCGCGGCCCGGCCGAGGACACCGACGCCGAGGGGCGGAAGGGGCGCACGGAGGCCCAGGTGCGGCAGGGCATCGAACCGGCCAAGGAGCAGCGGCTGTTGGCCGCGTTCGGCTGAGGGCCGGTGGCGGGTGCTCGACGGGCACGGGTGGGGCCTGGCCGTAGGCACGGGGCAGGCTCCTGCGGCCTGGCCGCAGGTGCGGGGGCGGACGCCTGAGGGCTGTCCACCGGTGCGGGGCGGACGCCTGCGGAGTGGGACGTCGGGCCGGCCGACTTCCCACTCCCGACGAGCCCGGTCAGTGGGTGCGGCGGGTCACCAGCTCGGCGAGCGCCAGCAGTTCGTCGGCCGCAGACGGCTCCGGAACGGCCGTGGCCAGCTGCGCCATCGCCGCGGCCATCCGTTCGCAGGACTCGCCCTGCGCCCAGCCGCGCCCGCCGGCGCCCTCGACGGCCGCCGCGCAGTGCGCCAACTCCTCCGGACTGAGCGGGCGTTCGAGGGCGTACAGCGCGGCGAGCCGGTCCCCCTCCGGGGTGCCGGAGCCCAGCGCCGCGACCACCGGCAGCGACTTCTTCCGGGCGACCAGGTCCGCACCCACCGGCTTACCGGTCACCGCCGGATCGCCCCAGATCCCGATCAGGTCGTCGATCAGCTGGAACGCCAGCCCGATCTCCCGGCCGAAGCCGTCCATCGCCTGCGCGGCCTCCTCCGCCCCGCCGCCGTACAGGGCGCCCATCGCGCAGGCGGCACCGAGCAGGGAGCCGGTCTTCGCCTCCGCCATCGCCAGGCACTCGGCGAGCGAGACATCGCTGCGCTGCTCGAAGGCGCAGTCGATCTGCTGGCCCTCACACAGCTCGACCACGCAGTCGGTGAGCCGGCGTACGGAGCTCCGGGCGGCCGGGTGGTCGTCCTCGGCGAGCAGGCGCAGCGCCAGCGAGTGCATGGCGTCTCCGGCCAGGATGGCCTCGGTGGTGCCGAACACCCGCCAGGCGGTGGGCCGGTGGCGGCGCGTCTCGTCCCGGTCGATGACGTCGTCGTGGAGCAGGGTGAAGTTGTGCACCAGCTCGACGGCGGCGGCCGCGGCGGTGGCCGTGGCGGGCGTACCGCCGAGCGCCTGGGTGGCGGCGAGGACCATAGCCGGCCGGATCGCCTTGCCGGAGGGCGCCTCGGCGGGCGAGCCGTCCGCCTCCCACCAGCCGAAGTGGTAGCCGGCGACCTTGCGCATCGCGCCCGGCAGCGAGTCGACGGCGGCCCGCAGGACCGGGTCGACCAGGGTGCGGGCCCGGGCGAGGACGTCCGCCGCCTCGTGCCCCTCTTTGTGATCCCGCTCCAGCGTGGGACTCGTCATGGGTCTTCTCCCCCTGTCGGCCTGCCGTGAGGCGGCCTGGTGTGAGGTGCCGGCCGTGGGATGGCCGGCCCGGCTTCCGGACGTGCCGCGGCACGCCGCCCGGCCGGGGTGTGGGCTCCCCGGCCGGGCGGCGCGGCTTCGATTCCGACCGGCCCGGTCGGTCCTGGTGACTGTCGGGTTCTGGTGACTGCCGGGTTCTGGTGACTGCCCGGTTTCTGGTGCTGCGTGGCCGTCCGGCTCCAGCACTGCTCGGCTGTCGGGCTCCGGTGCTGCGTGGCCGTCCGGCCCTAGCGCTGCGCGACGTCCACGTTCTCCAGGACACCGACCGCATCCGGCACCAGAATCGCGGCGGAGTAGTAGGCGCTGACCAGGTAGGAAATGATGGCCTTGTCGTCGATTCCCATGAACCGCACCGAAAGGCTCGGCTGGTATTCGTCCGGAATTCCGGTCTGGTGCAGGCCGACGACGCCCTGGTTGTCCTCGCCGACGCGCATCGCGATGATCGAGGTGGTGCTCCCGCCGATGACCGGGATCTTGTTGCACGGGAAGACCGGCACCCCGCGCCAGGCGGTGACGTGCCTGCCCTCCACCTCGACCGTGCCCGGGACGAGGCCGCGCTTGCTGCACTCCCGGCCGAAGGCGGCGATGGCCTTGGGGTGGGCGAGGAACATCTTGGTGCTGCGGCGGCGGCTGAGCAGCTCGTCCATGTCGTCCGGGGTGGGCGGGCCGGAGTGGGTCTGGATCCGCTGGTCGTACGCGGCGTTCTCCAGCAGGCCGAACTCGGGGTTGTTGACGAGCTCGTGCTCCTGGCGCTCGCGCAGCGCCTCGATGGTCAGCCGGAGCTGGTGCTCGGTCTGGTTCATCGGCTGGCTGTAGAGGTCGGCGACGCGGGAGTGCACCTTGAGGATGGTCTGGGCGACGCTCAGCTCGTACTCGCGGGGCCTGAGCTCGTAGTCCACGAAGGCACCGGGCAGCTCGTACTCGCCCTGGTGGCCGGCGGAGAGGTCGATCGCGGCCTCGCCGTGCTTGTTCTGCGCCTGCTGGAAGCCGTTCAGGTACTCGATGACCTGGAGCTGCAGCGCCTCGGAGCGGTCGTGGAGCTCCTGGAAGGCGGGCCAGGAGAGCGCCATCACGGTGCCGGAGGTGGCGGCCCGGACGGTGTACGGCCAGGCGCCGTCCTCCTGCTGGAGGGCCTCGTCACCGAGGTGGTCGCCGTCGGCGAGGGTGCCGACCACCGTCTCCTCGCCGTACTTGCCGGTGCCGATCCGGTCGAGCTTGCCGTGCGCGATGACGAAGACCTCGTCGATCGCCGTCCCGGCCGAGACCAGCACATCGCCGGCGGAGAACTCCCGCTGCACGAAGCGCCCGGCCAGCTCCTCCAGGACGGCCTCGTCCTGGAAGCCGCGCAGCACCGGCACCTCGGCGAGCGTCGGCGGGACGATCCGCACCTCGGCACCGGTCTTGACGAAGCTCACCCGACCTCGGCCGACCGAGTAGCGCAGGCGGCGGTTGACCCGGTAGGTACCGCCGGAAACCTGCACCCAGGGCAGCATCCTGAGCAGCCAGCGCGGGCTGATGCCCTGCATCTGCGGCGCGGACTTGGTGGTCGTGGCGAGGTTGCGCGCACCCGCCGTGCTCAGACTCTGCTGCTGCCGGATCTCGGGCTGCCCGCCCGGGGCGGGAACACCGGCATTGGTTTCGGTCGACATAAGGGGAGCCCTTCGCATGCCCGATGAAAGTGTCGCCTTGCACATTCATGTTGCAGCTTCATGGTGCGCCCATTCGGCGGTATGCCGCAATCACTCATTCGAGTGGTCGGAATAGCCGAACAAATAGTACGACTGGATCACCCGATCGATATTTGTTCGACTGATTAATCGAACTCATCGGAGCGTCGCCTCCCATCCTCCCCCATCGACGCCCCCTCCGAGGTCGCCTCCGGACACCCTCGCGCGCGACGCCCCTCCCGCCCAGGCCCGAGGAACCGGCCGCTAAGGTGCCACCCCACAGGGCCGCCAGGCCAGTTGACGAGCACGGCCGGGACCGGACCCTGACCTTCCGTCACTCCATGCCCGGGGAGGCAGTCTTGACAGCTCCCGCACGCGTCTGGTTCAACCGCACCTACGCCGAGAACATCTTCTTCATCGAACAACTCCGCACCGCCCCGCGCCCGGTGACGGTCCACGCGACCCACGCCGACCCCGACTCCCCGATGCTCGCCGCCGCCGACCACGGCACCCTGGAACCCGCCGACCTGCCCGCCGACGCCTACGTCGGCTACGCGCTCGACTACTGCGCCCGGCACTCCATAACCGTCTTCCTGCCGCAGCTCCACCAACTCGCCATCGCCCTCGCCAGGCCCGAGTTCGAGGCGATCGGCACCACCCTGCTCTGTCCCCCCGCCACCGCGATCGCCACGTACGCCAGCAAGGCCGACGGCTACCGCGCGATCGCCGCCGCCGGGCTGCCCACCCCGCCCTGGTGGCGGGTCCGCACCGCCGACGAACTGCTCGACGCCGTCGACCGGATCGAGGCCGCCGGGCACACCGCCTGCCTCAAGCCCACCACCGGCGCGGGCGGAGCGGGCTTCCGGGTGCTCACCCGGGAGCCGTACGGGCCTCGGCGGCTGAACGGCTGGGACCACCGGGTCCAGGTCGAGCAGGTGGCCACCGCCCTGTCCGCCCGACCGGGTCCGGGGAATGCCGGGATCGACCCGGTCGACCTGCTGGTGATGCCCTACCTGGACGGGCCGGAGGTCTCGGTGGACTGCCTCGCCGACCGGGACGGCCGCCCGCTCACCGTGGTCGGCCGCACCAAGGAGGGCCGGCGCCGGGGCTTCACCACCGACGCGCGGTACCTGGAGCCGGTCCGGCAGCTGGTCCGGGCGAGCGGGATGGCGTACCTGTCCAACGTCCAGTTCCGCGAACTGGCCGGGCGGCCGGTGGTGATCGACGTCAACACCCGGCCCGCCGCCGGGCTGCACCAACTGCGGTTGTGCGGCCTCAACCTGCCCTGGGAGGCCGTACGGCTGGCGCTCGGTGAACGGCCGGAGCCCACGGGGGTGGAGCCGGACGTGCACGGCGTCGAGTACACGCTGGTCTCGGGCATCCAGCCGGTGCGGCCGCGCCGGGCGCCGAGCGTGGTCTCCCTGGTGCGGCAGCGGTAGCCGGGGGCGCTATGGCCGGTCTCGGGTGGCAGCGGCGGCCCGGGCGGGCACGACCGCGGGCCTTGCCTGGCAGCGCCCGCCCGGGCTGCCGCTACAGCGGGCCGTTCCAGTCGAGGGTCGGCTCCAGCACCCCCTCCAGGGTGAGCAGCCAGCGCTTCACGTCGATCCCCACCCGGCCGCCGCCGAAGCCGCCGATCCCGTCCGCCGCCACCACCCGGTGGCAGGGCACCAGCAGGGCGACGGGGTTGGCGGCCATCATCTGGCCGACCGTCCGCGCCGCCAGGCCGGGCTCGGCCACGTCCTCGAACACCCCGCTACGGGCGGCCAGTTCGCCGTAGGTGATGGTCCGGCCGTACGGCACCTCCTGCCAGAGCGTGCGCAGCACGGTGCGGTGCGGCCCGGAGCTCAGGCTCCAGTCGATCGGCAGGCCCAACTCGTGGCTGCGGCCCGCCAGATAGGCGCCGATCCGCTCCCGGACAGCGGCGGTCTTCGACGCGTCGGTGCACGGCGGCAGCTCGCCGTCCCGGCCGCCGTACCCGGCCGCCGCCACGCCCAGCGGCGTCACGGCGATGTGCATCGGACCGCTGGGTAGCGGTGTCTCCACGGTCAGCCAGGACATCGACCAGGACTGCGGCACGCTCGGGCCCCCACCCTCCGCCGGGCCGGCCGCCGGCCATCCCGGCGCCCGCAGGGCGTTCGCGACCCGTCCGCCCCGCGCGCCATCGTACGGCGGGCGGCGCGGCGCCTCGTCGGCCTCGCCCGGCACCGGGACCGTCAGAGCCGCCCCTTCAGCTCGGCCGCGAGCGCCCGGGACCAGTGCGACAGCTCGGCGCGGTCCGGCGCCCGGCCCTCGCACAGCAGGGTGAGCTGGGCGTCGTTGATCCGGTTCGGCCCCGGGATCTCCAGCAGGTACGCCAGCTCCGCCAGTACGGTGGCGAGGCGCTCGGCGTCCGTGTGGTCCAGAGTGACCGCGGACTCGTGGTGGCTGATGGTGAGCGAACCGGGCATGGCAACCTCCTCCGTCCACCCCCGCACCCTCCACGGTACGACCGGCCCGGCCGCCGTGCCCGCCACAGGGCTGTGGGGGTGCGGCGGCCGGGCGGGGCAGCGCTCCGGGGCCGGCCGGGGCCGGTGCGCGGTGGGCCGCACCGGGGGCCGGGGGTGCGCCCCGGAGCCGTTCGGGGGGCGGGTCGGGGGCGGGCCTCGCCGCGGCCGCCCCCCTCCCTGGGACGCTCGCCCTTCCTGGGACGCTCGCCCGTCCTGCTTCCTGGGGCGCTCGCCCGTCCGGTCAACGCTCCCGCTCGCCGTGATGTTCGCCCTCCCGGCCACCGTCCCCCTCCCAGCGGCGGTTCCGTACCGCTGGAACCGCCAACACCACGGCGCAGGAGGCGAGTTGCCAGACCGCGCCGAGCAGCAGGACCTTCTCCACCCCGATCCGACCGGCCACCGGACCGGCCGCGGCCAGCCCGAGCGGTCCCAGGACGAACGCGCCCAGCGCCCCGAAGGAGTTGACCCGGCCGAGCACCTCCGGCGGTACCCAGTGCTGCATCGTCGTGCTGAACAGCGTCCCGCAGACCGCCGAACCGCCGCCCGCCACCAGCGCGCCGGCAACCACCCACGGCAGCGGCGCGCCGGCCGCCAGCGCGCCGGAGGGCAACGCCCAACCCAGCGTGGCCACGGTGGCCACCGCGAGCGGTCGGCCGGGCCGGCGCCCGAGCATCAACAGCCCGCCCAGCACCGCACCGACGCCGTACACACCCATCACGAGGCCCCAGGCGCGGGCGCCGCCGAGCTCCTGCCGCGCGGTGAGCGGGCCGAGGACCAGGAAGGGCGCCCAGACCAGCAGGTTGAACAGCCCCATGTGCGCCGTGGTGATCCAGAACCACGGCCGGGAGGCGAACTCCGACCAGCCCGCCCGCAGGTCGGCGAGCATCGACTCCTCACCGCCGTCCGCGTTCGCCACCCGCGCGGGCAGCCTGAGCCTGGCCAGGGCGAACGCGCCGACGCCGTACGTCACCGCGTCGACCAGCAGCACCGCCGCCGGACCCTGAGCCGCCGTCACCAGACCGGCCACCGTGGGACCGGCCACCGTGGTCACCGAACGGGACAGCCCCAGCAGGGAGTTCGCATCCGCCAGGAGCTCCTTCCGACTCACCAGGTCGGGCACGATCGCCCCGAGGGCCGGCAGGAACAGCCCTTCGCCGAGCCCCCACAAGGCCACCAGCACGACCATCGCCCAGAGCGGCGCCCGCCCGGCCACCAGCAGCGCGGCGAACACCGCCTGGACGAGCCCGCGCACGACGTCCGAGCCCAGCATCACCCGGCGGCTGCCGAACCGGTCCGCGATCACCCCGCCGGCCAGCAGCACCAGCACCACCGGCAGGATCCGGGCCGCCATCACCCACCCCAGGTCGGTCCCGCTGCCACCGCCGTCGAGCACCGCGAAGGCCACCGCCACCGGCGCCATCGAGGAGCCGAGGAGGGAGGTCGAGTAGCCGACGAAGAACCATGTGAAGTCGCGCTCGCCCAGCACGGCGAGCCGGTCTCCCAGCCGCCTCCGGCGGGCCGGGATCCGTTCCGTATCCACTGCCATGGGCGGCAAGTCTGCCTCCGGGCGGGAGTGGCGTTCAAGGGTTTCCGGGGAAAAGTTGAGCCTTTTGGCCTCAATATTTCCGACCGCGCCAACTGCCGCAGTAAACATCACCATTCATGGCCATTCACCTGCGATTTACTGCACCTGATGAGTATGCTCTGGGTGGCCGATCCCAGCCGATTTACTGCGGAATGAGTCCCGACATGGCAGAGCTTCCCCCGGTCGAGTACGCCGTTGCCGTCGAGCGCTACCTGGCCGCCTCCGGGCTCGCCGAAGGCTCCCGCCGGATCTATCGGATCGCCCTGAACACCTGGGCCTGGGCCCTCGCCGACCGCCCCGCCCCCACCGGCCCCGAACGGCGGCGCGCCCGGCCGCCCGTCCTCCCCCTCGCCCTGCTCGACCACCCGGACGCCGCCCACCGCCTGCGCGCCGCCGCCGACCGCCGCAGCGCCGACACCGACCCGCGCACGCTCAACCGCGAACTCTCCACCCTGCGCGCCGCCGTGGCCTGGTGGCGGGCCCAACACTGGCTCGACGGCGACCCGACCACCGACCTGCACCCCCGCTCACGGCCCGAACCGGCCACCACCCCCCTGACCCCCGACGACCTCCGCGCCCTCTTCGCCCTCCGCGCACCCCTGCGCGAACAGGCGCTCTGGCACCTGCTCCACGAGTCCGGCGCCGCCATCGAAACCGTCCTCGCGCTGAACACCGACGACCTCGACCTGCCCCGCCGCCGCACCCTCCCCCGGCCCGGCCGCACCACCGTCCACTGGCAGACCGGCACCGCCCGCCTACTCCCCCTGCTCACCGCCGGCCGCACCACCGGCCCGCTCTTCCTCACCGACCGCCGCGCCCCCGCCGGCACCCCCACCACCGACCGCTGCCCCCACACCGGCCGCGCCCGCCTCTCCTACCGCCGCGCCGCCGAACTCTTCACCACCCACACCCCCGGCTGGACCCTGCGCCAGCTCCGCCCACCCCACTGAAGACGCCACCGGCCCGGCCCACCAACGAAAACGCCCCGGACTGACCCGACCCGGGGCACTCCCACCAACCACTCCTCACACAGAGCCCCCTGTCGGGTTCGAACCGACTACCCCCGCTTTACAAGACGAACTCGGATCATGACGGGGTGTGACGCCTGATGTCGTGTGGCGCTGAACCTGCAGGTCAGCGCCACACGGCCGACTACGTGATCCGCCTCCAGATGGCCCCTGCCGCCCCGTCCGCTCACGCAGAGAACTCGCAGACCCGCTACCGAGGAAGGGACGTCCGCCCGCGACGTTGTGCGCTCTGGCCTACGACAGCACCATGATCAGTCACGAATCCTGGGGCGAGCTCCCCCACGCTGCCTTCTGATCCGTTCAACGAGGGCCACCAACACCGGTGCCAGCGCCTTGACAGCAAGAAGCCGATGGCTTCGGGCTACCGATAGAACCAAGATGACGATGGTGCCGCAGATGAGCGCCACCAGTGTGACAACCACTGCACCGAGAAGCCACTGCCCTCCTGCAGCCATGTGCATGCAGACCAGATCTGCGGCCATTCCCACGACATCTCCTTACCCACCCGTTCTTCGGTCGACGGGCCTAGGATGGTTTGTCATCTTGAGGGGAGCCAAGATGACAAACCTCCGTGCTGATGTCGAGAAGGCATTGGGTTGGCGGATGTCCGACGCCATGTGGGAGGACCTCGCCGGAGACGGAGAGGCGATGAGCCAGCGCACCGACCGTGCGGCGGTCCGCCGGGAGCTTGTCACAGCCATCAAGCAGAGAATGGCCATATACGGGCACACTCCTGCCACTCGGGCGGACGGTCCAACCCCATCGATGCGGCCAACCACGGTTTCTGCTTCAGCGAGGATCGATGCACTCTCTGCCATCTACGCGGCCTGGGCAAACAGTGACTCCAAGGTGGAGTGGTTTCGCCGCTCCTATTTGGTCCCCCAAGACACGCCAGAGTACGAAGCCTGGATAGCAGGGCGAGGCGACTACCCCGACTTTCAACTCCTCCCACCGGAAGACGTGAATCAGTGGATAATGGATCACTTCAATGCCGATTCCTCCGACAGCAACGGAACCCGACACATCGAGGCCCTTCTTACTGCGCGCCGACCAAGCGAAAACCCCGTCGTCGATCTCTGGTACATTGCGAACCACCGCGAGTTGGCTCTGACGGTGGACTCTCGTTGGACCCTGGGGGATCTTGCCAAGATTTCCATGGACATTGCGGGCACCTACCAGTGGCGCCAATCAGAGGCGGCAACCTTCGTACTCACAGGACGACAACCCGAGGTGTTCGTTTACACGGGATCCGCATCTATTCTCCATGGCGCGACAGCCGCTTGCAGCCGCGTCACAATGACCCTTGATCCATTCCTCACGCCCGACCAAGTGGCAGACATTTACAGTCGACTCAAGGCCCGGCTCCATTCAGGCCCTATCAAATCACTGTCAGAGAAGCACTACCGACTCGCCCAACATATCGGGCCGCACGTAGCCTCCCGCGTCGACCATCCACGGCGGACTGGCAGGACAGGCCGTCCACTGCAGGCAGGCCCGACCGGACTGGCTCATTTTATCGAGCCAGCAGACGGGGCCACTTGGCAGTCTCTGCGTCGAGATTGGAACAATCTATACGGGCACCGCACAGGCAGAGGCGGCAAAGCGTGGCACTACGACTACCAAAACCACGCCAACTTCATCCGCGATGCAAAGAAAGCATTTGAACGACTACTCTTTCCGCCTTGGAAGAGGCCGGATGAGTCAGAATAATCGCAATGGCGCCAGGGAATCGCCATGTCATTTTGCCGACATGGCCCCTTACCGCCTGCAAGTCAGGATGCCACCACGGCACGTGATCTTGAATGAGCCGTCCGCCTTGATGGCGCCAGCGGCGATCTCTGCGGCCCGGTCGACCGTCTCATGAAAAGGGACACCACACTGCTCGGCCCACGCTTCATAGGAAGCTAGGTGCGCGATAATCGGCGCCGGGTCAGTCACGTCAATGGTGCCTGGCAATCCCCGAACGCGGATCTCCTTGAACGCCGCCCGAAGGTAGCTCGGAGCTTTTTCCAGCGAGAAGCGTGAACTGAGGGAGACTCGCGCTGGTCCTTCGGGGATGCCCAGTACCTCGCCTGCAGCCCTGGCCCAGAGTTGACCGAGTTCTCGCTTATCCATATCGCTGTTGGTCGAGACCATTAGTACGCCACCAGGACGGAGGACTCGGGCCAACTCCTCGATAGTCGCCTCAATGTCGCCAACGTGGTACAGCATGTGCAGGGCCAACACGGCGTCGGTGCTGTCGCCGGCGAAGGGCAGGGCCTGGGCGTCGGCCACCAGGACTGGCTTCTCGACGTCGGCGAGGATGCCCGCTGAGATGTCCATCCCGACGACCTGAAGGTCTGGGCGGTCCCTGTGCAGACGGCTGACGAACTTGCCGTTGCCGCAGCCGACGTCGATGACGGTGCCGCTGGTGTTGGCCAGCTCCTCGACGACGATCCCGGGCAGGTCGTACTGCGGCTGTTGCCACCGGTAGATGGACTGGCGGGCGGCCAGGTGGCGTCCGTCGGCGTAGGCCCTGTTCGCGAGGATCGTCTTGTCGGCGACTGCGGCGTCCTGCTGTGCGGTGTTGCTCGTCACTGTGGCAGCTCCGGCGGGTTCGTGAGTGCGGGTCGGGAGCAGGCTTCTCTGACATTCTCACGGAGGCTCAGGACGATCGGGGAGCCTGCGTGGGCGGGCTCGGCGAGACGAGTGCTCAGGGCCCGAAGTCGGGCAGAGATGCTCGCTGTTCGCCGGTCCGGCGCAGCGTCCAGCACCACCGAGAGCTTCTCCTGCACGCCGTCGAGATCGCCGTGGGCGAGGTGGGCGTTGGCGAGGTCGAGGCGGGCGGCCAGCAGGTCACCGGAGGACTGCTCCTGCCGCGGTGCGGACTGATACAAGGCGATGGCCCTGGAGGACGCCTCGATGGCGCGGTTCACATACGACCGGCTGCCCAAGGCCAGGAGGGCGGTGCCGGCGTAGGTCCACTGCTTGGCCTCGGGAAACGTGAACACGCCGGGAAGATCCACGGCGGCTGCTGTGCTCCGCGCCACCGCGGCCGCTTCCACGGCCCGTAGCGCGCTCGCGCTGTCGCCGAGCGCGGCGGTGGCCCGTGCTTCGAGGCTGAGCAGGCGGGCGGCGATCGTCCCGCTGTCCGCGTACGGCAGTCCGGCTCTGGCCAGCTCGGCGGCCTGGCGGTGGTCCTGCTGCCAGTAGGCGATCAGGGACTGGACGGATCGGATCCAGGCCCGGAGACCGTTGTGGCCGGCTGACTCCGCGCAGCGCCAGGCCGTTCGCGAATGGGTAGCCGCAGCTGCGTACTGGCCGAGGTCGAGGGCGACATGGGTGGCCAGGCCACAGAGGCGTCCGGCCTGCAGGTAGAGATGGCTTGTCTGGTAAGGGTGTTGGCGGCCTTGGAGTAAGTCGAACACTCCTCGCCGGAGGGTTCCGATGTCGTGAAAGAGCTCGGACACCGGCTTGCTCACGTAGTCCCCTGCCAGCCTCGCGATGTCCGCGTCGATCTGTTCGAGCAGCATGTCGTCCACGTTGGAGGCGCTCGCGAAGCGAAGGAAGAGCGCGGACTCTGCCGAGTCGGCTGCCACCGCCACTACGAGATCGTTGTCGTGGTCCGTGCGCCGGGCAGGCACGGGAGTCGAGGCGTCGCCGACGCTGCTGGGCGGTGGAACTACTTCGGCGACTGCAGGGGGTGCTGCCAGCAGGTCGGCCAACTGATCGACCGAGAGTTCCAGAGCGCGGGCGAGCTTCGGCCGCATCCAGGGTTGTGGGGCACCCCTACCGCTCTCCCATCGCCCCACGGTCGTACGGTCCACGTCGAGGGCTTCAGCCAGGGATTCCTGGGTGTGGCCGACAGCCTCCCTGCGCTGTATCAGCCGGGACCTCCTGGATGCCATCCCGCGTCCTCCAGAAGTACGTCAGTTCGTCTGTAGCCATAACAGGCCTGGTCATGCCCAGGTTTGCAGCACGGATGCCTCGTTGCCGCTTCAATTCTGCTCTGGTTCACCGGCGTTGGAGACGGTTCCGTAGATACCTGCCGGGTGAATCCCGGCGCGAATCGGCCCGCTGCCGACCTCGTCCCGGTGAAAGGTCCGCGCTCATGTCCGTCGCCACTCGCCAAGCCACTCCGCCCGCCCCGTTCGGCTTTCGCGTGCTACCCACTGCCGAGGCCGTGCCGGACGCCCGGCGGCGGGTGATACGGACCGTGCGCGGTTGGGACCTGCCGCTGGCCGAGGACGCGCTCCGCGATGTCGAGTTGCTGTCCAGCGAGCTGATCACCAACGCCGTGTCCCACACCCACGCCCCGTGCGTCGTGTGCGTGTCCTGGGACGGTGAACGGCTGCGCGTCGAGGTGACGGACGTCGGCCACGAACTCCCGGCTGCCGGCCGGATCGATCTCGACGCCACCGACGGGCGCGGGCTGTTCCTGGTGGCAGCGCTCGCGACGAACTGGGGCGCCGAGCCGGACCCCGCTGGCAAACGGATCTGGTTCGAGGTCGGCACCACCGCCGCCGTCTCGGGCGACGAGCGACTCACCGTGCTGGTGAGGGCCGCGGCCCCGGAGGCACGGGACGTCGTCCCGACCAGTGCCTGACAAGACTTCCTCCCGCCCCGACGCGGGCTTGGGGGGATGCAGGTGGCCGCGCTGGTCAACAGCCACGCGGCACAAGCACCTGAGGTTCCTTGCCAACGGCTTGCCCTGGCAACGGATCCATCGCTGCACCCACTACGGGGCCGGGCAGTCGGCCCGCCCCATGAAACCGAAGGAGTGCTTCATGCCCGAGAACCTGACGGCCAACACCGACCTGGAGGGCGACGGCCTGCTGGTCGCCCGTGCGAAGGTCACCGCGGCCCGCTCGCGCGGCGAGCAGGGGTCGGACGGCGGCTCCACCGGCCGTACCGACACCAACGACTGACGGCTGCATCACGATGACCGCCGAGCACTTCTCGGTGGTTGAGCATCTGGGCGGGGATGACTTCCTCGCCCAGACGCTCGGCCGCAGCTTCAAGGTCGCACGCGGTGAAGCCGCGTCACTCGCTGGACTCATGAGCTGGGATGACCTCAACGCCATCCTGACCCACCACCGGTTCGAACCCCCTCGCCTGCGACTCGCCACCAACGGGGAGCAGCTGCCCGCGCACACGTACTCCCGGCCGATTACCACCCGGCGCAACACCATCTGGCACCAGCTCCAACCCTCCGAATTGCACCAGCGTCTCGCCGAGGGCGCCACGCTGGTCCTGGACGCCGTTGACGAACTGCACCCCGGAATCGGTGCTCTGGCCGGCCAGCTGGAGCGCCGGCTGCGGACCGGCGTGCAGGCCAACCTGTACGCCTCCTGGACCGGCATCGAAGGCTTCGGCGTCCACTGGGACGATCACGACGTGGTTGTCGTCCAGCTCGACGGCGCGAAGCGCTGGCGTATCTACGGCCCCACCCGCACGGTGCCGATGCACCGCGACGTCGAGACACCGGAGCCGCCGCCGGAAGAGCCCCTTGCCGATCTGGTCCTCACCGCCGGCGATGTGCTCTATCTGCCTCGGGGCTGGTGGCACGCCGTCGCCGCCTCCGAGGGCCAGCACTCGCTGCACGTCACGTGCGGGCTGCAGAGCACAACCGGCGCCGATCTGATCACCTGGCTGTCGGAGATGCTGCGTGCCCACGAGGCCGTCCGAGCGGATGTCCCACGCCTCGCGGCCGCCAAGGAGCAGCGCGCCTTCCTCGACACGATCGGCAAGCTCATCGCGACCGAGCTGGAGAGCGACGACCTGCTCACCCGCTTCTCCTCCGCTCGCGACGCCACCGAGCGAGCCCGGCTCGCACCGTCGCTGCCCCACATCACGGCGGCCCCACCGGATGCCGACCTGCAGGTACACCTGGTCACCACGCGGCCCGCGCTCGCGGCCATGCCCGACGGCACCGTCCGGTTTACCGCCGGAGGTGAGGAGTGGACGTTTGCCGCCAAGGCCGAGCCGATGCTCGCGCTCCTCGCCGACGGGGAACCTCACCGGCTGGCCGATCTCGCGCAGGCCGCACACATCACTCTCGGCCAGGCGGCCGCTGTCGTGACGGAGCTGGTCGACGGCCAGGCCGCCGCGGTCGGAGGCCCACGATGACTGCCCGGCTGGGCCTTGGCACCTACCGCTGCCTCGATGTAGCCGAGGCCGCGCTGATGGCCGCCTCCAGTGGTGCGGGCTGGGTGGACACAGCGCCCAACTACGCAGTCGGCCGGGCGGAGATGTCGCTCGCCGTGGTTCTGGCTGCCTACCCCGATCTGTGCGTCTCCACCAAGGTGGGCTTCGTCCCGGCCGGCGCCGGGCACATCGGTGTGCGAGCCGGTGCCCTGTCCCCGGCGGACGCCGAGGGCGGGCACTGTCTCACCCCGGACTACATCACCTGGCAGCTCGCGCGGAGCAGGCTCATGCTCGGCCGGGTACCCGACCTGGTGTTCGTGCACAACCCCGAGCACTCCTGCCCGGACGGCGAGATCACCGGCCGGCTCTCCAACGCCTTCCTGGCCCTGGAGGAGGCGTGCAGCCAACAGATCATCAGCGCCTACGGAGTGGCGACTTGGCGCGGCTTCAGTAGCGGGCTCTTCGACGTACCCACGCTGATCGAACTCGCGACCAAGGCCGGCGGACCGGATCATCACCTGTGGGCCATCCAGCTCCCGGTCTCCCTCGTCCACCTTGCGCCCGTCGCCCAGGCTCTCGACGGACACGGCCCGCTGGCCGATGCCCTGGCTGCGGGACTGGAGGTGTTCGCCTCCGCCCCGCTCCACGGCGGCGAGATCCCTGGCCTGGTGCCCCCGGAACTGTCCGAGCTGATCACCCCTGGCAAGACCCCTGCCGAGACCGCCCTCGCAGTCGTTGCTTCAGCCCCAGGGGTGAAGCGCGTGCTCCTGTCGACGGGAAACCCGGAACACTGGATGCGGGCCGCCGAAGCCGTCGGCCAACCGCCGTTGTCTCCGGACGTACTCCGAAGGGTCGTTGATGTACTCGGAACCTGAGCCGGACACCGCCAGGCGGATGCGCGGAATGCACACCACAGCAGCAGCGACGCTCGACGCGACGGCGATAGGCTCACGCGAGACATGGGGCTGGCGAGGGCGCACCCTCAGCCGGCCGGTTGCCACGGCGTCCGGCGAGCGCTGGCTCCGCCTGGTGTCCGCCCCGGCCGACAGGGCCGGCGGGAAGCTCTGGGAGGGACCGCAGGAGGCAGAACGGCTCATGCCTCCTGCGGTACCTAGGCCGCGCCTGCGGGAGCGGCGTACCTGGACCGAGGACGGGCACGGCTACCTGGCGGAGCTGTACGACAAAATCGCCACCTCTACCATCACTACCCACGAGCCGATCCTCCGGGAAGCGCCCGATCTGGACGACGCCTGGTGGGACGGGCTCAGCACCGCCCTCGACGCCATTGCCACCGTTCCCAGCGACCGGGTGGCGGTCCGGCAGGAATACCTGGACCGCGCCATGCCCCAGTACCTGGGCATCCCGATCGACACCGCAGTGCCCACCTGGACGACGGCCCACGGTGACCTGCACTGGGCCAACCTCACGGGCCCAACCCTCACGGTCCTCGACTGGGAAGGCTGGGGCACCGCGCCTGCCGGGTACGACGCGGCGCTGTTGCACTCGTACAGCCTCCTCGTGCCGGACACCGCCGCCCAGGTCCGTCACCAACTCGCCCATATCCTCGACACGCCGGCCGGGCAGTTCGCCGAACTGGTCGTCATCACTGAACTGCTGCAGACCACTACTCGAGGGGACAACCTCGACCTGGAGAAGCCCCTGCGAAGGCGGCTCTCCGCGATCACCAGATGACCGGCCCTCGACCCCCTGGTCGAGGGCGGCGCGTTGGGTAGCCCTTGGGATATCCAACGCGACAACGTGCTCCGCCCCAAGGGGCGTGGGCCGGGGTAAGGACTCCTTACCCCACAACTTCCCCCAGCCCACCGGGCCATCCGCTCACGCAAACGGCCCCGGACGAGAAGTCCGAGGCCGGTGACGAAGCCCCCCAGAAGGCCAAAGCTGCAGCTCATCCGGGGTGGAAACGAGAGCCCCCTGTCGGGTTCGAACCGACGACCCCCGCTTTACAAGAGCGGTGCTCTGGCCAGCTGAGCTAAGGAGGCACGGTGACCGTCCGCGATGGATCACGGCGGCACCGGGGGCAGTCTACCGGGCCGGGGTGGTGGGGTGTGGGGATATCCGGGGGTTGGTGGAGTGGGGTGGGCGTGATGGAACCGATGCCGAAATCGGGCGGGCTGGGGGCTGACAAGCCGCGGAAGCGCAGGTAGCGTCGCCGGAAGTCGGTTCGTGTGGTGGTTCAGACCACTGGGCGGGCTGATGGAGACGAACGAATCCCCCTTTACTCGGATCGTCCGGCACGTTCCTGCCGGTGGAGGAGAGTACGACCATGGCTTCTGTCACGTACGAGCAGGCGACCCGTGTCTACCCCGGGGCGGACAAGCCCTCGGTGGACGCGCTGGACCTGGAGATCGCGGACGGCGAGTTCCTCGTGCTGGTCGGCCCGTCGGGCTGCGGCAAGTCGACCAGCCTGCGCATGCTGGCCGGTCTGGAGGACGTCAACAGCGGCTCGATCCGGATCGGCGACCGGGACGTCACGCACCTGCCGCCGAAGGACCGGGACATCGCCATGGTGTTCCAGAACTACGCGCTGTACCCGCACATGACCGTCGCCGAGAACATGGGCTTCGCGCTCAAGATCGCCGGCGTGAACAAGGCGGAGATCCGCACCAAGGTCGAGGAGGCCGCGAAGATCCTCGACCTGACGGAGTACCTGGACCGCAAGCCGAAGGCGCTGTCGGGCGGTCAGCGCCAGCGTGTCGCGATGGGCCGCGCGATCGTGCGCCAGCCGCAGGTCTTCCTGATGGACGAGCCGCTGTCGAACCTGGACGCCAAGCTGCGCGTCTCGACCCGTACCCAGATCGCCGGCCTGCAGCGCCGCCTGGGCATCACCACGGTGTACGTCACCCACGACCAGACCGAGGCGCTCACCATGGGCGACCGGGTCGCGGTGCTCAAGGGTGGCGTGCTGCAGCAGGTCGACACCCCGCGCAACATGTACGACAAGCCCGCCAACCTGTTCGTGGCCGGCTTCATCGGCTCGCCGGCGATGAACCTGGTCGAGGTGCCGCTGGTGGACGGCGGCGTGAAGTTCGGCGGCTCGGTGGTCAACGTCTCGCGTGACGACCTGGCCGGCGCCGGCACCGACAAGTCGGTGACCGTCGGCATCCGCCCGGAGCACTTCGAGATCGTCCCGGCGGGCGGCATCGAGGGCGTCGCGGTGACCGTGAACGTGGTCGAGGAGCTCGGCTCGGACGGCTTCGTGTACGGCACCACCAAGATCGGCGGCGAGGACAAGGAGCTGGTCGTCCGCGTGCACGGCCGGCAGATCCCGGCCCGCGGCGAGACGATCCACGTCGTGCCGATCGCCAACGAGACCCACGTGTTCTCCACCAGCTCGGGTGCCCGCCTGAGCAGCTGAGCACGGCGTGCCCGGTCGTCCGGGCGAGCCACCACGCGGAGCCCGTCGGACCACTCCCGGTCCGGCGGGCTCCGTCCGTACACCCCCGCGTCAACACGGTGTGGGGACGAAACCGGACACGGTGTCACTCGATGGTGTAACGGAGGGCGACCCCACCCGCACCCACCGCTACTCTCCTGAGGGTGAAGCAGCTTGTGCGCCGTATCGGCCAGACCGTCGCCCTGACCCTGCCGGTCGTCCTGGTGACCACCGGCACCCTCGCCGTGACCCGGGTGCCGTGGGCCCCGCCGACCGGCCTCGACCAGCAGGTCGTGGCGGCGTCCAGCGGTGACGGTGCCGGGATCGGGCGTTCCGCCACCACCAACGCCGCCCCCAACACCGCCACCAACGCGGCCGCGGGCACGTCCTCGGACGGGCTCGCCCCGCAGGAGTCGCTGCGGGTGGTGCTGCTGGACGAGCTGCGGGCGAAGAACCCGTCCGCCGCACTGGACCTGCTGGAGCGCTCGATGCGCGAGCAGCCGTCGCTGACGCCGTACTGCACCTCGCTCGCCACCGAGCTGGGCAAGGCCGCGGTGCGCAAGTACCAGGGCGACGTGCAGCGGGCCCGGTCGTTCGCCCGCCCGGTCTGCGACGGGTCGTTCGCGGCGGGCATCGCCGGCTGACGACGTCAGCGGCTCGGGCTGCCCCGCGGCGGATCCGGCCGACCCCCACGGCCCCAGCCCGCGACCTCAACCGGCGGCCCCAACCGGCGTCCGCGGCTCCGGCCGACCGGCCCGGTGGGCGCCTTATTGTTCAGGCATGACCGCTGACTCCGGCCCCACCGCCGACCTCACGTCCCCGCCGCCCCGGCCGACCACGACGCCCGTCACCCAGGCCGTGATCCTGGCCGGCGGCCAGGGCTCGCGACTGCGGCCCTACACGGACGACCGCCCCAAGCCGCTGGTCGAGATCCCGGGAACGGGCACGCCGATCCTCGGCCACCAGCTGGCCTGGCTGGCCTCCGAGGGCGTCACCGACGTGGTGGTCTCCTGCGGGCACCTCGCCGACGTGCTGGAGGAGTGGCTCGACAAGGCGGACCTGCCGCTGCGCGTCCGCACGGTGGTCGAGGAGGAGCCGCTCGGGCGCGGCGGCGGCCTCAAGTACGCGGCCAAGGCGCTGCCCCGCCCGGACGAGCCCTGGTACGCCACCAACGGCGACATCTGGACCCGGTTCAGCCTGCGCGATATGGCCGCCTTCCACCACGAGCGGGACGCCGTCGCGACGCTCGCGCTGGCCCGGCCGCGGATCCCGTGGGGGGCGGTGGAGACCGACCAGTTCGGCAACGTGCTGGACTTCATCGAGGCACCGCCCTCGCCGTTCCTGATCAACGCCGGGCTGTACGTCTTCAGCCCGGAGTTCGCCGAGCTGCTGCCGGACGTGGGCGACCACGAACGCACCACGTTCCCGCAACTGGCGCGCAGCAAGCGGCTGGCGGGCTACCAGCTGCCGCAGGGCGTGTACTGGCGCGCCATCGACACCGCGAAGGACCTCACCGAGGCCGCCAAGGAGCTCGCCGCCGGGGCCGGCCGCGCCCCACAGTGACGCCCCCGGGCACAAACGGCAAAGCGGCAACCCCTCGAGGCACGAGCAGCAGCAGCGAGCGGCAACGGCAACGGCAATCGGCCGGGTGCTCCGCCATGGAGCACCCAGCCGACCGCGTCCGCGAACCGTCAGACCCCTCAGGTGGACGTAGGCGCCCCCGGGCGGGAGGAGCGGGCGCCGCCGGACAGGTCGGCCAGCGGGGCGCTGCCCAGCACCCCGCCGAGCAGCCCGGAGCCCGCCCCGGAGCTCGGGCTCGGCTTGGACGCCGTCCCCGAGCCGCCGGGGGCCGGGGTGCTGCGCTGGGCGGGCGAGGAGCCGGCCGGCGGCGCGCCGGCGGACGACGCGGCCGGGCTCGCACCGGCCCCGCTCTCCGCCTTGGTGGAGTGCCCCTTGCCGCTCGGCGTCGGACCGGTCGGCCGGGAGGCCGGGGCGGAGGAGGGCGGAGCGGTCGGGCTCGGTGTGGGGGTGGCCGGTCGCGGGGCGGCGGGCGAGGGCGAGGTGGACGAGCCCTGGCCGCCCGGGGTGCCGGTCGGGGCGCCGCCCGGCCAGACCGGCGTGCCGTAGTCGGTGGCCGGACGGGCCGGCGCCTGGTGCGGCCGGGCGCCGGTGCGCACCGCCGCGCCGAGCATCGAGCCGAGCAGCAGGGTCAGCCCGACGACGACCGTGGTGACCACCGTGCCGCGGCGCAGCACCCGTCGGCGCAGCGCGGCGGGCGCGTCCGCGCCGTACCGCCGCCAGGCTTCCAGGTTGAGCCGCCCGTCCAGGGAGGCGAACGGCGCGCCGGCGATCAGCAGCGGGCTCCAGGCCGCCAGGAAGATCAGGTCGGGCGTGTCGTAGACCGGCACGGCCCGCCAGCTGACGGTGAACAGCAGCGCGGCGGAGAGCAGCATCGCCGCCCCGGCCGCGAGCCGCTGCCAGAGGCCGAGGACGGTCAGCACACCGACCACGATCTCGGTGAACGACACCGCCAGGCCGGCACCGACCGGGTGCGCCATGGCGAAGGCCAGCAGCGGCTCGGCGACCTTCCAGGGGTGCAGCGAGGCGAGCCAGCGCATCATCGAGCCGCGCTCGCCGCCGTCGAAGTACACCGGGTCGCAGAGCTTGCTGAACCCGGCGTAGACGGACAGCGAGCCGAGGACGGCGCGCAGCGGCAGCAGGACCAGGCCGAGGTCGACCCGGCGTCCGGGGTACCAGGCCTGCCGACCCTCGGCGGCCGTCGCGGAGACCTCGGGCAACTCGCCGCTCGGGGTCCAGCCCTGCGGCGCGCCGACCGGGCCGACGCCCGCGTAGGTGGCGGTGCCGGCACCCGTCCGGGGCTGGCGCGGGACGGTCCGGGCACCCGAGTAGGTCGGGATCACCCGGGTGTCCGACTCGGCCAGGCCGACGCCCCCGGAGGCGGAACCGGTGAGCCGGACGGCCTCCAGCAGCTGGGTGGCCGCGAGGTCCCCGGGGGGCGCCTGCCCGGTCCAGGTGACGGCGGTGACCCGGCCCTTGCGGCGCGGCGCACCGCCCCCGGCGGCCCCCGCCATCGCCGGGACGGCGGAGGCGGGCACGACGACCTGCGGGGTGACCAGCGGACGGCGGATCAGGCCCTGGTTCGCGTACGGGTCGCCGAACGCGGCACCGGTGGACAGCAGTCCGGCCGGGGCCTCGATCAGCGGCGGCACCGGGGCGCCGAGCCGGAGCCGGAAGCTCGCCTGCGTGTTGCTGAGGCGCGCGGGGTCGGACGGCACCTTGACCGTGTCAAGGCCGGGGCCCGCGTCTATCCCGGTGCTGCCGCCGCCGAACAGGGGGCGCCGAGGTGTTCTGGTGTCCACGCCCGTCTAACCGGGTGACGGCCGCTTAGGACACTCTCCCGAGTGGATGTCCGGCGCCTGCTTGAAATGATCATGAGAAAAGCGATCGAGCCCGGTCGGGCCCGATCGCTTTTCACTCGGACTGCGGAGAATTCAGAAGATCCCCTGCGCACCGGCCACCGCGTGTGCTGCGGCGGCGACCCGTGCTGCGGCAACGGCCTGCGCCCCCGGCGGCGACCCGCGCTCCGGCGGCGGCCCGTGCTGCGGCGGCCGCCGGTGCGCCAGGGGTCAGCGCTTGGCCCGCAGCCGCGCGGCCTCGTACAGCACGATGCCCGCCGCGACACCGGCGTTCAGCGACTCGGTCAGCCCGGACATCGGGATCCGCACCCGCATGTCGCAGGTCTCCGAGACCAGCCGGGACAGGCCCTTGCCCTCGCTGCCCGCGACGATCACCACCGGGCCGGTCAGCAGCTCCAGGTCGCCCAGCTCGGCCTCGCCGTCGGCGGCCAGGCCGACCACCATCAGGCCGGCCTTCTGGTAGGCCTCCAGGGTGCGGGTGAGGTTGGTGGCCCGGGCGACGGGCAGCCGGGCGGCGGCGCCGGAGGAGGTCTTCCAGGCACCGGCGGTCATGCCGGCCGCGCGGCGCTCGGGGATGACCACGCCGTGTGCGCCGAAGGCGGCGGCGGAGCGGACCACGGCGCCGAGGTTGCGCGAGTCGGTGACACCGTCCAGCGCGATGATCAGCGCGTCCTGGCCGGCGTCGGCGGCCTCGCCCAGCAGGTCCTCGGGGTGCGCGTACTCGTACGGCGGGACCTGGAGCACCAGGCCCTGGTGGTTGAGCCCGCCGGTCATCTGGTCCAGCTGCGGGCGCGGGGCCTCCATCAGCGGGATGCCACGGTCGTTGGCGGCCTGGAAGGCCTCGCGGACGCGGTCGTCGGTGTCGATGAACTGCATGACGTACAGCGCGGTGGCCGGCACGTCGCCCTTCAGGGCCTCGACCACCGAGTTGCGGCCGAAGACCAGCTCGGCGGCACCCGCGCCGCCGCGGCCGCCGCGCCCGCCACCGCCGGACCGGCGCATGCCGGCGCGGGCCTTGGCGTCCCGCTCGCGCTTGATCGCGGCGTTGGCGGCGCGCTGCTTCGGGTGGCCCTTGCGCTCCTCCCCGGGCGGGGTCGGGCCCTTGCCCTGGAGCGCCTTGCGGCTGTGCCCGCCGGTACCGACAGACGCGCCCTTCTTCGATCCGGGGTTGCGGCGGTTCCTGCGCGCACTGTTGCCGGCCATGGCTGTACATCCTGTCTGTTCGGCATGCCCGGCCGCCCCGTTCTGTCCGGCGGCGGCCGACGGCATGCGCTACGTCATGCGGGAGGGCCGCACCGGTCCGGTACGGCCCACCCTCACCCCGATCGTCAGATGGGGTTACTGGCTGTTGATCGTCCAGCGCGGGCCGGACGGGGTGTCCTCGATCACCAGCCCGGCGAGGCCGAGCTGGTCGCGGATGGCATCCGCGGTGGCGAAGTCCTTACGCTGCCGCGCCGCCTGCCGCTGGTCCAGGACCAGGCGGACCAGCGAGTCGACCACACCGTGCATGCTCTTCAGTGTCCCAGCCTCGCCGCGCTCCGTCCCGGCCCACTGCGGGTCGAGCGGGTCGAGACCCAACACTCCGAGCATCGCACGGACCTCGGCGAGTCGCGCCACCGCGTTCTCCTTGTCGTCCGCGTTCAGGGCGCTGTTGCCCTGGCGGACGGCGGTGTGCACGACGGCCAACGCCTGCGGCACGCCCAGGTCGTCGTCCATCGCCTCGGCGAAGGCCGGCGGCACCTCGGGTGCGGCGTCGACCGTCCCGCAGCGCTCGATGGTGCGCTGGATGAAGCCCTCGATCCGGCCGAAACCGGCCTCGGCCTCACGCAGCGACTCCTCGCTGTACTCGATCATCGAGCGGTAGTGCGGGGCGCCCAGGTAGTAGCGGAGCACGATCGGCCGCCAGCGCTGGACCATCTCGGAGACCAGCACCGAGTTGCCCAGCGACTTGCTCATCTTCTCGCCGGCCATGGTGACCCAGGCGTTGTGCACCCAGAAGTTGGCGAAGTCGTCGCCGTAGGCCTTGGACTGGGCGATCTCGTTCTCGTGGTGCGGGAAGATCAGGTCCAGCCCGCCGCCGTGGATGTCGAAGGCCGGGCCGAGGTACTTGTGGGCCATCGCCGAGCACTCCAGGTGCCAGCCGGGACGGCCGCGGCCCCACGGGGTCTCCCAGCTCGGCTCGCCCGGCTTGGCGGCCTTCCACATCGCGAAGTCGCGGTGGTCGCGCTTGCCGGTCTCGCCCTCGGCCGAGGGCTGGCGCAGGTCGGCCAGCTTCTGGTTGGAGAGCGCGAGGTAGTCGGGGTACGACTTCACGTCGAAGTAGACGTTGCCGTCCGCCGCGTAGGCGTGGCCCTTCGCGATGAGCCCCTGCATCATCTCGACCATCTCGGGGATGTGCCCGGTGGCCCGCGGCTCGACGGTCGGCGGCAGGCAGCCGAGCGCGGTGTAGCCGTCGTTGAAGGCGCGCTCGTTCTCGTAGGCGATCTGCCACCACGGGGTGCCGAGCTCGCGCTCCTTGGCGATCACCTTGTCGTCGATGTCGGTGACGTTCCGGGCGAAGGTCACCTGGTAGCCGCGGTAGGCGAACCACCGCTGCATGATGTCGAAGTTGAGCCCGGACCGGATGTGCCCGATATGAGGCGCCGACTGGACGGTAGCGCCGCACAGGTAGATCGAGACACAGCCCGGTACAAGCGGGACGAAGTCGCGTACCTGGCGGGTGCTGGTGTCGTACAGGCGAATGCTCACAGCGTCAAGCGTAGTGGGCAGGAGGGGGTGCCCCGCGACATTCCCGAATGTCAATACCGCGACAAGGGCGTTTCCCCGCCGCGTCCGGTCGGAGGCACCCGCTCCTCCGGGGTCAGATGCCGCCGGCCACCTTGCGCGGGGTGAGCCGGACGATCACCCGCACGTCCTCCGGTCCGTCGAAGGTGTAGACGTCCTCACCGCGGTACTTGGCGGCCAACCGGTTGATCAACTCGCGGCCGCCCTCGGTGGTGAGGGTGGCCGAGCCGCGCACCTCCAGGTACTCGTACGGGCTCTCCGGCGGGTTGACCACGAGCGAGATGCGCGGGTCCTTCAGCAGGTTGAGGTGCTTGCGACGGCCCTCGACGGTGGAGAACAGGATGTCCTCGCCGTCGCGCTCCACCCAGACCACCGAGGACTGGGGGCTGCCGTCGGGCTGGATGGTGGAGACCACGGCGAAGCTCTTGCCGTCGATCAAGGCCTTGGCGCGGTCGGAGAGTTGGGTGGTCATCGGAGACCTTCTTCCGGTCGGTCGGGTCGGAGGTCGGGCCACTGCCAGGCGGAGCCTGCGCCCGGGCCCGCACCGAACCGTATCGATCCGGGCCCTGACACCGGCTCCTGAACACCCGTCACCGTGGATTAATTCCCGACCTCGCACCGGACCTGTGCCGGCCCCGCACCGGACCTTCCCGGCCGGCCCCCGGCCCGCCCCGGACCGACGGGCTCAACGCCGTTCGTACACCAGGGCGGTGGCGATCGCGGCCAGCCCCTCGGCCCGGCCGGTCAGGCCCAGGCCGTCGGTGGTGGTGCCGGACACCGACACCGGCGCACCGGCCGCGTCCGACAGCGCGGCCTGCGCCTCGACCCGCCGCTTGCCGATCTTCGGCCGGACGCCGATCACCTGGACCGCGATGTTGCCGATCTCGAAGCCCGCCGCACGCACCAGCCGGGCCGCCTCGCCGAGCAGCTTCACTCCGGACGCGCCGGCCCACTCCGGCCGGTCGGTGCCGAAGTGCGCGCCCAGGTCGCCGATTCCGGCGGCCGAGAACAGCGCGTCGCAGGCGGCGTGCGCGGCGACGTCGGCGTCCGAGTGCCCGGAGAGCCCGAACTCGGCGTCCGGCCACTCCAGTCCGGCCACCCAGAGCGGGCGACCGGCCTCGAAGGCGTGCACGTCGGTGCCGATGCCGATGCGCGGCAGTGCGGGAGCCGACGGCTCGGGAGCGGGCGACTCGGTGGCCGACACGTCAGTGGACAGCGGATCAGTAGGCATCGGAGGCCCTCCGGCGGGCGAGTACGGCCTCGGCGAGCACGAGGTCCAGCGGACGGGTGACCTTGAACGCCTCCTCGTGGCCGGGCACCACGACGACCCGGCCGCCGTAGCGCTCCACCAGGCCGGCGTCGTCGGTGACCGACGGCGTGTCGGCGGCGCCCGCGGCCTCCTCGGCCAGGGCCTTGGCGTGCACCTCGACCAGGGTGGCCCGGTCGAAGCCCTGCGGGGTCTGCACCGCACGCAGGGTGGACCGGTCGGGCGTGTCGAGCACCGGCTCGGGGCGACCCGGGCTCGGCTCGACCCGCTTCACCGTGTCGGCCAGCGGCACCGCCGGCACCACCGCCTCGGCTCCGGCCCGGACGGCGGCCGCCACGGCGTCCACCACCTCGACCGGGACGAGCGGGCGGGCCGCGTCGTGCACCAGGACGACCTCCACCTCGGCCGGGATCGCGGCCAGGCCGAGCCGGACCGACTCCTGGCGGGTCGCGCCACCGGCCACCACCCGGATGTCCTTGTCGTCCAGCCCGTGGCTGTCCAGCAGGGCGACCACCTCGGCCACCCCGTCGGCGGGCGCGGCGACCACGACCAGGCCGACCGCCCGGCTGCGGGCCAGCGCCCGCACGGCGTGCACCAGGAGCGGCACACCGCCCAGTTCCCGCAGGGCCTTCGGGGCGCCGGGCCCCAGCCGCTCACCGCGTCCGGCGGCGGGCACCACTGCTGCTGCGACTGCTGCTGCGGCGTTCAGGTTTCACTCCTTCGGCGAAGTGGGTATGGCCTTGGCGTGCCCGGCGGGCGCAACGGGCCCCTTCCGAAGAACCACGGTCCACCGTCCGCCGCACAACCCGCAGAATCGGTCTTGCAAGGCGTCTTGCGGGGCGGAGTGGTCCTGTGGGCCTGGACCGGCTCGGGCCGGGGGCGTCGTCCGGACACGCCTCAGCGCCCGAAGTGCCACTGCACCACCCCCGGACGCTTCGTCCTGGGAGCGGCGCGCCGACACCGGGCGCTGTGAGCGGTGGGCGGTAGCCCGACTGCACTACGAGGCAAGCACCTCGTCGAGCAGCGTCTCCGCCTTGTCCTCGTTGGTGTTCTCCGCCAGCGCGAGCTCGCTGACGAGGATCTGGCGCGCCTTCGCGAGCATCCGCTTCTCGCCAGCCGACAGACCGCGCTCGCGCTCACGACGCCAGAGGTCGCGCACAACCTCGGCGACCTTGATAACGTCACCCGAGGCGAGCTTCTCCAGGTTCGCCTTGTAGCGACGGGACCAGTTGGTCGGCTCTTCGGTGTACGGTGCGCGCAGCACCTCGAAGACCCGGTCCAGACCCTCCTGGCCGACTACATCGCGCACGCCGACGAACTCCGCGTTCTCGGCGGGCACGCGGAGCGTCAGGTCTCCCTGCTGCACCTTGAGCACCAGGTAGGTCTTGTCCACACCTTTGATCTGGCGAATTTCGATGGCCTCGATCAGCGCAGCCCCGTGATGGGGGTAGACCACCGTGTCGCCAACCTTGAACGTCATGTGACAGGACCCCTTCCGTGGCTTTCCAGAATAACACGCTTTTCGGCGCACCCGAAGGGCGTTTTCGCAGGTCAGGGCCGGTCTCGGGGCTTGACAAGGACCCCCATGACGTGCTGCGACCGATGTTCGAGAGAGGCTTCCCGCAGGTCGGAGGCCGTTCCGGCGCTCAGCGAAACCTTGTGCAACACCCGCGAAACCGTGATTGGATCTTGGGCCTTCACCGTTTATCGGGCCGTATCCACATCGTTATTCGATCTTGGTCGAAGTCTGTCCCGAGAGTGATCTGGACACGCCACGGATGCGGCCGGACGGCCGCCCCACGGGCCTCAGGAGTGCGACACGGGGACCACCCCGTGAGGACCGCATAAGTGAGGTCGATAATCTGAGACCTGACCTACCGACACGTGACTTAGGAGAAGCCGCCGCCGTGAGCCGCAGCCTTCGACGCGGCAGCATCGCCGCCATCGCCGCCATCGCCATCGCCTCGCTGTCTTCCTGCGCCGCCGGCAACACGCCGGACACGCTGCAGGTCAAGCCCGACAACGCGGCGGCAACCCTCGGAACGAACCTCCGGCTGAACAACATCGTGGTCGTCACCGGGGACGAGTCCTCGGGCGAGCACACCGGTCCCGCCAACGTGACCGTCAACATCTCCAACACCGGCAGCACCCCGGCTGAGCTGCAGTCCATCACCGTCGGAAACGGTGCCACCGCCGCGTTCACCGACGCGGCGGGCGCCCCGCTGTCCACCATCGTCGTCCCGGCCGGCGGCGCCGTGGCGATCGGCGGCGCCGGCAACCCGTCCGCCAAGGTCGCCTCGGTCGGTGTCCAGGTCGGCGGCTTCGTCCCGGCCTCGTTCACCTTCAAGGACGGTCAGAAGGTCGACGCCCAGGCCGGTGTGAGCCCCAACAAGGGCCTCTACCAGGGCTTCGGCCCGACGGCGACCCCGGCCGCCGTGCCCACCAAGGGCGCCACCCCCGCCGCGACCGCCCCGGTCACCGGCAGCACCACCCCGGCCGCCCCGGCCACCACCGGTGCGGCCACGCCGTCCGGTGCCGCCACCACCCCCGCGGGCGCCACTGCGTCCGCCGGCGCCCACTGACGCGCCACCCCGCGTCCGGCGGGCCCCTCCCGGGCCCGTCGGACGCAACGCGAAGGCCCCCTCCGGCAACTGCCGGCGGGGGCCTTCCGCGTCTGTCCGCGGCCGCGGTTTACGGCTCGAACTTGTAGCCCAGGCCACGGACCGTGACCAGGTAGCGCGGGGCGCCCGGGTCCGGCTCGATCTTGGCCCGCAGGCGCTTCACGTGGACGTCCAGGGTCTTGGTGTCGCCGACGTAGTCCGCGCCCCAGACCCGGTCGATCAGCTGCATGCGGGTGAGCACCCGGCCCGCGTTGCGCAGCAGCATCTCCAGCAGGTCGAACTCCTTCAGCGGCAGGTCGACCTTGGCGCCGTCCACGGTCACCACGTGCCGGTCCACGTCCATCCGGACCGGGCCCGCCTCCAGGGCGCCCGGGCCGCCGCCGTTGTCGCCGGCGCCGCCGTCCTCGCCGCGGCGACGCAGCACCGCGCGGATCCGGGCGACCAGTTCACGGGTGGAGTAGGGCTTGGTGACGTAGTCGTCCGCACCTATCTCCAGGCCGACCACCTTGTCGATCTCGCTGTCCTTGGCGGTGACCATGATCACCGGGACGTTGGAGCGCACCCGCAGCTGGCGGCAGACCTCGGTACCCGGCAGGCCCGGCAGCATCAGGTCGAGCAGGACGAGGTCGGCGCCGTTGCGTTCGAACTGCTCCAGTGCGTCGGGGCCGGTGGCGGCGACGGCCACCTCGAAGCCCTCCTTGCGAAGCATGTACGAGAGGGCGTCGCTGAACGACTCCTCGTCCTCGACCACCAGTACTCGGGTCACGATCAGGCCTCCGGGGCAAGCTGGGGGGTTGTGTCTGACAGGGGGTGTTCCCGCTCCCCCGTGGGGAGCGAACGGTCCGCGCGGCCCGTGGTGGCCGTCCGGTCCGAGGTGAGGGTCTGGGCGTGCCGGTCACGGTCGAGGTCGTCGGTGTCCTCGGCCTCGGGCGCCTGCCCGGCCGGCAGGCGGATGGTGAAGGTCGAACCCTGGCCCTCGACGCTCCACACCGAGACCGTGCCGCCGTGCGAGGCGGCGACGTGCTTGACGATGGAGAGGCCGAGGCCGGTTCCGCCGGTCGCCCGGGAGCGGGCCGGGTCGACCCGGTAGAAGCGCTCGAAGACGCGCTCGCGGTCCTTCTCGGAGATGCCGATGCCCTGGTCGGTGACGGAGATCTCGATCAGCTCGCCGTCCGCCTCCCCGAGCGCCGCGGCGCTGGAGATCCGGCGGGTGGCGATCGCCACCCTGGTGCGGGGCGTGCTGTAGTTGACGGCGTTCTCGACCAGGTTGCCCAGGGCCGCGGCGAGCTGGCCGCGGTTGCCGTGCAGGTAGAGGCCGGCGATGCCGCCGGCCGTGATCAGGATCTGCTTGGCGGCGGCCTGCTGGCGGCAGCGGTCGATCGCCTCGGCGATCAGCTCGTCCACCGCGACCGGCTCGGGGTCCACCATCAGCCGGTCGTCCTGCACCCGGGAGAGGTCGATGATCTCCTGGACCAGGCTGGCCAGCCTGGTCGCCTCGATCTGCATCCGGCCGGCGAAGCGCTGCACCGCCTCCGGGTCGTCGGCCGCGTCGGCGACCGCCTCGGAGAGCAGCGACAGGGCGCCGACCGGGGTCTTCAGCTCGTGGCTGACGTTGGCCACGAAGTCCCGGCGGACGGCCTCCACCCGGCGGCGCTCGGTCTGGTCCTCGACCAGCACCAGCACCAGCCGGGAGCCCAGCGGGGCGACCCGGACGGAGACCGCGAGCGGCTCGCCCGCACGGGCCACGCCGGGGCGGGGCACCTCCAGTTCGACCTGGCGGATCTCGCCGTCCCGGCGGGTGGCGCGGGCCAGCGAGAGCATCTGGTCCACGGCGACCGCGCCGCCGCGCACCAGGCCCATCGCGTACGCCGCGGAGCTGGCCTTGACCACCTCGTCGCCCTCGCCCAGCACGATCGCGCAGGAGCGGAGGACGGAGAGTACGGTGTCCACCCCCGGCGGCAGCGGGGGCTCCGGGGTGCCGGCGCCCAATCCCTGTTGCCGACCGTGGTGTCTGCTGTTGGTGCCACTGTGCCTGCCCCTGGCCTGCTCGCGCTCGCTCCAGCGGAAGGCGATGGAGGCCGTGAGGCCGACGCCGAGCCCGGCTATGGCGCAGGCAGCGGCGGCGGCCACGTTCACGTCCATGTGGCCAGCGTAAGCGCATGGCCAGGGCACTCCCCAAGGGGCCGATCAAGGCATCGGCCGCGCGTTGCCGAGAATTCACCTCCACGTGGCCGCCGATTCACCGCACCGGCCGTGCACCGTCGCCCGGACGGCGCAGAGTTGGCCATGCAGCCCGTGTGGGAGTGGGTGGCGGGCCGGACCACCGGCCGCCGCCTCAGGTGTGCGCGTACGATTCGCGCCACCAGCAGCGGTCACCCGAACACCGGAACGACGGTCGGACGGGCCGGCCGGTCGGCACCGCCACCGACACAGCTACTGAGGAGAGAGCATGCGCGACGCGTACCACGAGGAACTCGATGCGATCGGCGACAGCCTGGTCGAGATGGCCCGGCTGGTCGGCTCGGCACTGGGCCGGGCGACCACCGCACTCCTCGACGCGGACCTGGCGCTGGCGGAGAGCGTGATCGCCGCCGACCAGAAGATCAACGATCTCCACCACGAGCTGGAGAACCGCGCCATCGACCTGCTCGCCCGCCAGCAGCCGGTCGCCACCGACCTGCGCATCGTCGTCACCTCGCTGCGGATGAGCTCCGACCTGGAGCGCTGCGGCGACCTCGCCCGGCACGTCGCCAAGGTCGCGCGGATGCGCTACCCCGACTCCGCCGTCCCCGGCGACCTCCACTCCACCGTCCTGGAGATGGGCCAGCTCGCCCAGCGCCTGGTGGCCAAGGCCGGTCTGGTGATCGCCACCAAGGACGTCGACAAGGCCCTGGAGATGGAGCAGGACGACGACGCGATCGACACCCTGCACCGCGAGCTGCTGTCGCACCTGATCGACGACCGCTGGCACCACGGCATCGAGACGGCCGTCGACATCACCCTGGTCGGCCGCTACTACGAGCGCTTCGCGGACCACGCGGTGTCGGTCGCCAAGCGCGTGGTGTACCTGGTGACGGGCGAGCACGTGGCCGAGTTCGTGGCCGCCTCGGAGGCCGCGGCGGCGGAGTGACCTCCCGCCGGTGCGGTGCGGTCGCCCGGTCGGGGCTTCGGGGTCTCCGGGCCTCGGGAGTCCCGGGAGTCCCGGGAGTCCCGGGAGTTCCGGAGCATGGGGCTCCGAGGGGCGGCCGCTCACTCCGAGGGCGGGTAAACCCGTGACGGGGGTGGTGGGGGCGCACGACGTCCCGTACGCCCCACCACTGCGCGCCTGTTGACGCTCCCTCCGATCGGCGGCTTCACTCGAAGCTGTAGGCACCGAAGTGTGCCCGTCACAAGGAGGGTTCAGCACGATGAAGGCCAACCCGACCCGACCGACACCGGCACACGACACCGTCGCGCCGCCCTCCCCGAAGCTGCTGCCCGTCCTCGCGGCCGGCTGCGGCTGTGGCCCGGGCTGCGGCTGCGGCTGCCAGTCCGGCGCGCCCTGCCAGTGCGGCGGCGCGGACGGCGGCTGCTGCGGCGGCCACTGAGCCGGGCCGCCGCGAGGGCGGCGGCCCCGGGGGTTCCGGGGTGCACGGCCGCCGCGGGAGACGGGCGTGCACCCCGGTCTTCCGCCGGCCGTGAGCCCGGCGGGATCCGTCAGAACTGGACGTCGGTGCAGGAGTAGAAGGCGTTCCCGGTGTCGGCGATCTCCCACACCGAGACGACCACCTGGTGGCCGGTCCGCCCGCTCGGGACGGTCGCGGTGTGGCTGACCGTGCTCGGCACCTGACGGCCGTTGTAGGGGACGGTCAGGAACGGCGTCAGCTCCAGGCTCGACCGGGTGATCGGCTGACTGGCGTCGTAGCCCGGCTTGGTCAGGTAGTACGTGAAGCTCGTGGTCGCGTGCCGGGCGGTGAACGTCCAGGTGAAGGTGAGCTGCTGCCCCGCCGTCACCGGCGTGGTCGGCCAGGCGCCGCCGCGCGGGTCGTCCAGTTCGGCGAAGCGCGAGTTCCCGCCGGCGCAGATGGTGCCGTCGGACGGGCCGGCGGCCGGGAAGCCCTTCGGGCCCTCGACGCTCTGCGGCTCCCACTGGATCTCACCGCAGTCGGCGACGACCTCCGCGCCGCACAGGGCGGCCCGGCTGGGCGGCGTCGAGATGTACCCGTGGGACTGCGCCGGGAGCGCGAAGGTGAGCGGTATCGCGAGCGCGGCGACCGCCGCCCCGACGATGTGGCGTGTGCGCATGGTGCTCCTCCGTGGGGGTGGATGGAGAGTGCGCCGGGGCGCAGACGCGCGCGTGGGGTACGGCGGCCAGGACAGGGGGATCCTTGGCATGCCTGCGCCAGTCCGGTGACCTCACGGTAGGAGCCGACACCGCCACCCGTCAATGGTCTGAACCATTCTCGTGGCCGTCAACTCATTGGCCAGGCGGGCCAGTTGACGCAGGGGTGGGGTGGACACGCGAAGGCCCCCCACCGGCACCGGAAGCGCTGGTGGGGGGCCGTAGCGGCAAGCGGCCTACTTCTTGCCCTGGTTCTTGACCGCCTCGATGGCGGCGGCGGCGGCCTCCGCGTCGAGGTAGCGGCCGCCCGTGGTGACGGGCTTGAAGTCGGCGTCGAGCTCGTACACCAGCGGGATGCCGGTCGGGATGTTCAGGCCCGCGATGGCCTCGTCGGAGATGCCGTCGAGGTGCTTGACCAGCGCGCGCAGGCTGTTGCCGTGGGCGGTGACCAGGACGGTCTTGCCGGCGGCGAGGTCCGGGACGATGGCGTCGTACCAGTACGGGAGCATCCGCTCGACGACGTCCTTCAGGCACTCGGTGCGCGGACGCAGCTCGCTCGGAATCTCCGCGTAGCGGGCGTCACCGGCCTGCGAGTACTCGGCGTCATCGGCCAGCACCGGCGGCGGGGTGTCGTACGAGCGGCGCCACAGCTGGAACTGCTCCTCGCCGAACTCGGCCAGGGTCTGGGCCTTGTCCTTGCCCTGGAGCGCGCCGTAGTGCCGCTCGTTCAGGCGCCAGCTGCGGTTGACCGGGATCCAGTGGCGGTCGGCCTTGTCCAGGGCGATCTGCGAGGTGCGGATCGCGCGACGCAGCAGCGAGGTGTGCAGCACATCGGGGAGCAGACCCTCGGCGGCGAGGAGCTCGCCACCGCGCGCGGCCTCCTTCTCACCCTTCTCGTTGAGGTCGACGTCGACCCAACCGGTGAACAGGTTCTTCTGGTTCCACTGGCTCTCGCCGTGGCGGAGCAGGATGAGTCGGTACGTCGTGTCAGCCATGGCCCCAGCTTAGTGGAGGCCCGAAAACCGCTGGTCGGGACCTTCTACCCGTGGGTAATGTGTGCTCCGCTTATCCACCACTTACAAGCGTCGGCTGACCGGACCTGCCCATGCCGTTCAGCGAACGCCCGCCCCCGGGAGCCCCCCACATGCTCTTCACGCTGGTCACCAACCCCCGGATCCGAAGAATGGTGCAGGAGACGGCGGGCGGGTTGCCACGGCAGTTCTGGTGGCTCTGGGTCTCGACGCTGGTCAACCGGCTCGGCGCCTTCGTGGTCACCTTCTTGGCGCTCTACCTCACCAGCAGCCGGGGGTACTCGGCCTCCTACGCGGGCCTGGTCGCCTCCCTGTTCGGCCTCGGCGCGGCGGTCTCGTCGATCGTCGCGGGCGTGCTGACCGACCGGATCGGGCGCCGGCCGACCCTGGTCGGCGCCCAGCTCGGCACCGCCCTGTTCACCGCCGCGCTCGGCTTCACGGACGGTCAGGTCGCGATCGCCGTGGTGGCCTTCCTGGTCGGCTTCTGCAACAACGCCACCCGCCCGGCCATCTCGGCGATCATCGCGGACATCGTCCCGGCCGCCGACCGGGTCCGCGCCTACTCGCTGAACTTCTGGGCGATCAATCTGGGCTTCGGCCTCTCCTCGGCCGTCGCCGGCCTGATCGCCACCCAGGGCTACCTCACGCTGTTCCTGCTGGACGCGGTCTCCACCCTGCTCTGCGCGGTGGTGATCTTCGTCAAGATCCCGGAGACCAAGCCCGACGCCCCGGCCGCGCAGGCCGACGCCCCGGCGGTCGGCCTCGTCACGGTGATCCGCGACCGCCGCTTCATGTCGGTGGTCGGGCTCACCCTGCTGCTCGCCCTGGTGATGCAGCAGGCCTCCACCACGCTCCCCGTGGACATGGGCGAGCAGGGAATCACGTCCTCCCAGTACGGCCTGGTCATCGGCCTGAACGGGCTGCTGATCGTGCTGCTGCAGATCCCGCTCACCCGGTGGGTCGAGGGCCGCAGCCGGACGGCCATGCTGGCAGCCGCCGCGCTGCTCATCGGCTGGGGATTCGGGATGACGGCCCTGGCCGGGTCGTCCGCGTGGCTCTACGCCCTCACCGTGGCGGTCTGGACGGTCGGGGAGATCCTCTACACGCCGACCCTGATGGGCCTGGTCGCCGAGCTGTCGCCGACCCATGCGCGCGGCCGCTACCAGGGCGTCTACTCGCTCTCCTGGTCGCTCGCCTTGTTCCTCGGCCCGGCCGTGGGCGGTGTGGTGCTGGACCACGCCGGTGGCGGGGTGCTGTGGGGCGCGTGCGGGGTGTGCGGCACGGTCGCCGCCGCCGGATACGCGGTGCTGGGGCGGCGCACCGGGGCCGCGGCGGACGGCGGTCCGTTCGAAGCCGTGGAGGCCGTGGAGGTGGCGGTGCCCGCCGCCGAGGTGGCCGTGCCCGCCGTGGAGGGGAAGGCCCCGGCGGGCGCCTGACGCCGGGGACGGCCCGCCGACCGCGGCCGGACGGCCCCGGTCGGTCGGCCGCGGTTCGGTCGGCCGCGGTTCGGTCGGCCGCGGTTCAGTCGGCCGCGGGGGCGGCCAGGTGGGCGAAGGCGGCCAGGTTGCGGGTGGACTCCCCGCGCTTGGTGCGCCACTCCCACTCGCGCCGGATCGCCGAGGCGAAACCCAGCTCCAGCAGGGTGTTGAACGGCTCGTCGGCGTTCTCCAGGACCGTCCCGAGCAGCCGGTCCACGGCGTCCGGGGTGAGCGCCTCCAGCGGCAGGCGGCCGGCCAGGTAGACGTCGCCGAGCGGGTCGATCGCGTACGCGACGCCGTACAGCCGGGTGTTGCGCTCCAGCAGCCAGCGGTAGACGGCCTCGTGGTTCTCGTCCGGGCGGCGGATCACGAAGGCGTTCACCGACAGGGTGTGGTCGCCGACCCGCAGCGCGCAGGTGGTGCTCAGCTTGCGGGTGCCCGGAAGCGTCGCCACCAGCGTGTACGGGTCGGTGGTGGCCGGCTCCCAGGCCGCTCCGGCGTCGTCCAGGGCGGTGCGCAGGAGGGTCAGGGCCTCGTCCTTGGTGCGGATTGCCATGGGGGTGACGTTACTCGGCGGTACCGGGGGCGCGCACCAGCGGTGACGCGCCCCCGGCATCGGCGCCCGGCCCTGGGGATCGTCCGGGGCGGCGGTCAGGCCAGTCGCCGCCGGGCGGTGGCCAGTCGGCCGGCCGGGCGGGCCAGGCTGCCCGCGTACACCTCGGCGGTGGTCGCGGCGGCGGTGTCCCAGCCGAACCCGCCCGCGTGCCGGGCCGCCGCCTCGCCGCGCCGGGCGACCAGGCCCGGGTCGGTGACGTACGGCTCCAGCGCGTGCGCCCACGCCGCCGGCTCGTGGCCGGGCACCAGCGTGCCGGTCTCGCCGTCCCGCACCGCGACCGGCAGACCACCGACCGCGGCCGCCACCACCGGGGTGCCGCAGGCCTGCGCCTCCAGCGCGACCAGCCCGAAGGACTCGCTGTACGAGGGCATCACCAGGGCCGTCGCCGCGCGGTACCACTGCGCGAGCTCGGCCTGGCCGACCGGCGGGTGGAACCGCACCACGTCGCCGATGCCCAGCTGGGCGGCGAGCTTGTGCAGGCTCTCCGGCCGGACCAGCCCGGTGCCGGAGGGGCCGCCGACCACCGGCACCACCAGGTGCTCGCGCAACTCCGGGCGGCGCGCCAGCAGTTCGGCGACCGCCCGCAGCAGCACGTCCGGGGCCTTCAGCGGCTGGATCCGGCCCGCGAACAGCAGCACCGCCGCGTCCTGCGGCAGGCCCAGCCGGGCTCGGGCGGCGGCCCGCGCCGACGACCCGCCGGGGCGGAAGACGTCCAGGTTGACGCCGGGGTGGACGACGGCCAGCTGGTCCGGCCGGGCGGCGTAGTGCAGCGCCAGCTCGGCGGCCTCCTCGGTGGTGTTGGCGATCAGCCGGTCGGCCGCCTCGACCACCTGGGTCTCGCCGATCACCCGGGCTGCGGGCTCGGGCGTGTCGCCCTCGGCCAGCGCGGCGTTCTTCACCTTCGCCATGGTGTGCATGGTGTGCACCAGCGGCACCCCCCAGCGCTGCGCGGCCAGCCAGCCGACCTGCCCGGAGAGCCAGTAGTGCGAGTGCACCAGGTCGTAGTGGCCGGGGCGGTGGCCCGCCTCGGTCCGCAGCACCCCGTGGGTGAAGGCGCACAGCTGGGCCGGCAGGTCCTCCTTCACCAGGCCCTCGTACGGCCCGGCGGTGACGTGCCGCACCAGCACGCCCGGGGCCAGCTCGACGGTGGGGGCGTCGTCCGAGCAGATCGCCCGGGTGAACACCTCGACCTCGATGTTGAGCGCGGCCAGGCGCTTGGCCAGCTCGACGATGTAGACGTTCATCCCGCCGGCGTCCCCGGTGCCGGGCTGGTGCAGCGGCGAGGTGTGGACGCTCAGCATCGCTATCCGGCGCGGGCGGCGGCGGCCCGGCACGAGCGACTGCAGCCGGCCTCGCGCGGGCGGGGCGGGCTGGGCACGGCGTACCGAACGGACGGGGTGCTGGATCACCTGGCTGAAGCCTCCTCTGTGCGGCCCGTCTCGGCGGCCCGCGCACGGGCCGCCCGTTGTCCGGTGTGCGCTGCCCCGTCCCGGGCACACATCACCGCCAGAGTGCCAACCGCCTGGGCGGCGCCCGGCATTCCCGGTCCGGCGGACGAGATGCCGGGCGGGGTGACGTCCCAGGTCACAGCGGTGCCGGCAGCGGCCCGACTACCCTTCCAGGCATGGCTGCCTCCTTCGACTCCGCGACCGCGTCCTCCCGTGGGCGGACCGGACGGCCGGTGGGGACGGTCACCCGGGGCACCACCAACACCAACCGGCTGCGGCGGATGGACCGCTGGATCGCCCACACCCTCGGCCGCGCGCTGCGCACCGGCGGGCGCCCGCCGGTGGCGGTCGACCTCGGGTACGGCGCCGCGCCGTGGACGGCCGTCGAGCTGGCCGGGCGGCTGCGCGCGGTGCGCCCGGACGTCCGGGTGGTCGGGATCGAGATCGAGCCGGAGCGGGTCGCGGCCGCGCTGCCGTACGCCGATCCGCCGCTGCTCACCTTCCGGCGCGGCGGCTTCGAGGTGCCGCTGGACGGCGGCACGCCGGCCCAGCTGATCCGGGCCGCCAACGTGCTGCGGCAGTACGACGAGTCGGCGGTGGCCGGGGTGTGGCAGCGGCTCTGCGCCCGGCTGGCCCCGGACGGGCTGCTGGTCGAGGGGACCTGCGACGAGATCGGGCGACGGCACGTCTGGGTCGCGCTCGGCCCGGAGGGGCCCCGGACGGTGACCTTCGCGGCCCGGCTGGGCGGCCTCGGCCAGCCCTCCGACCTGGCCGAACGGCTGCCGAAGGCGCTGATCCACCACAACGTGCCGGGCCGGCCGGTACACGCCTTCCTCGCCGACTTCGACCGGGCCTGGGCGGCGGCCGCGCCGTACGGGGCGTTCGGGGCGCGGCAGCGCTGGGTGGCGGCCTGCACGGCGCTGGCGGGTGACTGGCCGCTGGTGGACGCGCGCGGGCGGTGGCGGCAGGGCGAGGTCACGGTGCCCTGGGCGGCGCTCGCGCCGTAGCCCGGGTCGCGGGGTCCGGCGCGGGTGAGCGAGCCAGCGCGGTGAGCGAGCCGGCGCGGGCGAGCAACCCGGCGCATTCACTCGAACGAGTTATCGAATACCCCTGGCGTGTTGACGTCCCGTCACGCCACGATGGACGCCACCGAACGGCGCCACCGCCGCCGCTCGGCCCCAGCCCTGCCCAGCTCGCCCTTCTCCGCCGTCACCCGCCCTGCCCGAGCAGCTCCCGCAAGGCCCGTTCGAACACGCCGCACATCTCCGCCCCGAACAGCACGAACCGCACCTCCGCCAGCTCCGCGCCCGCCTGCGCGTCGCCGCCGTCCAGCACCTCCGCGACGGTGCCGAGCGCGATCCGGGCCGCGTCCGCCGGCGGCCAGCCGTACACCCCGGCCGACACCGCCGGGAACGCCACCGTGCGCGCGCCCAGCTCCGCCGCCGTGCGCAGCGACTCGCGATAGCAGGAGGCCAGCAGCTCCGCCCGCTCCTCGTACTCCTCCGCCAGGTACACCGGCCCGACGGTGTGCACCACCCACCGGGCCGGCAGCCGTCCGGCCGTCGTCGCCACCGAGCGCCCGGTGGGCAGCCCCCCGCCCCAGTGCGAGGCGCGCAGCCGTCGGCACTCCTCCAGGATCCGCGGCCCGCCCTTGCGATGGATCGCACCGTCCACCCCGCCGCCGCCCAGCAGAGAGGAGTTCGCGGCATTCACCACGGCGTCCACCTGCTGTTCCGTGATGTCACCCTCGACCAGGGTGATCCGTGTCACCATCGCCCGTCCCGTTCCTCTCCCCGCCCGGCAGCCGCCGGGACGGGATGTCAGTCGTCGTCCGAGTCCGATCACCGCACCGCCACCGGCGTGGCAAAAGCCACAACGGCGCCGGTCGGCCAGAGAAATCCCCGGAGATCACGTTATGGTCGCGAGAAGTTCCCCGGCGCACGGTGCCAGGCGGGCACTGCGGACGGACGCTGACCGTTACGCACTCGGGGAAAGGGAGGAACCACCGATGCCCGCAACGGGAGACGGGCGGGCACCTGGTGCCGCGAGCCTGTCGGGCACCCATCACGGTGCCCCCGTTGGCCATGCCCGCAACCGCCCGCACGCGACCGGCTCGGCGACGACCGCTCCCCCGATACCTCACCCCCGGCCCCGGACCGGAAACCTCCCGGCCGCGGCCGACGCACCCGCCGCCGGCGGCACCGCGCCGCTCAAACTGCTGGTGATCGAGGACGACGCCTCCGACGCCCAGCTGATCAAGGCCGCGGTCGCCGACAGCGGCACCTCGATCGAGATCCACTGGGCCCGCGGCCTGGAACAGGCCGGCGAACTGCTCGCCGTGCCCTCGCACGGCCCCCGGCGCGGGCGCTCCCGCGGCAGCGAGTTCAGCTGCGTGCTGCTCGACCTCGCCGCGCCCGCCGACCTGCCGCACCCGTCCGACGACTCCGACGGCCTGGAGGGCCTGCACGAGCTGCTCCGCCGGGCCCCGCACACCGCCGTCGTGGTGCTCACCGACGCCGCCGGGGCCGAACTCGGCGCGGCCGCCGTCGCGGCCGGCGCCCAGGACTTCCTGATCAAGCACGAGACGGACGGCCCGCTGCTGGCCCGCGCCCTGCGCTACGCCGTCGAGCGCAAGCGCGCCGACGAGTCCCAGCGCCGCCTGGTCGAGGCCGAACTGCGCGGCCAGGAGAACGCCCGCCTCCAGCGCCACCTGCTGCCCACCCCACTGCTCGACGGCGCCGGCCTCTCCTTCACCCGGCGCTACCGCCCGGGCCGCCGCCGCGCCCTGCTCGGCGGCGACTTCTACGACGCCGTCCGCACCGACGACGGCACCGTCCACGTCGTGATCGGCGACGTCTGCGGCCACGGCCCGGACGAGGCCGCGCTCGGCGTCGCCCTCCGGATAGCGTGGCGCACCCTCGTCTTCGCCGGACTCACCGGCGAGACCCTGCTGACCACCCTCCAGCACGTGCTGGAACACGAGCGGCGCAGCGACGAGATCTTCGCGACGCTCTGCATGCTCGTCATCGAACCCGGCGGCGCCAGCGGCGACCTCGGCTCGCTCGGCGCCGGCGAGCAGGCCCGCCTCTACCTGGCCGGGCACCCGGCGCCGCTGCTGCTCGGCCGCGACCACCCGCCGGTCACCCTGCCCGCCGACCTCGCCGGGCCGGCGCTCGGCCTGCTGCCGTGCTACGACGGGCAGGCCGCCTGGCCCGCCCACCAGCTCGAACTCCAGCCCGGCTGGCGGCTGTTGCTCTACACCGACGGACTGATCGAGGGCCGGGTCGGGGCCGGTTCCCGCCGCCTCGGCCAGGACGGGCTGGCCGACCTCATCGGCGACCACCAGTCCGCCGGGCTCACCCGGGGCCGGCTCGTCGACAGCGCCATCGCCGAGGTCGAGGAGCTGAACGGCGGCGCGCTGACGGACGACGTCGCGGTGCTGCTGCTGGAGCGCAACCCGGTGCAGCTGATCCTCGGCTGAGCCGGCCGGGTGCCGGACACGACACGGCCCGGGCGGGTGAACTCCCCGCCCGGGCCGTGGTGTTGTCGGATCGTTCGGCCTACCAGGGCCCGTACGGGCCGGCGTTGCTGCGACCGCCGCGGCCGCCACCGCCGGTGAGCGCCCGGATCGCCGGACGCACGTCCACCATGTAGACGATCGACGCGACGAGCCCGGCGAGCGTCCCGATGCCGGTGAAGAAGTTCACCCCGAACAGCAGGTCCCAGCCGAAGGCGATCGCCAGGATCGTCAGCCAGAACGGCTTGGTCTTCTTGTCCGCCGCCCGGTAGGCGTCCTCACGGCGGGTGACCGCGTCGAGCAGGGCGAACAGCTTGAAACCCAGGATGGCCACGGACAGCCACCAGATCGGGTTCAGGTAGGCCAAGTCCAGAATCTGGGCCACTCCGCCCATCGTGCTCTCCTCTGTCTCTCGGCTCCGGCGCACCGGCCGCCGCCCATCCTGGCACGGCGGGCCGTCCGCTCCGTGTCAACGTTCCGCGGTCACCGGATGTGCCCGTCCGGCGCGCCTTCACTCACTCCGCGCGGTCGGGGCCCTTCCGGGCGCGGGCGGCCTTCTTCGGGGCGCCCTGGGTGCCCGCGTCGCCGGTGTCGGCGTCGTCCTCGATCAGCTCGGCCTCGACCAGCTCGGCCTCGAGCGACTCCGGCACCTCGGCCGGCGGCGCGGTCTCGCCGGGCACGCCCGGACGGGCCCGGTCCACCACGACCTTGCCGCGCTCGGCCAGCTCGTCGTACGTCTCCTTGGCCTTCACCGCCAGCTCGACCGCGCGGCCGACCTGCTGGAGGGCGAAACCCTGGGCCCGCTCCTGCAGCACCCTGAGGTCGGTGGGGAGCGTCGTGACGGTCTCGGCGACCTTGGCCTGCGCCTCGACCAGCTTCGTCTGCGCCTCCTGGAACCGGGCGGTGGCCTTCTCCTGCGCGCCCTTGCGGTCCGCGGCGAGCGCCTCCACCCGGCCCGGCACCTCGCGCAGCTTCTCGTACGCGAGATCCCCGGCGCCGGCGATGGCGTACAGCGGGGTCGGGTCGCTGAGGGTCTTCTTGATCTCGTCGGTGATCGGCATGGTTACCGGTCCTCCCGGTGGGTGTTCTGGGTGGCTGAGCCGTCGGTCGTCGGGCCGGAGGCTGGTGGAACGCCGGTACCGGCACCGGCCGCGGGCGCGCCCTCGGCCACCGGACCCCGCAGGGCGGCGTTCTCCTTGAGGAAGGCGTCGTAGACCGCGAGCAGCGCCTGCTTCTGCTGCTCGTTGATCAGCGGATCGGCCAGGATCGAGGCCCGCAGCTCCAGGCCCTCACCGCGCCGCTCCTCCAGGATCCCGGCCTGGACGTACAGCGTCTCCGCCGAGATCCGCAGCGCCTTCGCGATCTGCTGCAGGATCTCCGCGCTCGGCTTGCGCAACCCGCGCTCGATCTGGCTGAGGTACGGGTTGGACACGCCTGCGGCCTCCGCCAGCTGGCGCAGGGAGTACTGCGCGTTGCGGCGCTGCTCGCGGATGTACTCGCCCAGCGAGCCGACGTTCAGTGAGGCCATGCCAGCAGCCTGCAACATCCCGCTTGCACATGCAAGCAGGACGCTAGCAGCAGCAAACGGCGCGGCGGCCCGAGCCCCGACCGGGGGATCAGGTGAGTTCGGGTGCGCGGACCGGCATCAGGAGGGAGTAGGTGCCGGCCCGGCCCGGGGTGCGGATCGCCAAGGGGGCGATCGGGCCGCCGAGTTCGAGCACCAGCTGCTCGGGGCGGCCGGCCCGCAGGGCGTCCAGGAGGTAGTCGCGGTTGACCGCCACCCTCAGGTCGCCGGGCGTGGGCTCGGGGCCGGCGACCGCGAGGCGGCCGTCCGCCGCCAGGGTGAGGACGGTGACCGGGCAGTCGGCGCCGTTCGGGCCGGAGGGCAGGGTGCGGATGACGCCGTTCTCGACGGCGCCGCGCAGTTCGGCGGCGGACAGGTCGATCCGGTGCCCGGGGTCGAGCCGGGTCAGCGCCCGGTAGTCGGGGTAGTCGAAGTCCAGGGCGGCGCCCTCGATCCGGTGGCCGCCGGTCTCGGCCCGGACCAGGCCGCCGCCGAGGGTCAGCGCGACCTCGGGCGTGCCCGCGCCGAGCAGCGCGCGCAGGGCGTCCACCAGGGCGGTCGGGACGATCGTGCCGCCGACCGGTCGGTCGGGCACCGCAGTGGCAGGAACCTCGGCGGCGGGCACCTCGGCGAGCGCCATCCGGTAGCGGTCGGTGGCGACCAGGCGCAGCACCGGGCCGTCCGGCTCGAACAGCACCCCGGCGAGCGAGGGGACTTCGGGGTCGACGCCGACCGCGAAGCGGACCGCGTCCAAGGCGGCGGCCAGCTCCTCGGCCGGGACGGTGCAGCGGAGTTCGGCGGGGGTGGTGGTCATCGGTTGCTCCCTCTGGTCGATCATCACGCGGATCAGGGAGAGCTCGCGGCGGGCGTCGGCGAGGCCGTCCTCCAGCCGGCGCAGGTGCGAGTCGAGCACCCGCCGGGCCTGGCCGGAGCCGGGCACCGCGCCGAGCACGGCGCGGATGTCGGCCAGTGGCAGGCCGACCCGGCGCAGCCGGGCCAGCAGGCGGGCGTCGGCGAGTTGCCCGGGCCGGTACCAGCGGTAGCCGGTCTGCGGGTCGACCCAGGCGGGGGTGAGCACCTCGGCGCCGTCGTAGTAGCGCAGGGTGCCGACGCCCAGGCCGCTGGCGCGGGCCAGTTCGCCGATGCTGTGCAGCTCGCTCTCCATGCCGGTGACTCTGCGGGCTCGACCAGGTCGAGGGTCAAGCCCGGCCGGTGAGGTGGGTGAGCTTCGTCGGGTTGCGGACGGTGCGCAGCTCCGCGATCCGGAGCCGGCCGTCGGGCTCCTCCACGAAGTCGAACACCGAGACGGCGTCGACCGCGCCGTCCAGGGTGAGCAGCACCCCGGGCTGGCCGTTGACCAGGACCGGCCGGGCTGCGACGCCCTCGCCCAGCTGGTCGAGCACCCCGAGCAGGAAGCGGGCGACGTTGCCGGCGCCGGTGACCGGGCGCAGGGCGGCGCGGACCACGCCGCCGCCGTCGGTCCAGGCGGTGACGTCGGGGGCGAGCAGCTCCAGCATCCGGTTGAGGTCGCCGCCGACGCAGGCCGCGAGGAACTCGTCGGTGGCGCGGCGGCGCAGCTCCGGCGGGGCGTCGTAGCGCGGCCGGCGGGCCTGGACGTGCGCCTTGGCCCGGCTGCCGACCTGCCGGCAGGCGGCCTCGGTGCGCTCCAGCGCCTCGGCGATCTCCCGGTAGGAGAAGCCGAAGGCCTCCTTGAGCACGAAGACGGCCCGCTCCAGCGGGGACAGGCTCTCCAGCACCACCAGCAGGGCGAGCGAGACGGTCTCGGCGCGCTCGACGTCGCCGGTCGCGTCCGGCTCGACGACCAGCGGTTCGGGCAGCCACGGGCCGACATAGGCCTCACGGCGGACGGCGGCCGAGTCGAGCCGGTTGAGCGCGAGGTTGGTGACCGTCCGGGCCAGGTAGCCGCCCGGGTTGGCGACCGGACCGGTGACCTGGCTCCAGCGCAGCCAGGTGTCCTGGACCAGGTCCTCGGCGTCGGCGATGCTGCCGAGCATCCGGTAGGCGATGCCGAAGATCATCCGGCGGTGCCGCTCGAAGTCGTCGAGGCCGGGGGCGCTGAGGATGTCGGTCACCGTTCCGACGCTACCGCACGGGCATCGGCGCGGCTGGGGGCGCGTCAGCCGCATCAGCTGCACCCATCGCGTCAGCTGCGGAAGGCCTCGTAGGCGGGGGCGAGCAGGGCGGCCAGGTCGCGGCCGCGCACGGTGACGCCGGAGCGGCCGAGGCGGTGCGGCGAGGGCTCGTCGGGGTCGTCCGCCGGCTCGGGCGGGGCCGGGCGCAGGGTGAAGTCGCCACCCCAGTAGGCGGCGACGTTCACGACGGGGGTGTTCACCGCAGGGGCGTTCACGGCGGGAGTGGTCACGGCGGGGGCGTGGTCGCCGTCGGGTGTGCGGCCGTCGTCGGGCACGGGTCGTCCGTCCGTCATGCGCCGTCCGTCCGTCATGCGTCCTCCGTCCGTCATGCGTCCTCCTCCGCGACGGCGTCCTCGCGGGTGAGCGCGACCAGTTCGCGCAGGGCCTCGACCGGCAGATCGGTGAGCCAGCGCTCCCCCTCCCCCACCACCGCCTCGGCCAACGCGCGCTTGGCGGCGAGGAGTTCGTCGATCCGCTCCTCGACAGTGCCGACGCAGACCAGGCGGCGGACCTGGACGTCCCGGCGCTGGCCGATCCGGAACGCGCGGTCGGTGGCCTGCTCCTCGACCGCCGGGTTCCACCAACGGTCCAGGTGGATCACCTGGTTGGCGGCGGTCAGGTTGAGACCGGTGCCACCGGCCCGCAGCGAGAGCAGGAACACCCGTGGCCCGTCCGGGGATTGGAAGCGCTCCACCATCTCCTCGCGGCGGCCCCGGGGGACGCCGCCGTGCAGGTAGAGCACCTCCTCGCCGAGCCGGCGGGCCAGGTACGGGCGGAGCATCTCGCCGAACTCGGCGTACTGGGTGAAGACCAGCGTCCGGTCGCCCTCGGCCAGCGCCTCCTCCAGCAGCTCCGCCAGCCGGGCGACCTTGCCCGAACGCTCGCCCAACGCCGATCCGTCGTGCAGCAGTTGGGCCGGGTGGTTGCACACCTGCTTGAGTTTGCCGATCGCGGCCAGCACCGTGCCGCGCCGCTCCACGCCCCGGATGCCCTCGACCCGCTGCAGCAGGTCGGCCACCACGGCCTGGTAGAGGCCGGCCTGCTCGGCGGTGAGGCTGCACCAGACCGTCATCTCCTGCTTGGCCGGCAGCTCGGCGGCCACCGCCGGGTCGGACTTGAGCCGGCGCAGCACGAACGGGGCGGTGCGGCGCTGGAGTTCGGCGGTGCGTTCGGGGCTGCGGTGCAGTTCGACCGGGATCGCGTAGCGCTCCTTGAAGCGTTCGGCCGGGCCGAGCAGGCCGGGGTTGGCGAAGTCGAGGACGGCGTGCAGTTCGGCGAGCCGGTTCTCCACCGGGGTGCCGGTCAGGGCGATCCGGTGGCGGGTGACGGGCAGGGCGCGGACGGCCCGGGACTGGGCGGTGCCGGCGTTCTTGACGTGCTGCGCCTCGTCGGCGACCACCCGGCGCCAGCGGATCGCGCGCAGCGCGGCGAGGTCCCGCTGGACCAGCCCGTAGGTGGTGATGACGAGGTCCACCTCCCGTACGGCGTCGGCGAGTCGGTCGGCGCCGAGCCGGCCGGAGCCGTGGTGGACGTGCCACCGCAGGGCGGGGGCGAAGCGCTCGGTCTCCCGCTGCCAGTTGCCGACCAGGGACATCGGGCAGACCAGCAGGGTGGGGCCGACCGCTCCCTCGGCCTGCTCGACGGCCAGCAGGGCGAGGGTCTGGACGGTCTTGCCGAGGCCCATGTCGTCGGCCAGCACGGCCCCGAGGCCGAGCCCGCTCATCGACCGCAGCCAGGCCAGGCCCCGTTCCTGGTACGGGCGCAGGGTGGCCCGGAAGTCCGGTGGCAGCGCGGGGGCGGGGGCCGGGGCGGCGCGCCCGGCGAGCAGGTCGCCGAGCGGGCCGTCCGCGCGGACGCCGGTGACGGGCAGCCCGGCGACGGTCGCCTCCGGGTCGAGGGCCAGCCGCAGCAGGTCGGCGGTGGCCAGCACGCCGTCGCGTCGGTCGGCGAGGAAGGCGAGCGCGGCGGCGATCTGCGCCGGGTCGGCCTCCAGCCAGGTGCCGCGGACCCGGACCAGCCCCTGCTTGGCGGCGGCGAGTTCGGCCAGCTCCTGTTCGGTGAGCGGCGCGCCGTCCGGGCCGAGCGCGGCCTGCCAGCGGAAGGCGACCACGGCGTCCCGGTCCACCTGGGCGGTGACGGCGAGCGTGCCGGGCGCGGGCGGGGTGGTGGCCCGCAGGGTGAGGCCGAGCCGGGGCCGGCGGCGCCACCAGGCGGGCAGCAGCACACCGAAGCCGCCCTCGGCGAGGGCCGGCGCGGCGGTGCGCAGGAAGTCCAGCGCCCCGGCCCGGTCGAGCGGGAGGGCGGCCGGGCGGGAGCGGTGCCGCAGGCCGTCCAGGGCCGGCCAGCGGTGGGCGGCGCGGGCGAGTTCGGAGACCAGGACATCGGCCGGGTCCGGCGCCTTGCGGGCCAGCGCGGCGCGGGCGGCGCCGCCTTCGTGCAGGTCGGCGGCGCGGACCAGCAGGGAGGGCTCGTCGACGGCCTGGAGCAGGGACTCCAGCTGCCAGGCGTCGTCGGAGGGCCTGCCCTCGGGGTCGTCCGGGGCGGGCCCGAGCGGCTCCAGCAGGCGGAAGCAGAGCCGGAGCGCGGGTGCGGTGGGTTCGGCGGCGGCGTACCAGGCGGCGATCCGGCGGCGCAGTTCGGCGAAGCCGTCAGAGGGGACGTCGGTGAGGCCGCCGTCCGGGGTGGTCAGGGCGTGCAGCCAGCGCTCGGCGGCACGACGGGTTCCGGCGCCGACGGTTCCGGCGCCACGGGTCTCGGCGGCACGGGTCTCGGCGGCACGGGTCTCGGCGGCACGGGTCTCGCCGCCCGGGACCAGTGGGGGCGCGCCGACCAGCGCGGCCCGGGCCTCGGCATCCACCAGTGCGCCCAGCGCGGCGTCCAGCAGGGCCTCGCCGGTGCCGCCGCCGGCCGGCCACTCCCCCAGCAGGACGGGCGGGCAGCCGGCCGCCAGCTCGGCGGCCTCCCGACGGGCGGCCGGGGTGAGGTCGGGCCGCCAGCGGGCCTGCGGGCGGCCGTCCGTCAGGACCGGCAGTGGCAGCACCCGGCCCCGGCCGACCGTCCGCCAGGCGAGGTCGTGCACGCCGGTGAGCCAGCGCAGCGAGGGCCCCTGGACGACCTCGGCGCGCCCGGCGCCGGGCAGGTCGGTGCTGGTGACGGCCCAGTACGGGTCGAAGACCTCGCCGAGCAGCTGGGCGGCCGCCCCGGCGTCGAAGAGCAGCGCCGGCACCCGCCAGGGCGCCAGGACGGCCGCGCCCCGCGCCGGGGTGACCGGCAGATCGGGTGAGGGCGCGGGCAGCGCGCCGACGGTGGGCAGCAGCAGGGTGGCCCAGCGCTCGGGGGCCTGGCCGGCGAGCCAGCCGAGGCCGGGCCCGATGCCGCCGAGCACGGCGGCCAGTTCGCCGGCCGGGCAGGCGTAGGGGTGGGCGCGCGGGGCCGACCGGTCGGGGCGCGATCCGGTGGCGCCGGGGTGGGCGCGGGCGTCCTCGGCCCAGAGGGCCAGCCGTCCGTCCGCCCGCCAGAGCGCGTGCAGGACGAACATGTGGGGGCCTTCCGGTCGGCGGAGCCGTCCTTCGCAGCCTAACCGGGCGCTCCGACAGGGCGGGTCCGTCGAACGGTCCGGAACACGCCCCCGGAACACGCCCCCGAAAACACCGCGGAACACGCCCAGCGATTGTGGTTGAAACTTGAACGAAAGAGCCTTACGCTGGAGCCAACAAGTTGAAGCCTAAACAAATGGCTTCGAACCCGAGGAGGAGCCATGGGCCTTTTCAACCGCACCAAGACCGCCACCCCCGCCACCGCCGTCGCGACCCCGGCGGGCCCGGACCTCGCCCACCTGACCGGCGACTGGGCCATCGACACCACGCACAGCGAGGTCGCCTTCTCGGTCCGTCACGCCATGGTGACGAACGTGAAGGGCCGCTTCACCGAGTACGACGGCAAGCTGCACCTGGACGGCACCACCCCGGGCAACTCCTCCGCCGACCTGGTGATCAAGGTCGCCAGCATCGACACCAACCAGGCCCAGCGCGACGAGCACCTGCGCACCGGCGACTTCTTCGCCGCCGAGGCCTACCCGGAGATCCGCTTCCGCAGCACCTCGGCCGAGCGCCGGCACGGCGACACGTACCGGATGCACGGCGAGCTGACCATCAAGGACACCACCCGCCCGGTCGTCCTGGACCTGGAGTACACCGGCAGCGCCACCGACGCCTACGGCGCCGAGCGGGTCGGCTTCGAGGGCAGCGCCGTCCTCGACCGCACCGCCTTCGGCCTGACCTACAACGCGGCCCTGGAGACCGGCGGCGTGCTGATCGGCGAGAAGGTCAAGCTCAGCTTCGACATCTCCGCCGTCAAGGCGGCCTGACCGGCCGTCCACGGCTGCCACCCCAGCGGGACCCGCCGTACGGCCCGGTCCGCGCGCCCACCGCCCCTGCCGACCCCCGACGGCAGGGGCGGTGCCATGTCCGCCCGCACGCCCCGGGGGCCGCGTTTCCAGACCCTGGGCACCCGTGCTCCGCGCACCGGGGCCCTCAGCACCCTCGCCGGCCGACCGCGCCGATCAGCCGAGCAGCGCCGCGTCCGCCACCGGCAGCCAGCTCCCCGACGGCCGGTGCAACCAGCCCTCGGCCGCACCGAGCCCGGTGGCCGCGGCGACCAGCGCGGCCAGCCCCGGGTGGCGCTCACCGGGCCGGTGCACCAGGCTGACCAGGCTCAGCGGCACCGGCTCCACCAGCGGCAGGTTCACCACCCCCGGGATCCTCGGCCCGCCGACTGTGGTCAGCATCGGGTCGCCGTGCCGGGCGAGGTAGCGGGCCGTCTCGTCCACGCCCACCGGCGGGACGTACGGCGCGGCCGGTGTCAGGCCGTGCTCGCGCAGCAGGCGGACGCCGAGGTCGGTCCACTCGGTGGTGGCCGGGTTGCCGGCGCAGACGTCGACGGGGTGCCCGGCCAGCTCGGCGAGACGCAGCGCGGGGCGGCCGGCCAGCGGGTGGGTGTCCGCCATCATCACCGAGATCCGCTCCAACCGGACCGGACGCTGGGCGAGTTGGTCGCGCAGCTGGGCGGGCAGGCCCGCGTGCCGGCCGAAGGACACGTCCAGCCGGTGCGCCAGCAGTTCGGCGGCCGCCGCGGTGAGGCCACCGTGGAAGCGGGCCAGCAGTTCCCCCTCCGGCCAGGCGGCGCGGGCCCGTTCGAGCACCCGGTCGGCGGTGAGGTCCGGGCCGGTGACGTCGCTGTTCAGGTCCAGCAGCAGCGGCCGGGTGGCGCCCGCCAGGATCTCGTCGTGCAGGGCGAGGAGCCGGCGTGCCCGGGGCAGCAACCGCAGCCCGGCCGGGGTGAGTTCGACGCTGCGAGTGGTACGGGTGAACAGTGCGTCGCCGAGCAGCCCCTCCAGGGTCCGGATGTCCCGGCTGAGCGCCTGCTGGGCGACGTGCAGCCGCCCGGCGGCCCGGCCGAAGTGCAGGGTCTCGGCGGTCGCGACGAAGCCGCGGAGCAGGCGGGGGTGCAGGTCGCGGGGCATGGGCGGCAGATTAACAACACGCCGTTCCGACAACATCCTGTTGTGAATGCGGCGGAACAGGTGTTGGACGGCCACCGGGCAACGCGGCGAGGCTGGGGGCCTTCCCCTTCACCCTCCCCAGGAGCCCGATGCCCTCGCGCGCCCTCTTCGCCTCCTACCGGCGGCTGTTCGCGGCCCCCGGCGCCGCCGCCTTCACCCTCGCCGGGCTGCTCGGCCGGCTCGCGCTGTCGATGAACGGCGTCTCGCTGGTCGTGCTGCTCGCCGAGCGGCGCGGTTCGTACGCGCTGGCCGGCACCGTCTCGGCGACCGGGCTGGTCACCGGCGCGATCGGGATGCCGCTGCTCGGGCGGCTGGTGGACCGGTACGGGCAGGCGCGGGTGGCCGTACCGGCCGCGCTCTACAACGCCGCCCCGCTCGCCGCCCTGCTGCTCTGCGTCCGGCTCGGCGCCCCCGACTGGACGCTCTACGCCTGCTGGGCCGCCTGCGCGGCCGCGCCCAACCTCGGCGGCATGGCCCGGGCCCGCTGGGCGTACCTGTACCGGGCCGACCCGGCCGCCCGGCACCTGGCCAACTCCCTCGAACAAGCACTGGACGAGCTCTGTTTCATGGCCGGGCCCGTCCTCGCGATGGCGCTCTGCACAGCGGTCACCCCGGAGGCCGGGCTGCTCGCCGCCGGGACGCTCGGCACCACCGGCGCCCTGCTGTTCGCGGCCCAACGGCGCACCGAACCGCCGCTGCCCGCCCGCTCGGCGCGCGACCGCCACGGCTCGCCGCTGCGGGTACCCGGACTGCGCGTGCTGCTGCTCACCTTCCTCGCCACCGGCATGGTCTTCGGCTCGACCGAGATCACCACCGTGGCGTACGCCGACACGCTCGGGCACAAGGCCGCCGCTGGCGGGCTGCTGGCACTGGTCGCGGCCGGATCCTGCGCGGCGGGGCTGCTGTTCGGGCTGCTGACGCCGCGTCGGTCGCCCGGCCTGCGCTTCCTGTGCGGGACGGCGGCGATGGCCGGCGTGCTGCTGCTGCCGCTCGCCGCCGGACTGGGCGGGGCCGGGCTCGGCCTGCTCGGGGTGGTGCTGTTCGCGGCCGGCACGGCCACCGCGCCGACCATGGTGACCGGGATGACACTGGTCCAGGAGCTGTTGCCGCAGCGGCAGTTCAACGAGGGGATGGCGGTCGCGGTGTCCGGCATCGTGGTCGGCATCTCGGGCGGTGCGGCGCTCGCCGGCGCGGTCGCCGAGCACACCGCCCCCGGTACCGGCTACCTGCTGCCGGCCGCTGCGGCGGTGCTCGCCCTACTGATCGCCCTGGCCGGACGCCGTTCGCTCGCGCCCGCCCGGCGGGCCCCGGCGGAAAATGCCGAGCGGGCTGTCAGTACCTCGGTCTAGCGTTCGGGCATGGCGGAAATCACCTATGTCCGAGGCGATGCCACCGCGCCCCGGGGCAAGGGCGTGAAGGTGATCGCGCATGTCTGCAACGACCTCGGCGGCTGGGGCAAGGGCTTCGTGCTCGCGCTGTCCAGACGCTGGCCCGAGCCCGAGGCCGCGTTCCGGCGCTGGCACCGGGAGCGGGCGGGGAACGACTTCGGTCTCGGCGCCCTGCAGGTGGTGCAGGTCGAACCGTACGTCTGGGTGGCCAACCTGGTCGGCCAGCGCGGCATTCGGACGGGGCGCTCCACCGGGGCGCCGGTCCGGTACGAGGCGATCGACACCGCGCTGGCCGCGCTGGGTGACCGGGCACCGGAGCTCGGCGCCTCCGTCCACATGCCGCGGATCGGCTGTGGGCTGGCCGGCGGCCGCTGGGAGCGGGTCGAACCGCTGGTGGCCGCACGGCTGGTGGCGCGGGGGGTGTCGGTGACGGTCTACGACCACGACTAGGGCCGGTCGCGGACCGGGGGTCTGACAGCAGGCCCTAGGCGGACGCCCGGCCCGCTCCGCCCACCGGGTCCGTCGCACGGCGCTCGGCGGGCCAGCTGTACACGTACTCGGGCAGCACGTACCCGCCCGGGAACACACCCTCCTGCGCACCCGTCCGCACGCCGCCCTCGCGCTCGTAGAAGGCGACCGCGCGGGTGTTGCCGCGCAGCACCTCCAGGTACAACTCGGCCCCGGGGTGACGTTCGGCGACGTGGGCGCGGGCCGTGGCGAACAACGCGCGGCCGATGCCGCCGCCGGTCCGGCCGGGGCGGACGTGCAGGTTGTCGACCAGCACCCGGCCGTCCGGCTGCGGGACGAGGTAGACGAACCCGACCATCTCCCCGGCCTGTTCGGCGATCAGCAGTTCGGGCTCGGCGGCCGGATCGCCGTAGTCGACGGTCAGGCGCAGCTCCCACAGCTCGCGCCGCTGGACCGGCAGCCCGTCGCCGAGCGCCTCCTCGGGGACGATCCCGCGGTAGGTGGTGCGCCAACTGCGGGCGTGCAGGTCGGCGACGGCCGCGGCGTCCTGCGCGCCGCCGCGCCGGATGGTGGTCCGCACGGAACTGATCATGTGACGAGCCTCCCACATCATTGGAGTTGAACATGTTCAATCGAAGCCTCTACAGTTCTGCCACGCCTTTGAACGTGTTCGAAATCATGGGGGCGGTGGGTGCGGCACCGGGCGTGGAGGGGACGCCCGGTGCCACATCCACCGACACGGGCTGGAGCCTCGTCTCCGGTTAGGCTCGTCCCCGTGGACGACCTGGCAGCGACGAACCGAACGGACGGCACGAGCGGTGCGGCCGAGCCCACGGCCGCACCCGGCACCGAAAGCGGGCCCCTGCCCGGCGGCCGGGCACAACCGAAGACCGACAAGAGCGAGCAGACCCGGGCCCTGATCCTGGAGACGGCCATGCGCCTGTTCCAGGAGCGCGGCTACGAGAAGACCACCATGCGCGCGATCGCCACCGAGGCAGGCGTTTCGGTCGGAAATGCTTACTATTATTTTTCGGCGAAGGAATTCTTGATTCAAGGATTCTATGATCGAATGACGCATGACCATGCGGCGGATGCCAGGAATCGCATGGCCAATACTCGGGATTTTTCCGAGCGGCTGCAGATCACGCTGGAATCCTGGCTCGACACGGCCGCGCCGTACCACGAGTTCGCCGCGCAGTTCTTCCGGACGGCCGCCGACCCGACCAGCTCACTGAGCCCGTTCTCCAACGAGTCGCACCCGGCGCGGGCGACCGCCGTGGAGCTGTTCCGCGACGTGCTGCAGGGCTCCGAGCTGGCACCGAAGCTGGACGCCGAGCTGGTCGAGCTGCTGCCCGACGTGCTCTGGCTGCACCTCATGGTCGTGGTCCTCTACTGGGTCTTCGACCGGACCGAGGACACCGAGCGGACGCGGGAATTCGTCCGCCGGTCCACTCCCATGGCGGCCCGGGTGATCAACCTCTCGCGCTATCGGGTATTCCGACCGATCGTCCGCGACGCCAAGGGCCTTATTCAGGACTTCATCCTGCCCACTATTGGGAAAACCGCCGTCAAGTAGCCTGCGCCAGGCCCGGCTTGGACCGGCCGAAGGCCGGCCCGCGGCAGTGCGGACCGGCCTTCGGCGGGGTGCGGCAGCCCGCTCAGAACAGGTCCGGGTTCCAGGGCTGCAACGGCGTGCGCAGCAGCAGGTCGGCGGCGGCCGCCGCGCCCGGGCGCAGTTCGGTGAGCAGGCCGGCCGCGAGCAGCCGGGGCGCCGTCTCGCCGCCCAGGTAGAGCGAACCCAACTCGGAGGAGTCCAGGGCGAGATCGGCGTCGTCCGTGGTCCGGGTGCAGCGGCCGGTGCCGTCCGCGGCGACCTCGATCGCCCAGCGGCCGGAGGCGTAGCCGAGCCGGTCCTCCACCTCCAGCACCACCCGGCCGGGCGCGCCGTACGTCCGGGCGTCGAACGCGGCCGCCACGTCCAGCACCCGCAACCAGGTGAAGTCGGCGTTGTCCACGTACGGGGTGGCGGCGCGCGGGTCCTGGAGCAGCAGCGGCAGCGGGTCGTCCGCCCCGATGTTCTCCGCGACGACCTTGCGCACCCAGTCGACGGCGAGGACGAAGCGCCACAGCTCGGCGGCCGTCGCCCGGTCGAGGGCGAGGAAGTCGGCCACGGTCAGGACGCAGTTCGGGTAGCTGCCGTCCCACTTGTCGTCGATCCGGTAGACCACCAGGCCGGTGACCACGCCGTCGGCGTCGCGGTGGACGGCCGCGAACGGCTCCTTGAACTCGAAGCCCGGCACCTGGAGCTCACCGGTGCTCCGCTTCCACCACAGCTCGTCGCGGGCGATCGCGCCCGGCTGGGTGCGCCGCCAGCGCTCGTGCAGGTCGGCGCCCAGCTCGCGCAGCTCCGCCATGGTCACGAAGTCGATCCGCCCGCCGGGCACGGTGGGCAGGTCGTCGCGCAGGCCGCGGGTGCGGAGCAGGTCGATGTTCCAGCCGTGGCCGCGGGTGGCCGGCCCGTAGCCGTAGCGGCCGTAGATGTTGTACTCGGCGGCGATCAGGATGGCGACCGCCGATCCGCGCTCGGCGGCGGCCGCGAGGTCGCGGCGCATCATCGTGCCGAGCAGGCCCCGGCGACGGTGGGTGGAGCTGACCGTCACACCGGTGACGGCGTCGGCCTGGACGACGGCCCCGCCCGGGACGGTCAGTTCCACGTCGAAGCTGCGGAAGGTGGCGATGCAACGGTCGCCGTCGAAGCCGGCCAGCATGCGGCCCGGCTGCCACTGCCGCCGGCGGAAGTCGGCCGCGCTGTCCGCGTGCGAGCGCAGGAAGCCCAAGGAGAGGGCCCGATCCCACGCGGCCACCTCGCCCTCGGTGATCGCGCGGATCTGGAGGCCGTTCACGATGTCGACGGCCCCGTCATCGGTTGTGTTGCCCATCGGGCCACCGTACGGCCGTCGTTGTCCGACGGCACCCGATTTATTCCGTGCCCGACCCGACGTGCTCCCCCGGCGCCACCACCCAGTGGTTGCAGCGCAGGACGCGGTCCGCGAAGGAGACGTCCCGCTCACCGAGCAGCCGGAAGCCCAGTGCCCGGCAGATCCCGTTGGACGGGCCGTTGGTGACCGCCGGGTGGGCGTGCACCGGGCCCCACCGGCCGTCCGCGGCGGCGGCGTCCAGCAGCTCCCGGACGGCCGCCTTGGCGAGGCCGCGCCCCTGGAACTCGGGCAGCACCATCCAGCCGATCTCGGTCACGGCGGCGCCGTCCTCCTCGTACGACCAGAGCGTGACCCCGCCGGCCACCACCTCCGGCCCGGCCCCGTCCGGGACGATCATCTTGATCCACGCGCGGTCCTCCGCCACCTCCACGACGTCCTTGCGCAGCCGCGCCTCCACCCGATCCCGGGGCAGCGGCCCGCCCAGCCCGGCCATCATCACCGCGTCGCACCGCATCCGGACGTACGCGTCGACGTCCCCCGCCTCGACATCACGCAGCCTCATCGCGTCTCCTCCCGAGTGCTCGAACCGGCCACGCCGGGGCCGGTCCGGCGGATCCTAGCGCCCATCACCGACACGTCCGGAGCGCAGGCGGGGGTGGCGGCGGCGTCAGGGTACGTGCACCGCACGGCGGAGGAGGAACGCGGTGCGGCGAGGGCGGCGAGGGCGGGGGCACCTCCCGGCCGACGGCCGGGAAGGGGTCGGCGCGCAGGCCGGGGGTGCGGACGGGCCCTACGGGCGGGCGTAGAAGTCGGGGGTGCCCATGATCCAGAGGCTGGCCTGTTTGACCGGCCTGCCGGCGCGGGGGGCCTCGATCATCTGATCGTCGCCGATGTAGAGGCCGACGTGGTAGATGTCGGCGGCGCGGCCGGTGTGCGTCCAGAAGACGAGGTCGCCGGGGCGCAGCTGGCGGTAGCTGATCGGGGTGCTCTGGGCGTACTGGTCGGCGGCGAAGTGGTTGAGCTGTCTGCCGCCTTCGCGCCAGGCCATCATGGTGAGCCCGGAGCAGTCGTAGCCGGCCGGACCCTCGCCGCCCCAGATGTAGGGCAGGCCGATCTTGGAGCGGGCGAAGTCGATGGCGGCGGCCGCGCCCTCGGCGGACCACGGGCGGTCGGCGGGGGGTGCGGCCTGGGTGGCCTTGGCAGCGGCCTGCTCGGCGGCGGCGCGGGCGGCGGCCTCGGCCTCCCGGGTGGTGATCTCCTCCAGGGCCTCGCGGTGGCGGCGTTCCAGGTCGACGGTGGTGTGCCGGGCGGCGGCCAGGTCGGTGAGCAGCTGCTCGCGGCGCCGGTCGGCGGCGAGGACCGCGTCCTGCTGGGCGGCGAGCCGGGCCTCGGCGCTGGCCTTGGCGGCGCCGACCTCGGTGGCGGCCTTCTCGGCGGCCTCGGTGGCGGTGCGGGCGGCGGCGGAGGCCCGGTTCGCGGCGGCCGCGGTGGAGGTGGCGGCGTCGAGGATCTGCCGGGTGCGTTCGCTGGCGACGCCGACCACGGCGGCGCGGTCGCCGGCCTCGCGCGGGCCGCGGGCGCCGAGCAGCGCGTTGAGCGCGGAGAGTTCGGCGCCCGCGCCCTGGCGGTACGTTTCGGCGGCGAGTTGGGCGGCGTCCGCGGCCGCCTCGGAGCGCTCGGCCTCGGCGGCGGTGGCGCGCCGGCCGGCGGCGGCCTCCTCGGTGCGGGCCCGGGCGAGGGCGAGCTGCGCGCCGTTGTAGGCCTCGACGGCCTGTTCGGCGCTGCGGCCGGCCCGGTCGAGTTCGGCCCGGGCGGCGGTGAGTCCGGCTTCGATGGCGGTGACGGAGGCGGCGGTGCGGTCGACCTCGGAGCGGGCCCGGTCGATCTCCTCGGTGGTCGGGTACGGGTCGTCCGGTCGGGCGGGGCCGGCGGTGGGTTCGGGGTCCGCCGGGGCGGCCTGGGCGGCGGGGAGCAGCCCGAGCAGGGCGGTGAGGGACAACAGGAGGGTCGGCAGGAGCCTGCGCGCCACGAGACATCCCTTCTCACGGGTCCGGAGGGGACGGCGGTCGGACGGTGCGCGGTGCTCGGACCGGGGCGGCCAGGCGGAGGAGGTCCGACGAATCATCCCATCAAGTGACAGAAAGGTCACTCGTCGATCATGTTCTCAACTCCGACGCTTTTCGCACCTCGAACGCGCCCTGCCAGCCGGGTGACCATCAGATGATCCGATCATGAGTCACCGTCGGTCAGGCGCACGGGGTATGCGAACTACCGGTGGATCCGGCGGGTGCGCGTCCGCAGCTGGAGGTGTCGCTCGGACCGGCGCTCCACCCCGGTCGGACGGACCGCGTACGTCCGGCTGCGCCCCGCCCGGACCGTGCGGCGACGCTGCCGCGCCCCGTGGGACCGGCCCGGGCCGCTGCCGCCCGCGCCGTACGCCCCGCCCTCCGCCGCCCCGGCGGCGGCCGCCGAGCGGCGGTCGGCCAGCCGCGCCTGACGCCGGGCCAGCGCCCGGGCGGCGTGCGCGTCGAGGTGGGCGGTGGCCCGGGCGGCCATCCGCTCGGCCACCCGGTGGGCGGCGGGGTGGTTCGCGGACACCTTGTCGGGGGCGCCGGCGATCAGGTCGAAGAGCCAGGTGCGGGCCCGGTCCGCACGCCGGTGCAGTCGGCGCTCGCGCCGGAGCGCACGCGCCCGGCGGCGGGGACGCTTGGCGTACCGCCAGCGGGCCCACGGGCTGCTCGGGCGGGCCAGCCGGACCGCCCCGATCCAGGAGAGGCCGGGGACCATGATGCCGAGCAGGCCGGTCCACAGCTTGCCCTTGATCAGGCTGATCACCGAGGCCAGGGCGTTCACCGAGATCACCGTGATCAGGCCCCACCTGGTCTCCTGGCCGGGCACCACGCCGAGCGGCACGTACCCGACCAGCAGCAGGGCGGTGAACAGGATGCCGAAGATCACCGCGTCCACCGACTTGCGGCCCTGCTCGCTCCAGTACACGTCGTCCAGGTGCAGGATCAGCGCGAACTCGTCCAGCACCAGGCCGCAGCCGATGCCGAAGACCAGCCCGAACCAGTCGATCCACGGGTGACCGCCGTACGTGGCGAACACCCCGACGCCACCGACCAGCAGGAAGCCCAGGCCGAACACCATGTGATGGATGTGCAGGCCGCCGGGGGTGACGTTGCCGGGCCACCAGCGCACCTGGGCACGGATCATCCGGACGCTGAACCGGATGAACACGAAGGAGGTGATGAAGCCGACCAGCAGCAGGAACAGCGGTTGCTTGTGCGCGGCGACGATGTGCTCGCGGTAGCCGTCCAGCAGTGTGGTCATGCGTCTTACCTTCGTTCCTGGTCCTTCCTCCGGTCTGCCGCGACATGGCCCGGAGCCCAACACCGGTCCAACGCGCGGTCAGAACCCGCGGGTGCGCTTGGCCGCCCGGCGCGGCACGACCGGGTACAGCGACGGGCGCTCGCCACCGACCGGCAGCTTCATGAACAGCCGGGCGATCTCGCCGCCGAGGTTCACCCCGATCGCCAGCGCCATCGCGATCGCGGCCGCCCGGGAGACGGACACCAGGCCGGCGCTGGAGTGCCCCTGCGCGAAGGAGAGCATCCCGAGGTAGAGCGCCGAACCGGGCATCAGCGGGCCGATCGCGGCGGTCACGTACGGCAGCGCGGAGCCGTTGCGGTAGCGCGCCATCAGCTGGCCGAAGAGGCCGACCAGGCCGGCCGCCACCCCGGTCGCCACGATCGGGGAGAAGCCCGCGTTGTAGGCCAGCACGCCGTAGCTGGCCCAGCCGATGCCGCTGTTCAGGGTGACCAGCGCGAGGGAGCGGCGGTCGGTCTGCAGCAGGGTGGCGAAGGCCAGGGTCAGCAGCATCGCGGCGGCCAACTGGACCGGCGGGTAGCTGACGCCCGCCAGGCTCTCGTCCGGCCGCAGCTTCGCCTCGAAGCCGACCCCCAGGTAGAGGATCAGCATCACGCCGATCACGATGCCCGCGACCAGGTAGATCACCTCCAGCAGACGGGCCGCGGCGGTGATGTAGAAGCCGGTCAGGCCGTCCTGGACGGCGGCGACCAGGGCCCGCCCGGGCAGCAGCGCGAACAGGCCACCGGTGATCACCACCGAGCCGCGCAGGCCCCAGTCGTTGAAGGAGAGGACGATCCCGGAGGCGGCGGCCGGCATCGCGGCCGCCACGAACTGGTAGAACTCCGGCAGCCGGCGCCGGGCCAGCATGGAGGCCAGCCGGTCGCCGAGGACGGCCGCGACGAAGGCGCTGGCGAAGACCAGCCAGGCCTTGTCGTCGATCCGCCCGCCGACCAGGAAGGTGGCCGCGCCGGCCAGCAGACCGGTGGTCAGCGCGAGCATCCAGGACGGGTAGGGGTGCCGGTTGCGGCGGATCACGGCGAGCCGGCGGTAGGCGTCGTTGACCGTGACCTTCTCGGCGGTGATGTCCGCGACCAGCTCGTAGACCGCGTTCAGCCGGGTGTAGTCGGAGGTGCGGCGGCGCACCACCCGGTCGGCGGTGATCGGCGGCTCGACCAGCGAGGGCTGGTGCGAGATGCCGATCAGGGTGAAGGTCACCTGCGGCTCGCAGTGGTCCAGCCGGTAGGCGTGCGCGATGCCGAGCATGGCCGCCTCGACGTCCTCGGCCGCCTCGCCGCTGGCCAGCAGCAGCTCGCCGATGCGCAGTGTCAGGTCGAGGATGCGGGGGACGTTGCGGGTGGCCGCCGCAGAGGGGTGCAGCTCGCGGGCGGTCCGCTCGAAGGCGGGGCGCTCGGACATCGGGGTGCGCAGCAGCGTGCGCATCCGGTCCGGCCAGGGGGCCTCGCCGGGGGCGCCGGCGGTCAGCTCCGGGATCGGGGTGCCGGTGGGCGGGGCGTAGCCGGCGGCGCGCCACTCCTCGGGGGTGAGGGTGTCCTCGGCGACCGAGCGGCGGCGGGCGGGGCGCGCCGCCTCGGGCGCCGGCTCGCGGCGCGGTTCGGCTTCCGGTTCCGGTTCCGGGGCCAGCAGGCCCCTGGTCTCCGGGACCGGCGGGACGAGCGGGATGACGGTGGCGGGCTCGACGGTGGGGGCCGGGTGGCCCAGCAGGCCCTCGGTGGGCGGCGCCTCGGCGGGGTGCACCGGCCGTACCGGCGGCGTCCGCCGTGTCTGACGGACCGCCCGGCCTCCCCTCGCCCGCTTGCCTCCGCCCGGTCGGCCCCGCTTAGGCACTTCCACTCCTTGCCGCCCCTGGTGGCCGCCGGCCACCGTTCGATCTCGGGATACACCTTGCCTGATCGAACAGTCCGACGCACATATACGCGGCGTACCGTGACGGGGGCGGCGGGCGCCTACCCGGCGCGGTGGCGGTCGGTGGACGCCGCACCGGAACGGCGGGCCCGCAGCAGTTCGACCGCCACCGGGACCACCGAGACCAGCACGATGCCGACCAGGATGGCCTCGATGTTGTCCCGGACGAACGGGATCTGCCCCAGGAAGTAGCCGAGCACGGTGACACCGGCGCCCCACAGCACACCGCCGACGAGGTTGAAGACCACGAAGGTGCGGTAGTTCATCCTGCTCACCCCGGCGACGATCGGGGTGAAGGTGCGCACGATCGGCACGAACCGGGCCAGCACGATCGCCTTGGGCCCGTGCCGGTCGAAGAAGGCGGCGGCCTTCTCCACGTTCTCCTGCTTGAAGATCCGGGAGTCGGGGCGGCGGAACAGGCCCGGCCCGACCTTGCGGCCGAACAGGTAGCCGACCTGGTCCCCCGCCACCGCGGCGGCCACGATCAGCGCGCAGACCAGCCAGAGCGGCTGGTGCAGGTAGGTGCCGCCGGCCACCAGCAGACCGGTGGTGAACAGGAGCGAGTCGCCGGGCAGGAAGAAGCCGATCAGCAGGCCGGACTCGGCGAAGACGATGGCCAGGATGCCGATCAGGCCGAAGGTGGAGATCAGGTTGGTCGGATCGAGCCAGGACGGGCCGAGGGCGAGGCTGGTCACGTGCGGACACTCCTGAGGGTCGAGTCTTGGCAATGAAACAGTAAAGCATTCACCAAGAATCGATAAACCGGTAGGTCATGACGGGCCTGCACGCACCCGCGCCCGCACGCGGCCGTGCGGGCCGGGGCGTGCGGGTGCGGGGGTGCGGGGGTGCAGGGGTGCAGGGGTGCAGGGGTGCAGGGGTGCGGGGCCGTCAGAGGCCGTAGCGCTCGATGGTCTCCTCGTGCCGGGCGACGTCCGCACCCGCCGCCTTGGCCAGGTCCAGCCAGGCCAGCGGGTGCGTCCAGTCGCCGGTGAGCCGGTGCAGCAGCGCGTCGGCCTCGGCGGCCGAGGCGGTCGGCGGCACCCCGACGGCGGCGTAGACGCCGGGCAGCGCGGCGTCCTCGTCCGCCGGGTCGGTGATGCGGTACTGCTCCCCGCTGTACGCCCAGACCGCGTAGCCGGCCTGCTGCAGGTCTTCGCGCAGCGCCGCCCACGGCTCGTCGCCGGGCCAGCCGCCGTCGATCCAGTACGTGGCGTACCCCGCCGGGTCGAGCAGGGTGAGCAGCTCGAACACCGGGCGCCAGCCCCGCCGCTCCTCCTCGGGGGCGTCCTCGGCCGGCGGCGGCTCCAGCAGCGCCGGGGCGAAGACCACCACGTCGCCGTGGTTGAGCGTGAGGTCGTCGCCGAGCACCGGCAGGATCCGGGCGGTGGCCGGACCGGTGCGGACGGCGGGCAGGTCGGCCGTGGCGCCGTTGGTGCGGGTGGCGCGGACGGTGACCAGCTGCCACTCCTCGTCCACCGGCCCCTCGGGCTCGTCGAACTCGATGCCGAGCAGCGCGCCGGCGGAGCGGACCGCCGCCCAGTCCCGGTTGGCGGTGGCCGCGGTGATCAGGTGCCAGAGGTCGGGCTCCTGGACGGTGCGGTGGCGCTCCTCCTCCGGGGCGGCCCCGGCGGGCAGCGCGTGCTCCAGGAGCTCCTGGTACAGCCGCTGCGCGGTGGCGTGGTCGCCCAGCTCGGTGGCGGCGCCGGCGGCCAGCCGGCGGGTGTTGATCCGGCTCCGGTCCAGGGCCAGGATCGCCTCGCACTGCTCCAGCACCTCGGCCCAGCGGGCCTCGGCGGCGGCCCAGCGGGCGCGTATCCAGTGCCCGTCGGCCGGGCTGGTGCCGGCCAGCCGGTCGGCGAGGCGGCGGACGCCCTCGGCGTCCCCCGCGTCGATCAGGGCGGAGCCGAGCATGCCGGTCAGCACCTCGTCGCCCGGGGCGGCGTCGAGCCACTGCCAGAGCAGGTCGGCGGCGGCCCGGGCGTGGCCGAGGCCGCCGAGCACCGCGGCCAGGTTGACGGCCAGTTCGGTGGCGGCGGCCTGCTCACCCTGGTACCGGTCCAGGGCGACGGAGAGCAGGTCGGCGCCGGTCTCGTAGGGCACCCCGGCCTCGGCCAGGTGTGCCGCCAGTTCGCCCGGCGGAACGGGCAGCTCGGGCACCGGCAGCGCCTCGGCGGCCGCCCGCAGCGCGGCGACCTCCTCGGCCACGCCCTCGGTGCGGCGCAGCCGGGCGAGCTTGCGCTCCCCGGTCTCGGCGAGGGTCAGCGCCACCGTCCGGGCGCCGCGGGCGACGGCGAGCCGACCCGCCGCCAGCAGCAGGTCCACGCAGGGGCGGTGCGAGCCGGTGCCGTCCAGGTAGCCGACCCAGCCGGCCAGGACGGCGCCCAGCTCGGCGTCGTTCTCCCAGGCACCGGCCGCGACCAGCAGCTCGACCGTGCGCGTCCAGCCGTCCCGCAGGTCGGCGTGGCGCTCGGCGGCCTCCCGGGCGGGCAGCAGCGCCAGCGCCTCCTCGGTGCGGCCGAGCGAGGCCAGCGCGCGGGCCCGCAGCAGACCGCCCCAGAGCCGGTCGCTCTCGTCGATCTCGCGGCCGCGGGAGCGCTCGGCCTGCTCGGCGGTGTCGACCAGCGTGAGCACCTCCTCGTGCCGGCCGAGCCGGCTCAGCGTGCCGGCCCGGGCGTGGTGGAAGTGCAGCGAGAGCCGCTCGCCGGCCGCCTGGATCCGGGCGGCGGCGGTGTCCAGGTGGCTGAGCGCCTCGGCGTGGCGGCCGTCGTCCTCCAGTGCGTCGGAGTACTCGCGGGAGAGGCAGTCGAAGCAGGCCCGGGCGGGCTCGATCCGCTCCAGCGTCTCGCCGAGCACCGCCAGCCGCTCCGGGACGTAGCCGGGGCCGTCGACCCGGGCGTGGCAGATCGCGAAGTCCTGCACCACGCAGACGGACTGCGGGCAGCCCGCCGTCTCCTCCCGGTGGGCGAACTCCAGCAGGTCGACCGCCTCGGGCAGGGCCTGCTCGCCCTGGTGGCGCTTGTTCAGCAGGTTCTGCATCCGCCAGTGCCGCAGGTAGACCTCGACCCAGGGCAGGCCGAGCGCCCGGGAGGCGGCCAGCGCCTCCGGGTAGACCGCGTCCAGCTGGTCGTTGCGGCCCTCGTTGGCGTGGCCGGGCAGCTCGTAGATGGCGTCGGCCAGCCGGCGGTGGCCGGCCTCGGCCAGCTGGCGGTGGGCGTCGTGCACCCAGGCCCAGATGTCGGTGCTCATGTCGTGTCCCCCTGCGTGGTGCTGTTGAGAAGTCTGCCGTCGGCCACTGACAATCCGTCGGGGCCGGGGCGCGCCGGGCAGGTCCCGCCGGGCGCGCGACGTGTCGGACGCGCCCCGCTCACGCCTCGTCCGCTCACGTCTCCTCCGCTCACGTCTCCTCCGAGAGGGCGCCGAGGGTGTCCGGGACGTCCGGCAGGCCGACCGGGACGGCGGCGGTCAGGGCGGAGACCGCGGTGCCGATGCCGGACAGCGCCGCGGTGAGGTCGCCGCCGGAGGAGTCCGCCGAGCCGGCCGAGGCGGCGGCCATGATCACCTTGAGCGAGCGGAGCAGCCCGGCCGCCGTGGCGCTGCCGGTGTGCCCGGTGCGGTAGGCGGCGAGCAGGTCCAGCACGGCCGGGCAGGACAGGTTGAGGTAGAGGCGGGCCCTGACCTCGCCGTCGGTGCGGGCGGTGAACGCCCGGGCCAGCCGCAGCGCCGCGGACGGGATCCGGGCGTCGGCCTGGTCGTCCTCGATCCGGGCCTTCAGCTCGGCCTCGCGGTCCGGCACCAGCACCAGGGGCAGGCCGGGCGGGTCGAACCGGGCCGGGACGAGCTGCTCGCCCTCGTCGGCGAGGGCGCCGGCCAGCCAGGCCGCCTCCCCGGCCGGCAGCGGGCGCTCCGGGTCGCGGAACAGCTCGCGGTCGCCGTGCTCGCTGCCCAGTTCGACCAGCCGGCAGCCGCGCAGCTGGGCGTAGCGGCGCAGGAAGGGCAGCACCGCGTAGCGGTCGCCGCGGGCGATCGGCACCCGCATCGCCCGGTACAGCATCTCCTCGAAGCCGCCGCCGCTGCCGAGCGCGACGTGCACCGCTCCCCCGCCCATGGCCCGCAGCGCGCCGGCGGTGAGGTCGCCCTGGGAGGTGGGGACCGGGACGTCGTCGGCGAGCAGGGTGAACAGCCGCTCGTCGCAGAGCGCGGCGCCGAGCAGGTCCTGGCCGTGCCGGGTGAGGATCCGGCGCCAGGCGGCGGGCCGCAGCCGGGCGGTCTCGTACAGGCCGTCGACGATGGCGTCGGTGAGGGTGCGCTGGAGTGCGCGGTAGTGCTCGTCGCGCTGGAGGTCCTCGCGGCTGGCGGTGGGGGTGAGCCGGTTGGACTCGACCACGCCGCCGATGAACCCGGCCCAGCTGGGCAGCAGGTCGCGGGCGTCCTCGGCGAGCAGCATGCCGCGCAGGTAGACGGCGAGGTCGCGGTTGTCGCTGCTGCCGTAGGTCCCGCCGTCCTGGACCCAGAGCAGGCCGATCGCGTCGGTGCCGCCCTCGACCGGGTCGACGGGGAAGGCGGTGAGCGGCTCGAAGCGGCGGCCGAAGGCGGTGGCGAAGCGCATCCGGGCGGCGTGCTCGTCGGGGGCGGGGGCCGTGGCCGGCCGGCCGGTGCCGCGCCAGGGCACCTCGACGCTGTTGACGGGCTGCTCGTCGTCGCCGACGTAGACCGGGATCGGCAGCAGCACGCAGTACCGGCCGAGCACCTCGCGCAGCGCGTCCTCGTCGGCGAGGTGGGCGTGTTCGGCCTTGAGCGTCAGCTCGACGACCGTGCCCGGGCGGGGCCGGGCGGGCACCGGGTCGACCTGGTACTGCTCGCCGCCCCGGCTGCGGTAGCGGTGGCCCAGCTGCGGTTCGCGGTGCGAGGTGGTGGTGACGACGACCTCGTCGGCCACCGAGAAGGCGGAGAGGAACCCGAGGCCGAAGGCGCCGATCAGCTCCTGGTTGCCGGTGAGGTCGCGCAGCATCCGGGTGTAGCCGGTGCCGACGGTGGCGAGGTAGGCGTGGATCTCCGGCTCGGTGAGGCCGGCTCCGGTGTCCTCGATGGCGACGGTCCGCCGGGCGGCGTCGCCGCGCACCCTGATCAGCGGGTGGTGGTCGCCGTCCGGGTCCTCCAGGAGTCGGCGGGTGTGCGAGTCGTGGGCGTTCTGGACGAGTTCGCGCAGGGCGACCAGCGGGGTGGAGTAGAGGTGGGTGGCGAGGACGTTCACCAGTCCGCCGAGATCGACCTCGGTCGTACGCAGATCCTCGGCGGGAGTGGGCTCGGGCGGGGCACCTTCAGACATGGGTCCCCAGTGTGCCAGTGCGACTATCCGGCGACCATTTCTTTCTCCATGAAGAAACTCGGTCAACTCTGCGTTGACATCGAAGGGTTGCCGGGGATTACCGCATTGCACCCCAACTCCAGTCCCCACCAGCAGCATTGGACGCCACGGAAGCCCCCGCCGGGACCGTCGGCAGTCTCCGGATACAACGTCACCATGACACCATCGGGGGAATTGCCACCCGTTTGGTGGAGTTCGTCCACACCGCTGGTGAATGCTGAACGTGCGACGTCAGGCAACGGCGCAACGGAGCGGCCACTCCGGATCGCGCCAATTTCGCACCAGCTCAGGGAGACCACCGTGTCCCGTATTCGCGCAGCCGCCGCCACCGCCCTCGGGGCCTTCCTCCTCGTCGGCTTCGGCGCCGCCGGCGCCCACGCCGACAACGGCGCCGGCGCCCTCGACCACTCCAACAGCAGCGTGGTGAACAACAACGGCTCCGCCAACGTCGTCGGCAACGTCGTCGGCAACGTGGTCATCACCCAGCAGACGGCCACCGGTTCGGGCGCGAGCAACCAGAACAACGGCCTCGCCGCCACCGGCAACGCCGGCAACATCGGCGCCCTGCAGGGCAACGGCAACCTCGACGCCCGGGTCCACCTCCCGCTCCACTAGGCCTTCCGCCCCACGGGCGCAGCCACGGGCCGGGTGCCCGCCCCGTCACCTCGGGGCGGGCACCCGGCCGCCGTTCGTCAGGACAGTCCCAGGACGGCCCGGCCCAGGCGCAGCAGGCAGTCCCCGAGGTCCGGCCGGGCGCTGTGCGGACGGTTCCGCACCCCGTCGTTGACCAGCGCGAACAGGGCGTGGACCCGGATCCGGGCCTCGACCGCGTCGTACCCGGGGCGGACCTGCCGCAGCAGGGCGACCCAGGTGCGCAGGAAGTCGCGCCGGAAGTCCACCGCGACCCGGCGGTCCGGCGGGGCCAGCCGCTCCGTCTCGCTGAGCATCGCGCCCAGGTAGTCGCCGTGGCGCAGGGCGAAGCCGACGTACGCGCCCAACCCGGCCGCCAGCGCCGCCTCGGGCCCGGTGGCGGCCGCGATCGCGCCGTCCACCTCGTGCCAGAGCCGTTCGCGGCTGCGCACCAGCGAGGCGGCGAGCAGTTGGGCCTTGCTGTCGAAGTGCCGGTAGACGCTGGGGCCGGCGATGCCGACGGCGGCGCCGAGCTGGTCGGTGCTGACGTTGTCGAAGCCGCGCTGGTGGAAGAGCCGGACGGCCGCCGCGAGCAGTTCCTCGCGGCGCGCCCGGGGTCGGGGCTCCGGCGGCGCGGGGGCGGGGGCGGGGGCGGGACCGGTCGCGGCGCCGCCCGGGCGGGCCGCGAGGACCGCCACGACCAGTTCGCGCAGCACCGCCTCGGCGCGACGGGGCTGCGGCGCGACCGACTGGTAGGAGAGCCCGGCGCAGACCGAGAGCGCCGACCAGCAGAGCAACTCGGCGTCCGTCTGCGGGAGTTCGGGTCGTTCGGCGGACAGCACGGCGGTCATCAGTGCGACGTCCGCGCGCAGCTCGCGGCGCAGCGCCGCCCGCCGGGCCGGCGGCAGCAGCCGGGCGTCGCGCTGCACCAGGGTGCCGAGCGGGCGGTGCCCGACCGCGACGGCGGCCAGCGCGGCGCCGAGGTCACCGGTGGTACGAGCCGCGCGCAGCCCGTCGGCCAGCGCGTCCAGCCCCAGCCGGACGGCGCGGTCGAGCAGTTCGGGCTTGCCGCGGAAGTGCCGGTAGAGGGCGGGCGCGGTGATGCCGACCCCGGCGGCGACCTCGGCCATCGAGACCTGGTGGTAGCCGCTGCGGTGGAACCGGTCGGCCGCCACGGCCAGGATCTGGGCGCGCCGACCGGGGGGCCGTCGGACCACCATGGCGAGCCTCCCTCCCGTGCTCCGGACCGCCCGTGCTCCGGACCGCCCGTGCTCCGGACTGCTCACGCTCCGGACTGCTCACGCTCCGGACTGCTCACGCTCCAAACCGCCGACCGAAGGCTAGCAAGGATTCACTTGAGGGGGTCTTCCACCGACGACCACCGGCTTTCTCCGGGGTCGCCGACCCTGGACAGCGGAAGCTACCGAGGATTAACTTGTGAGGCCATCACCTGGCACGTTCAGTCCCGGCCGGCGCCCGCAGCCGGTCACCACCGAAGGGAGCGCCGCCGTGCGCCGCACCGTCTTCACCGAGGACCACGAGGCCTTCCGGGAGACCATCCGGGACTTCGTCGCCAACGAGGTCGTCCCGGTCTACGAGAGCTGGGAGGCCGAGGGCCACCCGCCGCGCGACTTCTACCGGCAGCTCGGCGCGCTCGGCATCTACGGCATCGAGGTGCCGGAGGAGTACGGCGGCGCGGGCGAGAGCGGCTTCAAGTACCAGGCGGTGATCGCCGAGGAGACCGCCCGGGCGGGCGTGAGCTTCGGATCCTCGGGCGTGCACACCGGGCTGGTCCTGCCGTACCTGCTGGAGTACGCGACCGAGGAGCAGAAGCGGCGCTGGCTGCCCGGCTTCATCTCCGGCGACATCATGACCGCCATCGCGATGACCGAGCCGGGCGCCGGCTCCGACCTCGCGGGCATCACCACCACCGCGCGCCGCTCCGAGGACGGCACCCACTACGTCCTGAACGGCGCCAAGACCTTCATCACCGGCGGCGTGCTGGCCGACCTCGTCCTGGTGGTCTGCCGCACCTCCCCGTACGACCCGGACAACCGCCGGGCCGGCCTGTCCATCCTCTGCGTGGACACCACGTCCCCGGGCTACTCCGTCGGCCGCAAGCTGCAGAAGATCGGCCTGCGCACCTCGGACACCGCCGAGCTGGCGTTCAGCGACGTCAAGGTGCCGGTGGAGAACCTGCTCGGCGAGGAGGGCCGGGCCTTCACCTACCTGACCCACAACCTGGTGCAGGAGCGGCTGGCGATCGCGGTCGGCGCGTACGCGGCGGCCGCCGCGGCGGTGCGGTTCGCGGTGCAGTACGTCAAGGACCGCAAGGTGTTCGGCAAGGCGGTGGCCGAGTTCCAGAACACCAAGTTCACGCTGGCCGACTGCGAGGCCCAGGTGGTGGCGCAGCAGTCGATGGTGGACCGCGCGCTGGAGCTGTACCAGGAGGGCGAGCTGACCGTCGCCGACGCGGCCGCCACCAAGCTGTTCTGCACCGAGTCGGCCTCCACCGTCATCGACAAGTGCCTTCAGCTGCACGGCGGTTACGGCTACATCCTGGAGTACCCGATCGCCCGGCTCTACACCGACAACCGGGTGTTCCGGATCTACGGCGGCACCAGTGAGGTCATGCGCAGCATCATCGCCAAGTCGATGGGCCTGTAGGCGCCGGGCCGGTAGTCGCTCGGTCTGCGGGCGGGGACACAGCGGCGGCGGGCCGCACCCCCATGGCGGCCCGCCGCACCCCGGCCGGGTGCGCTCAGTTGGGCGAACCGTGCTCCGCGCGCCAGGCCTCCCAGCCGGCGGCGGACGCCACCTTCGCCTCGCGCAGCGCCCGCTGGGCGAACGCGGCCGGCGCGGTCTCCAGGCTCCGCACCCAGCTGCGGCCGGCCGTGGCCAGCGCCGCGCACACCATCGCCGCCCCGGCCGCGCCGAGCACGGCGCCGATGCCGGTGAGCACCGCGCCGCCGACCAGCAGCGAGCGGTTGACCTGGAACCCGCCGGAGATTCTCTCGTTGATCGCCATGCCTCCACGATGCGTGCACGCGCCGGGGGCTGCACGTCGAACGGCTCCGGGTGCGGACGGCCACCGATGCCGCGGGTGCGCGGGGAGCGGGGCTCCGGGTGCGGGAGCCGACCGCGTCCGCGAACCTGGGCACACGGCGTCGGCCCGGACGCACGGGGCCGGCCCGGGCGCACCGGGTCAGGAGGACGCGCGATGCCCGATCTCGAACAGCTCGCCGTGGAGCACGCCACCCGCGCGGCCGAGAGCCCGCACGGGCGCAGCGCCCACCTGGTGCTCCACGACGGCGTCCTGCGGCAGACCGTGATCGCGCTGACCGCCGGCACCTCACTGGACGAGCACACCCCGCCGAGCGCCGGGAGCGTCCAGGTGCTGCGCGGCCGGGTCTCGCTGACCATCGCCGGCCGGCACCAGGAACTGCCGGTCGGACGGCTGGAACCGGTGCCCCAGGAGCGGCACGGACTGCTCGCCCACGTCGACTCGGTGGTGCTGCTGACCGTGGTCACCACCTAGCGGCAACGGCGGCGCCGCGTCGCACCGCCGGGCGCGGTCACCGCGTCGCGGGGCTGAGCACGCTTGCGCTGACCAGCCGCAGCCCGCGCAGGAAGTCCCGCCCGTTCGGCGCCAGTTCGGGGGCCGCCAGCCACTGGGCGGCGTACCCGGCCAGCAGGGTCTGGTAGAAGGCCCCGCGGGCGATCTCCTCCTCGGTGTCCGGCACCTCGGGCAGCCCCTGGAACAGCGCGGCGAGGCCGAGCCGGCCGTCCTTCTGCGCCTGCGCGAACGCGTGCGCCAGCTCGGGCTCGTGTGCGACCTGGGCGAGCGCCTCGAACTGGGCCGCCCAGAGCCCGCGGTGCTCGACGAAGACGGTCTTGAGTCCGTCCCAGACCGCGGCGAAGCGCTCCTCCCGGTCGTCCGACACCTGGTTCGCGGCGTGCACCACCGCGCCCAGGGCCTCGCCCATCTCCCCGATCGCCTCGATCATCGCCGCGTTGAGCAGCGCGTCCTTCGAACCGAAGTGGTAGCCGATCGCGGCCAGGCTGACGCCCGAGGCGGTGGCGATGTCACGGGCGGTGGTGCGCCCGTAGCCCTTCTCGTAGAGGCAGCGCTTGGCGCCGGCCATCAGGTCTTCGCGGTTTCCCATGACCCGATCCTACGGAAGGACTGCACAGATGTCTTGCACGAATGTCTCGCGCGATCGATTTACACGTACGTACTAGACAAACGTCTGACACGCCCGTACGGTCTTCCCCATGACCGCAACCACCGGCCGCGCAGGCCGTCGCGAATGGATCGGCCTGGCCGTCCTCCTGCTCCCGACCCTCGTCCTCGCCATGGACATGGGCGTGCTCTTCTTCGCCGTCCCGTACATCTCCACCACGCTGGCGCCCAGCGGCACCCAGCAGCTGTGGATCATGGACATGTACTCGTTCCTGCTCGCCGGGCTGCTCATCACCATGGGCTCGCTGGGCGACCGGTTCGGCCGCCGCCGACTGCTGATGATCGGCGCCGCCGGCTTCATCGGTGCCTCGCTGCTCGCCGCCTGGGCCGACAGCGCCGGCCAGCTGATCGCCGCCCGCGCCCTGCTCGGCGCCGCCGGGGCCACCGTGATGCCCTCGACGCTCGCGCTGATCCGCAGCATGTTCCACGACCCCAAGCAGCGGCAGATCGCCCTCGGCGCCTGGGGCGGCATCCTCACCGCCGGCGCCACCCTCGGCCCGGTCGCCGGCGGTCTGCTGCTCGGCCACTTCTGGTGGGGCTCCGTGTTCCTGATCGCCGTCCCGGTGATGGCCCTGGTGCTGCTCACCGCCCCGGTCCTGCTCCCCGAGTACCGCGCCGCCGCCCGCACCGGCCGCTTCGACCTGCCCGGCGCCGCGCTGTCGATGGCCGCGATCCTGCCGCTGGTCTACGGCGTCAAGACCCTCGCCGTGGACGGCTGGAGCCCGCTGCCCGCACTCGCCGTCCCGGCCGGCCTGCTGCTCGCCGCCGCGTTCGTCCGGCGCCAGCGCACCGCCGCCGACCCGCTGCTCGACCTCGGCCTGTTCCGGATCCGCACCTTCAGCGGCGCGATCAGTGTCAACACCATCGCGATGTTCGCCATGATGGGCTTCGCCCTCTTCACCTCGCAGTACCTGCAGCTGGTCAAGGGCATGAGCCCGCTCACCGCCTCGCTCTGGTCGCTGGTGCCCAGCGTCGGCGTCGGCGCGGCCGTCGGCATCAGCTCGGCGCTGGCCGGCAAGGTCCGCCCGGCGGCCCTGATGGGCGGCGGCTTCCTGGTCGGCGCGGCGGGCTTCGCTCTGATGACCCAGGTCGGCGCGCACTCCCCGCTCGCACTCATCCTCATCGCGGCGGGCGTGCTCGCCGCCGGCACCGTCGGCACCATGACCATGACCGCCGAGATGGTCGTCTCCGCCGCCCCCGTCGAGCGGGCCGGCGCCGCCTCCGCCACCTCCGAGACCGCCGTCGAACTCGGCAGCTCGCTCGGCATCGCCCTGCTCGGCGCGGCCGGCGCCGCGGTCTACCGCCACCAGCTGGACGGCGCCCTCCCGGCGGGCGTCGACGGCGAGACCGCCCGCGCCGCCCAGGACACCCTCGGGGGCGCGGCCACCGCCGCCGCCCACCTGCCCGGCCGGGTCGGCGCCGACCTGCTGGAGACCGCCCGGGCCGCCTTCACCGACGGCCTGCACGTCGCCGCCGTGGTCGGCCTGGTCTTCGCCCTCGGCGCCGCCCTGCTGGCCTACCGCCTGATGCGCCACCTCCCCGCCGCCGCCCCGGCCCCGCAGCCCGAGGCCGCCACCGCCTGACCCACCCGGCCCGATCCACGCGAGTCATCGAGAGCCCCCGCCCACCCCGGGCGGGGGCTCTCCGCCGTCCACGGCCCAGGGCCCACCGGTGCCGGTAGGCCTCGCGGCGGTCGCAGCATCCGGTGGTCCCCCGCTCTCAGCGGAGCAGGGCGGCCATGACCTCCGGGGAGACGGAGCCTTCGAGGCCCTCGGCCGCGGCCGCGAGCCGGTTCAGCCACTCGTCCCCGGCCCGTTCGGCGACTTCCTCCGTCACCTCGCCTCGGTGCTGGTCGTGGTGCTGTTCGGCCGCGCCGGGATCGGCGAACTTCCCCCCTGGGCGCGCTGGTTCGGCATCGCGCCGATCGCCGCCGGGCTGGCGCTGCGGGCCTGGGGCATGCGCACCCCGGGTCGCCACCACACCCGCACCCTGCGCACCGTGGACACCCAGTACGTCGTCCGCAGCGGCCCGTACCGGCAGGTCCGTCACCTCGACTACGCCGGCCGCCCGCTGGTCCGGACGGGCTACGCGCTCGGGCTGGGCAGCCGGCCGGCCACCCTGCTGGTGGCGGCGCTGCTGCCGGCCGCGCACGGCTGGCGGATCAGCGCCGAGGAGCGACTGCTGCCGGCCGCCTTCGGGCCCGCGTACGCCGAGTACCGGCAGGTTTCGAAGCGGCTGGTGCCCTTCGTGCACTGATCCCCGCCCCGCCGGGCCCGCGGGGCGCGCGGGCTGGTCACCGGGGCCGCGAACCGACCCGACCGGGCCCGCCGCCGCCGCAGTTGCTCGCGTTCCGCTCGAACGGCACCTGGTTTTTGGCCAGCGTTTCCCGGCCGGTGTATCCGTTCACCGTCGCAGCCAGGCATACTGGCCAGCATGGGCGCTAGCCCACCCGTGACTCTAGACAAGAAGGGACCGGTGGCCAGGGATGCTGCGGAACGGTCTTGAGCCCTGGCACCTCCTGGTGGTGCTGGCGGTCGTAGTCCTGCTGTTCGGATCGAAGAAGCTGCCGGAGATGGCCCGCGGCCTCGGCAAGTCGATGCGCATCCTGAAGGCGGAGACGAAGGCGCTGCGCGAGGACGACGCTCCGGCGGACGCCGCGCAGAACACCACCGCCCAGAGCACCGCGGCCCCGGGCGCCGGCACCGCACAGAGCACCGCCGCGCAGCAGCCGGCCGCCGTCACGCCGACCAACGTGACCAAGGCCACCGAGACGAAGCGGCCCGAGACGACCGCCTGAGTCCCGCGTTCCTCCGGAAGCCCCCGGCACCGTCCGACGACGGTACCGGGGGCTTCCGCCGTCCCCGGTGAGGGGTAGACCCCGGAGCGCGTTCGACTGGCCGTCCGATCTGATCCGTTATCTCCTGGTTTTCACCACTGGAGGAACGGAGTCGCGGCATGCCCACCGACGAGCTGGGCGCGTCCCCCGACGAGCCGCCCGCCGGCCGGCCCGCCGGACCGCCTGGCGGGTCGCCCGACGAACTGGCCGACCTGCGGGCCCGGCTGAGCGCCGTCGAGGCCCACGAGGCCCGGCTGGACCGGCAGTTGGGGGCCAGTCAGGGCAGTCAGGGCCGCCACCGGGCGCGCTCCCTGCTCGCCGTCCTGCTGATCCTGCTGGCCTGCGTGCTGACCCCGCTCGGCGCCGTCGCGGTCTGGGCGAAATCGCAGGTCGGCGACACCGACCGGTACGTCGCGACCATGGCGCCGCTGGCCAGGGACCCGGCGGTCAAGGCGGCCGTCACCAACCGGGTCACCGACGCGATCATGCAGCAGATCCCGGTCGACTCGTTGCTCGACAACGTCGCCCCCGACGACCGGCCCAAGCTCGGCGCACTGCTGAACGGCATCGGCCAGGCCCTCACCAGCGGGCTCACCGGCTTCGTCCACACCCAGGTCCAGCGAGTGGTGGACAGCGACGCCTTCGTCACCATCTGGACGGACGTCAACCGGGAGGCGCACGCCGCGATCGACCGGATGCTGACCGGGCAGGGCGGCGGCGCCGTCGAGATCAGGAACGACACCGTGGTGCTCGACCTCGCCCCGGTGATCGCCCGGGTGAAGACCGCGCTGGTCGACAACGGGCTCTCGGTGGCTTCGAAGATCCCGGAGATCCACACCTCGTACACGCTGGTGCAGTCCGACGCCATCCCCACGGTCCGCACCGGCCTCCGGCTGCTGGACCTGGCCGGCTTCTGGGTGCCGGTGCTCGCGCTGGCCTGCGCCGTCGGCGGGGTGCTGCTGGCGGGTCGGCGGCGGCGGGCGGCGGTCACGGCGGCGCTGGGCATGGCCGCCGGGGCGCTGCTGCTGGGCCTCGGGCTGAGCGTGTTCCGGGCCGTCTACCTGGACAGGCTCCCCGCCGGGGTGGACCAGGCGGCCGCCCAGGCGGTGTACGACACGCTCGTGCGCTACCTGCGCTCCGCCGTCCGGGTGGTCGTCGCGCTCGGACTCGTCGTCGCCCTCGGCGCCTGGATCAGCGGCGGCGGGCGCTGGGCCCGTACCGTGCGCGGCGGCTGGCACGCGGCGCTCGGCTCCGCCCGGAACACCGCCGAACGGGCCGGGCTGCGACTCGGGCCGGTCGGCCGGTTCGTCCACCGCTGGAAGGCCTGGCTGGGCTGGGCGGCGGTGGCGGGCGCGGCGCTGGCGTTCGTGCTGTGGAGCTACCCGACGGTGCTGGTGACGCTCTGCCTGGCGCTCGCGCTGGTCGGCGTCCTGGCGGTGCTGGAGCTGCTGGACGAACCGGGCCGACCGGAAGGAGGAGCCCCGGCCGCCACCTGAGGGGCGATCAGCGGCGCCGGCCCTCCGGCACGGGTCGGCCGGCCGGCCCCGATCGGCCCAGCCCGGACAGCGGCCCGCCGGACGGGGCCGGAGGCTGGACGGGATGTCCGAAACCCAGTCACCACCGCCACCGTCACCACCGCCGCCACCGCCGCCGGGCGGTTTCGTCGACCTGCGGGCCACCGGATTGCTGCTGGGCTCCTTCACGCTCCTGATGGCCGCGTACTTCACCCTGCCGCTGCGCTTCCTCGGCCGGACGCACCCGCTGCTCGGCTGGCTCGCGTTCGCCGCCGCGCTGACCGGGCTGAGCACCCTGCTGCTGGCGAAGATGCTCGGCGCCGTGCGCGGCACCGAGCGACGTCCGGTGATCTGGCTGGTCTTCCTGATCGGGCTCTCGATGACCGTCTTCGCCACGACCTACTACGTCCTCGCCGAGCGGACCGGCGAGTTCGAGGGGCTGCGGACCCGGCTGGACGCGCTCTACTTCACCATCGTCACCCTGGCCACCGTCGGCTACGGCGACATCATCCCGTCCGGCCAGGGGCCGCGCCTGGTGGTGATCCTGCAGATCGGGTACAACTTCGTCTTCCTCGCGGCGGCGGCGGGGACGCTGTCGCGGACGATCCGGGCGGGCCTCGACGTCCGGGCCCACCGGGGGCCCTAGCGTGCACAGGTTGTCCACAGGCTGTGGATGAGCCGGTGGCCGTCAGGAATCGAGAAGCACGGCCGCAGCGCCGGACCTAGCATCGGCGCCATGGACATCACCATTCACACCAGCGTCCTCCCGCACGACGACCCGGACGCGTCCCTGGCCTTCTACCGCGACGTGCTCGGCTTCGAGGTCCGCGGCGACGTCGGACAGGGCCGGATGCGCTGGATCACCGTCGGCCCCGCCGGCCAGCCCGGCACCTCCATCCTGCTGGCGCCGCCGGCCGCCGACCCCGGCATCACCGAGAACGAGCGCCGCACCATCGCCGAGATGATGGCCAAGGGCACCTACGGCTGGATCCTGCTGGCCAGCCGGGACCTCGACGGCACCTTCGGGAAGGTGCAGGGCAGCGGCGCCGAGGTCGTCCAGGAGCCGACCGAGCAGCCGTACGGCATCCGCGACTGCGCCTTCCGCGATCCCGCGGGCAACCTGATCCGCATCCAGGAGGTGCGCTGAACCGGCCCCGACCACCGGGTCCGCGATCGACGGAGGCCGACGAAGGCCGCCGGAGGCCGACGTGAGTCGACGAAAGGAGTCCTCCCCGTGTGTCACCCCTCGTGGGCCCGCGCACGCGCCGAGGCGCAGCGCCTGAGCGACCTCGCGCGACTGCGCCGCGTCCGGGACCGGATCGACCGCGAGTACGCGCGACCGCTGGACGTCGTGGCGCTCGCGCGCGGCGTGGGCATGGCGGCCGGGCAGCTCGGTCGCGAGTTCCGGCTGGCGTACGGCGACTCGCCGTACGGATACCTGACCGCGCGCCGCATCGAGCGCGCGGCCGCGTTCCTGCGCTGCGGCGCCCTCGGTGTCGCCGAGGCCCGCCTCGCCGTCGGCTGCCCGTCGCCGGCCGCCTTCGACGCCCGCTTCACCGAGCTGGTCGGCATGCCGCCCGCCGAGTACCGACGCCGGGTCCGACGGGCGGTGGGACCGGTCAGGATTCGAGAAGCCCCGGCCACCGAGCCGCAACTAGCGTGACGGACATGACCTCCATCGACTCCATCACCCTCGACGTGGCCGACCCCACGGCCGCCCAGCACTTCTACACCACCGCCTTCGGCCTCGACACGCAGCTGCGCCTGCGGGCCTCCCAGGCGGCGACGACCGGCTTCCGCGGGTTCACGCTCTCGCTCACGGTCGCCCGGCCCGCCACCGTCGACGGCTTCGTCGACGCCGCCCTCGCCGCCGGCGCCACGGCCCTCAAGCCCGCCGCGAAGTCGCTGTGGGGCTACGGCGGCGTCGTCCAGGCCCCGGACGGGACGATCTGGAAGATCGCGACCTCCGCGAAGAAGGACACCGGCCCGGCCACCCGGGAGATCGACCGGATCGTGCTCCTGCTGGGAGTCGCGGACGTGGGCGCGAGCAAGCGGTTCTACGTCGAACGCGGCCTCGCCGTGGCGAAGAGCTTCGGCCCCGTGTACGTGGAGTTCGCCACCGGGTCGGGACCCGTCCAGCTGGCGCTGTACAAGCGCCGGGCCCTCGCCAAGGACGCGGGCGTCTCCCCCGACGGCACCGGATCGCACCGGATCGCGATCGGCAGCGCCGCCGGGCCCTTCGCCGACCCGGACGGGTTCGCCTGGGAGCTCCCGCAGCCGGCCCACACGTCCTGACCGACGAAGCCCGCCCGCCGCAGGAAGAGCCATCCCCGAGACGACCGGAGGAAGCCTGACGGACACGGCGCCGCGCGGGTTCGAGGAGAGGCTGCGGGACACCCGCGCGAAGCCGGCGGGCGAGGTCGACCTCTGGGTCGCGACGGCGGGCGCCTCGGGCGGCGCCCACGAGATCCAGGGCCGCGACCTCATGCGCGACGGCCGCTGGCTCGGCTGAGCCCGCCGGCGCCCGGGCGCCGCGCCCCGGCGGACCGCGCGCCTGCGCCGCCACGCAGGCCGGGGTTCGACGACGGCCCCCGGGTCACCAGTCCTGGTTGTCGGTGGCGGCCGTGGCGTGCAGGGTGATGAACAGGGCGCTGAGGCGGGCGTTCCAGTTGGCGTAGGTGGGGCCGTCGATGGCGTGCTTCTTGGCCAGGTCGCGGATCACCTTCTGGGCGTCCTTGAGCTCCTGGGCCGCGTCGTCGGGAGAGCCCTCGTTGAGGCGGGCGGAGGCGTCGTCGAGGATGCGCAGCAGCTCCACCTGGTGGTCGCGCTCCTTGCCGCCGATCTGGGTCTGGGCGACGGCCTGGCGGAAGGCGTTGAGCTGCAGGGCCGGGGCCTGGTTGCGGGGGACGGTCGGGCTGGGGGCGCCGGGGAGGGAGGCCGGGGTGGTGGGGGCCGCGGTGGTGGGCGTCGGGGTCGGCGTGGGGGTGGGCGTGGGGGCCGCGGGCGCCTTGGTGGCGGTGGCCGCGGACGCCTTGGTGGCGGCGGGGGCGGCGGGCTCGTCGAAGGCGGTGACGGCCAGGGCGGCGACGCCGGCGAGTCCGGCCACGCCCAGCGCGCCGAGGACGAGGGGCTTGCGGCCACGGCTCCGGCTCCGGCCGGCCCGTGCGGGCGGGGCCGCCGGGACGGCGGCCATCAGCGAGGTGGCGGGCGGGGCCTGCGGCGGGAGCAGCGTGGTGTGCTGCTGGTTGGGGCTCACCGGCCGTACGGGCGGGAGCAGCTGGGTCGGGGCAGCGGTGGCGAGGAGTTCCGCCGTCGGGTCGCCGATGGCCAACCCGGGGATGGTGGAGAGGAGTTCCACGCGCGCCGCGGCGGCGTCCACCGGCCGGTCGGCGGGGTTCTTGGCGAGCAGGCGCAGGACGGCCGCGTCCAGGGCGGGCGGCAGGCCGGGCCGGCGCACGGACGGCGGCAGGGGCTGCTCGCTGACGTGCTTGAAGGCGATCGCCACCGGGGTCTCGGCGGTGAACGGGGTCTCGCCGGTGAGCATTTCGGTGAGCACGCAGCCGACGGCGTAGAGGTCGGTGCGACCGTCCAGGGCCGAGGCGGTGGCCTGCTCGGGCGACAGGTACGCGGCCGTGCCCAGCACGCTCGCCGTCTGGGTCAGGTTGCTGGACGACCCGGCCCGGGCGATGCCGAAGTCGACGACCTTCACCCCGCCGTCGTCGGTGATCATGATGTTGCCGGGCTTGATGTCCCGGTGGACCAGCCCGGCCGCGTGCGCGACCGCCAGCGCCTCGCAGACCGCCGCCGCGATGCCGACGGCGCGTTCCACCGGCAGGTTCGGCTGCTGCGCCAGCACGGCGGCGAGCGAGCGGCCGTGGACGAGCTCCATGACGATGAACGGCGTGCCCTGGTCGACGCCCGAGTCGAAGACCATGACGATCCTCGGGTGCACCAGCATGGCCGCGTGCTGCGCCTCGCGGCTGAACCGCTCGGCGAAGCGGGGGTCGTCGGCGAGCCCTCCGTTGAGGACCTTGACGGCCACCTGACGGCCCAGCACGTGGTCCACGCCGCGCCAGACGGTGGCCATGCCGCCGACGCCGAGTATCTCGACGAGTTCGTAACGCCCGTTCAGCGCCCGTCCGATCACCTGGAACTCCCCTCACGTGCCGCGCCCGGGGTTCCGGGCCGCCTCGTGCACCTGTGCACGATAGCCGCCCCGCCCGACCGCTCCGCCGGGGGCGGGGAGGCGGTCGGGGGACCGGGCAGCGGTCCCCCGGCCGCCGGCACGGGGGGAGTGCGGCCCGCCCTGACTGCGGGAGGGCGGGCCGCACGTTCCGGGCCGGCCGGGCCGGCGGCGCGTCCGGGGAGAGCGCGTGCCGGTCCGGCCGGGGCCGGCCGGGCGGTCGGCGGGCACGGGGGAGCCGACCGGCCACCCGGGGTCTTCGGGTGGTGCTGACCAGCGGTGCCGCGCGGCGGCGGCACTGCCGTGGTGCGAGTACTGCGGGTACTGCGGATGGTGCGGATGGTGCGATCCGGGTGGGCGGCGAGCCCGGGGGGAGTCGCTCGCCGCTCACCCGGAGTTCTGGGGGTTACCTCTGATCCGGCTGATCCGACTGGCTGCTGCCGGACCGGTCGGGCCTGCTCGGGCGGACGTCGGGCGGGGTCGGCACGGCCGGCAGCGCCGGGATCGTCGCGCCGGACCGGCCGGGCTTGGCTCCGGCGCCGCCGTCGGCCCTGTCCTGGCCGTTGCCCTTGCCGTTCCCGCCGTCGGCGTTGTCCTTCCCGTTGCCCTTCCCGTCGCCGCCGTTCCCCTTGGTCGCGCCGGGGACGGTCCTGCCGGGCCCGGGGGACGGCGCGGTGGCGTCCTGGTGGTCGTCGCCCGCCGCGCCGAGCGCCTCCGCGCAGAAGTCCGCCATCTTCTCCGCCCCGCCGGCCGCCGAGACCAGCGGACCGAACTGCGGCTCGGTGCCCAGCAGGCGCTCGCCCTTGCCCGTCCGGTCGGCGAACGCGCGGCAGAGTGCGATCAGAGCGGGCGGGACCGACCGGGTGCCGTGCCCGTCCGCGTCCGCGTCGGCGGAGGGGCTGCCGGGCGTCGTCGGGGCGGTGGACGGCCCGACCACCTGCGGGCCGCCGCCGGAGGAACCACCGGACGGACGGGCGGACGGGGCACCGGAGGAGGTGCCGGGCGAGGCGGAGGAGGAACCGGCGGACGAATCGGCGGACGGGGTACCGGGCGCGCTGCCGGAGGACCCGCCCGCGGCGGCGAGCGTGTGCTCCGGTGTGGAGGAGCCGCCGCCCAGCGGGGACGGCAGGTTGCCGGTGCCGGCGGCGACCGCGACCCCGCACAGCGCGGTGGCGCCGAGCACGGCGGCAGTGGCCTTCGTGCTGAAGGCCCTGGCCAGCGCGGCGGTCGCCATCGATCGTCTCCGGACGGGTGCGGTCACTAGGGGGTCGGACGTGAGACGGGCCTCCCGGAACGCGGCCAGGGCGGCCTCCTCCCCGGCCAGTTCGCGGGCCGTCGCCGGGGCGGCGGCCGCGGCGAGGACCCGGGCGAGCTGCCCGGGACCGTCGTCCGGTCCGGTGAGCGAGGCGTCCTGCCCGGCCGGCGGGCCGCCCACGGCACCGCCGAGCAGATGCTCGGCAGCGTCACGGTCGATCCGACGGGATCGGTTGGTGCTCATCTCATGTCCTTCAGCGTCGCGGCCCGGCGTTCTGTCACACCTTGCGGAGAACTTTTTTTCGCGGGCTTCCCCGCGGCTTTCCCAGCGGCTTCCGCTTTCCCGGCGGCTTCCGCTTTCCCGGCGACTTCCGCTTTCCCGGCGACTTCCTCAGCGGGCTCTTCGGCAGCTCCCCCGGCGGGCTTCTGCGCCGACCGCCGCACGGGCCACCCCGCCGCCGGTGCGGCCTCGCGCGCGGCCGGGATCCCGACCCCGGCGGAGAAGGGCTGTTCCAGCACCTTGGCCAGTCTCCGCAGCCCCCGGTGGGCGGCCATCCGGACGCTGCCGGCCCGCTTGCCGAGCACCCGGGCGGCGCTCTCGGCGTCCAGGTCCATGACCACCCGCAGCAGGACGGCCTCGGCCTGGTCGCGCGGCAGCCGGGAGATCAGCGCCAGCGCGTCGGCGGTGCCGACCGTGGTCAGCGCGGCGCCCGCGGTGTCGTCCCCGGCGGCCAGCCCGGCCAGGTACTCGAAGGGCAGGTCGGCGACCGGGCGGCGGCGCCGGGCCCGCAGGTGGTCGAGGGCGCGGTGCCGCGCGACGGTGGCGGCCCAGCCGCGGAAGCCGTCCCCGTCGCCGGAGAAGCCGTGCAGGTCGCGGGCGATCTGCAGCCAGGTCTCGGAGGCGATGTCCTCGGCGTCCTGGGCGTCCTCGGGCCGGCCGCCGACCAGCACCCGCAGGTAGCGCAGCAGGCCCGGCTGGACGGTCCGGAACAGCAGCCGGAACGCCTCCTCGTCCCCTGCCTGGGCGGCCCGGACGGCCTCGGTCAGATCGACGGGGACGGGGGCCCGGCCCGCCGGCGGCCCGGCGGGCCGTACTGGTCCGGACCGGCCGACTGGGCTGCCGGTGCCCGCTCCGGGGCGCTCTGCACTCTGCACCCGCCACATCATGCGCCATCCGGGCGAACGCCTCGGGGTGCGGGCGAAGGGTCGGGCCGAACGGGACGGGGCCGAGCCGGACCGGGCCGGTGCGGAGACCTCCCTCTTCCCCGCCGCGCTGGAGGACGTCAACGCCGCGGGTGTCACGGCTCGCACCATGACAACTGTCACGCGGATCCCGCAACGGACGGCACTGCTCTGACGGAGGGTCGGACGGAAAGACTGGAGGCACGACGCGGGCACCTGCCCGCGGCCACCAGTCGGGGAGGAACCCACCGTGAGCCAGACCGTCAGCGCCGCTGCCCCCACCGCCCCCGCCGCCCCCGCCAAGGCCGGCAAGGCCCCGAACCCGGCGGTCTCCGGACTCCGCCCGCTCGCCCTCGACGTGGCCGCCCCGCTGGTCGGCTACTACCTGCTGCACTCGGCCTGCGGCCTGAGCGAGTTCGCCGCGCTGGCGTGGAGCAGCGCGATCCCGGCCGGCCGGACCGTCCTCGGCCTGCTGCGCGAGCGCAGGCTCAACCTGTGGGCCGCGCTGATGCTGGTCGTGAACCTGGCCGGCCTGGCGCTCACCTTCGTCACCGGCGACGCCCGGCTGATGATCGCCAAGGACGGCGGGCTGACCGGCACCGTGGCGCTGGCGGTCCTGGTCTCGGGGCTGATCGGCCGCTCGGTGATGACCCCGATGGTGATGCCCTTCATCACCAAGGGCAAGCGCGACCGCGCCGCCGCCTGGCAGCGGCTGGTCGAGGGCCGGGCGGCCGGCTCCCGGGCCTTCCGCCGCCACGAGCGGGTGTTCGCGGGCATCTGGGGCACCGCGCTGCTGGCGGAGTGCGTCGCCCGGGTGGTCGGCGCCTTCACCCTCCCGGTGGCGACCATGGCCTGGCTGTCCACCGTGTTCCTGGTCGGCGCGATCGTGGCCGGCTCGATGCTCGGTCAGATCGCGGTCGAGCCGATGGCGAAGTTGGTCCGCGCCGAGGCCGAGGCCCCCACCGCCGCCTGACCCGGGCCCCGCGACGAGCTGAACCAAGGATGCCGGCGATCCGAACGGCGAGGAACCATCCGGATCTCCCGGGAGTCCTTCATAACGAGGGGGTAACGGGACCCCCGGTCGAGGAAACGGGGATCCCATGAGCAGGACGCACGCGCTGAGCACCACCGAGGAACGCACCCTCGTCTGGGACGGCTGCCTGAACGTCCGCGACCTGGGCGGGCTGCCCACCGTCTCCGGCCGGCCGACCGCGCGCGGGGCGATAGCCCGGGCGGACAACCTGGACCGCCTCACCGCCGAGGGCTGGGACGGCCTCCTGGACCACGGCGTCCGCACCGTGGTCGACCTGCGCAACACCGAGGAGTACAAGCCGCTCCTCCCGCTCCCCGAGGGCGTCGAGCTGATCCGCGTCCCGCTGGACGAACTCGCCGGCCCCGCCTGGTGGGAGGCCTACGGCCGACTGGACGGCACCCCGCTCGCGCTCCGCCCCTACCTGGACCACTGCCCGCACGCCGCCGCCGCGCTGATCGCCGCCATCGCCGGCGCCCGCCCCGGCGGCCTGGTCGTGCACTGCGGCGCCGGCCGCGACCGCACCGGCCTGGCGGCCCTGCTGCTGCTCGCCCTGGCCGGCGTCGAACGGGCCGCGATCGTCGAGGACTACCTGCTCAGCGGCCCCAACGTCCGCCCGCTGTACGGGATGCTGGGCCTGCCGGACCCGTACCGCCGGATCGACGCGGTGCTGGCCGAGGCCGGCACCACCGCCGAGGCCGCCCTGTCGGGCGCGCTGGACGACCTCGACCCGGCCGGCTACCTGCTCGCCGCCGGGGCCACCCCCGCCGAGGTCGCCGCCGTCCGGGCCCGCCTCCTGCCCAACTCGTAGCACCTCGGCCGCGATTGACGGCCCATCCGAACCCTCCTGGCCACCGGGGAAGACCATCCACACCCATCGTCAACCGATGGTTGACGACACGGGATCGACAACCTACGGTTGACGCATGGAGAATCCCGTCGTTCCCACCACCACCCCGCTGCGCCTCGACGACCTGATCGCCGCGATCAAGAAGGTCCACCCCGACGCGCTCGACCAGTTGTCCGACGCGGTCATCGCCGCCGACCACCTCGGCGACCTCGCCGACCACCTGATCGGCCACTTCGTCGACCAGGCCCGCCGCTCCGGCGCGTCCTGGACCGACATCGGCCGCAGCATGGGGGTCAGCAAGCAGGCCGCCCAGAAGCGATTCGTCCCCAAGGACCCGGGCACCCCCACCGACCTCGACCCCAGCCAGGGCTTCAGCCGGTTCACGCCCCGGGCCCGCAAGGTCGTGGTGGCCTCACAGGAGGAGGCCCGGCGGGCGAACAACGCCGAGATCACCGCCGAGCACATCCTGCTCGGCCTGCTCGCCGAGCCCGAGGGCATCGCGGTCAAGGCACTCGCCGCCCAGGGCGTCACCCCCGAGGCCGTCCGGACGGCGACCACCGCCGTCCTGCCGGCCGCCGTCGAGCAGACGCCGCCCGCGCTGATCCCGTACGACGGGCAGGGCAAGAAGGTGCTGGAGCTGGCCTTCCGCGAGGCGCTCAAGCTCGGGCACAACTACGTCGGCACCGAGCACATCCTGCTCGCGCTGCTGGAGTTGGAGCACGGCGAGGGCGTGCTCGCCGGCCTGAAGGTGGACAAGCCCGAGACGGAGACCTTCGTCTCGGAGACCATCGCCGCCATCATCGCCGCCCGGAACGCGGAGCCCGAGCAGCAGCAGTGAGGCACTGCGCCCCAGCCGTGCCCCGGATGGAACTCCCACCCGGGGCACGGCACTTCGGCTGGACCGCTCAGAAGCCGGAGACGCGTGTGGTGACGATCCGCACCCGGCCGTCGACGGCCGCCTCCAGCGCCGCCCGCAACCGGGCCGAGCGGGCCGGGCCGAGGAGCTCCAGCGCCTCCTCGACGGTGGCCCAGCGGTGCGTGTCCAGTTCGCCGGCCGGGACGGTCACGGGGGTGCCGTCCGGGACGGTGCCGAAGTCGAACATCAAGTGCTCGGCGGGGTGGTCGAGTTCGGCCGAGGGGTGGGTCCAGGAGATGGCCAGCAGCTCCCCGGCCGCCTTGACGATGCCGGTCTCCTCCCACAACTCCCGGGCGGCGCACTCGACCGGGCCCTCGCCGAGGTCGATCGTGCCGCCCGGGAACTGCCAGTGCTCGCGGTACCCGGCCTTCACGATCAGGACCCGGCCGGACTCGTCCCGCAGCAGGCAGCCGGCCGCCGCGTAGATCCTGGGCAAGGACGCCAACCACTCCTCGCGGGACTTCAAGGGCTCAGCCGTCACTGCGATCCTCCTGGGGCACGGTGGTCCTGGACCGCCTACTCTGCCACCGGGCCACCGGGCCCGCCGGTGGCAGGGCGGGCTCAGTGCCGGGCGGCGAGGTGCTCGACCAGGCGGTCGAAGCTGGAGTTGAGGCCCGCCTCGGCCTCCGGACCGCAGTACATCGCCGGCACCTCGGTCTGACGCAGGACCACCTCGGCGCGGCCGTCGCCGAGGTCCTTGAAGGTCAGCGTGGAGCGCATGCCCACGCCCTCCTCGGCCAGGGCGATCAGCTCGCCCGGGCGGATCTCGGTGATCGTGGCGCGCATCGGGTACTTCTCACCGGTCTCGTCGATGGTCATGGTGCTGTCGTAGCGCCCGCCCACCGTGGGCTCGATGGTCACGGTGTCCAGCTCGACGTGGGTGCCGACCGGGCCCCAGAAGCGGATGAACTGCTCGGGCTCGACGTAGGCGCGGAAGGCCGCGTCCGGGGTGGCCGGCAGCTCGCGGGTGATGGTCAGCTCGCCCAGGTTCTCGGTCATGGCATGGTCCTTCGTGTTCGTGAGTGTCCGTGGTGCGCTTGCACAGGGGTAGACCGGGGCCGCATCCGAAACTCATCGCTCCCCGCGGAGATGTTTTCGAGAAGTTCTGAGAAGTGCTGAGCAGTTCTGCGGAGTTCCGGGTTCTGGGGAGTGCCGGGTTGCGGAGTGCCGGGGAAAGTTCCGCCGGGGCCGATGAGCCCGGGCCGCCAGGCCGGTCCAAGCAGTATGGAGACCGCCCGGAAGACCCCGACCGCCCCCGTCCTGACCTGTGACCTGGGCGCGCTGGCCGCGCCCGACCTGGCCGTCGTCGACGCCCTCGCCCGGCTGCGGCTCGCCGCCGCGCGGTACGGGGTGGGCGTGGTACTGCTGAACGCGAGCGGCCCGCTACGGGAACTGCTCGCGTTCAGCGGGCTCGCCGCCCTGCTGCCGGGGGCCGTGGACCCCCTCGGCGTCGAGTGGCTACTCGGCGTCCAACCGGGGCGGGAGGCCGAACAGCGGGAAGAGCACGTCGGTGTCCAGGAAGCTGGTGAACCCGGTGATCCGGCCCGCTGACACCTCCGGCACGATCAGCGCCCACGGCTCGTGCCCGCCCGCCGGGCTCGGCCGGTACTGGGCGAAGGCCGGGCCCCCGTTGGCCGTCACCGGGAGCAGCCGGGAGCCGCGGCAGCCGTGGCCGGGGCCGAGCATCCAGTCCCGGATCTCGTCCCGACCCCGCAGCCACATCGCGAACGGCGGCATGTTGAGCGTGACGTCCTCGTGCAGCAGCGCGGCGAGCCCGTCCATGTCGTACGCCTCGAAGGCGCGGACGTAGCGGTCCAGCAGGGCGCGGTGGTCGTCGTCCAGGGCGGGGGCCGGGCGGGCGGCCTCGCCGTCCGCGGCGAGCACCGCGCGGGCACGCTGCAGCGCGCTGTTCACCGAGGCCACCGTGACGCCGAGCAGTTCGGCCACCTCGGCGGCCCTCCAGCCGAGCACCTCACGCAGGATCAGCACCGCCCGCTGCCGGGGCGCGAGGCGCTGCAGCACGGCGACGAAGGCCAGCTTCACCGACTCGCGCTGGGCGGCCACCTCGGCCGGATCGCCCGTCTCGGGCAGCACCCGGCCGTCCGGCGCGGGGCCGATCCAGGTCACCTCGGGCAGCTGGGTGCCGTTCGCGGTGGCCACCGTCACCGGGCCGGCCAGGTCCATCGGGCGGGCCCGGCCGTTGCGGCCGTTCAGCGCGTCCAGGCAGACGTTGGTGGCGATCCGGTACAGCCAGGAGCGCAGCGCGGCCCGGCCCTCGAAGCCCCGGTGGCCGCGCCAGGCGCGGACCATCGTCTCCTGCACCGCGTCCTCGGCCTCGAAGACCGAACCGAGCATCCGGTAGCAGTAGCCCGTCAGCTCCGTCCGGTACCGCTCCAGCTGGAGCTCGACCGGCTCCTCCGTGATCAGGTCGGTCATGGTGCGCCCCCGTCGTCCTGCCGTGCCCTGCCGAACGGGACGAACGTAGCGCAGGGCACTGACAGTCGGCTCACCGCTTCCCGTACACCTGGCCGGAGCCGAACCCGGTGGTCACCAGCTTCCACAGGGTGGGGAACTCCTCGCCGCTGATCCCGGTCGGGTCGAGGCCGACGACGACGGTGCGGGAGAGGTCCCGGGTGGCGAACACGGCGCTGCTGTAGCCGGGCCGGGCGCCGGTCTTGCCCCAGATCTCCGTGCCGTTCGGCAGGACGGCGCGCATCAGGCCCTTGCTGAAGCAGGCGTGCCCGGCGGTCGGGCCGAGGTCGCAGGACTTGTTGTGGTTGTTCGGCACGTCCGGCACCGCGAACAGCTCGGCCTGCTGGGCGGGCGGCAGCAGCCGGCCGCGGAACAGCGCGGTGAAGAAGCGCTCCAGGTCGGCGGCGGAGGAGATCATGCCGCCCTCGGCCCACGGGTACGGGCTCTGCTCGGTCACGTCCACCCGGGTCGTCGTGCCGTCGGCGGCGCGGACGTCCACGTAGCCGGAGGCGTGCGGGCCCCGGATGGACAGGTCGTCGGCGGCCGGGACGTAGGTGGCGTGCAGGCCCAGCGGACGCGTGATCCGCTGCCGCACCTGGTCGGCGAAGGTGTCGCCGGTGATCTTCTCGATCACCATCCCGGCGACGAAGGTGTTGTTGCCGTTGTACTGCTGCGCGGTGCCCGGCGCGAAGCCCATCGGCTGGGTGAGCATGTCCGCCACCACCTGCTCGGGCGTGAAGGAGTCCGCCTTGTGCGCGGCGAACCACGCCGTGCTGCCGTCCCCCGAGGTCATGCCGCCACCGCCGGGCAGGCCGCTGGTGTGGTCGAGCAGCTGGCCGACGGTGACCGCCGGGTAGCCGGCCGGCAGCAGCCCGGGCAGGTACTGCTGCACGGTGCCGTTCAGGTCGACCCGGCCCTCGGCGACGAGCTGGAGCATCACGGTCGCGGTGAACACCTTGGAGATGCTGCCGATCCGGAACCGGGCGTCCGCCGGGACATCCGCCCCCGAGGTGCCGCGCCACCGCGCGTCCGGGCCGCCGACCCGGACCAGCCCGCCGGTGATGTCGGCGGGCAGGGTGTCGAGGGTCCGCGCGAGCGCGTCCCGGTCCAGCGGGCCCGGCCGGGCGCCGGCGGCGGTGGCGGTGGCGGTCGACGGGGCGTCCGCGGCCAGGGCGGGCGTCGCGGCGCCGGCCGTGACGGCGGCGAGCAGCGCGCCGGCCGCCGCGAGGGTGGTCCAACGGCGGTTGTGCACAAGGGTGTTCATCTGAAGGCTCTCCAACTGCGGCTCGCCCGTCGGGCGGTGGCTCGGACGGGACGAGTCTTCGGCAGAGCCGCCGTCCGGACCATCCGGGGCGACCCCGAGCCGCCCCGGAACCGTCCCGGAGAACACCCCTGAGCATGCGTCAGGGGCGGGCGCCGGAACTCGGCGCCCGCCCCCGGACTCGGAACCGATCAGTGGGCGGAGTGCTTCTCCGCGCCGCGGTGCCGGTGACCCTTGAGCTCGGCGTGCATCGCCGGGGTGGCGTGCGCCGCCGAGGACGCCCGGTCGCGCCCGCCGTGCCGGAAGGCGTCGGGCGCGGCGTACCCGGCGCCGGCGGTGGACATGGCGTCGGCACGCAGTCCCGGCACCAGCCGGGTGGGCGCGGTCGCCATGCCGCGGCGCTCCAGCAGCTCCTGGGTGCCCTGGCGGAGCTTGGCGGTACTGCCCGGTGTTCGCTTGGTCATCGTCGGCCTCCCTTCGGCGGCCACCGGCCGGACGGTTGTCGACCGGAGGGGCCACATGGGCTTTATGTCCGGATTTTATCGGGCTTGCCCGCCGCTGCCACCGGGACAGCCGGCCCAGGCCCGCAGGCCGGGCCCCCGGCCCCTGACCTCAGCCCATGACCTCGTGGACGAAGCACCAGCGCCAGTCCTCGCCCTGCTCGTACGAGCGGATCACCGGATGCGAGGTGTTGTGGAAGTGCGCGGTGGCGTGCCGCTGCGGCGAGAAGTCGCAGCAGCCGATGTGGCCGCAGTCCAGGCAGATCCGCAGGTGCACCCAGTCCCGGCGCCCCTGGGCCAGGCAGTCGGCGCAGCCGTCGGCCGGCGGGAGGGGGTCGATGTCCCGGGGGGCCGCGGCGAGGTCTTCGCAGGCACTCATGCACGCAGGGTAGTGACGGCCGGGCCGGGCCCGGTCTCAGGACACGCCGCGCGCCCGGTCGGCCTTCCCGGCACCCTCCCCCGGGGCCGGCCGGCTGCCCGGCACGGGCGGCGGGCGGGCTTGTGGACTCCGGCTCCGCCGCCACGGGAGGCATGGGAGCATGCCACCCGTGGCTATCGTGACGGGGAGAACGAACGGCGACACCGGCGGTAGCGAAGCCACCGGGACGCCCGTACCGGCGGACACCGGCATACCGGCGCGCACCGGCACCGACCGGCCCTCGCCCCGGGCGGTGCCGGAAACCGGCCGGATCCGGCAGCCCGTCGCCCTCATCCGGCTGCTCGCCGGGCTCGTCGCCGTCGCTCTCACCCTGCTGCTCGCCGACTACGCCCAGGCCACCACCGGCGGCATCGCCGCCGACGTCGCCGGAGCCGCCGAGTTGGTGCCCCGGCCGCTCGCCGGACTCGCCGGCGGCCTCACCACCGCCGCCGTCCTGCTCCTGCCCGTCGTCCTCGCCGCCCGCCGGCTGCTCGGCCCCGACCGGCGCCGCGCCCTCCAACAGGTCTCCGACGGTCTGCTCGCCGCCGTCCTCGCCTACGGCGCCACCCTCGCCCTCGACCTGTGGGCCGACCGCTTCGCCCCGGTCTCCCTGCTCGCCGCACTCACCCAGGGCCGGCCCGACGGCGTCCTCGGCCACACCGAGCCCGTCTACGGCTACCTCGCCCCCGTCCTGGCCTTCATGACCGCCTCCGGCACCCGCGAACGCCGCGTCCCCTGGGCCGTCCTCACCCTCTCCGGCCTGGCCGGACTCGCCGGCGGCTACGCCACCCCCACCGCCCTCCTGCTCGGCCTGCTCATCGGCTGGACCGGCGCCCACGGCACCCTCTACGCCGTCGGCACCCCGGACCCCCTGCCCAGGCCCGGCGACATCCTGCGCGCGCTGCACGAGAGCGGCCTGCGCCCGGTCGAGGCCCACCCGGCCGGGCCCGACCGGTACCTGGTCCACCAGGGCGACGACCGGCCCGGCCTGGACGTCCAGCTCCTCGACCGCCAGGCCGTCACCGCCGCCGCCGTCCAGCGCGCCTGGCGCCGGCTCCGGCTGCGCACCGCCCCCCACCCACGTGCCCTGCGCTCCCCGCGCGCCGGCCTCGAACACGAGGCGCTGGTCACCTACGCGGCCCTCGCCGCCGGCGTCCGCACCCGCCGCATCGCCGCCACCGCCGGCCTCGGCCAGGACACCGCCCTCATCGCGTACGAACGCCTCCCCGGACGCACCCTCGACCTGCTCGCCGACCAGGAGATCACCGACGAGCTGCTCGCCGACGCCTGGCGGCAACTCGCCCGGCTCCAACGCCGGGAGGTCGCCCACCGGGCGCTCGTCCCGTCCTCCCTGCTGGTGGACGGGACGGGCGCGGTGCACCTGGTCGACTTCGCGGACGGCGACATCGCGGCCAGCGAACTCGTCCTGCGCTGTGACCTCGCCCAGCTCCTCACCACCCTCGCCCTGCGCGCCGGTGCGGCCCGCTCGGTCCGCACCGCCGTCGCCGTCCTCGGTCCCGACACGGTCGGCGCCGCGCTCCCCCTCCTGCAGCCCATCGCCCTCGCCCGCAGCACCCGCCACGCGCTCAAACGCGCCGACCGGGCGACCGCGACCGCGGCCCGGACGGGCGGCACCACGGCACGGGCGGGCGGCACCGCCAAAGTCCTGCCCGCCCCCCGGACCGCCCCGGACACCGCCGCCGCCGACGGTGCGGCGGGCGGGCTGCTGGAGGAGATCCGGGCCGAGGTGCTGCGAACCCGGCCGCAGGCGGTGGTGCGGCCGGTGCGGTTGGAGCGGCTGAAGCCGCGGACGCTGCTGGCCGTGGTGGGCGGGGTGGTCGCCGGGTGGCTGCTGATCCCGCAGCTGTTCGCCGCCGAGGACAACCCGATCGCGGCGGTGGCCGACGCCGACCCGGCGTGGCTGGCGCTGGCGCTGGTGGCGGCGGCGCTGAGCCACGTGACGGCGGCGATGGGGTTCGTCGGGTTCGTGCCGGAGCGGCTGGACTTCCGCAACGCGGTGCTGGCGCAGCTGGCCGGGGCGTTCGCGAAGCTGGTGTCGCCCGGGGGTGTCGGCGGGGTCGCGTTGAACACCCGGCTGCTGCAGCAGGCCGGGATCCCGACGGCGCAGGCGCTGTCCAGCGTCGGGGTGGGGCAGTTGATCGGCCTGGTGCTGCACCTGCTCCAGCTGGGCGCCTTCGTCTACCTGCTGGATCTGCAGCCGGGCGGCTCGGAGCTGGACGCGCTGCCCGCCGTGGTGGGCGGGCTGGCGGGGGCGGCGGCGCTGCTGGCGGTGGTGTCGGCGGTGCCGCCCGCCCGGCGCTGGCTGGCGGCGCGGCTGCGGCCGCTGACCGCCGAGGTGCTGCCGCGGCTGCTGGACCTGCTGCGCAGCCCGGCCCGGCTGGCGGTGGGGCTGACCGGTCAGCTGATGGTGTCGATCTGCCTGATCGGCTGCCTGTACTGCTGCACCCGGGCGATCGGCCGGGAGCCGTCCTTCGCCTCGGTGGCGGTGGTGTTCCTGGTCGGCAACGCGGCGGGCAACGTGGCGCCGACCCCGGGCGGGGCCGGCGCGGTGGACGGGGCGCTGATCACGCTGCTCCAGCAGACCGCGTCGATGGAGAAGGGCGGCGCGCTGGCGGCGGTGGCGATGTACCGCCTGCTGACGCTGATCCTGCCGGTGCTGCCGGGCTGGGCGGCGATGACCTGGCTGCAGCGCCGCCGGGCGCTCTAGGGCCTGTCCGGCGGCTACTCGCGATACTCGTCCTCGTCGAGTTCGACGACGCGGCTCTGCTCGGCCGCGTCGGCGACGTCGGTGGCCGGGTCGGCGCCGAGGGCCCGGCGTTCGGCCACCTCGTCGTACTCGTCGCCGTCGGGCGCCGCGTCGTCGGGTTCGACGGTCTCGACGGCCTCGTCGATCAGGTAGTCCTCGTGATTCTGCGGCATGGCGTCCGTCCTCGCTGTTCGGAGGCTCCCACGGGCCCGGGTGGCGGTACTGGCAGTATCCGCCGCCGGACGGCCGGGCGCGATGTGCCGCAGCCGCCCGGGTGGGTGGCCGGACCCGTCGCGACGAGGACGATTGACCCGTGAAACCGGTGCTCGAATGACCCATGGCACGGGTGCATTCCGTGCCTAGGCTCGTCGTCATGACGACGAACGAGACGAACGAGACGAACGAGACCACCGCCTCCCCGGCCCGCATCGACTTCGCCCGGACCGCCCCCAAGGTCTTCCGCGCGATGATCGCCCTGGACGCCGCCGCCCGCGACGGCCTGGACCCGGCGCTGGTGGAGCTGGTGCAGATGCGCACCTCGCAGCTGAACGGCTGTGCGTACTGCCTGGACATGCACGTCAAGGACGCCCGCAAGGCCGGCGAGAACGACGAGCGGATCTACCTGCTGCCGGTGTGGCCGGAGGCCCCGGCCGGGGTGTACTCGGAGCGCGAGCGGGCGGCCCTGGCGCTGGCCGAGGAGGTCGCCCGGATCGGCGGCGGGGTCTCGGACGCGGTGTACGCGCGGGCCGCCGCGCACTTCGGGGAGGCGGAGCTGGCCCAGCTGATCTCGGTGTGCTTCACCATCAACGCCTGGAACCGGATCAACGTGGCCACCCGCAAGACCCCGGGCACCCGGTAGCGCCCGGCGCCGCGGCGGCACCGGGCGGCGCCCGGCGACCCCCCGCGGCACCGGGGCCGGCGGCCCGCACGGAACGCGCCGCAGGCCACCGGGGGTACGATCGGTGCCGTACCAAGGGCTTACCCACACCCACCCGGTGGCCCCGAGGCCCTTACGAACGACGGGGAAATCATGTCCGGCTCGCACTACTTCACCGGTGCACCCGAGGTCGCCAGCGAGCGCCGGCCGATCACGGTCTCCCTGCCGGACCTCACCCTCGAACTGACCACCGACGCCGGGGTGTTCTCCCGCAGCCGGCTCGACCCGGGCACCCGGATCCTGCTGGAGCACGCGCCGCCCCCACGGGTGCGCGGCCCGATCCTGGACGTCGGCTGCGGATACGGTCCGATCGCGCTGACCTGGGCGAGTCGGCGCAAGCGCCTCCCGGTCTGGGCGGTGGACGTGAACGAGCGCGCGCTGGAGCTGGTACGGCTGAACGCCGAGGCACTGCGGCTGGGCAACGTCCAGGCCGCGCTGCCCGAGGACGTCCCGCAGGACGTGCGGTTCGCCACGATCTACTCCAACCCGCCGATCCGGATCGGCAAGGCCGCGCTGCGCCGGCTGCTCGTGCACTGGCTCGGCCGGCTCACCCCGGACGGCTCGGCGTTCCTGGTGGTGCAGAAGCACCTGGGCTCGGACTCGCTGCAGAAGTGGCTGACCGACCAGGGCTACCCGACCAGCCGGGTCGCGTCGGTCAACGGGTTCCGGATTCTGGAAGCACGGCCCCGCCCTGATTCGGGCGAGGGCACGGAGAGTGGACGGGGTACGTCGACGTGAAGCAGCTGCGCGGGACCGAACTCAAGCGACTGCACCGCTCCTGGCGGCGCAGCAACGAGTTCCGGCTCGCGATGATCCTGGAGAACCTGCAGTCGCCGTTCAACGTCGGCTCGGTGGTGCGGACCGGAGCGGCGATGGGCGCCGAGAAGCTGTACCTGACCGGGGACACCCCGTCGGTGCGCTCCTCGGGCGCGCAGAAGGCCGCGATGGGCACCGACAAGTACCTGAAGGTGGAGCACTTCCCGACGGTGGCCGAGGCGGTCGCGGCGGCGAAGGCGGACGGCTTCAAGGTGGTCGGCCTGGAGCTGGCGGACGAGGCGGTGCCGATGTTCGCCGCCGAGCTGACCCCGGCGGTGGCCTTCGTGCTGGGCCACGAGGACCGCGGGATCACGCCCGAGGCGCTGGCGCTCTGCGACCAGGTGGTGTTCGTGCCGCAGCTGGGCCGGGTCGGCTCGCTGAACGTGTCGGCGGCCGCGACGGTGGCCTGCTACGAGGCGCGCCGCCAGGGCTACGCGATCAGCGGCGCCCCGGACGGCTTCGACCTCGGTGAGGCCGACCTCGGCGGGGCCGACGACGAGTAGGACCTGACCGAGGCGAGCAGGACCTGACCGGGACGAGCAGGACCTGACCGGACCGACGGAGGGGTGTGCCGAAAGGCCCACCCCTCCGGTCGTTTCCGCCCGGCGTCTCTGCCGAACGGCAGATGTGCGTGGCCGCCCGCGCCGGAAGCATGGCGGGCGTGACGGAACTCCAGATCCTCGACCTGACCAAGGAGTACCGCCGCGGCAAGCGCGCGGTGGACTCGTTCTCGCTGACGCTGCGGCCCGGCGTGCTCGGCCTGCTCGGCGCCAACGGCGCCGGGAAGTCCAGCCTGATGCGCATCCTGGCCACGGTCACCCGGCCCACCTCGGGGCGGGTGCTCTGGGAGGGGGCGGACATCGCCCGGCGGCCCGGCCCGCTGCGCCGTACGGTCGGCTACCTGCCGCAGGACTTCGGCGTCTACCCGCAGCTCACCGCCCGCGAGTTCCTCGCCTACCTGGCCGCCGCCAAGGGCCTGCGGCACCGCGTCGCGAAGGCCCGGATCGACGAACTGCTCGACCTGGTCAACCTGTCGGGCGCGGCCGGGCAGCGGCTGGGGACGATGTCCGGCGGGATGCGCCAGCGGGTCGGCATCGCGCAGGCGCTGCTGAACGACCCGGCGCTGCTGATCGTCGACGAGCCGACGGTCGGGCTGGACCCGGAGGAGCGGCTGCGCTTCGGCGGCCTGCTGACCGGGCTCGGCGCCGACCGGATCGTCGTGCTGTCCACGCACATCGTCTCCGACGTGGCCGCCACCGCCGACCGGATCGCCGTGATGGGGCACGGCCGGCTGCTGCACCACGGCACCCCGGAGGAGCTGCTGCTGGGCGCCCGGGGATCGGTCTGGGAGCTGACCGTGGCCGCCGACGAACTCCCGTCGCTGCGCTCGCGGTTCCTGCTCGGTGGCACCACCCGCACCCCGCAGGGCGTCCGGGTGCGGGTGCTGTCCGGGCACCCGCCGGCGCCGGGGGCCGAGCCCGTCCCGCCCCGGCTGGACGACGCGTACCTGCTGCTCGCCGCCGCCCCGGCCGGGTCCGAGCGGGTGGCGGCATGACGACCGGCCTCTGGGCGCTCGCGCTCGCCGACTTCCGGGAGCGCCGCCGTCGGCCCGGGTACCTGGTCGTGCTGCTCGGCACGCTCGCGCTCGGACTGCTGGCCGCGCCGGTCGGCGACTCCCGCTGGGAGGTGTTCCAGGTCACCGACCTGCACGGCCGCTACACCAGCGGCTACGTGGGGACGGTGACGGCGCTCGGCGGCGCGGTCTGGCTCTCACTGGCGGGCTTCGGCATCGCCCGGGGGGCGATCGGGCGGGACGAGCAGAGCGGTGTCGGCCGGCTGCTCGCCGCCACCCCGCTGACCCGGGTCGCCTACCTGGCGGGCAAGTTCGGCAGCAACCTGCTGCTGTTCGGCTCGATGCTGCTGGCCCTGGCCGGGACGGCGCTCGCCGTGCAGCTGGTCAAGGGCGACTCGGGGCACGTGGACGTGCTGCGGCTGCTGCTGCCGTACGTGCTGATCACGCTGCCGCTGCTGGCCGCGGTGGCCGGGTGCGCGGTGCTCTTCGACACCCTGCCCGGGCTGCGCGGCGGGCTCGGGGCGGCGGTGTGGTTCGCGGTCTGGCTGGTCGCCGTGCTCGGCGCGCAGGCGGGCGGCGGGCCGGACCTGCTGGGCATGCGCCGGATCACCGCGTCGATCCGGGAGTCGATCGCGGCCGGCGGGCGGCCGGCCGACGGCGTGGAGTTCGGGGTCGGGCTCACCGCGGACAACCGGGTGCTGGGCACCTTCGACTGGCCCGGCCTCGGGCCCGGCGAGGCCGGCGCACAGGTCCTCGGGGCGGTGCTGCTGACCGCCGTCGCGGTCGGGCTGGCGCTGCTCGGGGCGCTCTGGTTCCGGCGCTTCGACGGGGCCGGGCCGCGCCCGGCCGCAGGGGCGTCCGAAGCCGTCCGGTCCGGGGGCCCGGCACCCGAGGCCGGGCCGGCCGCCTTCGCGCTCGCCCCCGGACGGCTGGCCCCGGGCCGACCGGCCCCGGCCCGCCACGGCGGCACGGTGGCGGCCGCCCTGCTGGGCGAGCTGCGGATCCTGGTGCCGGGCCGGCGGCTGTGGTGGGCCGGGGCGGCCGCCCTCGCCGTACTGGCGGCGGGGGTCGCGCCGGACGGCCCGAGCCACCCGGTGCTGCCGTTCGCGATGCTCTGGCCGGTGCTGGTGTGGTCCCGGCTGGGCCACCGGGCCGGCGGCGGCAGCACCGCCGAGCTGCTCGGGGCCTGTCCCGCGCCGGTGCGCCGGGGGCTGGCCGTGCTGCTCGCCGGGGTCGTCCCGGCCCTGGCCGTGGTGGCGGTGCCCGCCGTCCTGCTGCTCACCGCCGGGCAGGCCCGGGCCGCCGCGGGCGCGCTGGCGGGCGCGCTGCTGGTGCCCGCCCTGGCGCTGCTCTGCGGGGCCGTCACCCGGGGCCCGCGGCTGTTCCAGTCGCTCTACCCGATGCTCTGGTACGGGATGATCAACCACGTCGGCGGGCTGGACTTCCTCGGCGTCTCCGGGGAGCGCGCCCCGGCCCCGGCGGCGGTCGCCGCCGTCGCCGCCGCCCTGGCGCTCGGCGCGCTCGCCCTGGACGCGGCCCGGCACGCCGCGCGATGAGCGCCACACCGTCCCGGGGATCCGGGCCGACCTGCCGGGAGAGGGGTGGTCAGCGCAGCGTCAGCTAAGCGTCAGCGCTCCAGGCGACTGTAGTTGGCATGACGTCGATCACGGCAGTCTCCAGCTGTCTTCCCGACACCATCCCGATTGCGCGCTTCCAAAAGGAACTCCAGCTGACGGATGTGCAGCTCCGGCGCTACCAGCGCTTCTACGGGCTCGCCGAGGTGTGCCGCGACCCCGCGGCCACCGAGACGGAGCTGCTGCTGCGCGCCGCCACCAAGCTGGTGGAGCTGCGCGGACAGGAACAGCGCGTCAAGTACGTCCTGCAGGCCCGCACCATGCCGGCGCCGCTGCCGTACCCGATGACCTCACTGCGGCCGCTCCAGGTCGAGCTCGGCCTGGAGCACGCCGCCGGGTTCGTCGTCTCGCACCACGCCTGCGCCTCCGGGCTGCTCGCGCTGGACCTGGCGGGCACCCTGCTGGCCGCCGACCCGGACCCGGACGCGCTCGCCCTGGTCCTGGCCGGGGAGAAGGCGGCCACCGCCCAGACGCAGTCCATCCCGGACGTCACCGTCATGGGCGAGGGCACGGTGGCCTTCCTGGTGAGCGCGGACCGCACCGGCTCCGACCGGATGCTCGGCTACGCGACGCGCACCCACACCCAGTTCGGCGACGAGTTCATCATGGGCGACGCCGCCGCCAAGGAGTTCCAGGACCTGTACGGCCCCGGCCTCTGCGAAGTGATCGGCGCCGCCCTGGAAGAGGCCCGCTGCGGCCTCGACGAGCTGGCGCTGGTGCTGCCGCACAACGTCAACCGGCTGTCGTGGATCGGCGTGTGCAAGACGCTCGGACTGCCGCTCGACAAGGTCTTCCTGGACCTGATCGGCGAGACCGGGCACTGCTTCTGCGCCGACCCCTTCATCAACCTGCAGAAGGCCACCGAGCTGGGGCGGCTGCGCCCCGGCGACCGCTACCTGATGACCAGCGTGGGGCTCGGGGCGACCTTCGCCGCCATGGTCTTCGAGCACTGAGGGCCGCCAGGCCCTGAGCCCGCCGCGCACCCCGCGCACCGCGCCCGAGCGCACACGAGAAATGACGAGGTCGACATGCATCTACCGTCCTCCGGCTTCAGCGCGCGCCTCAAGCGCGCCGTGACCGGGTCCGCGGACACCCCGCTGGTGTTCCTGGGCAACTTCGAGGTGGAGAACCACTGGGCGCTCGGCGAGCCCGCGCTGCCCCGGGTCGCCTCGCACGCGGGCAGCGCGGTGGTGAACCGGATGGACGAGTTCGCGCTGCTGCTCGGCGGCAAGAACGACCACGTCGTGCTGAAGACCGCCCTGGACGAGGGCTACCGCGGCTACCTGGAGGGCCTCGGCCTGGAGCTGCCCACCGTGCACGTGGTGGCCGACCAGGACCCGCAGCGCACCGTCAGCGAGGACGCCCTCGCCGACCCGGAGCTGCTGCGCGCGCTGTCCGCCGTCGCCGGCGAGGGCGCCCGGCTGACCGCGCACGGGATCTCCACCGTCGAGGAGGAGCTGGCCGAGCGCACCGGGCTGCGGCTGGGCGCCCCGAGCGCCGCCGTCTGCAAGCGGGTCAACAGCAAGGTGTACAGCCGCCGGCTCTCCGACGAGCTGGGCATCCGCCAGGCCCGCGGCTGGGCCTGCGAGACGCTGGAGGAGCTGGCCGAGGCGGTGGCCGCGGCCGGCGAACTCCTGGCGTCGGGCCGCAAGGTGGTGCTGAAGGACGCGTTCGGCGTGTCCGGCAAGGGCATCGTCGTGCTGGACAGCGAGGCCCGGCTGGGCCGGCTGCACCGGATGGCCGTCCAGCAGGCCGAGCGCGCCGCCAAGGCCGCGGGCGGGGCCCCGCGCACCGCGCTGGTGATCGAGGAGTGGGTCGCCAAGCGCTGCGACCTCAACTACCAGTTCACGGTGGGTCGGGACGGCTCCACGCACTTCGACTTCGTCAAGGAGCTGCTCACCGAGAACGGCGTCCACAAGGGCCACCGGATCCCGGCCCGGCTGACCGGGGCGCAGGTCGCCGAGATCTCCGCGACCGCGCTGCGGCTCGGCGAGCGGCTCGCCGCCGACGGCTACTACGGCGTGGTCGGCGTCGACGCGATGGTCGACCCGGACGAGGGCCTGTACCCGGTCATCGAGATCAACGCCCGCAACAACATGTCCACGTACCAGAACGTGGTGCACGAGGGCGGCCTGGCCGGGGCCGACGAGGTCGCCGTCGCCCGGCACTTCCCGCTGCGCCTGGCCCGCCCGCTGCCCTTCGCCGAGCTGGCCGAGGTGCTGGACGGACTGCTGCTGACCGAGCGGGGCGCGCGCCCGCGCGGCCTGTTCGTGAACAACTACGCCACGGTGAACGCCGCCGCGGGCACCGACGCGGACGGCTTCGAGGGCCGGCTGTACGGCGTGCTCGTCGGCGCCTCCGACGAGGAGATCGAGGCGCTGGACACCGACATCACCCGCCGCCTCGCGGCCTACCCGGAACGGAGCTGACCGTGAGCGTCGCATTCGAGGTGCAGGGCCTCGGGATCACCGAGCTCGCCGAGGAGTTCGGCACCCCGCTCTACCTGTACGACGGTGAGGAGATCACCACCCGCTTCCAGGGGCTGCGCGCGGCGCTGCACCCGGCGCTGGAGGTCTTCTACTCGCTCAAGGCCAACCCCAACATCTCCGTCTGCGCGCTGCTGCACAGCCTGGGCTCCCGCGCCGAGGTGTCCTCGCTGACCGAGCTGGTCACCGCGCGCCGGGCCGGGGTCGAGCCGCACGACATCATCTTCCTCGGCCCGGGCAAGAGCCGCGGCGAGGTGGCGGCCTGCCTGGACGAGGACATCCACGCGATCGTCTGCGAGTCGATCGGCGAGCTGGACCTGATCGACGAGGTGGCCCGCGAGCGCGGGATCACCGCGCGGGTCGCGCTGCGGGTCAACCCGAGCTTCTCGGTGAAGGGCTCGGGCCTGACGATGGGCGGCAAGCCGCGCCAGTTCGGCACCGACGAGGAGCTGCTGCTCGCCGAGGGCAAGGGCCTCGCCGCCCGCTACCCCAACATCCGGCTGATGGGCGTCCAGGTGTACCTGGGCACCCGCATCCTGATCGAGGAGTCCGTCGTCGAGAACACCCGGCGGATCCTGGAGCTGGCCGAGCGCCTCTCCACCGAGCTGGGCTTCCCGCTGGAGACGGTCGACGTCGGCGGCGGCCTGGGCATCGCCTACTTCGACAACGAGAAGGACCTCGACGTCGCCGAGCTGACCGCCCAGCTCAACCCGCTGATCGCGGCCTTCCGCGAGCGGCACCCGGACACCCGGATGATCATGGAGCTGGGCCGGTTCCTGGTCGCCGCCTCCGGCACCTACGTGACCCGGGTGCGCTACACCAAGACCTCGATGGGCGAGAACTTCGCGGTCACCGACGGCGGTACCAACCACCACATGGCGGCCGTCGGCATCGGCTCGTACGTGAAGCGCAACTTCCCGATGGCCGCGCTGGAGCGCCTGGACGAGCCGGCCACCGAGCCCTGGCACATCACCGGCCCGCTCTGCACGCCGAACGACGTCATCGGCAAGAAGGTCCCGATGCCGGCGCTGCGGGCCGGCGAACTGATCGGGGTGCAGCGCTCCGGCGCGTACGGGCCGACCGCCTCCCCGGTGCACTTCCTGAGCCACGGCTACCCGGCGGAGGTGCTCGTCCTGGACGGACGGCCGCACCTGATCCGGGAGCGCGACGACGTCGAGGCGATGCTCGGCCGCCAGCGGCTCTACCGCGCCGCCGGCGACGACCAGAACTGACCACCGACCGGCCGACCGACGGCCGGGACCAGCCCAAGGAGAACAGCATGACCGACACCGCCACCACCGACGCGAAGTACGTCGACGCCGTCCGCAAGGGCCTGTCGGAGGTCCTCAACAAGGACGTCTCCGGCGCCGACGCGAGCGTCCGCCTCTTCGACGAGCTGGGCCTGGACTCCAGCAGCGCGCTCGAACTACTCATCACCATCGAGGAGATCCTCGACGTGCAGTTCGACGCCGACGAGCTGGACATGACCCACTTCGAGACCGTGGGCTCGCTGGCCGGCTTCGTCGCCGCGGAAGCGAGCGCCTAAGCATGTTCCGCGCGACTGCGCCCGTGCGGCCCCCGGCCCCGGCCGGCGCGGACGGCCCGTCCGGCCCGGCGACGGCGACGGCGACGGCGGTCCTGCCGCGGCTGGTCCGGGCCGGCGTCCACACCCCGCCGGGGCCGGGTGCGCCGTACGAGCCGGAGGGCGCGCGGGAGGACTTCTACCGCGAGCTCGGGGCGCTCTACGGGGCCGCCTTCGACCGCGGGCAGTTCGCCGACTCGGGGCGGCGCACCTCGGTGGAGCTGGCCTACGGCGCGCTCGACGCGCTGGGGCCGCTGACCGCCGAGGAGTGCCCCGAGGTGGTGGTGGTCGCCTACGCCGCACCGGACTTCGACCACTCCGAACTGGTCGCCTCCTGCGTGAAGCGGCGGCTGCCGGGCGAGCCGCTCTCCTTCGCCCTGTCCGACCAGGGCGTGCTGGCGCCGTTCAGCGCGCTGCGGGTCGCCGTGGAGTACGCCCGGCGGTGCGGCTGGTCGCGGCTGCTGCTGCTGGTCGTGGACCAGGGCACCCAGCCGTTCCCGCTGCCCGCGACCGGACCGGCCGCCGTCCACGGGGACGCGGCGGTCGCGCTGCTGATCCACTGGGACGGCGGCGACGCGGCCCCGGCCGGGATGGCGCAGGGCCGCCCGGAGCCGGCGCTGTTCGCCGACTGGGACGGTTCGGCCGCACTGGTCGCCGGTTCCGGGCTGTCCGAGGGCGGCGCTGAACTTCCGGCCCACGACGGACCGTTGATCAGGGTGGCGGCCGGACAGCCCGCCACCGGCGGCTGGGCCGCCCTGCTCGCCGCCGCCGACCGGGACCGCCCGGTGGTGGTGGCCGACTACGACCGGGAACGCGACTTCCTGGCCTACTGCACACTCGACACGGGGGAGTTGGGGGTCCGATGACGGTTCCGGCCGAGGTGCGCGAGCACTGGCGGGAGGCACGGACGAGCGCGCGCAATGACGGCCTCGTCCCCGCACTGACCCTGCTCTCCCGCGCGCTGTCCCCCGGGGTGGCGCCGCGCGGCCCGCGCGGGCACGCCGTGGTCCCGCGCGAACTCCTGGGCGAACTCGCCGAGTCGGGTGACGACGACGCGGACGGGGACCGGGACCCGGTGCCCGGCCTCGCCGTCCTGGGCCCCGCCGGCCCGCCCCCGGACCCGTCCGCCCCCGACGCCCGGAACTGGGGCACCGGGCTCGCCTGGCTGCGGCTCGGCGCGTCCGAGCGGCTGCGGGAGGCCTGCCTCGCCTACCTGGCGGCCCGGCAGGTCGAGGGCAGCTCACTGCTGCTGCAGCAGCTGGTCAAGGGCGCGCTCGCCGACGTGCTGATCGACCACCTGGAGATCGAGGGCGTCCTCGACGACCTCGCCGAGGGCCCCGGACCGGACGACTCCCCGCTCGCCCCCGGCCTGCCCCTGGACGGGCCGGCCCTCGCCCGGCTCCAGGCGCAGATCACCCAGGCCGACCGGGCGCTGCTGCGGCTGCTCGGCGCGTACGGTTTCACCGCGGAGGGACCGGGCCGGGCGGCGTACGCCTCCGAGCTCCTCGCCGACGTGTACTGCGGCTGGCCGCGGCCGGCCGGGGACTCCGCACCGAACGTCGACTCCCGGAAGGGGAACGTGTGATCAGCCTGCCCGGCTCGCTGGAAACCACGCACCGGTACGTGCGGCGGTGGGCCGACGACCTGCGGGCGGGCGCGCTCGAGATCGACCGGGACCCGGAAGCCGTCCACCGCTACCTGGACCTGCCCGCCGTCCGGTTCCTGGCCGGCCACCAGGTGCCGCCGGAATGGGACCGCGCGTCCGCCGCGGCCGGCGCGGGCCCCGCGCACGGCCTGGCCACCCTGGAGCGGGTCCTGGTGAGCGAGGAACTGGCGCGCGGCGACGCCGGGATGATGCTGGGCGCGCCCGGCGCCTCGATGTGCGGGGTGCTGCTGAGCGTGCTCGGCAGCCAGGCGCAGAAGGACTGGGTGTACGGCCGGCTCGCCGAACGCCCCCGCTGGACCTGCTTCGCCCTCACCGAGCCCGACCGCGGCTCCGCCATCGGCGAGATGACCACCACGCTGACCCCGGTGGGCGACGGCTCGTACCTCCTGGACGGCGAGAAGCGCTACGTCGGCAACGCCGCGCGGGCCGACCTGGGCGCCGTGTTCGCCCGGGTCGCGGGCACCGAGCGGCTCGGCGTGCTGGCCGTCCTGGTGGACACCGCCGACCCCGGTTTCCGGGCGGAGCCGCTGCCCACCCTCGGCCTGCGCGGCGTCCAGCTGACCCGGATCACCCTCGACCGGGTGCACGTGCCGGCCGAACGGGTGCTCGGCGCCCACCTGCCGCCGACCCGGCGCGGGATGTGGAGCATCGTCTCGGTCTTCAACCAGCTCCGCCCGAGCGTGGCCGCGATCGCCCTCGGCATCGCCCGCGCCGCCCACGACTACGTCGCCGAGAACCGCGAGGTGCTGCGCGGCGCGGAGCGCGAGCTGTTCGAGTCGCTCGGCCAGCGGATCGACGCGGCCCGGCAGTTGACCTACCGGGCGGCCCTCGCGGTGGACCGCCGGCCGGCCGCCGGGCACCTCTCCTCGGCCGCGAAGGCGCGCGCCTGCGAACTCGCCGAGGACGTGACGATGCACGCGCTCGGTTTCTTCGGACCGGGCGCCCGGCTGGATCACCCGCTCCTCGACAAACTCGCCCGGGACGCCCGGGGCACCGAGTTCATGGAGGGGACACGGAACATCCAGAAGCTGAATCTGTTCCAGGGGCTGCACACCGGAAAGGTGGGCCGGCCCTGAACGGGACAGAACAACCGGCCGGTCGAGATTCGGTCGAGGTCTGGCAGATTCCGCTGAACGGCGGGGACCACCCGGATCAACCGGGCGGCGAAGCCCCCGGGGACGACCCGGACGGGTACCCCCGGCACCTGGAGGAACTGCTCGACGAGCAGGAGAAGGCGCGAGCCCGGAGCGGACGACTGCCCGGGCTGCGGCGCCGTTTCGTGCTCGCGCACGCCGCCACCCGGATCGTCCTCGGCGAGCGGCTCGGCCGCCCCCCGGCCGCGCTGAGCTTCACCCGCGGCCCGTGGGGGAAGCCGGAGGTCGAGGGTGCGGCCGGCCTGTACTTCAGCCTGTCGCACTCGGGCGAGATCGCCCTGCTCGCCCTGGCATCGCGGCCGGTCGGAGTGGATGTCGAGCTGGCCCGCGCCGACCTGGACATCGACCGGCTGGCCGGTCGCTTCTTCCCACCGGAGGAACGGCGGTTGGTGGCCCGGGACGGGCACGACGCCTTCACCCGGCTGTGGACCAGGAAGGAGGCGTGCGTGAAGGCCTCGGGCGGCAGACTCACCCAGGGCATGGGGATCCCGGTCGCGCACACCGGGCGGGAGGCGACCGTATACGCACGCTCCGGGCCACTGCCCGGGCCATGGAGAGTCGCCGACCTGCCGCTTCCCGAGCAATACGCGGGGTCCGTCGCCCTGATCGGCGACGGGCCCTTTAACGTGTCCCGGCGGATGTGGTATCAAATGCCGCCTGGGGAATCCGACGGAAACCCTCGTACGTCGGCTGTCAAGTAGAAGAAACTCCCCCTCCAATCGTCGAAGTTGTACCCGTGATCATGCGACGAAGCGTCACTAGATTCAGAGACGCAGGCGCACGCCGCACCGCACCGGCCGGACTCATTGGTCAGGCCCGTGTCCGATCCGGGCATTTCTTTTGAGGAGGGGAACGTGATCGTGGAAGGCAGGAACGTGATCACCAGGGCCGCTCGGTGGAGCGCCGTCCACCCCTGGTGGGCGATAGCGCTCTGGGTGGCGTTCGTCGTGGGGGCCCTCGTGGTCGGCGGCGTCACGGGCACCCGGCAGGCCACCACCTCCGACCTCTCCATCGGCCAGTCCGGCCGGGCCGCCGCGATCGCACGCAGCGGCGGCCTCCAGGAGCGCGCGGTGGAGAACGTCCTCATCACCCCGTGGGGCGGCGGCCGGCTCGACTCCGTCCAGGCGCAGTCCGCGGCCTCGGACGCCACCCGCGACCTGAAGGCGCTCCCCGGCATCCGGGCGATCGACGCCCCGGTGCCCGCCCCGAACGGCTCGGCCCTGCTGGTCCCGGTGACCCTCGACGGGGATCCGGAGACCGCCGCCGACCGGGTGCAGCCGCTCATCGACAGCGTGGCGAGGACCCACGGGTCGCACACCGAGCTGCGGATGGAACTGGTCGGCGCCGGCTCGATCAAGGCCGGGCTCAACGAGATGCTGAGCAAGGACCTCGGCAAGGCGACCGTGCTGAGCCTGCCGGTGACGCTGCTCGTCATGGTCTTCGTCTTCGGCGCCATCGTCGCCGCGAGCGTCCCGGTCGTGCTCGGCCTGTCCTCGGTGCTCGCCGGGCTCGGCCTGTGGGGGGTGGCCTCCCAACTGGTGCCCGACCCGGGGCCGGTGACCCACGTCATCGTGCTGATGGGCATGGCCATCGGGGTCGACTACTCGCTGTTCTACCTCAAGCGCCAGCGCGAGGAGCGGGCGTTGGGCGCGAACAACATCGACGCCATCGAGATCGCGGCCGCCACCTCCGGGCACTCGGTGCTGGTGTCCGGAGTGGTCGTCATGATCTCGATGGGGGCGCTCTACCTCGCCGGGCACCTCGCCTTCGAGTCGATGGCCACCGGCGCGGTGCTGGTGGTCGCCATCGCGATCACCTCCTCGCTGACCGTCCTGCCGGCCATGCTGTCCCGGTTCGGCCGCTACCTGGACTCCCCGCGGATCCCCCTGGTGTGGCGGCTCACCCAGAAGGGCGGGGTCAAGCCGCGGCTGTGGTCGACCATGCTCAAGCCCTCGCTGCGCCACCCGGTCATCGCGCTGGTGCTCTCGGTCGGTGCGCTGCTCCTCCTCGCGGTGCCCGCCCTCGGCCTGAAGCTCAAGGCCACCGGGATCGACGACCTGCCCCGGTCGATCCCGGCCATGCAGGCCAACGAGCGGTTGACCAACTCCTTCCCGAGCCAGGCGGACACCCACACCGTCGCGGTGAAGGTCCCGGCCGACCGGACCGCGGAACTGGGCACGGCGGTGGCCGCGCTGGTCGAACGCGCCGACCAGGACGAGCTCTTCGTCCATGACCCGGCGCCGGTGGTGCACACCTCCCCGGACGGCACGGTCGCCACCGTCGCGATCGGCACCCGGTTCGACAGCGGCTCCGCGCAGGCCCGCGCCTCGCTGGCCCGGCTGCGCCAGGACCTCGCCCCGCAGACCCTCGGCGCGGTTGCGGGCGCCGAGTTCGCGGTGGGCGGCAGCGACGTCGCGTTCGACGTCGACTACCGGGCGAACGTCATGCACAAGATGCCCTGGGTGCTCGGCGTGGCCCTGGTGCTGACCTTCCTGGTGATGACCGCCGCGTTCCGCTCGGTGATGCTCGCGCTGATCACCGTGGTGCTCAACGTGCTGTCCGCGGCGGCCTCCTTCGGCCTGCTCGCGCTGATCTTCCAGCACACCTGGGCGGAGGACCTGCTGCACTTCGAGTCCACCGGCCGGGTGGTCGCCTGGCTGCCGCTGATGCTCTTCGTGATCCTGCTCGGCCTGTCGATGGACTACCACGTCTTCGTGGTCAGCCGGATCAGGGAGGCGGCGCGCGGCGGACTCTCCGTCAGGGAGGCGGTCGAACAGGGCATCACCCGCACCGCCGGCGTGGTGACCAGCGCCGCGGTGGTGATGGTCTGCGTGTTCGCCCTGCTCGCCTCGCTGAACTTCATCGAGATGAAGCAGATGGGGGTCGGCATGGCCTGCGCGGTGCTGCTCGACGCGACGGTGATCCGGATCGTCGTCCTGCCGGCCGTGGTCACCCTGCTCGGCTGGAAGACCTTCTGGCCCTCGCGGCTCGCGCGCCAGACCACGACCCGGACCCCGCGGCTGCCGGCCATCGTGGTGGCCGCGGCGGCGGCCTCCGCCGCGCGCACGACCCTCCCGTAACACGGGGCACGGCCAACTCGACGGCCGGGGACGGGCTTAGCCCCTCCCCGGCCGTTTTCGTGCGTACACCCGGACGCAACCAGTCGTAACAAGGGGTTTGACGCCGACTGTCCCATGGTGGTTTGTTACGGGAGTTGTAGAATCGCATGCGCGTTCGTCGTCACGTGAGAGCCTTCCCGGCGCCGGGGGGCGCACCTGCCGGTGGACGCACCACGGGGAAGCAGGGCGGTCAGGGGGGTGGCCATGCACAGTGACGGCAGCCTCGCCTCAGCGCGCTGGCGCAATGAACTCACCCGGGTCGGGACACTGTCCGGACGGGAACGACAGGTCTTCTACCTGATCGGGGCCGGACACTCCAACCGCGGCGTCGCCGACCGACTGCACGTCACGGAGCGCACGGTGAAGGCGCACGTCGCCAACATCCTGGCGAAACTGGGGGTGGAGTCCCGACTTCAGGTGGGGCTGGTCGCACAGGTTCATCAACTCATGTACGAAGGTACATGGCCGGACGAGCCTTGCGTGTCCGATACTTGACCAGCGCGAATGATACCCAGGCTTTTCCCCTTTGTCAGGCCACCCTAAACAAGTCGACCACTGTTTGCGGTGGCAGGCCTGAGGTCGCAAGAGAAAAGCTTGTGGCTGGAGTTCATCGCTAGGGACGGGGAATTTGGTGTACATCTCCATATTAGGCCCACTATTGATCGGCGACGGTCAGCGCACCGTAGGTCTACGGGCGAAGAAGAACCGCGTGATGCTCACCATGCTGGCGCTCAACGCCGGTCAGGTGGTCGCCTTCGACGAGCTGATCGACGAACTGTGGGGGGAGGCGCCGCTCAAGAACGCGCGCAATGCTTTGCAGGCCAATGTCAAACGCATGCGCAAATCCTTGGCGGAGCTTGGTCTGGAGGGGCCGGACCAGGAGCTCATCCGCACGGTCGACAACGGATACATGCTGAACGTCTCGGAGGGCTCGGTCGACGCGTACCGGTTCCTGCGGACGGCGGAGAAGGGCGCGGGGCTGGTCAGTGACCGGCCGTTCGAAGCGATGGACACGCTCCGCGAGGCGCTCGCGATGTGGCGCGGACCGGCTCTGCTCGACACGAGCGACGGGCCTTGGTGCCGGGCTGTCGCGCTGCGTCTGGACGAGCAGCGCAAGACCGCCCGGGAGGACCTGATCTCGGCGCAGTTGCAGGCCGGTGAGGCGGGGGCGGTGGTCGCCGAGCTGAAGCAGCTGCTCGCCCAGTACCCGGAACGCGAGCGGTTCAGCGAGCAGTTGATGATCGCCCTGTACCGGTGCGGCCGGCAGTCGGAGGCCGTCGACATCTTCCACCGCACCCGGAAGTGGCTCGACGACGAGTTGGGGCTCAAGCCGAGTCGTCGTCTCCACCACCTCTACCAGGCGATCCTGATGCAGGATCCGTCGCTGTAGTCCGCCGGGGCGCGGGCAGCACGCCCCGTCGCGCCGACGGCTCCCCTCGGGGGCCGTCGGCGCTTTGGCGTGGGCGCCCCGACACCGGTGCATGCGCCTCGGCCCCGCAGCGGCCGGGCCCGGAGTCCGGGCCCGGCCGTCCGGCCGTTCAGGACCGGCGCAGCGCGGCGTCGGCCACCTCCCCGATCCGGCGGGCCGCCGCCCGGCCGAGCATCTCCTCGTGGCCGCAGGCGACGTCGCGCACCGTGAGCGGGCCGGTCAGGTGCGCGCGCCAGCGGTCGGCGAGCTCGGCGGCCGGGGCGCCCTGCACCTCGTCGGCGGCGGTGAACAGCAGCAGCGAGCCGTCGAACCGGCCCGGGGTGAACTCCCGGGCGATGTCGGTGTGGTGGCGCATCACCGCCATCAGCCGGCGGAGCTCCCCGTCGTCGATCCCGGTCCCGGTGGCGTGGTGGGCGAGGAAGGCCTCGCGGATCTCCTCGTCGGTGGGGTTGTGGTCCCCCGGCCGCACCGGGAAGACGTCCAGCGCCGCCAGGAAGGCCACCCGCTCGCCCGCCGCCTGGAGCTGCACCGCCATCTCGTGCGCGACCAGTCCGCCGAAGGACCAGCCCAGCAGGTGGTACGGGCCGTGCGGCTGCACCCGCCGGATCCTCGCCAGGTACGTGGCCGCCAACTCCCGTACGCCCTGCGGCCGCTCCCACTCCCCCTCGGGCGCGGCGACACCGTCGGACTGCAGCGCGTACACCGGCCGGTCCGGGTCGAGGTGCGGGGCCAGCTCCGCGTACGGCAGGCCGAAGCCGACGCCGCCGTGCACGCAGAACAGCGGCTCGGCGGTGCCGGTCGGCCGGATCGGCAGGACCGGTTCCAGCACCGCGGTGGGGAGCCGGTGCGAGGCGGCCGGCCGGGCGGCCGCGGCGAGGGCGGCCACCGTCTTGTGGGTGAAGACGTCGGCCAGCGAGAGGGTGAGCCCGGCCTTCGCGGCCCGGCTGACGATCTGCACCGAGCGCAGGCTGTCGCCGCCGAGGGCGAAGAAGTCCCCGTCGGCGCCGACGCGGTCGAGGCCGAGGATCTCCCCGAAGACCCCGGCGATGATCTCCTCGGCCGGCGTGCTCGGCGGCTGCTCCGGGGCCCCTACGGCGGCGGCGGACGCGGCACCGGGCGCCGGGAGGGCGCGGGTGTCGAGCTTGCCGTTCGCGGTCAGCGGCAGCGCGGGCAGCGTCACCAGGGTCGCGGGCACCATGTGCGCGGGCAGCGACTCGGCGACGAACGCGCGCAGCACCGGCACGTCGACGGCGGCGACGCCGGGCAGCGGCACCACGTACCCGGTCAGCTGGGGCACGCCGGTGGGCGAGGGGGCGACCAGCACCGCGGCCTGGGTGACCACCGGGTGGCGGACCAGGGCGGCCTCGATCTCCCCGAGCTCGATCCGGAAGCCGCGCAGCTTGACCTGGTGGTCGACCCGGCCGACGTAGTCGAGCGTGCCGTCGGCCCGCCAGCGGACCAGGTCGCCGGTGCGGTACATCCGGGTGCCGGCCGGCCCGTACGGGTCGGCGACGAAGCGCTCGGCGGTGGTGACCGGGCGGCCCAGGTACCCGTGGGCCAGGCCGGCGCCGGCGACGTACAGCTCGCCGGTGACGCCGACCGGGGCCGGGGCGAGGGCCGCGTCCAGGACGTACACCCGGTGGTTGTCCAGCGGGCGGCCGATCGGCGGGCGGCCGCCGCCCGGGCGCAGCGGGTCGCTCCAGGTGGCGCAGACCGAGGTCTCGGTCGGGCCGTAGGCGTTGCGGAACTCGACCAGCGGGGCGAAGCGGTCGACCAGCGCGGGCGGGCAGGCCTCGCCGCCGACCAGCAGGTGCAGGTCGGCGGGCAGCGCCACGTCCTCGGGCAGGCCGGCCACCACGGTGGGCGGCAGCACCACGTGGTTGATCCGGTGCTCGGCGAGCAGCGCGCCCAGCACCTCGCCGGAGATCCGGCTCTCGTCGGTGGCGACCACCAGGGTGCCGCCCGAGTACAGCGAGGCGCACAGCTCCCAGACGGTGGCGTCGAAGCTGAACGAGGCGAACTGCAGCACCCGGGTGTCCGGCCCGGCGCCCATCCGCGCCCGGTGGTTGGCGACCAGGTTGGCCGCCCCCAGGTGCGGCACCGCGACGCCCTTGGGGCGGCCGGTGGAGCCCGAGGTGTAGATCACGTAGGCGACGTCCCGCGGGCTGAGCGGCCGGGTGCGGTCGGCGTCGACGGGGTTGCGGTCGGGCCGGCCGGTCAGGTCGGACCGGGTGCCGAGGGAGTCCAGGACCAGCGGGACGACGCCGTCGGGCAGCCCGGGGAGCCGGTCGGCGACCGCCTCGGCGGTCAGCACCTGGGCGGGCGCCGCGTCGCCGAGCATGTAGGCGATCCGCTCGGCCGGGTACTGCGGGTCCACCGGCAGGTAGGCGGCGCCGGTCTTGAGCACCGCCAGCAGCGCGACCACCAGCTGCGGGGAGCGCGGCAGCGCCAGCGCCACCACGTCGCCCGGGCCGACCCCGCGCTCCAGCAGCAGGTGGGCGAGCCGGTTGGCGCGCTCGTTGAGCGCCGCGTAGGACAGCCGCGGCGTCTCCTCGCCGGCCGGCACCCCGTCGGGGGCGACCACCGCCGGATGGTCCGGGTCCGCGGCCGCCAGGCCCTCGAACAGGGCGGGCAGGGTGACCGGGGCCAGCGGGGCGGTCGGGCCGGACCACTCCTCCAGCAGGACCCGGCGCTCCTCGGCGGTGAGCAGGTCGAGGGCGCTGAGCGGGGCCTCGGGGGTGCGGGCGGCGGAGTCGAGCAGGGTGGCCAGGGCCCGGGCGAGGCGGGCCGCCGTCGCCCCGGTGAACAGGTCCTCGCGGTACTCCAGCCGGATGTCCAGCCCGGCCGGGGCACCGTCCGGGCCGGTCCGCTCCTGCACCTGGAAGGACAGGTCGAACTTGGCCGTGGTGCTGTCGACCGGCAGCACCTCGGCGGTGAGGCCGGGCATCGCGGGCAGCGGGTCGGCACTGTTCTCGAAGGCCAGGATCACCTGGAAGAGCGGCTGGCGGCCCATCGAGCGGACCGGGTTGAGCTCCTCCACGAGGTGCTCGAAGGGCAGTTCGGCGTGCCCGTAGGCGGTCAGGTCGGTCTCCCGGACCCGCCCGAGCAGGTCGGTGAACGCCGGGTCGCCCGAGGTGTCGGTGCGCAGCACCAGGGTGTTGACGAAGAAGCCGACCAGGTCGCGGACCGCGTCGTCGGTGCGCCCGGCCACCGGGCTGCCCAGCGGGATGTCGGTGCCCGCGCCCAGCCGGGTGAGCAGCGCCGCGAGACCGGCCTGGACGGCCATGAACAGGCTGGCGCCGCCGCGCCGGGCCAGTTCGGCGAGCCGGGCGTGGGTCTCGGCGGGCACCGTGCACTCGACCTCGGCGCCGTGGTGCCCGGCCCGGGCCGGGCGGGGGAAGTCGGTGGGCAGGTCCAGTTCCTCCGGGATGCCCGCCAGCGCCTCGCGCCAGTGCGCGAGTTCGGCACTGGCCAGGCTGTCCGGGTCGTCCTTGGAGCCGAGCAGTTCGCGCTGCCAGAGCGCGTGGTCGGCGTACTGCACCGGCAGCGGCTCCCAGCGCGGGGCGGCGCCGGCCAGCCGGGCCCGGTAGGCGTCGGAGAGGTCGCGGGCGAGCGGGCCGAGCGACCAGCCGTCGGCGGCGATGTGGTGCACCGTCAGGGCCAGCGCGTGGCGGTCCGGGCCGAGGACGAACAGCCGGGCCCGCAGCGGCACCCGGGCGGACAGCTCGAACGGGTGGGCGGCCTCGGCGGCCAGCGCCGCCGCCAGCGCGCCCGGCGGCTCCTGGGAGAGGTCCGCCACGACCAGCCGGGCGCCGGCCTGGTCGGCCTCCTCGGCGGAGAGCACCAGCTGCGAGGGCAGCCCGTCGGCCTCGGCGAAGACGGTGCGCAGGCTCTCGTGCCGGGCCACCACGTCCCCGACGGCGGCGGCCAGCGCGGCGGCGTCCAGCGGGCCGGTGAGGCGGACCGCCAGCGGGATGTTGTAGCTGCCGGTGGGGCCGTCCATCTTGTCCAGGAACCAGAGCCGCTCCTGGGCGAAGGAGAGCGGCACCGAGGACGGCCGCCGCGGCACGGCGCGCAGTGCGGGGCGGCCGGGGACCGGCTGCGCCGCGTCGGCGCCCCGGGCCGCCCCGGGGTCGAGGGCGCGGGCCAGCGCCTCGGCCGTCCGGGCGTCGAACAGCGCCCGCACCGGTACGTCCACGCCGAGCGCGGCGCGCAGCCGGTTGGCGACCCTGGTCGCGGACAGCGAGTGGCCGCCGAGTTCGAAGAAGTCGTCGTCGGCGCCGACCCGGTCGAGCCCGAGGGCCTCCGCGAAGACCGCGCAGAGCAGTTCCTCGCGCTCCCCCGCGGGCTCGCGTCCGGTGCCCGCCCGCTCGTCCGGCGGGGCGGGCAGGGCCTTGCGGTCGATCTTGCCGTTGGGGGTCAGCGGCAGATCGTCCAAGGGAACGTACACGGCAGGGATCATGTGCGTGGGCAGCACCGATGACGCCCGCTCCCGCAAGCGGTCGCGGTCGACCCCTGCCGGTACGACATAGGCGACCAGGCGGGCGTCCCCCGCCCGGTCGGTGCGGGCCGTGACGACGGCCCGCCGGACTCCGGGCTGCGCCGCGAGCACGGACTCGATCTCGCCGAGTTCGATGCGGTAGCCACGGATCTTGACCTGGTGGTCACTGCGCCCCGCGTACTCCAGGGCGGCGCCGGCCCCGTCCCAGCGGACGATGTCGCCGGTGCGGTACATCCGCGCGCCGCCCGGGCCGTACGGGTCGGCGACGAAGCGCTCGGCGGTCAGGCCGGGGCGGCCCAGGTAGCCGCGGGCCAGGCCGGTGCCGGCGAGGTAGAGGTCGCCGAAAGTGCCGTCGGGGACGGGGCGCAGCGCGCCGTCCAGGACGTACACCCGGGTATTGGCGATCGGGCCGCCGATCGGCGGCGGGCCGGCCACGGCGGCGGTCAGCGGCGCGGCGGTGGACCAGATGGTGGTCTCGGTCGGGCCGTACACGTTGGTCACGGACGCGCAGTGCGCGGTGAGGGTGCGGGCCAGCGGCTCGGGCAGCGCCTCGCCGCCGACCAGGGCGCGCAGGCCGGCCAGCCGGGGGGCGTGGTCGGCGGCGAGCGACTGCCAGAGGCTGGGGGTGGCCTGCAGGAGGGTGGCGTCCAGGCCGGTGACGGCGTCCGCCAGGGCGGCCGGGTCGCGGACCGTCTCGCGGTCGGCGACCAGCAGTTCGGCGCCGGCGGCGAGCGGGACGAACAGCTCCAGGTTGGCGATGTCGAAGCCGAAGGTGGTGACGGCGAGGAAGCGGTCCCCGGTGGTCACGGCGAAGCGGGCGACCATGTCCTCGACCAGGTTGACCAGCGCCCGGTGCGGCACCACGACGCCCTTGGGGCGGCCGGTGGAGCCGGAGGTGTAGATCACGTAGGCGGGGTGGTCGGCCAGCGGCGCCAGCGGTGCGCGCTGCCCGGGCGCACCGGGCACGGCGTCCGGCCCGTCCAGCACCCACAGCTCGCCGGTGCTCATCCCGCCCTCGTCGGCGAGGAGTTCACGCACCCGGCGGTGGGTGAGGGTGACCACCGGGGCGGCGTCCGCCAGCATGTAGCGCAGCCGGTCGGCCGGGTAGTCCGGGTCCAGCGGCAGGTAGGCCGCGCCGGACTTGAGGACGGCCAGGGCGGCCACCACCAGGTCGCAGGAGCGGTCCAGCGCGATCGCCACCACCCGCTCCGGGCCGGCCCCGGCGGCCCGCAGGGCGTGCGCCAGCGCGTCCGCGCGGTCGTGCAGTTCACGGAAGGTCAGGCGCTCCCCGCCGCAGCGCACGGCGGGCGCGTCCGGGGTGCGGGCGGCCTGCGCGTCCAGCAGCGGGGCCAGCCAGTGGCCGGACAGCGGCGTCCCGGTGGCGTTGCGGCCGTCGGTGACCGCGGCCCGCTCGGCCTCGTCCAGGACGTCCAGTCGGCCGCACGGCTCGTCGGGCCGGTCGACGGCGGCGGCCAGCAGCCGGGCGAAGCGCCGCCCGACCAGCTCGGCCTCGGCCCGGGTGACCAGCGCGGGCACGTGGTTGACCGCGAGGCCGAACGGCGTGCCCGGGAAGACCGTCAGGGTGACCGGGAAGTGGGTGGCGGAGCGGACGTCGGCGCCGACCACCCGGGGGCCGGTGCCGGTGGCCAGCGGCAGGCCGCCCATCGGGTAGTTCTGGAACATCAGGGCGGTGTCGAAGAGTTCGCCGCGCACGGCGGTGAGCTGCTGGACCTCCGCCAGGGTCAGGTGCTCGTGCGCCAGCAGGTCGGTCTGCGAGCGCTGCACGTCGGCGAACAGCTCGGCCGGGGTGCGGGCCGGGTCGACGTCCACCCGGACCGGGAGCGTGTTGGCGAACAGGCCCACCATCCGCTCGACGTCGGGGATCTGGGCCGGCCGGCCGGAGGTGACCGCGCCGAACAGCACGGTGTCCTGGCCGGTCAGCCGGGACAGCAGCAGCGCCCAGCAGCCCTGCACCACGGCGTTGACGGTCAGGCCGCGCGAGCGGGCGAAGCCGGTCAGCGCCGCGGAGACCTCGGGGGTCAGCTCCAGCGGGACGGCCTGCGGCAGCGCCCCCGCCCCCTCGGCCCGGGCCCGGCCCGCCGGCACCAGCCGGGTCGGGTCGGTGACCCCGGCCAGGGCGGTGGTCCAGGCCTGCCGGGCGGCCTCCTTGTCCTGCGCGCCGAGCCAGGCCAGGTGCGCCTGGTAGCGGGCCGAGCCGGCCTCCGGTCGGTTCGCCGGCGTGCCGCCGGCCTTCAGCTCCTCGGCGAGCGCGGCGAGTTCGCCGATCAGCGAGACCATCGACCAGCCGTCCACCAGGATGTGGTGGACGGTCCAGACCAGCCGGCTGCGCCCGCCCTCGGCGCGGGCCAGGGTGAGCCGCTGCAGCGGCGGGCGGGCGAGGTCGAAGCGGCGCAGCCGGTCCTCCTCGGCGAGCCGGTCGAACTCGGCCTCCGGCCCGGCCGCACCGGCCGCGACCGCGACCTCCCGCCACGGCAGTTCGACCGACGTCGGGACGACCTGGATCGCCTCGCCGTTCTTGCGGTGCCGGAAGCAGGCCTTCAGGTTGGGGTGCCGCTCCAGGAGCAGACCCGCCGCGGTGCGCAGCGCGGCGGCGTCGGCGTCGGTCAGCCCGTCCAGGTCGAGGACCAGCTGAATGGTGTAGACGTCCGTCCCCTCACGGTCGTACTCCGAGAGAAAGAGCAGTCCCTGTTGCAGCGGCGAGAGCGGAAGGACTTCACTGATGGCGGACGGCCGATTCAAACCGGGCTCCTCGGGAAGGCCTGCAGGTGCGGAATAAGAAACGCTTTCCGATGGCGCTGACGGGCAACTGACCGGCAGCTGACGAACCGCTGACGCGCACCGTCGAACCGGCCCGAAACCCTGGTGGCGGCCCCCGTCAGCAATCCGTCAGCCCCTCGTCAGCGCCCGGCGAGAGGCTTGCCGCCGAGGCTAATTCGTTACCGAAGGCCAGGAGTCTCCAGTGCCGGTCATTTCCGCGTCGCACGAATTCGAGGTCAGCGACCTCTTCGTGAATCTGCAGCCGTTCTTCGGGCACCGTCTCTTTCTGAAAGTCGAAGGGTTCAACTTCGCCGGGTCCATCAAGCTGAAAGCGGCCCGGGAAATGGTCGCGCAGGCCGAGGCGGCGGGCGTGCTCGGCCCCGGCTCGACCCTGGTCGAATCCTCGTCCGGAAACATGGGCGTCGCCCTGAGCGTGCTCGCCGCCAGCCGCGGCTACAAGTTCATCTGTGTCACCGACTCTCGCTGCAACGAGGTCACCCGCCGCACCATGGAGTCGTACGGCGCCGAGGTGCACCTGATCACCGAGCCGCACGAGACCGAGGGCTTCCTCGGTGCGCGGATCCGCCACGTCAAGGCGCTGCTCGCCGCCGACGCGAAGCGGGTCTGGCTCAACCAGTACCTGAGCCCGGGCAACTGGATGTCGCACTACCGGACCACCGCGCCGGCCATCGCCCGCCAGTTCCCGGACCTGAACGTGCTGTTCATCGGCGCGGGCACGACCGGAACGCTGATGGGCTGCGCCCGGTACTTCCGCGAGCGCCGCCCCTCGGTGCGGGTGATCCCGGTCGACAGCGTCGGCTCGGTCACCTTCGGCGCCCCGCCGGCCACCCGGCACATCCCGGGCCTGGGCACCAGCGTGCGCCCGGCGCTGCTCGACGAGTCGCTGGTGGAGAGCGCGATCCACGTCGAGGAGACCGACACCGTCCGCACCTGCCGCGAGCTGATGCGCAGCGGCTTCCTGTTCGGCGGTTCCACCGGGACGGCGGTCAGCGGGGCGCTGCGCTGGCTGAACGAACACTACGGCGACGGCGCGGGCGGCGTGCGCGAGCGGGTGACCGCCGTGACCATCTCGCCGGACCTGGGCGAGCGCTACATGGACACCGTCTACCACGACGAGTGGGTCCGCGGCTCGGTCGGCCCGGAGGGCCTGCTGCCCGGGGTCGAGCACCGGGGGCTGGGGACGGGCGTCGCCGCCGGGCTCCAGACCGTGTCCGGCTGAGCGGACGTACGGGGCGGGGTCGGCGGTGTCAGAGGTCGAGAGTTTCGAGGCGGGGCTGAGGCTGAGGATGACGGAGAGCAAAGCAGTGACGACAAACCGGAACGCTGTCCTGCCGCTCACCGCGGCGCAGGCCGAGATCTGGTTCGACGAGCAGTTCGCCGCCGGGCCGCTGGCCTACAACATGGCGGACTACATCGATCTGCGCGGGCCGCTCGACGCCGAGCTGCTCGGACGGGCGCTGCAGCGCCTCGGCCACGAGGCCGAGGGGCTGCGCGTGCAGTTCGTCGAGGAGGACGGCGTCCCCGGCCAGATCATCCGCCCGCTCGCCCGGATCCCCCTCAAGACGCTGGACTTCAGCGGCGAGGCGGAGCCGCTGGCGGCCGCCGAGCGGTGGATGCGGGCCGACCACGCCGACCCGATGAAGGTCACCGACTTCCCGCTGTTCCGCGGCGCGCTGATCCGGCTGGACCGCGAGCACCACCTGCTCTACCTGTGCATGCACCACATCCTCGCGGACGGGTTCAGCCGCTCGCTGCTCTACCCGAAGCTGTCCGGCGTCTACACCCGGCTGGCCGCCGGCGAGGGGCCGGCCGAGCTGGACGCCGACAGCATGCCGGCCTTCCACCGGCTGCTGGACGCCGAGCGCAAGTACCTCGACTCGTCGATGGTCGAGAAGGACCGCGCCTACTGGACGGACCGCCTCACCTCCGCCCGGCACGGTGCGGTGCCCGAGCTGGTCTCGCTCTCCGAGCAGGAGCCGGCCCCCGGCCGGGTCGCGCTGCGCGAGACGGCCCGGCTCTCCCCCGGGACCACCACCGCGCTGCACGCCCTCGCCCAGGACGGCAAGGTCACCATGCCGGTCCTGATGGTCGCCGCGATGGCCGCCTACACCCAGCGCGTCACCGGGATCCCGGCTCCGCTGCTGACCCTGCCGGTCACCGGCCGGGTCGGCGCGGTCAGCCGCGAGATCCCCGGCATGCTCGCCAACTACCTGCCGCTGGCCGTCCGGGTCCGCCCGGAGATGACCCGCACCGAGCTGCTGCGCGCGGCCTGGATCGAGGTCGCCGGCACCCTGAAGCACCAGCGCTACCGCGGCGACAAGGTCCGCCGCGACATCGGTCTGCGGATCGACGACCAGCGCGCCTTCGGCCCGTTCATCAACGTGCTCAACCAGGACCCGGAGCTGGCCTTCGGGGACGGCTGCCGCGGTGTCGTGGTCAACCTGTCCACCGGCATCGTCAAGGACCTCATCATGACGGTCCTCAACGCGGACGACGGCACCGTCGAGATCCACCTCGACGGCAACCCCGAGCTGTACACCGCCGCCGAACTCGCCACCCACCTCGCCCGGTTCGAGACCTTCCTCGGCACCCTCGCCACCATGCCCGCGGACCGGCCGCTCGGCCAGGTGGGCCTGGGCGCGACCGACGAGCCGCTCGGGCTGCTCGGCGCCTGGGACCCGGCCACCGCCGCCGACCAGGGCCTGGTCGAGCGGGTCCGTGCCATCGCGGCCGGCACGCCCGACGCGATCGCCGCGGCCGACGGCACCGAGCGGATCGACTACCGCGAACTGGTCGCCCGCGCGGCCGGCCTGGCCGCCCGGCTGACCGGGGCCGGGGTCACCACCGGCTCGGTGGTCGCGATGTTCGCCGAGCCCGGCGTCCCCTTCGTCACCGGCGTGCTGGCCGTCCAGGCCGCCGGCGGCGCCTATCTGCCGCTGGACCCGACCGCCCCGGCCGCCCGCAACACCGGCCTGCTGAACGACAGCGGCGCCTGCCACCTGCTGGTCGGCGCCGGGTACGAGGCACAGGCCGCCGACGTCGCCACCGAGGCGACCGCCGTCCTGCCGCTGGCCGACCCGGCGGACGCCGCGCACGAAGGCGAACTGCCGTCCGTCGGTGGCGGGTTGGACCTCGCGTACGTGATGTTCACCTCCGGCTCCACCGGCAAGCCCAAGGGCGCCATGGTGCAGCGCTCCGGCATGATGAACCACCTCTGGGCCAAGGTCGGCGACCTGGACCTGGCCGCCGGGGAGGGCGTCGTCCAGAACGCCCCGCTCACCTTCGACGTGTCGGTGTGGCAGATGCTCGCCCCGCTCATCGTCGGCGGCACCGTGCGGGTCTCCGGCACCGACATGGCCGCCGACCCCGACGCGCTGTTCGGCATGGCCCGGGACGAGCGGATCGCCGTCCTGGAGGTCGTCCCCTCGCTGCTACGCGCCGCGCTGGACGCCTGGGACACCGAGGGCGACGCGCCCCAACTGCCGGACCTGCGCTGGCTGATGGTCACCGGCGAGGCCCTGCCCGCCGA
>NZ_JARXYZ010000004.1 GCF_029894125.1 Kitasatospora sp. MAA19
CCCCCGTCATCACCCTCGACGCCCGCCGCCGCGACAGCGCCAAGAGCGCCCTCATCACCCTCGTCGAACACGCCCTCCTCGCCCGACTGCGATGACGGACACGGCCGTGGCCCACGGACCTTCGCGCGGAGGTCCGTGGGCCGCGGCCGTACCGGGCGCCCGCTACGCGGTGGGCTCCAGCCCGGCCCGGATCAGCCCGTAGGTGTAGGCGTCCTCCAGCGCCAGCCAGGAGGCGGCCACCACGTTGTCGGCCACCCCGACGGTGGACCAGGTGGACGTGCCGTCGGTGGACTCGATCAGCACCCGGGTCTTGGAGCCGGTGCCGTGCTGGCCCTCCAGGATGCGGACCTTGTAGTCCACCAGCTCGAACCGGGCCAGCGGCGGGTAGATCCCCTCCAGCGCGATGCGCAGCGCCTGGTCCAGCGCGTTCACCGGGCCGTTGCCCTCGCCGGTGGCGATCCGGCGCTCCCCCTTCGCCCAGAGCTTCACCGTCGCCTCGTTGCCGGTGAAGCTGTTCGGACCCTGCTCGCTGATGGTCCGCCAGGACTCCAGGGTGTAGAAGCGGTCCCGGCTGCCGCTCACCTCGTCGCGCAGCAGCAGCTCGAAGGAGGCGTCGGCGGACTCGTAGGTGTAGCCGAGGTTCTCCTGCTCCTTCACCTTGGCCACCACCCGGCCGGCCAGGTCCCGGTCGGTGGACAGGTCGTAGCCGAGTTCCTTGCCCTTGAGCTCGATCGAGGCGCGGCCGGCCATGTCGGAGACCAGCATCCGCATGGTGTTGCCGACCCGCTCCGGGTCGATGTGCTGGTACAGGTCCGGGTCGACCTTGATCGCGGAGGCGTGCAGGCCCGCCTTGTGCGCGAAGGCCGAGTAGCCGACGTACGGCTGGTGGGTGGAGGGGGCCAGGTTGACGATCTCGGCGATCGCGTGCGAGATCCGGGTCATCTCGGCGAGCCGGCCCTCGGGGAGCACCCGCCGGTCGTACTTGATCTCCAGCGCGCCGACCACCGGGAACAGGTTGGCGTTGCCGACCCGCTCGCCGTAGCCGTTGGCGGTGCACTGGACGTGGGTGACGCCGGCGTCCACCGCGGCCAGCGTGTTGGCCACCGCGCAGCCGGTGTCGTCCTGCGCGTGGATGCCCAGCCGGGCACCGGGCTGGTAGCTCTCGCAGTGGGCGAGCACGTCGGCGACGATCTCGCGGACGCCGGCCGGCAGCATTCCGCCGTTGGTGTCGCAGAGCACCACCACGTCGGCCCCGGCCTGGTGCGCGGTGCGGACCACGGCCAGTGCGTACTCCCGGTTCGCCCGGTAGCCGTCGAAGAAGTGCTCGCAGTCGATGAACACCCGCCGCCCCTGCGCGCGCAGGAACTCGACGCTGTCCCGGACCATCTCCAGGTTCTCGTCCAGGGTGGTGCGCAGCGCCAGCTCGACGTGACGGTCGTGCGCCTTGGCGACGAGGGTGACGACCGGGGCGCCCGAGGCGACCAGCGCGGCCAGCTGCGGGTCCTCCGCGGCCTTCCCGCCGGCCCGGCGGGTGGCGCCGAAGGCGACCAGCCGGGCGTGCCGGAGGTCCAGTTCGGCGGCGGCCCGGGCGAAGAACTCGGTGTCGCGCGGGTTCGCCCCCGGCCAACCGCCCTCGATGAAGCCCACCCCGAACTCGTCCAGGTGCCGGGCGATGGCCAGCTTGTCCGCCACCGTCAGGTTGATGCCCTCCCGCTGCGCGCCGTCGCGCAGGGTGGTGTCGAACACGTGGAAACTGTCGTCGGTACGGCTGACCTCGGTCATGACCCCTGGTTCTCCGTTCGGGGAGGCTTGTACTGCTCTGCCGGATTTCGAGTCCCGGCTCCACTGTCCAGCATCCCGCGCGCGGCCCCGGTGTCCCTGGGCCCCTTGTGGGGGCTCCGGCCGGTCCGAGGAAACAAAAAGACCCCTCGCGGGTGCGAGAGGTCTGCGCGCGGGTCTGGACGCTGGTGGTCGCTCCGCATCGGGTCCTGCGGGAGCGGTCACTGCGGACCGGCGCGCCTGCTGCTAATCATCAGCGACAGCGAGGACACCCTCGCAGTCTGGCACAGGCTCCGGGATCCGGCCTGCCCGTCTCGCGATGCGGAACGGGCAGGCCGGGACGGCTGCGGGATCAGACGATCTTGTGCAGCCAGCCGTGGGTGTCGGGGGCCTGGCCGCCCTGGATGGCCAGCAGGGCCCGGCGCAGCTCCATGGTGGTCGGGCCGGGCTCGCCGGTGCCGACCGTCCAGTCGGCGGCGGCGGACTTGACCGAGCCGACCGGGGTGATGACGGCGGCGGTGCCGCAGGCGAACACCTCGGTGAGGGTGCCGTCGGCGTTGGCCTGCTGCCACTCGTCGGTGGAGATCTTCCGCTCCTCCACGGCGTAGCCGAGGTCGGCGGCGAGCCGGAGCAGCGAGTCGCGGGTGATGCCGGGCAGCAGGGCGCCGGACAGCTCCGGGGTGACGATCTTCGCGTCCTTGCCCTCGCCGAAGACGAAGTACAGGTTCATGCCGCCCATCTCCTCGACCCACCGGTGCTCGGCGGCGTCGAGCCAGACCACCTGGTCGCAGCCCTTCTCGGCGGCCTCGGCCTGGGCGATCAGCGAGGCCGCGTAGTTGCCGGCGCACTTGGCGGCGCCGGTGCCGCCGGGCGCGGCCCGGACGTACTCCTTGGACAGCCAGACCGAGACCGGCTTGACGCCGCCCGCGAAGTAGGCGCCGGCCGGCGAGGCGATGATCATGAACAGGTAGGAGTTGGCCGGGCGGACACCCAGGCCGACCTCGGTGGCGAACATGAACGGACGCAGGTAGAGGCTCTGCTCGGGCTCGTTCGGCACCCAGGCCTGGTCCTGCTGGACCAGCAGCTCGACGGCCTCGACGAAGGCCTCCACCGGCAGCTCCGGCATCGCCAGTCGGCGGGCCGAGGCCTGGAAACGGGCGGCGTTCGCCTCCGGGCGGAAGGTCGCGATGGAGCCGTCGGCCTGGCGGTAGGCCTTGAGGCCCTCGAAGATCGCCTGGCCGTAGTGCAGGGTCATGTTCGCCGGGTCGATCTCCAGCGGCGCGTACGGCGCCAGCTGGGCGTCGTGCCAGCCCACGCCCTCGGTCCAGCGGATGGTGACCATGTGATCGGTGAAGACCCGGCCGAAGCCGGGGTTCGTCAGCCGGGCCTCGCGCTCCGCGGTGGGCAGCGGGTGGGCGGAAGGCTTGAGGTCGAACGTGATGGGCGCCTGGGTGGGCGTGCTCATGGCTGTTTCCTTCACCGTGGGGTAGGTCCGGGTCGCCACCGCCGGCTGCGCGTCACGGCACGCGAACACCGGAACGAACGCACAGCGGCACGACCCACTGTCGATACTCGCATCCAGAGGGCCGTGCCGAACAGTTGCCAGCTCCTTGGGGAGCTGCAAGCTGCGGTTATGCGGTGCGGCCCGCCCGGGCCGCACCCTTGGTCGGATCCGGCCCGCAGGCCGGGGTCCGTCGCTCGGATCCGGCCCGTCAGCCGGCTACTCGGGTGGCGAGCGCGTCGCCGACCTCGGAGGTGCTGCGGGTGCCGGTGCGCTCGGTCAGGTCCGCCGCGACGGCGGCCTCGACCTTGGCGGCCTCGGCGGCGAAGCCGAGGTGCTCCAGCAGCATGGCGACCGACAGCACGGTGGCCGTCGGGTCGGCCTTGCCCTGGCCCGCGATGTCCGGCGCCGAACCGTGCACGGGCTCGAACATCGACGGGAACTCGCCGCCCGGGTTGATGTTGCCGCTCGCGGCCAGGCCGATCCCGCCGGTGACGGCGGCGGCCAGGTCGGTCAGGATGTCGCCGAACAGGTTGTCGGTGACGATGACGTCGAAGCGCTCCGGCTGGGTGACGAAGAAGATGGTCGCCGCGTCGACGTGCAGGTAGTCGGTGGTGACCTCGGGGAACTCCCGGCCGACCTCCGCGAAGATCCGCGACCACAGGTGCCCGGCGTGCACCAGCACGTTGTTCTTGTGCACCAGCGTCAGCTTCTTGCGCGGCCGCGCCTGGGCCCGGCGGTAGGCGTCGCGCACCACGCGCTCGATGCCGAACGCGGTGTTCAGGCTGACCTCGGTGGCCACCTCCTGCGGGGTCCCGGTGCGCAGCGAGCCGCCGTTGCCGACGTACGGGCCCTCGGTGCCCTCGCGGACGACCACGAAGTCGATGTCCGGCTCACCGGCCAGCGGGGACTTCACCCCGGGGAACAGGCGGCCCGGACGGAGGTTGATGTGGTGGTCGAAGGCGAACCGCAGCTTCAGCAGCAGCCCCCGCTCCAGCACGCCCGACGGCACGCTCGGGTCGCCGATGGCGCCCAGCAGGATCGCGTCGTGCGACTTCAGCTCCGCCAGCACGCTGTCCGGCAGCGTCTCCCCGGTCCGGTGGTAGCGCCGGGCGCCGAGGTCGTACTCGGTGGTCTCCAGCTTCACCTCGGCGGGAAGCACGGCTCCCAGGACCTTGAGACCTTCGGCCACCACTTCCTGGCCGATGCCGTCACCGGGGACAACTGCGAGACGAATCGTGCGAGACATGCTCGGACCCTACTCCGGCGTCCCAGAGAATGACACCCCATGTCCACTATTCGGACGCGTCATGGTGGTCCGGCAGCCGGCCCGGGCGCGCGGCCACCGCCTCGTCACCCCTTCGAGGGGGCGCGTGCGGACGGTGCTGCGCGGGGGGCGCGCTTAGGGTGGCGGGGTCCGGGATTCCCTCGTGGGACGGGGTCGAGCAGCAGATGGGCGAGCGGCGGCGGGAGGTGCTGGTCTGCGGGAGTGCGGCCGGGCTGGCGATGGGCGGGTACACGCTCGCGGTGGGGCTGCACGGGGCGTGGCCGGCCGGGGTGGGCGAGGTCGCCGTGCCGTACCACGCCCACCTGTGGGACCTGCTGCACGGGCGGACCGCCGGGGACCTCCTGTTCAACTGGAACAGCGGGTACGGCGTCCCGTTCCTGGCCGACTTCTTCGCCTACCTGATGAACCCGTTCTCCTGGCCGACCGCACTCCTCCCCCGCGACCAGGGCCGGCTCGCGGTCCTCCTGGTCACCCTGGCCACCATCGGCCTCGGCACCGCCCTGATGGCCCACCTGCTCGGACGGCTGCACACCGGCCCGCACTGGCTGCGGGCGCTCGCCGCCGTCGGGTACGGGCTCTGCGCCTGGGTGCTGGACGTCGGCGGGGCGGCGCCGATGTGGCTCTGGGGCCTGGTCTCGCTGCCGCTGCTCGGCCTGGCCACCGACTGGTGCCTGCACGAGCGCCGCTGGGTGGCCGGCTCGCTGTGCGTCACCCTCGCCTGGGCGGGCAACCTGTACACCGCCGCGCTGGCCTCCCTGATGGCCGGACTGCTGCTGGCCGTCCGGCTGTTCGCCACCCCGCGGCTGTTCCGGCACCGGGTGCGGGTCACCGGGCGGGCCGTCACCATGGCCACCGCCGGCGTCCTGCTCGCCTCCCCCGTACTGTTCGTCGCCGTCCGGGCCGCGCGCGGCGCCCAGCCGGAGTCCCCGGTGCAGCCGCTCGGCCCGTCCGGTCTCGGCGGGCACCTCGCGCAGCTGCTGCCCGCCACCCACGGCGGGCGGCCGCTGCCGGACGTCGCGATCGGCCTGCTGGGGCTGCTGCTGGTGTGCGGGCTGCCGTTCAACCGGCGGGTGCGGGTACGGGAGCGGGCGGTGTGGTGCGGGGTGCTGGCGCTGGTGGTGCTCAGCTTCGTCTGGACCCCGACCGTGCTGGTCTGGCACGGCCTGGCGATCCCGGCCGGCGGGCCGTACCGGGTCGCGTTCGCGCTCAGCGGCCTGCTGGTGCTGGCCGGCTGGGTGTCGCTGGCGCACCGGCCGGACCTGCTCACCCTGCTGGGCGGCGCCGCCGTGGTCGCGGTGATCGCCGTGCTGGCGGCGGGGCGGCACTCGGTCCGCACCTCTACCTGGGTGCTGCTGGCCGTCGGCGGCGCCGTCCTGCTCGCCGCGCTCCGGACCCTGGACCACCGGCACACCGACCGCCGGGCCGTCGCCGTCGCCACCTGGGTGGTGGGCGGCGCGGTGCTCGGCAACGCCGTCTGGTCCGGCTACGCGGCGCTCTCCGCCGCCCCGGCCGGCGGCCCCTCGGCCGCCGCCGTCCGGGCCGGGTACACGGCGGTCCGCAGCGCCGCCGACTGGCCCCGGGGCCGCAGCGACCCCGGCCCGCACGCCTTCACCACCAACGACCCACTGCTGCTGGACGGCCAGGGCGGCGGCTACTTCAGCGGCTACCTGCCCACCGTCGCCGCCCTGCTGCCGCACGACCTCGGCGCGGGCTGGACGGCCGGCGGGCGACAGACCACCAGCGTCACCGACCCGGTCGGGCAGGCCCTGTTCGCCGTCCGCGCCCACCTCGACGACGGGCCGCCCCCGGACGGCTTCACCCCCGGCCGGGCCGCCGCGCCGCCGCTGGTCACCGTGCTGCCGCCGGGCGCCCGGCCGGACACCTCCTCGGTCTGGTCCCGGCAGGAGTCGCTGCTCGGCAGCCGGGTGTACGACGCCCCGCTGCCCACCCCGGCGGGCGGCCCGGCACCCACCCTGCACGGCACCAGCGGTTGGTCGCTGCCCGGCGGCGCCGAAGGCACCGTCCTCACCGCGACCTGCACCCCCGGCGGGACGGCCTACTTCCACGGCGTCTGGTACCGGGGCACGGTCAGCGGCCTCGGTACCACCTACCGCAGCGACGGCGAGCAGCCCACCACCGCCGTCGCGATCCACCGGCTCGGGCCCGTCCCCGCCGACGGGACGGTCCGGGTGACGCTGCGGTCCGACACCGTCGGCCAGATCCCCGCCCGCCCGATCGGCTGCCTGCGGCCCGGCGCCCTGGACGCCGCGGTCGCCCGCCTCACCGCCACCGGCGCGACGCAGGTGACGGCCGGCGGGCACTCCCTCTCCGCGACCCTCCCGGCCGGCTCCACCGGCACCGCGCTGCTGTCCGTCCCGGCCACCGAGGGCTGGACCTGCGCGGCGGGCGGCGGCCGGTACGCCGTGCCGACGCCGGTCCTGGGCATGATCGGGGTGCCGCTCGGCGGCGGAGCCGACCGGATCGCCTGCGCGTTCCGCCCGCCCGGCCTCACCGAGGGCCTCACCGTCACCTCCGCCACCGCCGCCGCCCTCGCCCTGGTCACCGTCTTCACCCGGCTCTCCCGACGCCCCACCCGCACCCCGCGCCGCACCCGCCGCCTCGCCGCCCGGGCCGCCGGCCGCGCCTGAGCGCAGCGCCCGGCGCGGGTCTCCCCGCCGCGGCGGGGCGAGCCCGGCGGAGGAACGCCGAAGGGGCGGCCCACCGGAATCGGCGGGCCGCCCCTGGTGCACGGGCGGTCAGGGCAGGGCGATCACCTGGCCCCGGTGGGCGGCGGTGTTGAGGTGGTGGAGCAGCAGGAGGCGGGAGGTGTCGCCGGTGGCGCGGTGGACGTCGAGGACGGTGCCGGGCCGGACCGCGGTGGCGATGGCGGCGGGGCCGCCGAGGCCGGCCCGGATGTCGACGGCCGGGTGGAGGACGTCGAGCGGGAGGCCGGGGCGGGTGCCGCGCAGGCCGATGGTGGAGTAGGCCTCGGCCGGGTCCGGCTTGCCCGGGGAGACGGTGCCGGTCCAGACGCCGTACTGGACGGTGCTGTGGCCTTCCCGGATGCCGGGGAGGGCGCTCAGCCGGACCGGGAGGACGAGGACGTCGCTGTCCAGCAGGCCGGTGTCGGTGTCGCCCCAGTGGCCGTTGAGCGGCTGGACGTCGAGTTCGGCGCCGGTACGGGCGTCGAGGGCGCGGGAGACCAGGACGTCGCTGCCGCGCAGCCGGTCGGCTTCGAGGATGACGTCGGCGGTGCCGTCGCCGTCGGTGTCCAGGGAGACCCGTACGCCGTAGAGCCCGACCGGGGTGGCGGCCGGGGCCCAGAGTTGGGCGCCCACGTAGAGCAGGTCGGCGGAGGCGGCGGCGCCGGCGGCCCGCAGGTTGGCGGCCCGATCGCCGGGGTGTTCGACGCAGACGTCCTGCGGGGGTCCGGCCGGGTCCGCGGCGTCCTCGGGCCGGATGCCGGCGCCGGGTCCGACGGCGGCGCCGCCGTCCGGCGGGCAGTCGGCCCAGCGCGTGCCCTCACCGCCGAGGGTGAGGGCGGTGACGAGTCCGGGCCGGTTCCCGGGGGCGGCGCTGCCGCCGAGCACGACGAGGGTGCCGTCCCGGGTGGTGCGGGCGGCGGCGGTGGCGGTGAGGTCGCCGACCGGGCGCGGGGCGGCGAGGACGGGGACGCGCAGTTGGGGCAGGGCCGGGTCGGTGACGGGGGTGAGCAGGACGCGGCCGGAGAGTTCGCCGCGGTAGCTGCGGGCCTTGCCGCCCTGCAGGGTGTCGATGGTGGGGTCGGGGGCGCGGCCCAGCTCCCCGGGGACGGCGAGGGTGACGTGCACCCGCGCGGTGCCGCCGGCCGGGACGTCGACCTGCGCGGGCGTCACCTCGAAGCCGGCGCCGGGCTGTTCGGTGGCGGCCGCGTAGCCGGTGCGGTAACGCAGCGGCCGGTCCGCGTGGTTGCGCACCTCGATGTCGCGGCCGAGGGTGGTCGGCCCGGCGATCTCGACCGGCCCGAAGGAGACGCCGACGCTGCCCTCGGGCGCGCCCTCGCCGGCCGCGTAGGCGACGACGGGGGTGTGGACGGCCCGGTCGACCTGGGCGCGCCCGGCGCCGGTGCGTTCGGGGCCGTAGACCGGTCCGCCGTGGTCGTCGCCGAGCCAGGTGTCGCCGGCGGTGTTCATCAGCGCGGCCTTGAGCTGCTCGACCGGCCAGTCCGGGTGGGCGGCGCGGACGAGGGCGGCGAGGCCGGTGACGTGCGGGGTGGCCATCGAGGTGCCGTCCTCGCGCTGCCCGCCGCTGCCGCTGGCGACCAGGGCGGACCAGATGGTCTCGCCGGGGGCGGCCAGGTCGGGCTTGACGACGCCGGGGACGCCGATGCCGCGGGAGGTGAAGTCGGTGAGGGTGTCGGTGCGGGCGGGCTGGTTCTGGGAGACCGAGCCGTGCAGCGGGTTGCCGGGGGCGGCGAGCCGGATCCGCACGGGCCCGGCCGCGGCGGCCTGCCGGAGCCGTTCGCCGTCGGCGTGGGCGAGCAGGGCGGCCGGGATCCGGTCGTTGCCGGAGATCTCGGCGAGGTGGTCGGTGTCCGCGGCGTACAGCGCGCCGATCGCGCCGGCGTCGGCGGCGTGGTCGGCCCGGGGGCCGGAGTTGCAGGGCCGCTCGGTGTCGCGGGTGCGCCAGGCGAGGACGGCGATCTTTCCGGCGAGCCGCTGCCGGTCGGCTTCGCTGAAGGCGGCGCAGCCGTCCGACTGGTCGGCGGGCAGGGCGAGTTGGCCGCTGACGTCGGTAGTGGACCAGCCCTGGTAGCGCTCGCTCCAGTGCGCCGGGACGACCCCGGCCAGGTCGGCGGGGGCGAGCACGGTGAGGCCGTCGGCGTCGCTGTGCGGATCGACGGAGGCGGCGACGGCGATGGCCCGGGCGGCGGTGCCGGGGCTGCCGCCGATGCCGTAGACGTCGCCGTCGTTGCCGGCGGCGGCGACCACGACGGTGCCGAGTGCGGCCAGCCGGTCGACGGCGAGGGCGTCGGTGTCGTCGGAGCTGCCGAAGCGGCTGCCGAGCGAGAGGTTGACGACGTCGAGGCGGTCGCCGAGGTCGCCGTCGCCGTTGGGGTCGGCGGCGACGTCGAGGGCCTGGGCGAGCCGGTCGGTGGAGCCGTCGCAGCCGAAGACCCGGATCGCGTACAGCTGGGCGCCGGGGGCGGCGCCGGGGCCGACCTTGAACGAGGCGGGGTCGAGCCCGGGCCGGTAGGGGCCCGCGTACGGGTGGCCGTCCGCGGTGACGCCGTAGCCGGCGGCGGTGCCGGCGACGTGGGTGCCGTGCCCGTTGCGGTCGCAGTCGATCGGGTTGTCGCTGGGGTGCGGGACGGGCTGGTGGTGCGGGGAGGACGGGTCGGGGTTGTAGTCGTCGCCGACCAGGTCCTTGCCGCCGACCACCTTGGCGTTGGGGAACAGGGCGGGCGGGGCGGGCTTGCCGCGTTCGACGGAGCGGAAGGCGGCCTCGGTGCCGGGGCCGCCGAAGTCGGCGTGGGTGTAGTCGATGCCGCTGTCGATGATCCCGATCCGCACCCCCTGGCCGGTGTTGCCGTCGCCGGTGGCACCGGCCCAGACCTGCGGGGCGCCGGTCAGCGGGACGGAGTAGGCGTTGTCCCGCTGCTTGCGGACGATCGGGTGGACGGCCCGGACGCCGGGCAGCGCGCGCAGGGCGGGCAGCCGGGCGGCGGGCGCGGTGACCGCGAGGCCGGTGAACAGGGTGCGGGTGCGGTAGATCTCACCGGCGCCCGGGACCACCCGGTGGACGCCCTCGGCGAGCCGGTCGAGGGCTTCGTCGGCCTTGGTCCGCTGGGCGGCGCCGGCGTCGGCGGCCTCCCGGCGGACGGCCTCCGGGGAGCGCCGGGCCCGCCGGGCCCCGTCGGCCGCGCGCCGCCAGGCGGGGCCGGCCGGCTCGGTGGTGAGTTCGAGCAGGACGGAGGCCGTTCGGTCGGCCCGCGCCGGCTCCCTCGGGGGGCCGCCGGAGGCCGGGGGGGCGGCGAGCACCGCGGTCCCGGCCAGCAGGGCGAGGGTGAGGCCGATCCGGGTGACGGGTCGACGGACGGGTGGCAGGCGCACTGGGCCCTCTCCCCCGGCAGGGGGGCTTGATCCGCACACCGTGTCGCTGACGCCCGCCCGCGCGAACGTCGATCACCCTTCCGGGGGCCCCAAATTAGGATGATCGCGCTGACGAGCGCGAGCAACTTCCCTCGGACGGCCGCCGGTTGCACTCGACGGAGTGACCCGGCGTCAGGCCGAGCGGCCTATTCGACGGATGAACGGCGGCGGCCGAGCACCGAGGGCCACGCGGGCGGCCGAATGCCGGAGCGCACCCGGCCCCGGCGGCGGCCCCCTCAGTGGTGCCCGGTCGCACCGCCGTTGTCGCGGCGGTCCAGCGAGCGCTGCAGGGCGGCGGCCGCGAAGGGGGTCCGCTCGGCGGCCCGGCGGCGGCGCGGGGCACGGACGGGAGTGGCGGCGGAGGCGGGGGTGGCGTGGCGGTCTGCGATGGCGGGCATACCGGGCTCCTTGGGGGCGACGCGTGCACCGGGCACGCGGAGAGTGGGGAGGTCAAGGGGTGTCGCGCGCAGGGCGTCGCACACGGGCGACGGGAGAGGGCCCGGGGCAGGGGTCACCTGCCGATGAGGGCGCACGCGCACACGGGCCGCACGCCCTGGCTGCAGGGGCGGCACACCGTATGGCCCTTCCACGGTACGGCCGGGCCCGGGCCGTGTCTGCACGAATACTTGGATTTCCTAGTATCTGAGACGGTCACCACCCGGAGGAACGCAACGGGGCCCGGACCGCCGGCGAACGGCGGTCCGGGCCCCGGGGGGCGTCCGGGCTCAGGCGCCCAGGTCGACCGAGCGGGCGAAGCGGGCGCCGATCTCGGCGGCGATCGCCGACAGCACGTCCTGCGGGATCTGGCTGTCCACGGTGATGGAGGCGAGCGCGCCGCTGCCGTCCCGGGCGACCTGCATGCCGGCGATGTTGATGCCGGCGTCGCCGAGGTGGCGGCCGAGCACGCCGACCACGCCGGGGCGGTCCTCGTACTTGAAGAAGGCCATGTGGTCGGTGAGCGCCACGTCCACGTCGAAGGCGTCCACGCCGACGATCTTCTGGGTCTGCTTCGGGCCGGCCAGGGTGCCGGAGATGGAGATCTCCTCGCCGTCCGCGAGCGTGCCGCGGACGGTGATCACGTTGCGGTGCTCGGCGCTCTCGCTGGAGGTGGTCAGGCGCACCTCGACGCCGCGCTCCTGGGCGAACAGCGGGGCGTTGACGTAGGACACCGTCTCCGCCACCACGTCCTCGAACACGCCCTTCAGCGCGGACAGTTCGAGCACCTTCACGTCGTGCTGGGTGATCTCGCCGCGGACCTCGACGTCGAGCCGGACGGCCACCTCACCGGCCAGCGCGGTGAAGATCCGGCCGAGCTTCTCGGCCAGCGGCAGACCCGGACGGACGTCCTCGGCGATCACGCCGCCCTGGACGTTGACGGCGTCCGGTACCAGCTCGCCGGCCAGCGCGAGGCGCACCGAGCGGGCGACCGAGATGCCGGCCTTCTCCTGCGCCTCGTCGGTGGAGGCGCCCAGGTGCGGGGTGGCGACCACGTTGTCGAAGGCGAACAGCGGGGAGTCGGTGCACGGCTCCTTGGCGTACACGTCCAGGCCGGCGCCGGCCACCCGGCCGTCGCGCAGGGCGCCGGCGAGCGCCTCCTCGTCCACGATGCCGCCGCGGGCGGCGTTGACGATGCGCACGCTCGGCTTGACCTTGTGCAGCGCCTCGTCGCCGATCAGGCCGATGGTCTCGGGGGTCTTGGGGAGGTGGACGGTGATGAAGTCCGAGACCTCCAGCAGCTCCTCCAGGGTGACCAGCTTGACGCCCATCTGGGCGGCGCGGGCGGCCTGGATGTAGGGGTCGTACGCGACGATCTTCATGCCGAACGCGGACATCCGCTGGGCGACCAGGACACCGATCCGGCCGAGGCCGACGACGCCGAGGACCTTCTCGCTCAGCTCGACGCCGGTGTACTTGTTGCGCTTCCACTCGCCCTGCTTGAGCGCGGTGTTGGCCGGCGCGATGTTGCGGGCGACGGAGATCAGCAGGCCGCAGGCGAGTTCGGCGGCGGTGACGATGTTGGAGGTCGGCGCGTTGACGACCATCACGCCGGCCTTGGTGGCGGCGGCGACGTCCACGTTGTCCAGGCCGACGCCGGCCCGGGCGACCACCTTGAGCTTGCGGGCGGCGGCCAGCGCCTCCGCGTCGACCTTGGTGGCGGAGCGGATCAAGATCGCGTCGACGTCGGCGATCGCGGTGAGCAGCTCGGTGCGGTCGGCACCGTTGCAGTGGCGGATCTCGAAGTCGGGGCCGAGGGCGTCGACGGTGGCGGGCGACAGCTCTTCGGCGATCAGAACGACGGATTTGCTCACGACAGTGTTGTCCTTAACTGTCCGGTTCCCCCGGCACGTAGGTGGCGTGGAAGGGCGAGGGAAGGTGGCATGCCGCGTAGGTAGACGCACGACGCTGTGGGCCTGACGCGCACTCGGAAGTGTATCGACGGGCTGGTTACCAGGCTGCTCCCGTCCGGCGAAATCACCCGGACGGGAGCAGCCTACTTGTACAAGGACGTGACAAAACCGGGCCGGGCCCGAGGCCGGTTCAGGCCTTCTCGTTGACCCAGCTCATCAGCGAGCGCAGCTTCTTGCCGGTGGTCTCCAGCAGGTGGTCCTCGTCGGCCTTCTTGTACTCGTTGTACTTGGGCAGACCGGCCTTGTACTCGGCGATCCAGGTGTTGGCGAAGGTGCCGTCCTGGATCTCGGCGAGGACCTTCTTCATCTCGGCCTTGGTGGCGTCGGTGATGATGCGCGGGCCGGTGACGTAGTCGCCCCACTCGGCGGTCTCGGAGACCGACCAGCGCATCTTCTCCAGGCCGCCCTCGTACATCAGGTCGACGATGAGCTTCAGCTCGTGCAGGCACTCGAAGTAGGCGATCTCCGGCTGGTAGCCGGCCTCGACCAGGGTCTCGAACCCGGCCTTCACCAGGGCGGCGGTGCCACCGCAGAGGACGGCCTGCTCACCGAACAGGTCGGTCTCGGTCTCCTCGGTGAAGGTGGTCTTGATGACGCCGGCCTTGGTGGCGCCCAGGCCCTTGGCGTAGGACAGCGCCAGGTCGAAGGCCTTGCCGGAGGCGTCCTGCTCGACGGCGACGATCGCGGGGACGCCGCGGCCCTCCTCGTACTGGCGGCGGACCAGGTGGCCCGGGCCCTTCGGGGCGACCATGCAGACGTCGACGTCCGCCGGGGGCTTGATGAAGCCGAAGCGGATGTTCAGGCCGTGGCCGAAGAACAGGGCGTCGCCGGCCTTCAGGTGCGGGGCGATGTCGGCCTCGTAGACGTCGGCCTGGATCGGGTCCGGCACCAGGATCATGATGACGTCGGCCTCGGCCGCGGCCTCGGCCGGGGTGACGACGCGCAGGCCGGCCTCCTCCGCCTTGGCGCGGGAGGTGGACTCCGGCTTCAGGCCGACCCGGACGTCGGCGCCCGAGTCGCGCAGGGACAGCGCGTGGGCGTGGCCCTGGCTGCCGTAGCCGATGACCGCGACCTTGCGGCCCTGGATGATGGACAGGTCGGCGTCGTCTTCGTAGAACAGCTCGGCCACGGGGGCACATCTCCTTGCGTGATGGTTGCCGGGTACGCGCTCTCTACCGTAGGCGTACTGGCGGGGGTGTGGGTCGGTGCTTCAGGGGGTGAGACGGTCGGAGTCTCGGGGCTGTCAGGCGCTGCGGTCGAGGGCGCGCAGCGAGCGGTCCGTGATCGAACGGGCGCCGCGCCCGATGGCGACCAGGCCGGACTGGACCAACTCCTTGATGCCGTAAGGCTCCAGCATCCGGAGCATGGCCTCCAGCTTGTCCGAGCTGCCGGTGGCCTCGATGGTCACCGCGTCGGGCGACACGTCGACGGTCTTGGCACGGAACAGCTGGACGATCTCGACGATCTGCGACCGGGTCTCGTTGTCGGCGCGGACCTTCACCAGGACCAGTTCCCGCTGGATCGCAGCGGACTGGTCGAGTTCGACGATCTTTATCACGTTCACGAGCTTGTTGAGCTGCTTGGTGACCTGTTCCAGCGGGAGGTCCTCGACGTTGACCACGATGGTCATCCGGGACACGTCCGGATGCTCGGTCGGGCCGACGGCGAGGGAGTCGATGTTGAAGCCCCGACGGGAGAACAGCGCGGCGATGCGGGCGAGCACGCCGGGCTTGTTCTCGACCAGGACGGAGAGGGTGTGCTTGGACATGGGGTTCCTCAGTCACATGAGGGGCCCGGCGTAGCCGGCCGTAAGAAGGGTGGCGGTGGGCGGGGGGCCTCAGTCGAGGTCGTCGCCGAAGTCGGGGCGGACGCCCTTGGCGAACTGGATCTCGTCGTTGCTGGTGCCGGCGGCGACCATCGGCCAGACCATGGCGTCCTGGTGGACGATGAAGTCGATGACGACCGGGCGGTCGTTGATCTCCATCGCCTGCTTGATGACGGCGTCGAGGTCCTCGGGGCGCTCGCAGCGCAGGCCGACGCAGCCCATCGCCTCGGACAGCAGGACGAAGTCGGGGATCCGGGTGCCCTGGGCCGGCGGCGCGATGCCGTCGTGGTCGGGGCCGGCGTGCAGCACGGTGTTGGAGTAGCGCTGGTTGTAGAACAGCGTCTGCCACTGGCGGACCATGCCGAGCGAGCCGTTGTTGATGACCGCGACCTTGATCGGGATGTCGTTCAGGGCGCAGGTGACCAGCTCCTGGTTGGTCATCTGGAAGCAGCCGTCACCGTCGATCGCCCACACCACGGTGTCCGGGCGGCCGGCCTTGGCGCCCATCGCGGCCGGGACGGCGTAGCCCATGGTGCCCGCGCCGCCCGAGTTGAGCCAGGTGCCCGGCTTCTCGAACTGGATGAACTGCGAGCTCCACATCTGGTGCTGGCCGACGCCCGCGGCGTAGACCGCCTCCGGGCCGACCAGCCGGCCGATCCGCTCGATGACCTGCTGCGGGGACAGCTGGCCGCCGGGGGCCGGCTCGTAGCCCAGCGGGTAGGTCCGCTTCCACTCGTCGAGCTTCTCCCACCACTCCGCGTAGTCGCTCTTGTGGCCGGCGTCGAACTCGGCCTGGACGGCCACGATCAGGTCGGCCAGCACCTCGCGGGCGTCACCGACGATCGGCACGTCGGCGGGGCGGTTCTTGCCGATCTCGGCCGGGTCGATGTCCGCGTGGACGACCTTGGCGTACGGGGCGAAGCTGTCCAGCTTGCCGGTGACGCGGTCGTCGAAGCGGGCGCCGAGGGTGAACAGCAGGTCGGCCTTCTGCAGCGCGGTGACCGCCGGGACGGTGCCGTGCATGCCGGGCATGCCCAGGTGCTGCGGGTGGCTGTCGGGAAAGGCGCCGAGCGCCATCAGGGTGGTGACCACGGGGGCGCCGGTCAGCTCGGCGAGGATCCGCAGCTCGGCCGTGGCCTGAGCCTTGATCACGCCGCCGCCGACGTACAGCACCGGGCGCTTGGCGCCCACCAGCAGCTTCGCGGCCTCGCGGATCTGCTTGGCGTGCGGCTTGGTGACCGGGCGGTAGCCGGGCAGCGAGGTCTCGACCGGCCAGCGGAAGGTGGTGGTGGCCTGCAGGGCGTCCTTGGCGATGTCGACCAGGACCGGGCCGGGGCGGCCGGTGGCGGCGATGTGGAACGCCTCGGCGATCACCCGGGGGATCTCGGCCGGGTCGGTGACCAGGTAGTTGTGCTTGGTGATCGGCATCGTGATGCCGCAGATGTCCGCCTCCTGGAAGGCGTCGGTGCCGATCGCCTTGGAGGAGACCTGACCGGTGATCGCGACGATCGGCACCGAGTCCATGTAGGCGTCGGCGATCGGGGTCACCAGGTTGGTCGCGCCCGGTCCGGAGGTGGCCATGCAGACCCCGACCCGGCCGGTGGCCTGGGCGTAGCCGGTGGCGGCGTGGCCGGCGCCCTGCTCGTGCCGGACCAGGATGTGGCGCACCTTGGACGAATCCATCAGCGGGTCGTACGCGGGAAGGATGGCCCCGCCCGGGATGCCGAAGACGGTGTCCGCGCCTACGGCCTCCAGGGAGCGGATGAGCGACTGGGCGCCGGTCATGGTTTCGACGACGTGCTGGGGAGCGGGAGCGTGTGCGGCCGGGGTGTCCCCGCGGCGGGGGGATGCGGCGTGCTCAGTCATCTGCCTGTCTCTTCTCGGATTTTGCCGGCCCGGTGGTTGCGGGCCCCGTGGTGCGAGGGGGGTCCCGGTTTCGGGCCGATCGCCGGCTCTGCCTCAATCGTCCCGCTTCCTCCCCGCGAGTCGGGGCGGATCGGGCGGTCGGGGCCAGGGGTCTTGCGGTGGTGGAACAGCGTCAGTGCAACAAAAAACCCCTCGTGCCAAGGGCATGCGAGGGGTGGCGCGTCGGTCTGTCACAAGCGGGGCGTGTGAGCCCGCTCAGCCGACGCGCCCGCCAAGTACGAGAATTCGGGTGCGCATGGCAACGACCCTCCTCCTGACCGGGGGCACGTGTCAAGCAGGTGGGATGACCGTCTCGCCATGCGGACCTGGTCCTGGACCGGTCGCCGCGCGGTGTTCGGGCAGGTCGGGGGCACCGTGGTGATGTACGACACGCCCCCCGCCGCCCTCCCCGCAGCCACCCGTCCGGGTCTCTGCGGCGAGGTACGCGCGCCGGGCCGAGACCGAGCCGAGCGGCCTCGGCAGCGGGTAGCCGCGGCGCACCAGCGCCCGGCGCAGCCGGGTCTCGTCCAGCGGCGGCGCGAAGGCCGAACCCTGGCCCTGGCGGCAGCCCAGCTCCTGGAGCGCGGCCACCTGGCGGGGCAGGTCCACCCCCTCGGCGGCGGTGACCAGACCGAGGTCGCGGCCGAGCCGCAGGGCGTGCCCGGCGAGCGTGCGGCTGAGGGCGGACTCCCCGAGGTCCTGCACCAGCGTGCGGTCCAGCTTGAGCCCGTCGAGGGGCAGCCGGGCCAGCTCGCCGAGCGAACCGCTGCCGGCGCCGTAGCCGGCCAGCACGGTGGTGACCCCGAGCCGGCGCAACGCGGCCAGCCGGCGGCCGAGTTCGTCGGCAAGCGAGTCCGGACCCATCCGGGCCACCTCGATCACCAGCTCGCCGGCCGGCAGCCGGCTGTCGCGCAGCGCCGCGGCCACCGTCTCGTACAGGCCGGGCGTGCAGAGCCGCTCGGTGGAGAGCCGGACCGAGACCGGGACGGGAGCGGGGGCCGTGCGGTTGCGGCCGGACTGACCGCGCCGGGCGGCGGCGGCCGTCACCGCCTCCTGGATCAGCCAGCGGGAGAACCGGGTGGCCGCGTCGCCGTGCTCGGCCGAGCGCAGGAACTCGGCCGGGGTGAGCAGCAGGTCGCCCGCCGAGCGCCAGCGGGCCTGCGCCTCGACGCCGGTCACCGCGCCGCTGCCGAGGTCCACCACGGGCTGGTGGAGCAGGGTGAAGCCGCCCTCCCGGACGGCGATCCGCAGCCGTTCCTCCAGTTCGGTGCGGCGCTCCAGGTCGGCCCGCATCGCCGGGGTGTAGAGCACCACCCGGCCCTTGCCCTCGGACTTGGCCCGGTACATCGCGAGATCGGCGTTGCGCATCAGCTCGTCGGTGGCCGCCCGCGGGTCGGCGGCCGGGCCGCGTTCGGGGGTGCCGAAGGCGATGCCGATGCTGGCGGCGACGCCGAGTTCGGCGCCGCCGATCCAGTACGGCTCGGAGAGCGCGATCCGCAGCCGCTCGGCGAGTTCCTGGACCTGGAGCCGGCCGAGCGGGCCGCAGACCAGTGCGGCGAACTCGTCGCCGCCGAACCGGGCGACGGTGTCCCCGCAGCGGACGGCGCCCTGGAGCCGACGGGCGGCCTGCACCAGCAGTTCGTCGCCGACCTGGTGGCCGGCGGTGTCGTTGACCGCCTTGAAGCCGTCCAGGTCGAGGAAGAGCACCGCGACCCCGGCGCCGGCCTCGCCCTGCTGGCCACGGGCGCCGAGGGCGGCCCACAGCCGCTGGGCGAACAGCGCCCGGTTGGGCAGGTCGGTGAGCGGGTCGTGGAAGGCGTTGTGCTGCAACTGGGCCTGGAGTATCACCCGTTCGGTGACGTCCCGGCTGTTGAGGAGCAGCCCGTCGCGGTGCCGGCTGACCGTCGACTCGACGTGCAGCCACTCGCCGCCGCCGGAGCTGATCCGGCACTCCACCCGGGCGGACGGTTCGGCGGCACCCGGGGAGCGGTGGGCGGTGAGCCGGACCCTCGCCAGGTAGCGGCGGACCTCGGCGAGCACCCGGTCCACGTCCTCGGGGTGGACCAGATCCAGCAGGTTGCCGCCGACCAGTTCCTCCGGGTCCCGCCCGTAGACGCCGAGCGCGGCCGGGGAGACGTAGGAGAGCACGCCGTTGGCGCCGGCGATCATGATGACGTCGCTGGAGCCCTGCACCAGGGAGCGGAAGTGCGCCTCCTTGTGGGCGAGTTCCTGGGCGAGCGACAGGTTGTCCAGCAGCATCACACCCTGGCGCAGGATGAGCGCCAGGCCGACGGTGCAGGCGGCCGCGGCCACCACCCGGTCCAACTCCCGCCCGCCCAGCGCGTTGTAGAGGATTCCGGCGGTGCACACCGCGGCGGCCGCGTACGGGGTGAGCGCGCTGAAGGTGGTGGCGACCCGGCGGCGCGGCAGGCCGCCGACCGAGGGGTGCTCGCGCAGCGGGCGGCGCCAGCGCGGCGACCAGGGCGCCCAGGCCAGCAGCAGGCTGCCGGAGAACCAGCCGGCGTCCAGCAGTTCGCCCGAGTGGTAGTCGCTGCGCAGCTCCGGGGAGGTGAACAGGGCGTCGCACAGGACGGTGACGGCGAGCGCGACCATCGCGGTGTGCACGGCGGCCCGGTTGCCGTCCCGACCACCGAAACGCAGTCCGACCACCAGGCTGACCAGCAGGATGTCCAGCACCGGGTAGGCCAGGTTGAGGGCCAGGCGCAGCGGCGAGCCGTCCTCGCCGGCGGCGATCCGGCCGAGTGCCAGGCTCCAGCTGAGGGTGAACAGCGAGCCGGCGATCAGCCAGCCGTCGAGCAGCAGGCAGAGCCAGCCGGCGGCGGAGCGCGGGCGCTGGGCGAGCACCAGGACACCGGTGATGGCGAGCGGGGAGAACAGCAGGAAGGCGTACTCGGCGAGCGAGTCCTGCGGCAACGGGGTGCGGGCGACGAGTTCGTACCAGCCCCAGGTGCCGTTGCCGAAGGCCACCACGAGCGAGGAGAGGCCGAACAGCAGCCACGCCGTTCGGGCGTGCCCGCCGACCGTGCAGCCGTACACCAGGCAGGACAGTGCGGCCGCGAGGGCCGCCGCGGCCAGGCCGAAGTCGCCCATGAAGATGGAGAGTTGTGGCGATCCCCAGCCGGTGGAGGCGCCCAGGGCGTAGGCCAGACAGAGTGCGCCCAGGACGAGGCCGGGCAGGGCGCGGCTCCCCCGGAGCCGGCGCAGCGGGCCGCGCCGGTCGGGTGCGGACACGCCGGGAACGGACGGGTCGGCGGGCGGCACGCCCGGCCGTCCGGCACCGGGCCGCACCGTATCGGTGGAGCTCACTCGACCTCTCCCCCTCCGACCCGAGGCCCGGCGCCCCGGCCACGGGCCGCCGGCCGCGCATCCCTTGGCCGTACGCGGTGGCCTGGCGCCCCGTCAGGACGGCGGCCCAGGGGGTGGGCGGCCTTCCGGTCGCCGCACCGCACCGATGTTCCCGATCGGGACCCTACACCAAATCCGTCACTCAATGACACGCACACTCAACTTAGAGTAATGGCGCGAGGGTGGGGAAATACACCTGATTCCGGCGGATCGGCCCGGTTGGCGGCGGCGCTCGGCCGGGGGCTCACGCGGCGCGCACAGGAGCACGTGACGGCGCCCGGCCGCCGGGCCCCGGACCGGCGACGGTCGGGGGCCCGGCGCCGGGCGCGTGGATCAGCGGACGGCCGGGGTCAGATCGTCCGGGAACAGCCGCAGCCGGTGCGCCAGCGCGGCCGCCTCGCCCCGGCCGGTGACCGCGAGCTTGCCCAGGATGTTGGAGACGTGCACGCTCGCGGTCTTCGGAGAGATGTACAGCTCCTCCGCGATCTGCCGGTTGGTCCAGCCGCGTGCGAGCAATCGGAGCACGTCCCGCTCACGGGGGGTGAGGCCGAAGGACTCCCCGGCGGGCGGGGGCACGGCCGGCCCGGCGGCCGGGCGTGCGGCCGGCGCCGGGGTCAGCGTCAGCCCGGCCCGGTCGGCCAGCCCCGCGATCTCCGCCAGTAGCGGGCGGTCGCCCCGGACGGTGGCCAGCTCCCGCGCCTCGCGCAGCAGTTCGGTCCCGGCCTCGCGCCGCCCGGCCTGCACCTCGGCCTCGCCGGCCCGCAGCAGGGCCGCCGCCAGCGGGTACGGCAGCCCGGTCGGCCGCAGCGCGGCGACCGCGGCGGCCCACTGCGCCGGGGTGTCGGCGGCCTCGGCGCGGGCCAGCTCGCCCTCCAGCAGTCGGGCCCAGCCGTGGTGCAGCGGCGCCCGCGGCCGGAGCCGGGTGGCCGCCTCGGCGATCGCGGCCAGCACCTCGGCCCGGCCCGCCGCGGCCTCCGGCAGGCCCCGGCTGTCCGCCTCCACCGCGGCGGCCTCGACCAGCAGCGGGTACACGTCGGACTCGTGGCCGAGCCTCCCCTCCTCCGCCAGCGCGGCGAGCAGTTCCTCCCGGGCCTCCAGCGGCCGCCCGCCGAGCGCGGCGACCCGCACCGCCAGTCGGCTGATCGGCATGCTGTGCTGGAGCTGGCCGACCCGGTTGGCCGACCGGGCCTGCGCCAGCACGGTCGCCGCGCCGGCCAGGTCGCCGCGCAGCACGGCGAGGTCGCCGCGCATCCGGTCCAGGAACTCGGCGTGGGTGCCGGTCAGGCTGGTCAGCTCGCAGGCGGCGAGCACCTCCTCGGCCTCCGCGGCCCGCCCGAGGTCGGTCAGCGCCTCGGCCAGGTTGCCGGTCAGGATGGTGCCGATGTTGCGCAGCAGGCCGTTGCCGTCCGCGAAGACCAGGCCCTCGCGGGCCAGCGCCACCGCCTCCTCGGCCCGGCCCAGCCCGCGCTGCAGGCTGGCCAGGTTGTTGACGCCGCGCAGCAGCAGGTCGGGCACGCCCAGCCGGCGGGCCGTCTCGACCGCCCCGGCCAGTTCGGCCAGCCCGCCCTCGGCGTCGCCCTGCACGTCGTACCGCAGGCCGCCGAGCGTCATCCGGGCGTGCACCTCGACGGAGTGCGCACCGACCTCCTGGGCGATCCGGATCGCCCGCTCGGCGAGTCCGAGGTGCTCGGGGCCGGGCTTCTTGAGCATCGCCACCCCGGCGCCGAGCGCGAACACCTCGGCCTGGACGGCGGACGGCGGCAGGTGGTCGACCAGCCGGTGCGCGTACAGGATCTCCTCGTCGTCCCCGGAGCGGCGCAGATTGCCCAGCATCCGGGCCCGGTTGATCCGGAACCAGGCCGCGCGCACCGGGTGCACCGTCTCGTCGACCAGCCGCAGCCCCCGCCTGGCGAGGCTCAGTCCGCGCTCGCGGTCGCCGCAGCGCCGGGCCGCGACCACCGCCTCGGCCAGGACGTCGATCAGCTGGATCCGGTCGCAGTCCTCGTCGGCGGTGCTGTGGTCGCAGGAGCCCGGCGGGTAGGTCTCGGCCCAGTCGTACGGGCGCAGGGTGTGCGCCAGCACCTCCTCGGAGACCATGTCCCACAGCTCCAGGGCGCGTTCCAGCATGCCCAGTTGCTCGGCGAAGGCGTTGCGGCGCCGGGCCGCGCGGGCGGCGTCCAGGGCGGTCGGCAGGGCGCGGGCCGGATCGTGCGCGTGGTACCAGTAGTTGGCCAGCCGGGCGGGCAGGGCGTCACAGGAGACCAGGTGCGGCTGCGCCTCCACGGCGAGCGCGAACTTGCGGTTGATCCGGTGCCGCTCGCCGGGCAGCAGGTCGTCCGAGACGGCCTCGCGGACCAGCGCGTGCCGGAAGCGGTAGCCCTCGCCGTCGCTGTCCGGGCGCAGGATGTTGGCGCCGACGGCCGCCCGCAGCGCCTCGATCAGCGCCTCCTCGTCGTCGTCCAGGACGGCCGCCAGCAGGGCGTGTTCGACGTGCGAGCCGCCCTCGGCGGCGATCCGCACCACCCGCTGGGCCTCCTCGTCCAGGGTCTCCACCCGGACCAGCAGGATGTCGCGCAGCGAATCGGTGAGTCCGGCGCCGCAGCCGTCCTCGAAGGCGGTGGCCAACTCCTCGACGAAGAACGGGTTCCCCTCGGAGCGGCGGTGGATGCGGTCCACCAGCTTCCGGTCGGGGTCGGCGGTGCCGAGGATGCCGGCCAGCTGGGCGGCGACCTCGCCGCGGCCGAACCGCTCCAGCTCCAGCCGCTGGACGGTGCGCAGCCGTTCGAGCTCGGCCAGGAAGGGGCGCAGCGGGTGCCGACGGTGCAGGTCGTCGGAGCGGTAGGTGGCGACCAGCAGCACCCGGGAGCGGTGCAGGGTGCGGACCAGGAAGGCGAGCAGCTCGCGGGTGGAGCGGTCGGACCAGTGCAGGTCCTCGACGGCGAAAACGAGGGTACGCTCCGCGCCGAGCCGCTCGAACAGCCTCGCGGTGTGCTCGAACAGCCGGGCCCGGCCATACTCGTCGTTCGGCTCGCCGTCGGCCTCGCCGAACTCGGGCAGCAGCCGGGCCAGATGCCCCTCGCTGCCGGCGGCCGCGGCCTCCAGCTCTGCGCCCAGCGAGCGGTGCAGTCGACGCAGCGCGCCGGCCAGCGGGGCGTACGGCAGGCCCTCGGCGCCGATCTCCAGACAGCCGCCGAGCGTGGTGACCGCTCCCCCGTCGCCGGCCCGCTTCAGGAACTCCTCCAGCAGGCGGGTCTTGCCGACGCCCGCCTCGCCGCCGATCAGCACGGCCTGCGGGCTGCCGGAGCCGGCCCGGCGCAGCGCGTCGGTCAGTTCGGTGATCTCGCTGCCGCGGCCGACGAAGACGGGACTCACCGATATCTGCTGCATGGAGGCGAGCATGCCATAGCCGGAGCCGGCGGGCCGAGCGGATATCCCGCCCCGTGGACGCCCGGAGGGGGAGGCGCTCCCCCGCAGCGCCTCCCCCTCGGACGTTCCCTCGGCACCGTCGTGGTGCCGGTCCGTCAGCATTCCGGCTGACGCACGGGGCGCCGCTGGAAGCGGGCGGCCACCGGACGCTGCCGCAGGCGGCGCGCCTCCTTGGCCTCGCGTACCAGGCGCTGGTGCTCGGCGCGGGCGGCAAGCTCGTGGGCCTGCTGCTGGATGAGCTCGTACTCGATCACTTCGGTTCCCCTTGTGGGTCTCACTGCGTTTCGCTGTCGAGTAAGAGCTTCCTCTCCCAGCGGGGGGTGCCACATCGGAAGCCCTACCGATCTTCCGGGCCCCGGATGCCTTAGATCGGGGCCCGGGGGACGACAAAGGCCCGGTCTTACCTCGATACAGAGGTGAGACCGGGCCTTAGGCCTTACTTAGAGGGCCTTAGATGCCTTAGGCGCCTTAGGAACCTCAGACAGAGGCGCCCAGCGCCTACTGTCCTTCCACGCCCAGCCGCTCCAGGATCAGATCCTTGACGCGGGCCGCGTCGGCCTGGCCGCGGGTGGCCTTCATGACCGCGCCGACCAGCGCGCCGACCGCCGCGACCTTGCCGTCGCGGATCTTGGCGGCGATCGCCTCGTTGTCGGCGATGGCCTGGTCGACGGCGGCGCCGAGCGCGGAGTCGTCCGAGACGACGGCCAGGCCGCGCTTCTCGACGACCTCGTCCGGCTCGCCCTCGCCGGCCAGCACGGCCTCGATGACCTGGCGGGCCAGCTTGTCGTTCAGCTTGCCCTCGGCGACCAGCGCGGTGACCCGGGCGACCTGCGCCGGGGTGATCGGCTGCTCGCTCAGCTCGGTGCCGGTCTCGTTGGCCCGGCGGGCCAGCTCGCCCATCCACCACTTGCGGGCCTGGTCGGCCGGGGCGCCGGCGGCGATGGTCTCCAGGATCGGCTCGACGGCGCCGGCGTTCAGCACCGACTGCATGTCCTTGTCGGACAGGCCCCACTCGGCCTGCAGCCGCGCCCGGCGCACCCGCGGCAGCTCCGGCAGGCCGGCGCGCAGCTCCTCGACCCACGCGCGGGCGGGGGCGATCGGCACCAGGTCCGGCTCGGGGAAGTAGCGGTAGTCCTCGGCGTTGTCCTTGATCCGGCCCGAGGTGGTGGAGCCGTCCTCCTCGTGGAAGTGCCGGGTCTCCTGGACGATCGTGCCGCCGTCGGTCAGCACGGTGGCGTGCCGCTGGATCTCGAACCGGGCGGCCCGCTCCACGCTGCGCAGCGAGTTGACGTTCTTGGTCTCCGAGCGGGTGCCGAAGGTCTCGGTGCCGTTGGGGCGCAGCGACAGGTTGACGTCGCAGCGCATCTGGCCCTTGTCCATCCGGGCCTCGGAGACGCCCAGCGCCTTGATCAGCTCACGCAGTTCGGCGACGTACGCCTTGGCGACCTCGGGGGCGCGCTCGCCGGCGCCGACGATCGGCTTGGTGACGATCTCGATCAGCGGGATGCCGGCCCGGTTGTAGTCGAGCAGCGAGTGGGTGGCGCCGTGGATGCGGCCGGTGGCGCCGCCGACGTGGCTGGACTTGCCGGTGTCCTCCTCCATGTGGGCGCGCTCGATCTCCACGCGGAAGGTCGAGCCGTCCTCCAGCTGCACGTCGAGGTAGCCGTTGAAGGCGATCGGCTCGTCGTACTGCGAGGTCTGGAAGTTCTTGGGCATGTCCGGGTAGAAGTAGTTCTTCCGAGCGAACCGGCACCACTCGGCGATCTCGCAGTTCAGCGCCAGGCCGATCTTGACGGCCGACTCCACGCCGATCGCGTTGACCACCGGCAGCGAGCCCGGCAGGCCCAGGCAGGTCGGGCAGGTCTGGCTGTTCGGCTCGGCGCCCAGCTCGGTCGAGCAACCGCAGAACATCTTGGTCTTGGTACCCAGCTCGACGTGGACCTCAAGGCCCATCACCGGGTCGTACGACGCGAGAGCGTCCTCGTAGGAGACCAGGTTCATGACGCTCACAGCGTCCCCTTCACTAAAAGACTTGGGAGGTACGGGCCCGGCCGCCGCTCGCACGGGGCCGGGCCGGGGCGCTCAGCTCAGCCCAGCAGTACGTCGTCGGAGCCGAGCCGGCGCAGCTCGCGCACCAGCAGGGCGGTGCCGGTGATCAGCGCGGCGGCGCCGACCAGGGCGTTGACCAGCTTGAGGGTGTCGCTCTCCTCGCGGGCCTTGCGGACGTCCTTGACCACGGAGACCGCGCCGAAGGCGCTGCTGCCGATGGACAGCCAGAGACCGGGCTTCGAGTGCTTGAAACCCTTGAGCGAAGCGGACTGGGCCTTGGCCTTCTCGATCTTGCTCACAGAGCCGGTGCCTCCTCCAGCAGGGTGTGCCCCCACTTGTCGTTGAGTGCGGCCTCGACGGCGCCGCCCACCCGGTACAGGCGGTCGTCCGCCATCGCGGGCGCGATGATCTGCAGGCCGACCGGGAGATTGTCCTCCGGGGCCAGACCGACCGGCAGCGACATGGCCGCGTTGCCCGCGAGGTTCGACGGGATCGTGCAGAGGTCGGCCAGGTACATCGCCATCGGGTCGTCGGCGCGCTCGCCGATCGGGAAGGCGGTGGTCGGCGTGGTCGGCGAGACCAGCACGTCCACGCCCGCGAAGGCGGCGTCGAAGTCGCGCGAGATGAGGGTGCGGACCTTCTGGGCCGAGCCGTAGTAGGCGTCGTAGTAGCCCGAGGAGAGGGCGTAGGTGCCCAGGATGATGCGACGCTTGACCTCGTCGCCGAAGCCGGCCTCGCGGGTCAGCGCGGTGACCTCCTCGGCCGAGCGCGAGCCGTCGTCGCCCACCCGCAGGCCGTAGCGCATCGCGTCGAAGCGGGCCAGGTTGGACGAGCACTCGCTGGGCGCGATCAGGTAGTACGCCGGCAGCGCCAGGGTGAAGGACGGGCAGGAGACCTCGACGACCTCGGCGCCCAGCTCGCGCAGCAGCTCCACCGACTCGTTGAAGCGCTGCATCACGCCGGTCTGGTAGCCCTCGCCGGCGAACTCCTTGACCACGCCGATCCGCATGCCGCGCACGTCGCGCAGCTTCGCGGCCTCGACCACGGCCGGGACGGGCGCGTCGATCGAGGTGGAGTCCAGCGGGTCGTGCCCGGCGATGGCCTCGTGCAGCAGCGCCGCGTCCAGCACGGTGCGGGCGCACGGGCCGCCCTGGTCCAGCGAGGACGAGAAGGCGACCAGGCCGTAGCGGGACACCGAGCCGTAGGTCGGCTTGACGCCGACGGTGCCGGTGACTGCGCCGGGCTGGCGGATCGAGCCGCCGGTGTCGGTGCCGATCGCCAGCGGGGCCTCGAAGGCGGCCAGCGCCGCGGCCGAGCCGCCGCCGGAGCCGCCGGGGATACGGGAGAGGTCCCACGGGTTGCCGGTCGGGCCGTAGGCGGAGTTCTCGGTGGAGGAGCCCATCGCGAACTCGTCCATGTTGGTCTTGCCGAGGATGACGACGCCGGCGTCCTTGAGACGGCTGGTCAGCGTGGCGTCGTACGGCGGGATCCAGCCTTCGAGGATCTTGGAGCCGCAGGTGGTCGGGATGCCCTCGGTGGTGAAGACGTCCTTCAGCGCGAGCGGGACGCCGGCCAGCGGGCCCAGCTCCTCGCCCTTGGCGCGCTTCTCATCGACGGCCCTGGCGGCCTTCAGCGCGCCCTCGGTGTCCACGTGCAGGAAGGCGTTGACCTTCTTGTCGACGGCGTCGATGCGGTCCAGGTGCGCCTGCGCGACCTCGACGGCGGACACCTCGCCCTTGGCGATGGCGGAGGCCGTCTCGGCGGCGGTGTAACGGATCAGCTCGGTCATCTCGGTCAGTCCTCCCCGAGGATCTGCGGCACACGGAAACGCTGCTCCTCGGCGGCCGGAGCGCCGGACAGCGCCTGGTCCGGGGTGAGCGACGGCCGCACCTCGTCCGCGCGCATGACGTTGGTCAGCGGGAGCGGGTGGGAGGTCGGCGGGACGTCCTGTCCGGCGACCTCGGAAACGCGGGCGACCGCGCCGATGATCACGTCGAGCTGCTCGGCGAAGTGGTCCAGCTCTTCGGGCTTCAGCTCAAGACGCGACAGCCGGGCGAGGTGGGCGACCTCCTCGCGCGTGATGCCAGGCATGCAGCGATCCTCAGGGTGAGTTCTGGTGAGACCCGGCACCGCGCTCAGGCGGTACCGGGCCCGGGCAGGAGCAACCGGTCCGGTGCTCCGTCCTCGTGGTCTTTGGACCCATCCTATGGGGCCCGGCCCGGCCACCGACCAACGCGTTGACGCGCGCGCCCGTCACTGCGGCCTGGTACGGGCCCAACTCTGCGTGCCCGGCGCCTGGATCTCCAGCTGCGCGGCCGGCACCGGCTGGGGCACCGGCCCGGCCTGGACGGCCTGGACGGCGGGCGGCAGCACCGGCGGGATGACGGGCTGGACGACCGGCGGCAGCACCGGCTGGCCCCCCTGCATCGCCCGGAGGGCCGCCGGCAGCTGGCCGCGCGAGGCCGCCAGCCGCTCCACCGGCGGGGCGCCGGTGCGGTGCACCCGCAGCCAGGCGGTGGCCTGCTCGGCCGGCAGCGCCGCCGACACCAGCCAGCCCTGGACGGCGTCCACGCCCATGCAGTGCAGCCGCTCCCAGGTCTCGTCGTCCTCGACGCCCTCGGCGACCACGGTCAGGCCCAGCGAGTGGGCGAGCTCGACCGAGCAGCGCACCACCGCCGCGTCGTGGTCGTCGGCGACCATCCGGGAGACGAAGGAACGGTCGATCTTCAACTCGCCGACCGGCAGGCTGCGCAGCCGCACCAGCGAGGAGTGGCCGGTGCCGAAGTCGTCCAGGGACATCCCGACGCCGTAGCCGCGCAGTTCGGCCAGGGTGTCGGCGGCGCGCCGGGAGTCGTCCAGCAGCAGCCGCTCGGTGATCTCCAGCTGGAGCGCGTGGGCCGGCACCTGGTGGCGGACGAGGTGGCCGGCGACGCGCTGCGCGAAGCCGGGGTTGAGCACGTCGCGCGGGGAGACGTTGACCGCGACCTGCACCTGCAGGCCCTGGTCCCGCCAGGAGGCGAGCTGCCCGACGGCGGCCTCCAGCACGTAGTCGGTGAGCCGGGGCATCAGGCCGCTGGACTCGGCGAGCCCGACGAACTCGTCCGGCGAGACCCGGCCCTGGCCGGGCCGCTCCCAGCGCAGCAGTGCCTCCAGGCCGACCACCCGGCCGTCGAAGGCCACCTTGGGCTGGTAGTGCAGCTGCACCTCACCGGTCTCCAGGGCCCGCCGCAGATCGCCGAGCAGCCCTATCCGGTACGGCGTGTCGGCGTCCTGGGTCTCGTCGTACTGCGCGACGCCGCTGCAACCGCGCTGGGCGTGGCCCATCGCCACGTCGGCGCGGCGCAGCAGCGACTCGGCGTCCTGGGCGTGCTGCGGGTAGACGCAGACCCCGGCGCTGGCCTCCAGCACGAGCAGCAGTCCGTCCAGCCGGATCGGCGCGGCGAGTTCGGCGATCAGCGCCTTGGCGACCCGCTCCAGGCTGTCCGGGCAGTTGATGCCGGGCAGCAGCACGGCGAACTCGTCGCCGCCCATCCGGGCCACCATCGGGCGGCCGCGCCGGTAGTGCCGGGGCAGGCCGGCGAAGACGTCGTCGATGGACTCCCGGGTGGCACTGCCGGCCGGACCGCCGGAGCGCAGCGCGCGGTGCAGCCGACGGGCGATGTGCACCAGCAGCCGGTCGCCGGCGGTGTGACCGAGAGTGTCGTTGAGCGATCGGAAGCGATCGAGATCGAGCAGGATGAGACCGACGCTGTAGCCGTCCGCACGCTCCGCTATCGCCTCCTGGGCGGCCATCAGCAGGGCCTGACGGTTGGGCAGGTCCGTCAGCGGGTCGGTCAGCTGGTCGCGGGCGCGGTCGCGGGCGATCCGCCAGGCGGCGACCAGCACCGCCAGCGGCACCGCGAACAGCGGCAGCAGTTCGGGTTCGTACCGGTAGACCAGGACGGCCAGCGGGATGAGCGGCGCTGCACCGGCCAGCAGCACGCCGAGCAGCAGGACCGCACCCGCCACCCCCTGCGGCGGGCGTGTGGGCGCACCGCCGGTCGTACGATCCATAAGCCCTGTCCTCCGTCGGGCCCGCCCCGTCAGGCCGCCGTACGGTGAGGCACCGTGCCGGTACCGACTGCTGCCGGGCATGGAGCGACCCCGCGGAGTACCGGCTCAGCCGGTGCCCCCACCCCTGCTGACACTCTGTTGCGCTCCAGAGTATGCCGGGGTCCACCCGGTGGGCAGACTTTCGGACAACCGGAAACGCGCCACCGCGCCCGGGTGTCGCACAGTGACACAATGCCCGCCTTCACGGCGCGACACCCGGTGACGTTGCATCAGGACGATAACAAGACGGATTCGGTCAGGCGCCGGTCGGGTCGGCCTCCGGGGCGGCCTCGGCGGGGGCCTGCTCGACCTCGGGCAGGCCGAGGTGGGCGCGGGCCGCGGCCGCTCCGTCGGCGAGCAGCACGGCGAAACCGGCGTCGTCCAGGACCGGCAGGCCGAGCTGAACGGCCTTGTCGTACTTGGACCCAGGGTTGTCACCCGCGACGACGAAATCGGTCTTCTTCGACACCGAACCGGTCACCTTCGCGCCGCGCGAGGTCAGCGCCTCCTTGGCCCCGTCCCGGGTGTGCCCGGCCAGGGTGCCGGTCACCACCACCGTCAGGCCCTCCAGCGGACGCTCGCCGAGCTCCTCGTCGGCGAACTCCTCGGTGAAGCGGACACCGGCCTCGCGCCACTTCTCCAGGATGCCCCGGTGCCACTCCTCCGCGTACCACTCCTTGATCGAGCGGGCGATGGTCGGACCGACGCCCTCGACCGCCGCCAGCTCCTCCTCGCTCGCCTCGAAGATCTTCTCCAGGTCGCGGAACTCGCGCGCCAGCTCCTGGGCCGCCACCGGACCGACGTGGCGGATCGACAGGCCGTTGACGAACCGCGCCAACGGGCGCTGCCTGGCCTGGTCGAGGTTGTCGAGCAGCGTCCGGAGCGACTTCTTCGGCTCGCCCTTGGTGGTGGCGAAGAAGAACACCTCCTTCTGCTTGCCGGTCTTGTCGTCCAGCTTGGGCATGCCCGTCTTCGGGTCCCGGACCAGCACCTTGATCGGCAGCAACTGCTCCTCGGTGAGGCCGAAGACGTCGCCCTCGTTGCGCACCGGCGCCTCGGCCGGCTCCAGCGGCTGGGTCAGCGCGGTGGCCGCGACATAGCCGAGGCCCTCGACGTCCAGGCACTGCCGCCCGCCCAGGAAGGCGATCCGCTCGCGGATCTGGGCCGGGCAGAACTGCGCGTTCGGGCAGCGCAGATCGATGTCGCCCTCGGCCATCGGGCGCAGCTCGGCGCCGCACTCCGGGCAGTGCGAGGGCATCACGAACTCCCGCTCGCCGCCGTCCCGCAGGTCGTAGACCGGGCCGAGGATCTCCGGGATGACGTCACCGGCCTTGCGCAGCACCACGGTGTCGCCGAGCAGGACGTCCTTGGCCTTGACGATCTGCTGGTTGTGCAGGGTCGCGTACTGGACCATCGAACCGGCCACCTTCACCGGCTCGGCCAGCACCGCGAACGGGGTGGCCCGGCCGGTGCGGCCGATGCCGACCTTGATCTCGGCCAGCTTGCCGGTGACCTCCTCCGGCGGGTACTTCCAGGCGATCGCCCAGCGCGGGGACTTGGAGGTGGCGCCCAGCCGGCCCTGCAGGGCGATCTCGTCGACCTTCACCACCACGCCGTCGATCTCGTGCTCGACCGAGTGCCGCTGCTCGCCGAAGTGCCGGATGAACGCCCGCACCTCGTCGAGGGTCTTCACCACCTTGTTGTGCCGGGCGGTGGGCAGGCCCCAGTCGTGCAGCAGCCGGTAGGCGTGCGACTGGTCGTCGATGTCGAAGCCGACCCGGGCGCCGATGCCGTGCACCACCATGTGCAGCGGGCGGGACGCGGTGACGTGCGGGTCCTTCTGGCGCAGCGAACCGGCGGCGGCGTTGCGGGGGTTCATGAACAGCCGGATCAACGCCCGGGGCCGCTTGCCCTCCTTGGCGCGCTCCTCGTTCTCCTGCCGGCGGCGCTCGTTCTCCTCCGCGAACGAGGCGTTGAGCGCGTCGAACTCCTCGGTCGGGAAGTAGACCTCGCCGCGGATCTCCACCAGCTCCGGGATGTCGTCGCCCTTGAGCTGGTGCGGGATCTCCTTGATGGTGCGGACGTTCGCGGTGATGTCCTCGCCGACCCGGCCGTCGCCACGCGTCGCCGCCTGCACCAGGTGGCCGTTCTCGTAGGTGAGGTTGACCGCCAGGCCGTCCACCTTGAGCTCGCACAGGTAGTGGTAGTCGATGCCGTGCAGTTCGGTGGCGACCCGCTCGGCCCAGGCGGCGAGCTCCTCCTCGTCCATCGCGTTGTCGAGGCTGAGCAGCCGCTCGCGGTGCTCGACGGCGGCGAACAGCTCGGTCGGCGCACCGCCGACCCGCTGGCTCGGCGAGTCCGGCGTCACCAGGGCCGGGTGCTCGGCCTCCAGCGCCTCCAGCTCGCGCATCAGGGCGTCGAACTCGGCGTCGCTGACGACCGGGGCGTCCTGCTCGTAGTACCGGGCGCGGTGCTCGGTGATCTCCACGGCCAGCTCGGCGTGCCGCCTGCGCACCTCCGCCGGGACGTCCTCCCAGCCCTCGACAGCCACCACCGCAAGCCCTCCTACGTTCTCATTCCGGGTTGTCCACCAGGCTCTGCGCCGCCCGCGCCGCAAGCGACAGCGCCTTGCGCGCGTACGCCGGGGACGCCCCGGCCAGCCCGCAGGTCGGCGTCACCAGCACGCGTCGGCCCAGCAGCTCCGGGGCGAACCCGAGCCTGCGCCACAAGGTCCTGACACCCTGGACACTACCGGCCGGGTCGGACACCGCCTGGTCGGTGGAGGGCACGACACCAGCGAGGATCACCGTGCCCGCCTCGACCGCCTCGCCCAGGTCGTCGTCCTCCCGCCCGGTCAGCAGCGAGAAGTCCAGCGAGACGCCGGCCGCCCCGGCCCGGCGCAGCAGCGGGATCGGGACGTCCGGCGCGCAGCAGTGCACGACGACGGGCACGTCCAGGCCCCGGATGACCTCGCGCAGCACCTCCTCGGCCACCTGCCGGTCCACCGAACGCAGCCGCTGGAATCCGCTGGCGGTCTTCACCGCGCCGGTCAGCACGGCGGGCAGCGAGGGCTCGTCGAGCTGGAGGACCAGGTGGGCGCCGGGCACCCGCCGGCGGACGTCGGCGAGGTGGCGGCGCAGGCCCTCGGTCAACGAACCGGCGATGTCCCGGCAGGCGCCGTGGTCGGCGAGCGCCTTCTCGCCGTGCTTGAGCTCGATGCTCGCCGCCAGCGTCCACGGCCCGACCGCCTGCACCTTGAGCGCGCCCTGGTGGCCCTGGGTGAACTCCTCCAGCGCGTCCAGGTCCTCGCCGAGCCAGGAGTGGGCGCGCCGGGTGTCCCGGCCGGGGCGGTCGGCGAACCGCCAGCCGCTCGGCTCGGTCTGCGCGAACAGCTCGACCAGCAGCCCGGCACCGCGGCCGATCATGTCGGCGCCCGGCCCGCGGGCGGGCAGTTCGGGTAGGAACGGCAGCTGCTCCAGCGCTCCGGTGGAGGTCTTGGCGGCCTCCCGCGCGTCGGTGCCGGGCAGCGAACCGACGCCGGTGGCGGCGCCGCGCAGGTCGGGGAAGGGCTGTGGGGTGCTCACCCGCCCGAGCCTACCCACGAGGACGGCCCCGGTGCCGAGCGCGGGGCTCGGCACCGGGGCCGCGGGAGGGTGATGCTTCGGGATCAGTACGCCTCGTAGCCGAACTCGTCGACCACCAGGTGCAACGGCGCGGGGCTCGCGTTGTAGAGCGAGACGTAGCCGTCCTTGACCGGGACCACGACCTGGTTGGGGATGGTCTCCCCGGGCAGGAAGTTGAGGTTCGAGGCGTCGGGCGCCTTGTCCCCGTGCGGGTAGACGGTGAGGTGCCCCTCGGCGCCCGGTTCGGTGACCGTCACGTTCAGGGTCACCGCGGTGACCCTGATCTCGGAGACCGGGATGTCCAGGGTGCCCCAGGCCGGGACGGTGCCCGCCGGACGCTCGGAGCTCTCCCAGCGCCGGTCCTCACGGGTGTCGATGAGCCGGTACGGCCCGTCGGGGCGGTAGCTGGTCTTGCCCTCGGCGGTGTAGTAGCCGGCGAGGTCGGCGATCAGGTGCACCGTCCCGCCCGAGGCGTTGTAGAAGGACACCTTGCCGTCCTTCACCGGCACCGTCACCAGGTTCGGGATCGTCCGACCCGCCACCCAGTTGAGGTTGGAGGCGTCCGGCGCCTTGTCACCGTGCGGGTAGACCGTCAGGTGACCGTCCTGCGTGGGCTCGGTCACCGTCACGTTCATCGTCACCGCCGTCACACCGGTCGCCGGAACACCGGCCACGCCCGCCACCGGCAGGTCCACGCTGCCCCACGCCGGGACGGCCTGTGCCACCGGGACGCCGACCGGCTGCCGGGTGTCCAGCAGCCGCGTCGGCCCCTGGGGGTGGAACAGCGAGCCCTTCGGGCTGTAGTAACCCTCCAGGTCGGCGATCACGTGCACCGAACCGCCGGAGGCGTTGTAGAAGGACACCTTGCCGTCCTTCACCGGCACCGTCACCAGGTTCGGGATCGTCCGACCCGCCACCCAGTTGAGGTTGGAGGCGTCCGGCGCCTTGTCACCGTGCGGGTAGACCGTCAGGTGACCGTCCTGCGTGGGCTCGGTCACCGTCACGTTCATCGTCACCGCGGTCACACCCGTCGCCGGAACACCGGCCACACCGGTCACCGGCAGGTCCACGCTGCCCCAGGCCGGCACGGCCTGTGCGACCGGGACGCCGATCGGCTCACGGGTGTCCAGCAGACGGGTCGGGCCGGCCGGGGTGAAGGCGCTGCCGACGTCGAGGTCCTCGTTCGCGCCGCGATCGCGAGTGCCGCTGCCCGTACCGGTGTTGGTGACGGTCGGGTTGTCCACCGGGGCGTAGCCGTAGGAGTCGCTCGGCAGCATGCCGGGGGCGTTCTCGTCGGCCGAGTCGATCCGGTGGTCGACCGGGGCGTCCGGGCCCTTCGGCACATAGCTCGGGGCCACGAAGTCGTGGACGCCCTGACCGGTGTTGGCGGTGAGCTGGTTCTGGGTGGCGAAGGCGGTGCCGGCCCAGCTGTAGGGCGCGCCGCCGCTGACCGGGTCGATCAGGTTGTAGTCCACCTTGGTGCCCGCGGTGGCGTTCGCCCCGACGGTGATCCCGGTGGCGGCGGCCGGGTTGGCGCAGGCCGAATTCTGGTTCTTCGCGGTGTTCACCACGTTGTTCTCGACCACCGCACCGGCCGACGTGCCGTCGAGCACGATCCCGGCGAAGCAGGAGGAGATGACGCTGTTGGCCACCACGACGGTGTTCGGGGCGTCCTTGACCAGGATGCCGGTCATCTCGGGCACGTAGTTGGCCTGGACGACGTTGGTCGTCAGCACCGTGTTGGTGGAGCCGCCGTCCACGGTGACCGCCGGGCCCTGCACGTAGCCGAACTTGCCGCGGCCGTACAGGACCTTGTCGGAGCCGTTGGTGATCCGGATGCCGTTGCCGCCGGTGACGTTGGTGTTGTCGAACGTCACGTCGTGGGCGCCGTCCACCAGGACGGTCGGCTTCTGGAAGGCCGAGAAGATGTTCAGGTTCTCGAACCGCAGGTGGTCGGCGCCTTTGACGACGAAGCCGCTGACGGACTTGGTCCAGTCGCCGATCCGGGCGCCCGAGGGCCCCGGGAAGGTGTTGTCGGCCTTCGCGGCACGGAAGGTGACCGGCGCGACGGCGGTCCCGGACCGGGTGATGGTCAGGTCCTCCGGGTAGAGGCCGCTGCCGATCTCGACCGTCTGCCCCGGCTGGACGACGGCCGCAGCCGCGCCGATGGTGCAGAACGGCGCCGACTGGGCGCCCGTGCCGCTGTCGGTGCAGTTGGCACCGGCGGCGTTGTTGACGTAGAGCGTGGTGGCCGCGGCGACCGCGGAGTTCACGCCGACGGCCGGCAGGCCGGCCGCCCCGAGCAGCGCCGCACCGATGGCGAGCGCTGTACGTGTTCTGGAAATGAAAAGCCCCCTGGGCATGACGAAGCGCTGTGGCGCTGACCCTCTGGCGTTCGTGAAGATCGAACAAAAAAACCGAGCGGATCATTGCACAGGGGACTGGGCCGCACCAGCGCGATTCCGCCGCCCCGGAAAGTGCGCGGGAACGCCTGCGGCCCCGGGGCCGAGCGCGGGGCTCGGCACCGGGGCCGCGGGGGGTGCGGAGACGCGGTCAGTACGCCTGGTAGCCGAACTCGTCGACCACCAGGTGCAGGGACGCGGCGCTCGCGTTGTAGAGCGACACGTAGCCGTCCTTGACCGGGACCACGACCACCAGACCGGCGAAGCACCGCCCGAGGACGGTGTTGCTCACCACGACGGTGTCCGGAGCCTCGTCGACCACCAGGCCGGTGGGGGCGCCGGCGCCGCCGTTGAGCAGGTTGGTGGTCACGACCGTCCCGGTGGACCCGCCGTTCACGGTGAACGGCGGGTGCCCGGGGCCCGAGCCCACCGAGCCGGCGGCGTAGGTGACTTGGCCGGAGGCTCCGGTGATGCGGACGCCGCCATTGTCGATGTCGACCCGCCGGAACGACACGTCGCGGCCGCCGTCGACGAGCACGCCGCCGTCGAAGTCCGACATCACGACGAGGTGCTCGAACCTGAGGTGCGAGGCGCCGCGCACGGTGATGCCGCTGCCCGGGATGCTCCCCGAGCCGATGCCGGCGATCGAGTCCCCGGTGCCGCCGCTGCGGAAGGTGATCGGGGCCTCGGCCGTTCCGGAGCGGGTGACCACCAGGCTCTCCCGGTACGTGCCGGGCTGGATCTCGACGGTCTGGCCGGGCTGGGCCACGGCCGCCGCCGCACCCACGGTGCAGTACGGCGCGGCCTGGGTGCCGGCGCCGCTGTCGGTGCAGTCGGCGCCGGGCCGGTTGTTGACGTACAGCGTGGTGGCCGCGGCGGAGGCCGTCGACTGGATGGCCGGCAGACCGATCGCGCCGACGAGCGCCGCACCGACGGCCAGCGCTATTCGGACTCTGGACAAGAAGTCCCCCCTTGTGACAGCGATGCGGCATCGCTCTGAGCCCTTGCGCCCGTGGTCACGGGGCAGGGCGCGGCGCATGCTGTCACAGGGTCGTCGGTCGTACCAGGCAGATTCGTTCGGGTCCGGAGCAGGAAGTCGACCGGGCCGACTTCCTGCTCCACGGGCCTACCGGCCGGGGCGGACGGTGATGTCGGTGAGTTCCGCGTCGCGGGAGGCGTCGAGGGCGGCGAGGATCGCCTTGGCCACCGACTCGGGGGCGATCCAGCGGTCCTCGTCGTAGGCCTTGCCCTCCTGCTGGTGCACCTTGGCCTGCATCGCGGTGGCGGTGCGGCCCGGGTAGACCGAGGTGACCCGGACGCCGTTCGGGTGCTCCTCCTGGCGCAGCGCGTCGGCCAGCGCCTTCAGGCCGTGCTTGCTCGCCGCGTAGGCCGACCACTCGGCGTGGGCGTTCAGCCCGGCACCGGAGTTGACGAAGACCACGTGGCCCTTGACCAGGCGCAGCGAGGGCAGCAGCAGCCTGGTCAGCTCGGCGGGGGCGACCAGGTTGACGTTGAGCGTCTCCTGCCAGGCCTTGACCGGCAGCTCGCCGACCGTGCCCAGCTCGACCATGCCCGCGACGTGCAGCACGGAGTCCAGCTCGACGGGCAGCGCCTGGTGGCCGAAGGCCCAGGAGAGCTTGGCCGGGTCGCCGAGGTCGCCGACCAGGGTGCGGGCGCCGGGGAAGCGCTCGCGCAGCTCGGTGGCGCGGCGGGCGTCGCGGGCCAGCAGCCAGAGGTCGTCGCCGCGCTCGGCGAGGTGCTCGGCGAGGACGGCGCCGATGCCGGAGCCGGCGCCGGTGATCAGATGAGTGGCCATGGTGGTGATCCTCTCAGGCCTTGAGCTGCGCGAAGACCTCGGCCGGGGTGTCGGCGAACCGGATCAGCTCGGCGAGCGGGCGGGGCAGGAAGCCCTCGGCGTCCATCCGCTCCATCTGCGTGCGCAGGCCCGTGTAGAAGCCCTCGGTGTCCAGGACGACCACCGGCTTGTCGAACAGCCCGTGCTTCTTGAGCTCCAGCACCTCGGTGACCTCGTCCAGCGTGCCCAGCCCGCCCACGAGGACGACGATCGCATCCGCCCGGGCGGCCAGCTCCGCCTTCCGCTCGGCCAGGTCGCGGGTCATCACCAGCTCGTCGGCGCCGACGTACCCCTTGTGCTTCAGCAGCTCGACCAGCACCCCGACCAGCTTGCCGCCCGCCGCCTTCACCTCGTCGGCCAGCAGCCCCATCAGCCCGGCGTTCGACCCACCCCAGACCAGGGTGTGCCCGCCCTCCCCGAGGAGCCGGGCGAACTCGGCGGCGGGAGCGGTGTAACGGTCGTCGAGCGAGTACGCGGAGCAGAAGACAGTGATGTTCATAGTGCCATCTGGTCTATCACGCCCCGGCGGGACCACTCACCGGCATTACGCCCCCGGGCATCCACTGCTGTGCCCCTCGCCTGACAGTTCCGGAGCATCAGTCCTTGTACGGAACGAGCTTCGACAGGCTCAGCGTGAAGCCGAAAGGCTCCGGAATACTGATCGCGTCGCCGAACTTCCGATCGCTGCGGGTGTGGTACCGGTCGTGGTCCGGCTCGGAGAACAGCGTCACCGTCTGCTGGCGCGGGTCCACGATCAGATAGATCGGGATGCGCATCACGGCGTAGTCGTGCAGCTTGTCCATCCAGTCGTTGCCCGGGTTGGACGGCGAGACGATCTCCACAGCGATCAGGGCTTCCGCAGCGGGGGCCTTGTTGCCCGGCTCGGAGAGGACCTCCACCGGCAGGTATGTCAGGTCCGGCTCGCGCCCCTTGGAGACATCCGGGCTGACGATTTCGCTCCACTCGCTGGGGAGATAGCCGTCAGGAGCATGCTGCTCGAACTGCCTGCGCACCTGGGCCACGTTGAGCTGATGGATATTGGACGGCGACGCCTGCATGATCAGCGTGTCTCCGGACCATTCGATCCGGACACCTTCCGGAGCGATCCGCTCCAACTCCTCGATGAAATCGCGGTGCTGCTCGTAGAAGGTCATGCCGTCCTCTCCGGAGGGCGTATCGGCCGCCTCGGCGAGTTGCCGATCCGGCCTTCGGACTGCCGAGAAGAGGCCCCTGCCCGGTCGGGCAGGGGCCTCCCGGGGGTTCTCTCCCGGGGCTCAGATCTCGCCGAACTCGCCGGCCTGGACGGCGGCGACGAACGCGCTCCAGGCTACGGCCGGGAAGACGAGAGCGGGGCCCTGCGGATCCTTGGAGTCACGGACGGGGGCCAGACCGGAGAAGTTCGGGGCCACCTCGACGCAAGACCCGCCGTTGTTGCTGTAGCTGGACTTGAACCACGCGGCGCCTGACAGGTCTACCGGGGGGATCATGACGTTCCTCTCACGCCTTGCGAACTGCGGATCATCTCCAGCGACGCGGCCTTCGACAGCGCTTCCACCTGGAGCTGGTGGTAGTCCCGCTCCCAGGCCCGGGCAGTCGCGTTGTCCCGTGCGAGGAAGCCGCGCAGCTGGCACTCCGAGTATGCCAGGAGCGTTCGACCCGGCATGGTCAGCAGCGTGACCATCATGGTGAACGGCAGTTCCTCCGCGAGCGAGAACGGAGCGACCTGGATCGTGATGTTCGGGCGGTCGGCGAGGGCTTGGAGGTGCTCCAACTGCCGCGCCATGACCCCCGGTCCTCCGACCGTCCGGCGCAACGCCCCTTCGTCCAGGACAAAGTGGAAGTAGGGATGCGCGGGAGTACATCCGCCACAACTCCTGGAAGGTGCCGCCGGTTTCGAACACCTCGTCGGCTTTCACCGCAAATTTAAGGGTCACAGGCTTCTTCGCTCGTTCGATGTACGAGACCAGCCCGTGCGAATAGCCCATCCGCTTGCCGAGGTAGGCCTGAGACCAGCCCTTCGCCCGCCGCAACCGGTCTGGACTGCCCTTGGGGTGTCGGCCGCTGCCGGGCTGCACATCGTCGTTGCGGCCCTGATTCTGATCAACCGCTCCCACTGGAACCCCCGCCCGCGTCGCCGGGCAGGCGGTGCGGGCGGGATCACCAACTCGCTTCTGCCACACAGCGATCTACCTGGCAGTGGAAACAGCACGTCTGGCTGGACTCCCCGGACAACCCCGTTCCACAGCACCGAACGAGCCCGGCCGTCCGCGCCGGACGGCCGGGCCCCGAGAGCGGGACTGCGCGCGACCGATCACGGGTGCTGGAAGAGCACCTCCGGGTTCGCCGCCGACGGGCCGTCGAGCAGAGGCTGGTGGATTCCCTTCAGGGTCTGGTCGAAGAAGGCTCCGACGTACTCCCGGGTCAGCTGCGTCCCGCGCGCCGGCGAGGTGGTCGTCCCCGGAGGGGCAGGGATGCCGGCCTCGGCGGCCAGGACGGTGACGTCCGTGAAGCTGCCGTGGTTGGTGCCCGCGACGGTCAGCCAGGGCTTGTAGCCGTCCCAGCCCGCCCAGGTCTGTCCCCATGACCCGTCCCCGCCGCCGGCGGAGTGGTCGCTCTCCTTCCCGAGCAGGAGGAACGAGCGGCCCTTGAGCGTGTCGGTCGGGACCGGCGGCCAGAACCTGCCGTCCATGTTCACCCCGGCGAGGATCCGCCGGTCCCCGGCCATCGCGTTGAGCGTCGACGCGCCGCCGATCGAGTGCCCGGCCATCCCGATCCGGTCCCGGTCGATCAGGTGGGACAGGCGCCAGACCGGGTGCTGCCCGGTCAGCTGGTCCAGGACGAAGGACACGTCCTTCGCCCGGCTGTCCGGGAGCGAGTCCGGCGCGCCGGTGTCGCACAGCGCGCAGCCCGGGGTGCTGCCGTCGGCGAGCGTCTCCCCGGAGTCCTCGTAGGTGTGACCGACCAGGGCCACGACGTAGCCGTGGCTGGCCAGGTCGGTCGCCAGGCTGGTCAGCGTGGCGCGGGGGTTCTCGAAGCCGGGCGAGAGGACCACCAGCGGGAACTTCCCGTTTGCGGCCTTCGCCCCGGTGTAGGCGTAGGTCTTGGTGTCCACGACGTCCTGCGGCTGGAGTCCGGTACCCGCCGGGACCCGGGTCGCCACGAAGCCCTGCGCTTCGCCGAGGGTCATGTACGGAGCGGGCTCGCCGGTGTCCTGCCGGGCCGGGTAGAACATCGACACCGCCAGCTGCCGTGGCCCGGCCGAGGGTACCCAGGGGTCGGTGCGGCTCCGGTCGGTCAGGCGCAGCACCTCCTCGCCGGCCGCGTACCGCCCGGTCGGGCGGGGCAGCTCGCCGTGGAAGGCAGCGGGGGTCGAGGCACCGGCGACAGCGGCGGGCGCGGTGGCGGACGGCGACGACGAGGCCATCGCGGCCCCGGCCATCGGGAGGGGCAGGGCGAGGACAAGGGCTGCGACAGCCGCGATACGGCGGGATCGGTTCATGGCCCTGAGATTAGGTTCGTGGCCCGGACCGTCGAATCAGCCCAATGGATGCAATCTCCAGCCGTGGTCATCCCGGGGATTCAGCGGCGTCATCCATCGGGATGACCGCTCAGGCGTGGATCGCCGGGCGCTCGGTGCTGGCGATGGTGGCCGAGCCGACCACGCGGGTGCCGTCGTACAGCACCACGGCCTGGCCGGGGGCGATGCCGCGGACCGGGGTGTCCAACTGCACCCGCAGCTCGCCGTCGACGACCGCGGCGTCCACCGGCACCTCCTCGCCGTGGGCACGCAGCTGGGCGGTGTACCGGCCGTCGGCGAGCGGCTCGGTGCCGCACCAGCGCGGCCGGATCGCGGTGAGCGCGGTGACGTCCAGGCCCTCGACCGGGCCGACGGTGACGGTGTTGTTCACCGGGGAGATGTCGAGCACGTAGCGGGGCTTGCCGTCCGGGGCCGGGCGGCCGATCCGCAGGCCCTTGCGCTGGCCGATGGTGAATCCGTACGCGCCGTCGTGCTCGCCGAGCTTGCTGCCGTCCACGTCGAGGATGTCGCCGGTGGCGGTGCCGAGGTGCTTGGCCAGGAAGCCCTGGGTGTCGCCGTCGGCGATGAAGCAGATGTCGTGGCTGTCCGGCTTCTTGGCGACGGCCAGGCCGCGGCGCTCGGCCTCCTCGCGGATGACGTCCTTGGTGGTGTCGCCGAGCGGGAACAGCGAGTGGGCGAGCTGGTCGGCGTCGAGCACGCCGAGCACGTAGGACTGGTCCTTGGCCGCGTCGACGGCGCGGTGCAGCTCGCGGCGGCCGTCCGGCAGGTCGACGATCCGGGCGTAGTGGCCGGTGCAGACCGCGTCGAAGCCGAGCGCGATCGCCTTGTCCAGCAGCGCGGCGAACTTGATCTTCTCGTTGCAGCGCAGGCAGGGGTTGGGGGTGCGGCCGGCCGCGTACTCGGCGACGAAGTCGTCGATGACGTCCTCGCGGAAGCGCTCGGCGAGGTCCCAGACGTAGAACGGGATGCCGATCACGTCGGCGGCGCGGCGGGCGTCCCGGGAGTCCTCGATGGTGCAGCAGCCGCGGGCGCCGGTGCGGAAGGACTGCGGGTTGGCGGACAGTGCCAGGTGGACGCCGGTCACCTCGTGCCCCGCTTCGGCGGCGCGGGCGGCGGCGACGGCGGAGTCGACGCCGCCGGACATCGCCGCGAGCACGCGCAGGCGGCCGGTGGACGGAGCGGTCGGGGCACCCGGGAAGTCAGTCATGATGGCTCCAAGCGTACGTCCTGCGGCCGCTGTTCCCGGAGCCGGCAACAGCGCGCGCGGTGGTCAGCGGCGCACCGCCACCAGGCCCGCGTTGCGGGCCCGCTGGGCGGCCGGCGCGATGGCCTCGGCCAGCGCCGTCACGTCCTCGCGCACCGAGGTGTGCCCGAGCGAGAACCGCAGCGAGGCCCGGGCCAGCAGCGGGTCGACGCCCATCGCGAGCAGCACGTGGCTGGGCTGCGGCACGCCCGCCGAGCAGGCCGAGCCGGTGGAGCACTCGATGCCCTGGGCGTCGAGCAGCATCAGCAGCGCGTCGCCCTCGCAACCGGGGAAGGAGAAGTGGGCGTTGGCGGGCAGCCGCCCCTCGGCGGCCGGATCGCCGTTGAGCACCGCGTCGGGGACGGCGGCCGCCACGGCGGCGATCAGCTCGTCGCGCAGTGCGCCGAGCACGACCGCGTGCTCGGGCTGGCGCTCGACCGCGAGGGCCGCCGCGGCGGCGAAGCCGGCGGCGGCGGGCGCGTCCAGGGTGCCGGAGCGGACGTCGCGCTCCTGGCCGCCGCCGTGCAGCAGCGGGACGGGCGTGGCGCCGCGGGTGAGCAGCAGCGCGCCGATGCCGAACGGGCCGCCGATCTTGTGCCCGGTGACGGTGAGCGCGGTGAGCCCCGACTCGGCGAAGGAGACCGGGACCTGACCGAGCGCCTGCACCGCGTCGGCGTGCATCGGGATGCCGTACTCGGCCGCCACGGCGGCGAGTTCGCGCACCGGCTGGACGGTGCCGACCTCGTTGTTGGCCCACATCACGGTGACCAGGGCGACGGACGCCGGGTCGCGCTCGATCGCCTCGCGCAGCGCCTGCGGGTGGACCCGGCCGAGCGGGTCGACCGGCAGGTACTCGACGTCGGCGCCCTCGTGCTCGGAGAGCCAGTGCACCGCGTCCAGCACCGCGTGGTGCTCGACCGGGCTGCACAGCACCCGGGTACGGACCGGGTCGGCGTCCCGGCGGGCCCAGTACAAGCCCTTGACGGCCAGGTTGTCGGACTCGGTGCCCCCGCCGGTGAGCACGATCTCGCTCGGTCGGGCGCCCAGCGAGTCGGCCAGCGACTCGCGGGCCTCCTCGACCACCCGGCGGGCCCGGCGGCCGGCCGCGTGCAGGGACGAGGCGTTGCCGACCACCCCCAGGTGCGCCGTCATCGCGGCGATCGCCTCGGGCAGCATCGGCGTGGTCGCCGCATGGTCCAGGTATGGCATAACCATCCGATTGTAGAGGGCGCTCCCCGGGCTGTAGAGGGCGCTCCCGAGGACCGTCCCGGTATGCGCACCGATCCGGCCACAACGCGGCTCCCGGGTGCGCCCACCGAACGGCGGTGTCCGGCACCCGTTTGACCCGCCGCGCGGCCGAGCGGTTAGCCTGGCGGACGCTTCCCGACGGGCAGGCTCTCCGGCCGCGCCCCACGGACACCTCCCACGAACACTTCCCATCGGCGCGGACAGGAGGGGGCGCCATGTCGCAGTCGGTCGATCGCGCCCTGACCCTGCTCGGGTCCCTCGGCGACGGGCCGGTCACCCTGGAACAGGCCGCCACCAGCATCGGCGTGCACAAGTCCACCGCACTGCGGCTGCTGCGCACCCTGGAGGAGCACGGCTTCGCGCGGCGCCAGCCCGATCTGCGCTACCGCCTCGGCGGCCGGGTGCTCTCGCTGGCCCACCGGGCGCTGGAGGAGATCGACGTCCGGCAGGTCGCCGCTCCGTACCTGGCGGCGCTCAACGCGCGCTGCGGCTACACCGTCCAGCTGGCCGTGCTGCAGGACGGCGAGGTGCTGTACCTGGACGAGGTGGCCGGGAGCTGGGCCGGGCCGGGCACCGGGCGGGCGTCCCGGATCGGGCGGCGGGCACCGGCCGGCGGGACGGCGATCGGCCGGGTGCTACTGGCCGGGCTGCCCGAGGACGGCACCCCGGACGAGGAGTTGCCGGCCGAGCTGGTGGCGGTGCGGCGCCGGGGCTGGGCGGCGGAGTCGGCCGAGCACCGGGAGCCGGTGACCTGCGTGGCCGCGCCGGTAGCGGGCAGCGGCGGCCGGACGGTCGCGGCCTGCGCGCTGAGCGCCCCGGCGAGCCAGGTGTCGCCGGCCGAACTGGCCCGAATGGTGCCGGAACTGCTCTGCACGGCGGAGGCGATCTCGCTCGCGTACGGCGGCTCGCCTACTCCTCGCTGGTGCGAGAACCGTTGCGGTGCCAAGCCCGCGGGGCGCGCCAGCCGTACTTCAGGGCGAGCATCCGCAGCCCGAAGGCGGTGAGCGCGGCGGCGGTGCCGGTGGCACCGGTCAGCCGGTCGGTACCGATCAGCACCGCGACCAGGGCTGCGCCGACCAGGGCCGGCACGGCGTAGATCTCCCGGTCCCAGCGCAGCAACGAAGGGATCTCGCCGGCCAGCACGTCGCGGATCACCCCGCCGCCGGCCGCGGTGACCATGCCGAGTGCGACGGCCGCCACCGCGCCGAGCCCGTAGTCGTGCGCCTTGGCGGTGCCGGTGACGCAGAACAGTCCGAGGCCGAGGGCGTCCAGGGTCTGCACCGCCCGGTTGATCCGCTCGACCTCGGGGTGCAGGAAGAACACCACCAACCCCGCCACCAGCGGGGTGACGAAGTAGCCGAGGTTGCTGAAGGCGGCGACCGGGGTCGCGCCGATCACCAGGTCCCGGATCACACCGCCGCCGAGCGCGGTGACCTCGGCCAGCACCGCGATGCCGAAGATGTCCATGTTCTTGCGGACGGCGAGCAGCCCTCCGGAGAGGGCGAAGACGAAGATGCCGACGAGGTCCAGCGACTGCTGCACGTCGGAGGGGAAGATCTGCGAGGTCACCGGACAACTATGACCGGCGCAGACCTCCCCTCCGGACCGCGAGGTGTCAGACCGTGGCGACCTGAAGATCAACGCCCTCGCGCTGCTCGGGGCGGTGCTAGTCGTTCCCCTCGCGCTGCTCGGGGCAGGGTCAGTCGTTCCCCTCGCGCTGCTCGGGGCGGTGCTAGTCGTTCCCCTCGCGCTGCTCGGGGAAGTGGCACGCCACCTGGTGCCCGGTCTTCAGCGCGGTCAGCGGCGGCTCCTGGCTCGCGCAGACGTCCTGGGCCTTCCAGCAGCGGGTGCGGAAGCGGCAGCCGCTGGGCGGGTTGATCGGCGAGGGGACGTCGCCCTTGAGCAGGATCCGCTCGCGGCCGGCCCGCTGGCGCCGGCGCGGGTCGGGCACCGGCACCGCGGACATCAGCGCGTTGGTGTACGGGTGCATCGGGTTCGCGTACAGGGAGTCGCGGTCGGCGATCTCGACGATCTTGCCCAGGTACATCACCGCGACCCGGTCCGAGACGTGCCGGACCACCGAGAGGTCGTGCGCGATGATCAGGTACGTCAGGCCGAGTTCGCGCTGGAGGTCGTCCAGCAGGTTGACCACCTGCGCCTGGATGGAGACGTCCAGGGCCGAGACCGGCTCGTCCGCGACGACCATCTTCGGCTTCAGGGCGAGCGCCCGGGCGATGCCGATGCGCTGGCGCTGGCCGCCGGAGAACTCGTGCGGGTAGCGGTTGTAGTGCTCGGGGCTGAGCCCGCACAGCTCCAGCAGCTCCTGGACGGCCTTCTTGGTGCCGCCCTCGGTCGCCACCTTCTGCAGCCGGAACGGCGCGCCGACGATGGTGCCGACGGTGTGCCGCGGGTTGAGCGAGGAGTACGGGTCCTGGAAGATCATCTGGATGTCGCGGCGCAGCGGCCGCATCGCGCCGACGCCCAGGTGGGTGATGTCGGTGCCCTCGAACTCGATCTTCCCGCCGGTCGGTTCGTCGAGCCGGGTGATGAGCCGGCCCATGGTCGACTTGCCGCAGCCGGACTCGCCGACGACGCCGAGCGTCTCGCCGGCGTTGACGGTGAAGTCGATGCCGTCGACGGCCCGCACCGCTCCGGTCTGACGCCGCAGCAGTCCGCCGCGGATCGGGAAGTGCCGGGTCAGGCCGGTCACCCGGAGCAGCGGCTCGCGGTCGGAGGCGGGCGCCGGCGAAGGGATCGCGGCCGCCTGAGTGTCCGTCATCGGTTCTCTCCAGAAAGGTGGTACGAGGCCGGGCTCACAGCCGGGGCGCGATCTCTTCGGCGAAGATGCGGTGCCGTTCGGCGGCCGGGAGGTGGCAGGCCGCGTGGTGCCCGGGCGCGGCCTCGACCAGCACCGGCACCTCGCTCGACGACCGCCCGCCGGTCAGGTCGGCGTACGGGCAACGCGGGTGGAAGGCGCAGCCGGACGGCACGTTGATCAGGCTGGGCGGGGTGCCCTTGACCGGGACGAGCCGGTCCTGGAGCTCGCGGTCCAGGCGCGGCATGGATCCCAGCAGGCCCCAGGTGTAGGGGTGTTCGGGCGCGTCGAAGAGGGTCTCGGCGGGGCCCCGCTCGATGCACTTGCCGCCGTACATGACCAGGATGTCGTCGGCGAGCTCGGCGACCACCCCGAGGTCGTGGGTGATGATGATGACGGCCGAGCCGAACTCCTCCTGGAGGTCGCGGATGAGGTCCAGGATCTGCGCCTGGACGGTGACGTCCAGGGCGGTGGTGGGCTCGTCGGCGATCAGCAGGGAGGGGTCGTTGACCAGCGCCATGGCGATCATGGCGCGCTGGCGCATGCCGCCGGAGAACTGGTGCGGGTAGTCGTCCACCCGGCGGTCGGGCTGCGGGATGCCGACCCGGTCGAGCATCTCGATCGCGCGGGCCCGGGCCTGCTTCTTGGACGCCTCGGGGTGGTGCACCCGGTACGCCTCGATGATCTGTGCCCCGACGGTGTAGTAGGGGTGCATCGCGGTCAGCGGGTCCTGGAAGATCATCGCCAGTTCACGGCCGCGCAGTTGGCGCACCCGCTCGGGGCCGGCCGCGATCAGCTCCTCGCCGTTCAGCCGGATCTCGCCGCTGATCCGGGCCCGCTTGGAGCGGTGCAGGCCCATGATGCCGAGCGAGGTGACGGACTTTCCGGAGCCGGACTCACCCACGATGCCGAGGGTGCGGCCCTTGTGCAGGTCGAAGCTGACCCCGTCCACCGAGCGGACCAGGCCGTCGTCGGTGTCGAAGTGGATCCGCAGGTCGCGGACGGAGAGGAAGGGGTCGCCGGACGGGGTCTGCCCGGTGTCCGCCGGGGTCTTCTGGAGCTCGGTCACGAGAGCCTCACGCGGGGGTCGACGAGGGCGTACAGGAGGTCGACCACGAGGTTGCAGGCGACGATGAAGAAGGCGGCGAGCAGGGTGACGCCGAGGATCTTGGGCAGGTCGTTGTCCGCGATCGCCTGGACGGCGAAGGCGCCGACGCCCTGGAGCGAGAAGACCTGTTCGGTGATCAGGGCACCGCCGAGGAGCAGGCCGAGGTCCATGCCGAAGATGGTGACGATCGGGGTGAGCGCGGCGCGCAGCCCGTGCCGGGTGACGACCTTGCGCTCGACCAGGCCCTTGGCCCGGGCGGTGCGGATGTAGTCCTCGCTCATGGTCTCCAGCATTCCGGCGCGGGTGAGCCGGGCGTAGAGCGCGGAGTAGAGGAAGGCCAGCGAGATCCACGGGAGGATCAGGTTGCGGGCCCACATGAGCGGGTCGTCGGTGAAGTCGACGTACTGGAGGTTGTCCAGGATCGGCCACTGGTAGCTGAAGAGGGTCAGCAGCAGCGCGCCGGTGAAGAAGACCGGCAGCGAGACGCCGGTGAGGGCGATGCCCATGGCGAGCCGGTCGAAGATCGAGCGCGGCTTGAGGGCCGAGATGACGCCGGTGGTGACGCCGGAGACCAGCCAGCACACGGCCGCGCCGATGGCCAGCGAGAGCGTGATCGGGATGCGCTTGGTCAGCTCGGGCCAGACCTCCAGGTGGTTCTTGAAGGAGTAGCCGAAGCACGGGACGTGGCAGGTGACCGGATCCGGGCCGAACTTGTACTCGGCGCCGCTGACCAGGCCCTTCAGGAAGTTCCAGTACTGGGTGTACAGCGGCTGGTCGAAGCCGAGGTTCTGCTTGACCGCGGCGATCGCCTCGGGCGACGGGTTCTTCCCGACGTACTGCGTGGCCAGCTGGTCGGCCGTCTCGCCGGCGATGCGCGGGAGCAGGAAGAAGATCGCGAAGGTGACCGCGCTGACCACCAGCAGCAGCACGACGGCTGCGAAGATCCTGCGGATGATGTAGGCAAACACAGTAGGGCGGCTCCGGCGGCCCGCCGCCGTCCGGGATCTTCCGGACGACGGCGGGCGCCGCTGCCTTCACCTGCCTTCAGGGATGCGGAGCCAGGCTCTTTACTTGGTGGTGCCGATGTTCAGGTAGTCGTACTCGCCCGAGAAGGCCGACGTGGACACCAGGTTGGTGGCGCTGTCCGGGCGGTACAGGAAGACCTTGAAGTCGGTCAGCGGGACGTAGACCGCCTGGTCCATGATCTTCTTGTCGATCTGGCCGTAGATCTTCTCGCGCGCCGACTGGTCGGTGTTGGTGATGGCGTCGTCGAGCAGCTTGTTGACCTCGGGGTCGTTCAGCTGGGCCAGGTTGCTGTTGCCGGAGGCCTTGATCGCGCGGCCGTCGGAGATCTGCTGCAGGAAGCCGTAGCCGGTCGGCCAGTCGGCGCCCCACTGCATCATCATCAGGCCGATGTTGTGGTCCTGGGTGAACTGCGGGACACCGGCGGCGTCCGAGAAGTACTTGCCCTGCGCGTACTTCTGGATCTCGACGTTGATGTTGATCTTCTTCAGCGCGGCCTGGATCGCGGTCGCCGCCTGGACCTCCGGGTCACGCTCGGTGCGGGCGGTGATCACCGTGTTGAAGCCGTCCGGCTTGCCGCAGGCCTTCAGGGCCGCCTTGGCCTTGTCGAGGTCGCCCTTGTTGTCCTTGGTCTCCCAGACGTTGAAGTCCTGGTGGCCCGCGATGTCCGGCGGGAGCACGGTGTTGGCGATCTGGCCGCGGATCGGGCCGCCGAGCGTGGTCTGCACGGAGACCTTGTCGATCGCGTACTGGACGGCCTTGCGGCACTCGATGTTGTCGAACGGCGCGACCTTGGTGTTGATCGCGGTGTAGACCAGGCGACCGCCGTAGGCGTTGTCGGTGTTGGCCTTGAGCTTCGGGTTCTGCAGGATCTGCGCCTGGGTCTGCGGGTCGACGCCGCCGCCGACCAGGTCCACCTGGGCGTTGCCGGCCATCAGGTCCTTGTCGATGGTGGACTGCTCCATGCCCATCCGGACCACGATCTTGTCCGCGAGCTGCTTGCGGATCGGGTCGGTGGCCGGGTCCCAGTTGGTGTTCGGGACCAGGGTGAGCTGCTTGCCGTCGTCGTAGGAGTCGAACTTGTAGGCGCCCGAGGAGACCACGTGCTTGACGTAGCCGGAGCCGTCGTCCTTGGCCTGCGGGACCGGGACCGTCTGCGGGGCGCTGACCAGGTAGTCGAAGTCCGCGAACGGCTGCTTCAGGTGGAAGACGATGGTCTGGTCGTCCGGGGTCTCGATCGAGTCCAGGCCGCCGGTCTTGTCCTTGTACGGGCCCTGGTACGGGGTCGCGTTGTCGACCAGAAAGTCGTGGAAGTACGTCGGGCCGTTGGAGTTCACGTCCGGCGCGAAGTTGGAGCGCTCGACGGCGTACTTGACGTCCTTCGAGCTGATCGGGGTGCCGTCGTCGTACTTCAGGCCCGCGCGCAGCTTGTACGTCCAGGTCAGGCCGTCCGCACTGGGCTTGCCCAGGGACTCGGCGAGGTCCGGGACCAGCTTGTTGCCGTCCGCGCCGGCACCGGGGGCGAAGGTGGTCAGCGGACGCCCGTACAGGCGCGAGAAGTTGTAGATGTAGGCGTAGTACGTGTTGCCCGGGTCGAAGGAGTCCGGGGCACCCTTCATCTCGTAGGTGACCGTCCCGCCCTTCTTGTCCGAGGCGTTGACGACGCCCTTGGTTGCCGCGTCGGCGCCGCCGCCACCGGCGCTGCCACTGGCGGAGGAGGAACCGGAGCTCTTGCTGCCGGACGAGCAGCCGGTCACGATCAGGACCGCGGCGGCTGCCGCCGCGGTCAGCGCGACGGTACGGGACCTACGCATGGGTGAGATCAACCCCTTGAGGATGTGGAGAGATAGGGAGGGCTCTGACGCGACGTCAGTTGCTCTTGGGATCGAGGGCGTCACGCAGCCCGTCGCCGAGCAGGTTGAAGGCGAGCACGGTGATGAAGATCGCCAGACCGGGGACCACCATGTACTGGGGGTCCACCTGGTAGTACTTGATCGCGTCCTGGAGCATCCCGCCCCAGGAGGCCTGCGGCGGCTGGATGCCGACGCCGAGGAAGCTGAGCCCCGCCTCGAAGAGGATGTTGGTCGGGATCAGCAGGGTCGAGTAGACCAGGATCGGACCGACCAGGTTCGGCAGCAGCTCCTTGAACAGGATGAACGGGCCGCGGGCGCCCAGGCTGCGGGCCGCGTGGACGAACTCCCGCTCGCGCAGCGAGAGCGTCTGCCCGCGCACGATCCGGCCCATGTAGGGCCAGTTGAAGAAGCCGATCACGAAGATCAGCACCGCGATGTGCAGCGGCAGTCCGTCCAGGCCGAACGCACCGCCCTGCAGCGAGGTCGAGATCGCGATGGCGAAGAGCAGCAGCGGGAAGGCCAGGAAGACGTCCATGATCCGGCTGATCAGGGTGTCCACCCAGCCGCCGTAGTACCCGGCCATCACGCCGAGGACGGTGCCGATCACGTTGGACAGCACGGTCGCGCCGAAGGCGACCAGCAGCGAGACCCAGGAGCCCTCGATGACCCGGGAGAGCAGGTCACGACCCTGGGCGATGTCGACGCCGAGCGGGTGGTCCCAGCTCATCCCGCCCCAGTCCCCGAGCGGGATGCCACCGAGGTTGGCGTCCAGCAGGTCCTGGTGGAGGGCGTCCGGGTCGAGGCCGAACACCGCCTCCATCGGCTTGGCCAGCAGGGCCAGCAGGATCAGCAGGATCACCACGATGCCGCCGGCGACGGCGGCCTTGTCCCGCTTGAAGCGGGTCCAGGCGATCCGACCGAGGGAGCGTCCCTCGATCGTCTTGGCCGGGGTCGTGGAGGCGGGCGCCTCGGGCTCGTTCCCGGCGGTTGTGGCGGTTGCGGTCATGGTCAGTTGGTCCCCTCGCCGACGGTGGCCGGCCCACGGGCGCCGGTCACCGGTTGGCGGTACGGCTGCGGACGTGCGGAGGTGCTAGGAGCGGGTGTTCGCGGCAGTACGTCGTGCACAGGTACTGCCCCCACGCGGGATGGGCGTCGCGTGGTTCTGGCGGTCGGCGTGCGCGTTCACCTTCGTGGGGTTCCCAGTACGCGCGGTGCGTTGCGCAGAACTCTCTGCCATCCGAACTGGCTTACGCCAGCCCTGACCACCGACAGATGCCCAACTGTGATCTGTACGCATGCACCTCCTGATCTTCGGCATATCCCTCTTCACATGACTGCAACTGGCATGTCAAGATGCCTGACAGCACCGGCCGGAAGGTCGTCCGGAAAACACCGAAGCCGACCTGATGCAAGATCAAGTCGGCTTCGGTGAAGAGGTTTTGGATCTATCGTCCGGGGTATCCGGGCCACGGCTGCTGCGGCTGCTGCCCGGGCCAGCCCTGCGCGGGCGGGCGGGTGGCGTAGCCGTACCCCGGCCCCTGCTGCGACGGGTACGGCGGGGGCGGCACCGGCGGGTAGGGACCGGTCGGCGGCCGGCCGGCCTCCCGGTCGAAGAACGGGCGCGCGTGGGCCCGCATCCACAGCGCCACCGGGTCGTACTCGTCCGCCATCGCCACCGTGGACACCGCCAGCCCCTCCGGGGCCACCGCGATCGCCCGCTGCATCAGCGCCCGCACCGCCTCCACCGCCGGCGGCGAACTCTCGTACAGCTCCAGGCCGATCGCCAGGTACGGCTCCCCCACGGCCGGCTGCACCCAGGCCCGGCGCAGCGCCCGCACCGCGCGCACCTCGCCGGCCTGCCGCTCCAGCAGCGCGAAGAACTGCTGGGCGTTCAGCTGCGGCTCGCTCAGCTTCAACGGCCCGGCCGGCAGCCGCTCCAGCCCCGCGGCGATCCGCCGCAGGTCCGCCCAGGGCACGCCGACCCCGCCGCCGGGCGCGTGCGGGTTGAGCCACAGGCCCCAGCGGGTCCGGTACAGCGAGGCGGCGATCTCCCGCCCGGAGATGACCTCGTGGGCCCGCGCCCAGCCGGAGGCCGTCAGCTGCTCGGGCGAGGTGACGGCCGGCGCGTAGCCGTGGCCGCCGATCTCCATGTTCCCGTACTGGGCGTCGGCGCTGCCCGGCGTGCCGTGCCAGAGCAGCATCCAGACCTGGCCGTCGGCCAGCGCGTGCAGCAGTTGCTCGTACGCCTCGTAGCGCTCCGGCGCGACCTCGCGCAGGGCGCGCTCCAGCGCGCCCGGATCCGCTCCGGGGCGCCCGGCGGATGCCTGGCCCCAGGGCCCCGGTGCACCGCCCGCTACCGCTCCCGCACTCATGCGCCCACCTCGCCGCGCCTCTTTCCTCGACCCCGCCGACCCGTCGGCCGTCTGCACGCACCCTATGGCGCGGCACCGGCCACCGCCACGGCGACGTGCCTACGAACGAACGTCGCTCACACCCGGGCGTAGAAGGGGAGTACCCGGGTGAGCAGCCACTCGACCACCGGATCATCGGCGAGATCGAGCAGTACGAGGTGGACGCCCCCCGGCAGCGGCGCGGTTCCCAGCGCCCGGCCGAGCGCCTCGTTCACCGCGGCCGGGTCGGCCGGGGCCGCCGGGTCCAACTGGACGCCCACGAACATCACGGTCGGTTCGCCCTCGACGCTGGCCAGCGCCCGGCGGGCGGTCAGCACTCCGGGCAGGGCCGACAGTTCGGCCCGGCAGGCGGCCAGGAAGTACTCCGGGTCCTCGCCCGGCACCGGCTCGCGCAGCGCCACCCGGCCGCCGGTCGGCTCCTCCTGGGCCTGGTGCCCGCCCTGGTCCGGGCCCGCCCAGCGCTCCTCGCGCGGGCCGCGCCGCAGCTCCGCCACGCCCTGCGGCGGCACCGGGATGCCCACCGCCGCCTCCGGGTTGACCGCGATTCCCACGCCCAGCGGCAGCCCGCGGGCGAACTCCCAGACCGGCGCCACCGCGAAGGCCATCCCCGGCGCCTGGCGCAGGAACACCTCCTGCGAGGAGAACACCGGCACGTACGGGTCGCCGGCCAGCTCGATGGTCGGCAGGTCCAGCGCCGGCCCCTGCGGGTCGCCGCCCGAGGGCAGCGGGATCCACACCTGGCTGCGGGCCAGCACCTCGATCACCCGCGGCGTCGCACCCGGGTCGCCCAGCGCGGCGGTCAGCACCTGTTCGAGCTCGTTGGCCGGCCACCCGCCGCCCGGCGGTGCCGACTCCGGGCTGCCCCACCCCTGCTGCTGCTCCACCGGGTACCCCATGCGCGCCTGATCCGCCCTCTGCCGGTCGGCCGCCCTCTGCTGCGCCGACGCGCAGCAGTCTAGGGCTCCCGACCGGGCTCCCGTTCGGTACCGGACGGGGTGACCGGCGGGTACGGCACCGTGTGACCGGTCCCCCTCTCCCGCCGTCGGCGCGGACGTGCCATGATGTGCGCGTTCGACGGCGCGCCGCGCCGCCGGACCCACAACTCCATACCGGCCGCTCGAACCCGCGCGGGAGAGCCCGGAGTGCCCCGTCAGGCGGCACGGCCGGCGCCGAAGGAGCAAGTCCTCCCCGGAATCTCTCAGGCCCCCCTACCGCACGGGTTAGGCACATCTGGAAAGTGGCGCACGGCCCTGTCGCGCGCCCACCCACGGTGCAAGCCACCATGCTGTCCTGGATGCTGGAAACAGCTGCGGGCAGGTGGGCGGTGAAGCTCTCAGGTTCGACGACAGATGGGGAGACCCACGCCGCCGCATGCCCGCGCGCAGGGTCGGTCCCCGAGCGGATCCGGTTCCGGCGCGTGCACCCATGAGTGCCCCGACCGAGGAGTTCCAGGCCATGTCGTCCCTCCGCCTCACCGCGCTCGACGCGCTGCACCGCGCCCTCGGCGCGACCATGACCGACTTCGCCGGCTGGGACATGCCGCTGCGCTACGGCAGCGAGCGCGAGGAGCACCTCGCCGTCCGCACCCGGGCCGGTCTGTTCGACCTCTCCCACATGGGCGAGATCACCGTCACCGGCCCGCAGGCCGGCGAGATGCTGGACCACGCGCTGGTCGGCTTCGTCTCCGCGCTGGGCGTGCTGCGTGCCCGCTACACCATGATCTGCGCCGAGAACGGCGGCATCCTGGACGACCTGATCGTCTACCGCCTGCGCGAGGACGCCTTCCTGGTCGTCGCCAACGCCTCCAACGCCCAGCTGGTGCTGGACGAGCTGATCGCCCGCGCCAAGGGCTTCGACGCCGTCGTCACCGACGACCGCGACACCTACGCGCTGATCGCCGTCCAGGGCCCGGAGTCCACCGCCATCCTGGCCGGGACCACCGACGCCGACCTGCCCGGCCTGAAGTACTACGCGATCCTCCCGGCCCAGGTCGCCGGCCGCGACGTGCTGCTCGCCCGCACCGGCTACACCGGCGAGGACGGCTTCGAGGTCTTCTGCAACCCGGGCGACGCCGAGGCGATCTGGCAGGCGCTGACCGCCGCCGGCGAGGGCCACGGCCTGGTCCCGTGCGGCCTGTCCTGCCGCGACACGCTGCGCCTGGAGGCCGGCATGCCGCTGTACGGGCACGAGCTCTCCACCGACCTGACCCCGTTCGACGCGGGCCTGGGCCGGGTCGTCCGCTTCGACAAGACCACCAACGAGGGCGCCTTCATCGGTCGCAAGGCGCTGGAGAAGGCCGCCGCCGAGGCCGAGGCCAACCCGCCGCGGGTGCTGGTCGGCCTGGTCTCCGAGGGCAAGCGCGTCCCGCGCGCCGAGTACACCGTGGTCTCCGCCGACGGCGCCCCGATCGGCCGGATCACCTCGGGCGCCCCGTCCCCGACGCTCGGCAAGCCGATCGCGATCGCCTACGTCGACGCGGCCCACGCCGCCCCCGGCACCACCGTCGCGGTGGACGTGCGCGGCAAGCACGAGCCGGTCCAGGTCGTGGCGCTGCCGTTCTACAAGCGCGCCCGCTGAGGCCCCTGCGGGCGCGCCTGCCGACGACCCACCGGCGCGCCCGCCGAGGCCTCCTCCCCCGTAGACCCACGTCGAAGCCGTCCGTGCGGCGGCCCGCTTCGTCGTACCCGCTTCCCATCCTGGAGAATGACGCCATGAGCAACCCCCAGCACCTGCAGTACACCAAGGAGCACGAGTGGCTGACCGCCACCGAGAACGGTGTCTCCACGGTCGGCATCACCGCCCACGCGGCCGACGCGCTCGGTGACATCGTCTACGTGCAGCTGCCCGAGGTCGGCGACGACGTGACCGCGGGCGAGTCCTGTGGCGAGCTGGAGTCCACCAAGTCGGTCAGCGACCTGTTCTCCCCGGTGACCGGGAAGATCGTCGAGATCAACCAGGACGTCGTGGACGACAACAGCCTGGTCAACAGCGCCCCCTTCGAGGGCGGCTGGCTGTTCAAGGTCCAGGTCGAGTCCACCGACGAGCTGCTCAGCGCGGACGAGTACACCGCCTTCATCGGCGGCTGACCCTCTTGTGACGGGGCGGCCGCAGCGCGGCGGCCGTCCCGCCCCGGCTCCCCTCTCTCTCCTCCCGGGAAGACCACACCATGACGGTTCTGAACCAGTCCCTGCACGCCCTCGACCCGGAGATCGCCGCCGCGGTCGACGCCGAGCTGCACCGCCAGCAGACCACCCTGGAGATGATCGCCTCCGAGAACTTCGCCCCGGTGGCGGTCATGGAGGCCCAGGGCTCGGTGCTCACCAACAAGTACGCCGAGGGCTACCCCGGTCGCCGCTACTACGGCGGCTGCGAGCACGTCGACGTGGTCGAGCAGATCGCGATCGACCGCATCAAGGCCCTGTTCGGCGCCGAGCACGCCAACGTCCAGCCGCACTCCGGCGCGCAGGCCAACGCCGCCGCGATGTTCGCGCTGATCCAGCCGGGTGACACCATCCTGGGCCTGAGCCTGGCCCACGGCGGTCACCTGACCCACGGCATGAAGATCAACTTCTCCGGCAAGCTCTACCACGTGGCCGCGTACCACGTGGACGAGAAGACCGGCCTGGTCGACATGGCCGAGGTCGAGCGCCTGGCCAAGGAGCACCAGCCGAAGCTGATCATCGCCGGCTGGTCCGCCTACCCGCGCCAGCTGGACTTCGCCGAGTTCCGCCGCATCGCCGACGAGGTCGGTGCGCTGCTGATGGTGGACATGGCGCACTTCGCCGGCCTGGTCGCCGCCGGTCTGCACCCCAACCCGGTGCCGTACGCGGACGTGGTCACCACCACCACCCACAAGACCCTGGGCGGCCCGCGCGGCGGCGTCATCCTGTCCAAGGCCGAGTACGCCAAGAAGATCAACTCCGCGGTGTTCCCCGGCCAGCAGGGCGGCCCGCTGGAGCACGTGATCGCGGGCAAGGCCGTCTCCTTCAAGATCGCCGCGTCCGAGGAGTTCAAGGAGCGCCAGGAGCGCACCCTGGAGGGTGCCCGGATCCTCGCCGAGCGCCTGCTCCAGGCCGACGTCGCCGAAGCCGGTGCCTCGGTGCTGTCCGGCGGCACCGACGTGCACCTGGTCCTGGTCGACCTGCGCAACAGCGAGCTGGACGGCCAGCAGGCCGAGGACCGGCTGCACGAGGTCGGCATCACGGTCAACCGCAACGCCATCCCGAACGACCCGCGCCCGCCGATGGTCACCTCCGGCCTGCGCATCGGCACCCCGGCGCTGGCCACCCGCGGCTTCCGGGCCGAGGACTTCCGCGAGGTCGCCGACATCATCGCCGAGGCGCTCAAGCCCGCCTTCGACGAGGACACCGCCGCCGCGCTCAAGGCCCGCGTCACCGCGCTGGCCGAGAAGTACCCGCTCTACCCCAACCTGTAAGCGACCGGTCTCCGATCACTGCGGTGATCCTTCGGGCGGGGTGACCGGCCTCACGCCGCCGCGGTACCTGGGACCCCGGGGCACCGCGCACACTGGACAGTGCGCGCGGTGCCCCGACCCGTGTCAGCAGCCCTGCCCGCACGTTCCTCCACGAGACCAGACAAGGACGTCCCCCCGTGGCCATCAGCGTCTTCGACCTCTTCTCCATCGGCATCGGCCCGTCGAGCTCCCACACCGTCGGCCCGATGCGCGCGGCCCGGATGTTCGCCCGCCGCCTGCGGTCCGAGGACCTGCTGCCCGAGGTGGCGAGCGTCCGCGCCGAGCTCTACGGCTCGCTGGGCGCCACCGGCCACGGCCACGGCACCCCGAAGGCCGTCCTGCTCGGCCTGGAGAACAACTCCCCCCGCACGGTCGACGTCGACCAGGCGGACAAGGACGTCGACCGGATCACCGCCGAGAAGCGGATCAACCTGCTCGGCACCCACCCCATCGCCTTCGACCCCGACACCCAGCTGATCCTGCACCGCCGCCGCTCGCTGCCGTACCACGCCAACGGCATGACCCTCTGGGCGTTCTCGGCGGACGGTTCCACGCTGCTGGAGAAGACCTACTACTCGGTCGGCGGCGGCTTCGTCGTCGACGAGGACGCCATCGGCGCGGACCGGGTCAAGCCCGACGACACCGCGCTGCGCTACCCCTTCCGCACCGGCGAGGAGCTGCTGCGGCTCACCCGCGAGACCGGGCTGTCCATCTCCGGCCTGATGCTGGAGAACGAGAAGGCCTGGCGCTCCGAGGAGGAGATCCGAACCGGTCTGCTGGAGATCTGGCAGGTCATGCAGGAGTGCGTGCGGGCCGGCATGTCCCGCGAGGGCATCCTGCCCGGCGGCCTCAAGGTCCGCCGCCGCGCCGCGGCCGCCGCCCGGGCGATGCGCGCCGAGGGCGTCGGCCCGGCCAACGCGATGGAGTGGGTGACCCTCTACGCGATGGCGGTCAACGAGGAGAACGCCTCCGGCCGCCGGGTGGTCACCGCGCCGACCAACGGTGCGGCCGGGATCATCCCCGCCGTCCTGCACTACTACCTGAACTTCATCCCGGGCGCCGATGAGGACGGCATCGTCCGCTTCCTCCTCGCGGCCGGCGCCATCGGCATGCTCTTCAAGGAGAACGCCTCCATCTCCGGCGCCGAGGTCGGCTGCCAGGGCGAGGTCGGCTCCGCCTGCTCGATGGCCGCCGGCGGCCTCGCCGAGGTCCTCGGCGGCACCCCCGAGCAGGTCGAGAACGCCGCCGAGATCGGCATCGAGCACAACCTCGGCCTCACCTGCGACCCGGTCGGCGGCCTCGTCCAGATCCCCTGCATCGAGCGCAACGGCATGGCCTCGGTCAAGGCCGTCACCGCCGCCCGGATGGCCCTGCGCGGCGACGGACGGCACCACGTCTCGCTCGACAAGGCGATCAAGACGATGAAGGAGACCGGCGCCGACATGAAGATCAAGTACAAGGAGACCTCGCGCGGCGGCCTCGCCGTGAACGTCATCGAGTGCTGATCGCCCGGGCGGCGGGCGTTGACGGCTGGGCGCTGACCGCCTGAGCCCCGTACCGAGCCTCCGGAGGGGATCCCTCCGGAGGCTCGTGGCGTTCTCCCCCGGCGCCCGCCGGGCCGCACCCGACGCCGTCGCCGGTGGGGCCCCGCGTGGCCCGTCAGGCCTGACCCTCGCCCTCGCCCTCGGCTTCGAGCCGGGCCGCGACGGCGCCCAACCGACCCATCGCGTGGGCCACGCCGAGCCCGCCCGCCGTCCCGACGGTCAGCCCGCCCCCGCCGGGGCCGACGCGCCCTCCGGGGCCTCCTGGTCCGCGCCGACGCCCAGGCCCGGCCGGCGGCTCGGGCGGGCCAGGCAGGCGACGGCGGTAGCGACGGCGGCCAGCACCACCCCGCCGGCCACGGCGCCGTGCAGGCCGTCGGTGACGGCCGCCCCGACCGCGTCCCGGACGCCGGTCGGCAGGCCGGTGAGCGCCGCCGGGGTGAGTTCGCCGCCACCGGTCAGCCGGGCGCTCCGGCCGGCGCCGAGCCGCTCGGTGAGGGCGGCCGTCATCCGGGCCGTGTAGACCGCGCCCAGCGCCGCCATGCCGAGCGAGCCGCCGATGCTGCGGAGCAGGGTGACCACCCCCATCGCGGCGCCCATGTCCCGAGGCTGGACGGCGCCCATCGAGGTCAGCATGGTGCTCTGCATGAGCAGGCCGATCCCGACCCCGGCGACGGCGGTCAGCGCCGAGGCGAGGACCGTCGGGGTGCCGGTGCCGAGGAGCAGCAGCAGGGCCGCCCCGACCACCGCCAGGGCACCCCCGAGCAGCGGGTAGCGCCGCTCGCCGCCGGGCTCGGCCATCAGCCGGGCGGTGAGGAGTTGGGTGCCCATCATGCCGAGCATCAGCGGCAGCAGGAGCAGGCCGCCGGTGGTCGGCGAGGCGCCCTGCACGAACTGCAGGTACTGCGGCAGGTAGCCGACCAGGGCGAGCATCAACGCGCCGGTGAGGAAGCCGAGGACCTGGGCGACCGTGAAGTTGCGGTCGCGGAACAGGGCGGGCGGGATCAGCGGTCCGGGCGCACGCCGTTCCACCCGGGCGAACCAGGCGAGCGCGACGGTCGCGACGGCCGCCGTCCCGAGGATCCAGGGCGAGGTCCAGGAGTACGTCACGCCACCCCAGCTGCCGATCAGGGTGAGGGCGAGGATGCCGGTGGTCAGCAGGGCCACCCCGGCCCAGTCGAACGGCGCGCGGACGCGTTCCGTCCGCAGCCGGACGCCCAATCCGACCGCCGCCAGCGCGAACAGGCCCACCGGCAGGTTGACGTAGAACGCCCAGCGCCAGCTCAGCCGGTCGGTGAGGAAGCCGCCGAGCAGCGGCCCGCCGACGAAGGCGATCGGCATCAGCACCCCGATCACCGACTGCACCCGCCCCCGGTCGGTCGCCGGGATGAGCACCCCGATCACCGAGAGCGCGCCGACCATCAGCCCGCCGGCGCCGACCCCCTGGACCGCCCGGAAGGCGATCAACTCGCCCATGTTCTGGGCCAGTCCGGACAGCACCGAACCGGCCAGGAACACGCCCACCGCCCACTGGTAGGCACCCTTGCGCCCGTACAGGTCGCCGAGCCGGCCCCAGAGCGGGGTGGCGGCGGCGGAGGTGAGCAGGTAGGCGGTGACCACCCAGGAGAGGTGGTCCAGCCCGCCGAGGTCGCCGACGACGGTCGGCAGCGCGGTGCCGATGATCTGGCCGTCGAGGGCGGAGAGGAAGATGCCGAGCATCAGCCCGAGGATGCCGAGCAGCGGCGGCTTGGGGCGCTCCTCGACCGGTTCCGTCACCATGGTGGGTCCACCGTCCGCCGCCCTGGGGCCACCGGGTCAGGCCGCGAACGGGCGGACGCGCCGGGCCTCGCGCAACGCCTCGGCCCACCAGGCGAGTTGGTCGAGCATGGTCTTGGCGGCGGCGTCGGCGGCCGGGTCCAGCGGCTTGCCGTCGGCGTCGAAGCACTGGGCGGCACCGTGGAAGCTGACCGTGTTGCGGATCGTCATGGCGTTCAACTCGGCGAGGACCACCCGCAGTTGCTCGACGGCGCGCAGGCCGCCGGAGAGTCCGCCATAGGAGACGAAGCCGACCGGCTTGCCGTGCCACTGGTGATTGTGCCAGTCGATGGCGTTCTTCAGCGGGGCCGGGAAGCTGTGGTTGTACTCGGGCGTGACGATCACGAAGGCGTCGGCGGATTCCAGCCGGGGCGAGACGGCGGCGATCAACTCGGCGGCGCCCGGCTCCAGTTCGCCACCGAAGGACGGGAAGGTGGTCGGCAGCGGGGTCTCCACCAGGTCGATCAGGTCGGCGGTCATGTCGTCGCGCGTGGCGACGTGGCCGAGCAGCCAGTCGGCGACGACGGGCGCGAACCGGCCGTTCCGGGTGCTGCCGGCGATGACCGCGACCCGCAGGCCCTGCCGGTCCTGCTTGTTCTCCGTGGACATGGGGGTCCCCCTCCGGGACGATGTGTACACCGTATCTGATGGATACAACGTACACATCGGCGCGTACGCCGTCCACTACCGATACGCCGTACACGCGAGTGGTACGGTGGGGAGCCCCAGCCGGAAGGAGCCCGCCCCATGCCCGCCCCGCAGGCCCCCACCGGGGACGACGACCGGACCAAGCCCCAGGCCTCACTCTGGGAGCGCCTCGCCCGCCCGGCGCCCGCACCGCGCACCACCCTCACCCCGCACCGGATCGCCGAGGCCGCGGTCGAGATCGCCGACACCGAGGGGCTCGACGCCGTCACCATGCGCCGGCTCGCCACCGCCCTCGGCGTCGCCCCGATGGCCGCCTACCGGTACGTCTCCGGCAAGGACGAACTCATCGAGCTGATGGTCGACTTCGTCTACGGCCGGCTCCCCCTGGACGCCCCGGCCGCCGGCTGGCGCGACACCATGCGCATCCTGGCCGTCCACCTGCGCGCCATGAACCTGGCCCACCCGTGGACCGTCCGCGCCGCCGCCGCCTCCCTCAGCCCCAACCAACTGGCCGTCCCCGAGCGGGCCTTCGCCGCCCTCGCCGACCACGGACTGGACGCCGACACCACCATGGCGGTCTTCCGCACCGTCACCGGCTACGTCCACGGCTCCGTCGCCGCCGAGATCGCCCTACAGGACCTCCAACGCGACCACGGCTGGTCCGGCGGCGACGAGACCCGCGCCGCCCTCGCCCCCCGCATGTCCTTCCTCATGAACACCGGCCGCTACCCCGCCTACCAGCGCTACCTCCACGAGGCCACCCGCAAGGACGACCCCACCTGGCAGTTCGAAACCGGCCTCGACTGCGTCCTCACCGGCATCGCCACCCACCTCGGCATCTGACCCCGGCCCGCCCCCGCCCCGCCCCCGACTGCGCAGGACGTCGGACGGGCCGACTTCCTGCGCGGCGGACGGTCCGTGACGGTCCGACCCGGTCAGGGGCGGCGGCGAACCGGGCGGGTGGGGAGGGCGAGGAGGGCGAGGCCGGCAGCGAGGACGGCGAGGCCGGACCAGGAGACGGCGGGCAGGCGTTCACCCAGGGCGGCGACGCCGAGCACGGCGGCGACGGCGGGTTCGGCGAGGGTGAGGGTGGTGGCGGCCTGGGCGGAGATGTGCCGCAGGCCGTGGCCGAAGAGGCGGTAGGCGAGGAAGGTGGTGATCACGGCGAGGTGGAGCACCACCGCCGCGCCGCGCGCAGTGCCGATCCACCGCACGTCGCCGAGCAGCAGGACCGGCAGGACGAGGAGCGCCGCCCCGCCGAACATCGCCCCCATCACCCCGGCCGAGGGGTGCCCGCGCCTGATGAGCTTCCCGCCGACGAGCGAGTAGGCGGCGTAGGAGAGCCCGGCGAGCGCGGCCAGCACCACCCCGGTGGCGTCCACCGCCGTGGCGCCGCCGGTGAGTTCGGGGCCGAGCACCAGGACGGCGCAGCCGACGACCGCCGTCGCCGTGGCGCAGGCCCAGCGGCCGGTCGGCCGGCCCTGCCGGGCGAGCCAGCCGAGCAGGCCGGTGAAGACGGGGGCGCTGCCCAGCGCGATCACGGTGGCCACCGCCACGCCGGTGCGGCTCACGGCCGGGTAGAAGCTGATCGGGTACCCGACCACCGCGACCGCGCCGACGACGAGCAACCACCGCTCCCGGCGGCCGCACGTCCGGGGCAGCGCGCGGGCACTACGGGTGGAGAGGAAGAGCAGCAGCCCGCCGAGGACGAGCGCGGCGGCGCCGATGCCCGCCGCCGGGGCCCCGGCGGGCGCGAGCGAACTGGCGGTCCCGGTGGTGCCCCACAGCAGGGCGGTGGCCAGGATCGGGACCGGCCCGTCGAGGGGGTTGGTACGGCGCCCGGCGGGGGCCGGGCGGGTGGGCGCGGGCACAGTGGTGCGGTTCGGCACAGTCGTGAACTTCCGTCGTCGAAAACCGTGAGAGAGGACTGGTTTCGAAACGGGCGCACACGGCAAACCCCTGGCGGCGGTCTGCGCCGGCCAGGGTCGCGGGGCTCAAGCCACCAGCGCGCGCCCGATCAGGCGCTGAGCGGTGGCAGCGCGACGCGCCAGTACGAGTTCACGCGCCGATGGTAGCCGGGAGGAGGTGGCGGATGGCCCGGAACAGCCGCCCACGCAGCCCTCCGATGCGGGCGATCGTGAATATTCACAGGCGGCGGCGTTAACCTATGCAAAATCCAAAGGTGAACTAGGTTACAAACCTTTCAATCCAAGACGCCTGGTTTGCCCACATGCTGAGATCCGTGCGATAGTCGAAGCAGCCCGACGGCGGGCGCCACAGCACGCCGCCCTGGGCGCGGAGACTTCGGCTGGCCCGACCTGGCACGGCCGACGCCCATCGCGCGGCACGCACCCCCTTGGCCGGCGCGATGACTTGCAGGGGCCCCCACCCGCCGGACCACGGCGACCTCGGGGGCCCTGCGCGTTTTCCGGGGGACGCCCGGACCCGCGACGCCCGGACCCGCAGGCCCCGGCACGCGGACTTCGCAAGCCCTCAGGGGCGCTCACGGAACTCGCGGACCTTCAGCTCGAACCAGACGCCCTTGCCGCGCGGCAGCAGGTCGGCACCCCAGCGGTCGGCCAGGTCGTCGACGACCCGCAGGCCCCTCCCCCGCTCGTTGGCCGGCTTCGCCTCGGCGAGGATCATGCAGGGCAACGCCCGGGAGGAGTCCCGGACCTCGACGCGGAGCCAGCCGGGCTTGCGGACCACCTGGAGCCCGATGGTGCGCCCGGCGGCGTGCCGAACGGCATTGGAGACCAGTTCGCTGGTGAGTAACTCCCCGGCCTCCAGGTGCTGGTGGAGGTCCCAGGCCTCCAGGACCGACAGCACCAGCCGGCGGGCCACCGGGCCGGTCTCCGGCCGGGACGGCAGTCGTACCTCGTTCGGCACGGACTGATCGCCCAACCTGCCGCAATACATCTCCTGCAGTTCCTCGGAGCTGAGCCGTTCCAGCGCCGCCAGCGCGCCCTGGACATCGATCCACGACGCCTCGGCGACCATTCCGGCCCCGGGAACTGATGACTGATCTGTTTCGCCCCAACCCGCCATGCGGTCCATCATTGCGGAACGCAAGCGGCCGCGTACGGACAATGAGCAAACGATCTCCCCCGAGTCGGCATATGCCGCGTGCAAGAGGAGGGCGGCAGGAGAGCGACAAGAAGCCCCGGAGGAGCCGCGGCGAGGGCAACCCGGGCCGCGTCGGCGTCAAGCCCGGGTTGCCGCGAAGCCGCCCCGACCAGGGCGATCAGCAGCCGGTCCCCGGCCGGCTACCAGGCGCTCCAGGCCAGGTTCCAGCCACTCAGACCGTTGGCCGGGTCGAGGGTCTCCTTCTTCGTGGAGTTCTTCACGATCACGACGTCGCCGACGATCGAGCCGTCGTAGAACTTGCCCATCGAGGTGGAACTGCCGCCGCCCTCGACGTCCTTGAGGCCGACGCAGCCGTGGCTGACGTTGTCCTCGCCGATGACCTTGCTCCAGTAGTTACCGTGCACGTAGGTGCCGGACGTGGTGAGCCGCATCGAGTGCGGCACCTGGAGGTCATACGGGGAGCCGGTCATGCCGGGCATGGTGCTGGACTGCATCCGCACCACGCCCTCCTTGGACATGACGACCATGGTGCCGTTCCAGGTGGGGTGTTCGGGCGAGCCGGAGGTGATGTCGATCTCGGACGCCTGGCCGTTCAGCTCGACGGTCATCCGGTGCGCGGCGGCGTCAACCGTCGAGATCTGGGATCGCCCGATCGTGAAGGGCTCGTCCCGGTCGGTGCCGTACACCCCAGGGGTGATCTCGACGTTCTTGAGGCGGTAGTGCACGGTCACCTTGGTGCCGGGCGTCCAGTACTTCTCGGGACGGAAGTCCAGCCGGCGGTCGTCGAACCAGTGGCCCTTGACCACGGTGCCGTTGTCGGTCTCGAAGGTGATGCCCTTGAGGACCGCCTCCTTGTTCTTGACGTCCTTGCTGAAGTCCACCGAGACGATCATGCCGACGCCGTACGTCGCGTCGTTGTCCACGTTGTCGACGGCCTTGGCGAGGGCCGTCGGCGTCAGCGTGGTGAAGCTGCTGTCCGCGGTGGAGACCGCGCCGCTGGCGTCCGCGGCCATCGCGCTCACCTGGTAGGCGGTGCCCACCGAGAGGCCGGCGGACGGGGTCCAGCTGGAGCCGTCGGCGGCGATCGTGCCGGGTACCTCCTTGCCGCTCTTGTCGCTGACCTTGACGGTGGTGAGCTTGCCGCCGGTCGCACCGACCTTGAGCGCGTCGGGCGCGACGTCCACCGCGCCGGCCTGCGGCGCGATGGTCACCACGGCCTGGGACGCCTTCGGCGCCGCACTGCTGGGCGTCGCGGTCGGAGCGGCCGTCCCGGCGGCCGCGCCGGCCCCCAGGTCCGCCTTGGCCACGCCCCCGCCCCCGTTCCCGCCGCCACCGCACGCGGCCGTCAGCACCATCGCCCCGCCGACCAGACCGACGGCCACCACTCTGCGTATCGACCTCAACGTCGATCCCTCCCTCTGAACCCTCCGCGGAGGAACCCCCGCGGACCCCACCAACACGACGGACCCCACCGACACGGCCGACCTCACCAGCACGGCGGACCCGACCACTACACGCACCGGCCCCCGGAAAGGTTGCGCCATTCGAGGGCCGGGGCGCTCCCGAAACGCGAGCGGCCCGACCCCAACGGGTGAGGATCGGGCTGCTCGTCCGTACCGCGCCGACGAACCGGGACTATCCGGGCCGTCGGCGGGCAGGGATTACCAGTTCGCCCAGGCCACGTTCCAGCCGCCCAGCCCGTTGGAGGGCGCGACGGTCTTCTCCTTGGTGTTCACGATCTTGACCACGTCACCGACCATCGAGTCGTTGAAGAACTTGCCCGCGACCGAGGTGTCGCTGCCGCCCTTCTCGTCCGCCATCGAGACGCACCCGTGGCTGGCGTTGGTCTTGCCGAACGGGTTGGCCCAGTAGTTGCCGTGCACGAAGGTGCCGGAGGTGGTCAGCCGCATCGCGTGCGGCACGTCCTGGATGTCGTACTCGCCGCCGAGACCGACGGTCTGCGAGTTCATCCGGGTGACCTTCTCCTTGGACATGACCACCATGGTCCCGCCCCAGGACGGCGTCGCGTCCGCGCCCAGGGTGACCGGCACGGTGGTGCTCTTGCCGTCCCGCTCGACCGTCATCTGGTGCGACTTGGCGTCGGCGGTGGAGATCTGGGAGCGGCCGACGGTGAACGGCTCGTCCTTGTCCACGTCGCCGTAGACGCCCGGGGCGACCTCGACGCTCTTCAGCCGGTACTTGATGGTGACCTTGGTACCCGGCTTCCAGTACTCGGCCGGACGGAAGTCCAGCCGGTTGTCACCGAACCAGTGGCCCTTCACCTCGGTGCCGTTGTCGCTCTCGAAGGTGATGCCCTTGAGGACGGCGTCCTTGTTCTTGACGTTCTTGCTGAAGTTCACCGAGACGATCATGCCGACGCCGTAGGTGCCGCCGTCGCTGATGTTGTCGTTGGTGGAGACCTTCTTGTCCGGCGTCAGCGTGGTGAACGAGGTGGTGGACGCGGCCACCAGGCCCTCGGCGTCCTTGGCCTGCGCGTTCACCTTGTACGCCATGCCGACGGTGAGCGCGGCGGCGGGCTTCCAGCCGGTGCCGTCCGGGGTGATCGCCCCCTCGACCGGCTTGCCGTTCTTGTCCGTCACGTCGACCGCGGTGAGCTTGCCGTTCGAGACGGACACCTGCAGCGCGTTGCTCGGCGCCACGTCCTGGGCACCGTCCTTCGGCTCGACCGCCAGCACCGCGGCCGAGGTCTTCGGCTCCGCCGACGCACCCGCCGTCCCGCCCGCACCCGCCGTCGCCGCGGGCGCCGCGTTGTCGCCCCCGCCGCTCGTGCCGCCGCCCTTGTCGTCGTTGCAGGCCGCGGTGAGCAGCAGCACCCCACCCATGACCAACGCCATCGCACCCCTGCGCCCGTAGCGGCTGGTGGTACGTATCGCGGCGCCGGCCGTCTTCCCCGTCTTCACGGTTTCTCCCCTCCCGGTATTCACTCCCTTGACGCGTTGAGTGCCCCCATGAGTTGCACCGGGCGTCGATCTTTCGCGCCGGGTCAGGGCGCGCCGGAGCAGGATAGCCGGGCCGTCTGAGCGAGCCCCGGGCGGAGGTGGGTGGAGCGGGGGTGAACCGGCAGTGAAGATCGACTACTGCGGGGTGGAGCCGGCGGCGGCCGAGACGGGACCGAGGGCACTGCCGGCCACCCACTGCTCCCACGGCACGTTCCAGCCGTTGAGGCCGTTCTGCGGCGGCACGAAGTCCCCGGCGGAGGCCTTCACCTCCACCACGTCCCCCGGAACGGTGTGCTCGAACAACCAGCCCGCCGGGGAGTCCTTGCTCGCGCCGCCCTTGGCGTCGACCAGGCCGATGCAGCCGTGGCTGGTGTTGGCGGTGCCGAACACCCCGGGATCCGCCCAGTAGTTGCCGTGCAGGAAGGTGCCGGAGGTGGTCAGCCGCATCGCGTGCGGCACGTCCTTGATGTCGTACTCGTCGCCCATCCCGACGGTCTGCGAGTTCATCCGGGTCACCTTGTACTTCTCCGACACCACCATCACCCCCCGGTAGGTGGTGTGGTCGGGGCTGCCGCCGGACACCTTGAGCACCCGCACCACCCGGCCGCCCTGGCCGGCCCGGACGGTCAGGGTGTGCGCGTCCAGGTCGACGGTGGAGACCTGGGCCCGGCCGATGGTGAAGTGCAGGTCCTTGGTCTGGGTGCCGAACTCGCCCGGTGCGCCCTGCACACCCTTCATCCGCAGCGCCACCGTCACCTTGGTGCCGGCCGCCCAGTACCGCTGCGGGCGGACGTCCAACCGCTGGTTGCCGAACCAGTGCGCGGCCACCGGGACGGGCGGGTCGGCGCTCACCTGGACGGCCTTCTCCACCGCCGCCCGGTCGGTGATAGGCCGGCTGAAGCGCAGCGACACCGGCATGCCGACGCCGACCGTGGAGCCGTCCTCCGGGGTGAAGAAGGCGACGAAGGTGTGCGCCCGGGTCATCGTCGAGAACGCCGAGTGCTGGGCCGCCCGTTGACCCTGGTCGTCCTCGGCGACGGCGTCCAGGGTGTACGCGGTGCCCAGCGGCAGCAGGGCGTCGGGCGTCCAGGTGGCACCGTCCGGGGCGATCGTGCCGGGGACCTCGGCGCCCTTGGTGTCCGCCAACCGGACGGTGACCAACCGGCCCTGTGCCGCGGTCACCCGGACCGGGCCCTCGGGCGGCACGTCCTGGGCGCCGTCGGCGGGCAGCGTCGCGACGACCGCCCGGGACGGCGGCGGGGGCGGGGTGTGCGCCCCCGGCCCGGCGGCGTCCTGCCCCGGGGCCGCCGGGGAGCCGCCGCACCCCGTCAGGACGGCGAGGCCCCAGGCCACCGCCGCCGCCCGCCGCGCCCACACCCGTCCTCGGCGCCGCATTCCGGGGCCTCCCACTGTCCACGTCCGATACCGGGAACAACGAGGGCAATCACGGCGGGGACACGCGGAGCGGCCCGAAATCCCCCCATCCATCAGCCGCCATCCGCCGGTAAGCCCCCGTTCAGCCGCTTCCGATCTGCGCAATCCGGGAAAGAGGAAGTGAACGGGGTCCGGGACACCCCGTCCAGGGAGGGTACGGCCATGGCGTCAGGGCAGGAGCTGGAAGCCGGAGTGCGGCCGCCCGGCGGGGACACCGCCGAGCCACCGTGGCCCGGCAGCTGGCAGCCGCTCGGCGCGCGCTTCCGGACCGATCAACAGGGCGGCCAGGGCACCAACTTCGCGCTCTGGGCGGCCGGCGCCGAGGCGGTCGACCTCTGCCTGTTCGACGAGGACGGCCGGGAGAGCCGGCACCGCCTCACCGAGCAGGACTTCCAGATCTGGCACGGCTTCCTGCCCGGCGTCCGCCCCGGCACCCGGTACGGCTTCCGGGTGCACGGCCGGTGGGACCCGTGGACCGGCGCCCGCTGGAACCCGGCGAAGCTGCTGCTCGACCCGTACGCCCGTGCCGTCGACGGCTGTTACACCAGCCACGACGCGGTCTGCGCCGCCGTCCGCAACTGGCCGGAGCCGGACGTCGCCGACACCGTCCGGGACAACCGCGACTCGGCCGACTACGTGCCCAGATCCGTGGTCGTCCACGATGACGACGACTGGTACGACGACCACCGGCCGAAGACCCCGTGGGCCGAGACGGTCCTCTACGAACTGCACGTGCGCGGGTTCACCATGCGCCACCCCGACGTCCCGCCGGAGCTGCGCGGCACCTACGCGGGCCTGGCCCACCCGGCCGCGATCGCCCACCTGACCCGGCTCGGCGTGACCGCCGTCGAGCTGCTGCCGGTCCACCAGTACGCCAGCGAGGACCACCTGCAGGCACGCGGCCTGGTCAACTACTGGGGCTACAACACGATCGGCTACTTCGCCCCGCACGCCGGCTACTCCGCGGCCGGTTCGCGGGGCGGCCAGGTCGGCGAGTTCAAGCGGATGGTCCGCGCCCTGCACGCCGCCGGGATCGAGGTGATCCTCGACGTGGTGTTCAACCACACCGCCGAGGGCGCCGAGCTCGGCCCGATGCTCTCGCTGCGCGGCATCGACAACGCCGCCTACTACCGGCAGGCCCCGCACCGCCCGCGCGGCTACGCCGACTACACGGGCTGCGGCAACACCCTGGACACCCGCCGCCCGCAGGTGGTCCGGCTGGTCACCGACTCGCTGCGGTACTGGGTCACCGAGATGGGCGTGGACGGCTTCCGCTTCGACCTCGCCGCCGCCCTCGCCCGCGGCACCGACGGGGTGGACATGGACCACCCCTTCCTCGCCGCCGTCTCCCAGGATCCGCTGCTCAGCCGGGTGAAGCTGATCGCCGAGCCCTGGGACGTCGGCCCGGGCGGCTACCAGGTCGGCGGCTTCCCGCCGCTGTGGGCCGAGTGGAACGACAAGTACCGCGACACCGTACGGGACTTCTGGCGCGGCGCCCGTCCGGACGTGCGCGAGCTGGGCTACCGGCTGTCCGGCTCCTCCGACCTGTACCAGCGCGGCGGCCGCCGCCCGTACGCCTCCGTCAACTACGTGACCGCGCACGACGGTTTCACCCTGCGCGACCTGGTCAGCTACGACCGCAAGCACAACGAGGCCAACGGCGAGGCCAACCGGGACGGCACCGACGACAACCGCTCCTGGAACCACGGCGTCGAGGGCGAGACCACCGACCCGGAGGTGAACGCCCTGCGGCTGCGCCAACTGCGCAACCTGATGGCCACCCTGCTGCTCTCCACCGGCGTCCCGATGATCACCGCCGGGGACGAGTTCGGCCGCACCCAGCGCGGCAACAACAACGCCTACTGCCAGGACAACGAGGCCAGTTGGCTGGACTGGTCGCTGCTCGCCGAGGGCGCCGAACCCGGCTGGCGGGAGCTGAGCGAGCTGACCGCCCGGCTGATCCGGCTGCGCCGGGCCCACCCGGTGCTGCGCCAGCGGGCGTTCTTCTCCGGCCGGGCCGCCGCCCCCGGCGGCCAGCCGGACCTCGCCTGGTTCACCCCGCTCGGCAAGGAGATGACCGAGGCCGACTGGTTCGCCCCGACCGCCTGCCTCGGCATGCTGCTGTCCGGCACCGCGATGTCCGAACGGGACGAGACCGGGCGGCCCTCGCGGGACGACAGCTTCCTGCTGCTGCTCAACGCCGGCCACGAACCGGTGGTGTTCACCCTGCCCGGCGAGCCCTGGGCCGCGCCGGAGGCGGCGTACCGGACGGTGGTCGACACGGCCGCCGCGGGCACCGGCGAGCCGTGTCCGCGGGGCGCCGTGGTGCTCGGCGGGCGCTCGCTGCGGCTGCTGCGGGCACCCGCCCCGGCCTCCTGACGGACCTCGACCGCGCAAGCGGCGCCGGAGAGGAGCCCGAGAGGAGCCCGAAACGCGCCCGGCGCGCGGTCCGGCCCGCTCAACCGGCCGCGCACGCACCACCGTTCAGCCGTGCCCCACCCGTACGGGTGGCCGGTTCTCGCCGAAGGGCCCTGTCAGGGGTGAAAAACCTGATGAGAAATGACGTGGCCTCGTCCTACCCTCACGACGATGGCCGAGAACCGACAACACGACGACACCGCGACCGGGCACCGCTCCACGGTCCGCTCCCTGCTGCGCCTGTGGCCCTACGCCCGGGCCGTCCGCCGCCAGTTGGCCACCTCGGCGACCGCCGCCGCGCTCGCCATGTTGAGCGTCCTCGGCGTCCCGCTGATCCTCGGCCGGATCGTCGACGGCCCGCTCGCCCAACACGACCTGCGCGGGCTGTGGCCGCTGGTGGGCCTGCTGCTGCTGCTCGGCCTGGTCGAGGCCGCACTGTTCTACACCCGCCGGGTGATCCTGGCCCGACCACTGGCCGGGCTGGAGACGGCCATGCGCGGCGACCTCTTCGCCAAGCTCCAGCGGCTGCCGATCTCCTTCCACGAGCGCTGGGGCTCCGGCCAGCTGCTCTCCCGGGCCACCGCCGACATGTACACCATGCGGCTGTTTCTGGCCTTCCCGCTGGTCTTCCTGATCGTCAACTCGGTGATGTTCCTGGCCGGCACGGTGGTGATGTTCACCCAGGACTGGCGGCTGGCGCTGATCACCCTGCTGCCCTCCGTCCCGCTGTTCCTGCTCACCCGGCGCTTCGAGTCCGGTTACTCCGGCGCCGCCCGCCGCGCCCAGGACCAGAACGGCGACCTCGCCACCGTCGTCGAGGAGTCCGTCCTCGGCATCCGCATCCTCAAGGCCTTCGGCCGCCACCGCTCGATGGCCGAGCGCTTCCGCGCCCAGTCCCACGACCTGCGCCGCACCGAACTGCGCAAGGCCGGGCTGCTCGCCAACCTCTGGGCGGTCATCGTCGGCCTGCCCGAGATCGCCCTCGGCTGCGCCCTCGCCGTCGGCGCCTACCTGGTCGCCCACGACGAGCTGAGCGCCGGCACCCTGGTCGCCTTCCTCTCCACCGCGCTCGCGCTGCGCTGGCCGGTCGAGTCCCTGGGCTGGCTGCTCGCCTACGCCAACGAGGCCGCCACCGCCACCGACCGCTTCTTCGAGGTGCTGGACGAGCCCGAGAGCGCCGATACGGGCACCGCCGACGGCCTCGGCCCCACCCCCGACGGCATCCGCTTCACCGACGTCCGCTTCCGCTACCCCGACGCCCCCGACGACACCCCCGACCTGTTGGCCGGCATCGACCTGCACATCCGCAGCGGCGAGACGATGGCCCTGGTCGGCGCCACCGGCAGCGGCAAGACCACCCTCACCGCGCTGCTCCCCCGCCTCCACGAGGCCACCGCCGGCGCCATCACCCTGGACGGCCGGGACATCCGCGACCTCCCCCGGGAGCGGCTGCGCGAACTCGTGGCCGTCGCCTTCGAGGAGCCCACCCTGTTCTCCGCCACCGTCCGGGAGAACGTCCTGATGGGCGCGCCCGGCGCGGGCGAGGAGCAGCTTCGTTCCGCCCTGGCCACCGCCCAGGCCGCCTTCGTGGACAAGCTCCCCGAGGGCGTGGACACCGAGGTCGGCGAGCAGGGCCTGAGCCTGTCCGGCGGCCAGCGCCAGCGTCTCGCGCTGGCCCGCGCGGTGGTCGGCGACCCGGCCTTCCTGGTGCTGGACGACCCGCTCTCCGCCCTCGACGTGCACACCGAGGCACTGGTCGAACGGGCGCTGCGCGAGGTCCTCGGCGCCACCACCGCCCTGGTGGTCGCCCACCGCCCGAGCACCGTCCTGCTCGCCGACCGGGTCGCGGTGCTCTCCGACGGCCGGATCGAGGCCGTCGGCACCCACCAGGAACTGCTGCGCGACTGCGCGCACTACCGCGAACTGATGTCGGGCGAGGCCGCCCTCGTACCCGAGACCGCCCTGATCTCCGAGGGGGGCACCACCCGATGACCACCACCGTCTCGCCCGCCGGCCCCGCCGAGCGGGAGACCGCCGAGCCGGCCGAGGAACGGCTGCCGCCGCCCCCGGCCGACGAGGAGGACATCCCCGTCCCGCCCGGCGCGCCCCGGGCACTGCTGCGCTCGCTGCTCGGCCCGCACCGCGCCCGGATCGCCGTCGCGATGGTGGTGATCCTCGTCCAGCAGGCCGCGCTGCAGTCCGGCCCGCTGCTGGTCGCCGTCGCGATGGACCGCGGCATCCCGGCGCTGCGCGAGCACGACTCCGGCCCGCTGATCGCGGTGGTCGGCGCCTACCTGGCCTGCGCGCTGATCAGCCCGGTGCTGCAGTGGGCGTTCATCAAGATCAGCGCCCGGGTCAACCAGGACATCCTGCTGGAGCTGCGCGGCCGGATCTTCCGGCACGCCCAGCGGCTGAGCCTGGACTTCCACGAGCGGTACACCTCGGGCCGGATCATCTCCCGCGCCACCAGCGACGTGGACGCGCTGCGCGAGCTGCTCTCCGAGGGCCTCCAGGAGCTGCTGACCGTCTTCCTCTCGGTCTGCTACATCTCGGTGCTGCTCCTGGTGCTGGACTGGCGACTCGGCCTGGTCTCACTGGTGTCGGTGCTGCCGCTGGCGCTGATCGCCCGCTCCTTCCGCCGCCGCTCTCGCCGGGTCTACCGGCGCTCCCGCACCTCGGCCGCCTCGCTGATCGTCCGCTTCACCGAGACCATGAACGGCATCCGCCCGGTGCAGGCCTTCCGCCGCGAGCAGGCCAACGACGACGCCTTCGCCCTGGTCAACCGGCAGTCCGCCACCGCGACGGCGGACGGCCTGCTGGAGATCGCCCGCTACGTCGGCCTCTCCCGCGCCACCGCCAACCTGTGGACCACCGGCGTGGTGCTGCTCGGCGCCTACCTGGTCGCCGACGGCACGGTGGAACTGGGCGTGCTCACCGCCTTCGTGCTCTACCTGCGCCGGCTCTACGACCCGATCGACCAGCTGGCGATGTTCCTGAACAGCTACCAGTCGGCCGCGGCCGCGCTGGAGAAGATCGCCGGCCTGCTCGCCCACGAGCCGACCGTCGCCGAACCGGCCGAGCCCACCGAGCTGCCGGCGGCCGCCGGCAAGGGGCGCGAGGTCCGCTTCGAGGACACCCGCTTCGCCTACCGCACCGGCAAGGAGGTGCTGCCGCCGTTCGACCTGGTGATCCCGGCCGGGCAGACGGTGGCGGTGGTCGGCGCGACCGGCGCGGGCAAGTCGACGGTCGCCAAGCTGCTGGCCCGCTTCTACGACCCGGCCGACGGCCGGATCCGGCTGGACGGCGTGGACCTGCGCGACCTCGCCACCCCCGAGCTGCGCCGCGGCGTGGTGATGGTGACCCAGGAGTCCTTCCTGTTCTCCGGCACCGTCGCCGAGAACATCGCGATCGGCCGCCCCGGCGCCGGCCGCGAGGAGGTCGAGCAGGCCGCCCGGGACATCGGCGCCCACGAGTTCATCGCCGCGCTCCCGGACGGCTTCGACACCGACGTGCGCAAGCGCGGCGGCCGGATCTCCGCCGGGCAGCGCCAGCTGGTCGCCTTCGCCCGCGCGCTGCTCGCCGACCCGGCGGTGCTGATCCTCGACGAGGCGACCAGCTCGCTGGACGTCCCCGGCGAGCAGGCCGTCCAGCGGGCCATGCGCACGGTGCTGGCCGGCCGGACGGCGGTGATCATCGCGCACCGGCTCTCCACCGTGGAGATCGCCGACCGCGTCCTGGTGATGGACCAGGGCCGGATCGTCGAGGACGGCTCCCCGCAGGAGCTGGTCGACGGCTCCGGCCGCTTCGCCGCCCTCCACCAGGCCTGGCGGGACAGCCTGGTCTAGGCCGTCCCGCCAGCGCAGCCCTAGCGCAGCACCCCCGCGTCCATCCCCGCCGACTCGGCGGGCAGGGCGACCAGCCCCAGCTCGGCCGGGGAGGCCAGCCGGGGGTGGGCCGGCAGCACCCGGACGGTGTAGCCGAACGGCCCGGTCCGGCACAGCTCCAGCGAGCCCTCGTAGCGGGTCCGTCCGTCCAGGTCGGACCCGCCGACGGGCTTGAGGGCGAGCACGCAGGCATCCGAGATGCCGTCCGACTCGTCCACCCGGCCGGACACCGCCTGCACCTCGACGTCGCCCGGGTCCAGCGTCCCGAGCGCGACCTGCACCCGCAGCGACAGCGCGCTGCCCAGCTCCTGCGCCTCGTCCGGACAGTCCGCCTCGACGTGCTCGACCCGCACGGCCGGCCAGCCCTCGCGGACCCGCGCCTTCCACTCGGCCAGCTCCCGCGCGCCGCGGTAGGCCGCGCCGGCCAGCTCCCGCTGGGCCAGCGCCGCCGGGGTGTACAGCCGTTCGACGTACTCGCGGACCATCCGCCCGGCCAGCACCTTGGGCCCGAGGGTGACCAGGGTGTGCCGGACCATGGAGATCCAGCGGTGCGGCAGCCCGTCCGTGCCCCGGTCGTAGAACCGGCCGGCGACCTGCGCCTCGATCAGGTCGTACAGCGCGGCGGCCTCGATGTCGTCGCGGTGCTCGGCCTCGCTGCTCTCCGGGTCGAGCACGCCGCCGGTCTCGTCGGCGGTGGGGATCGCCCAGCCGTTCTGGCCGTCGTACCACTCGTCCCACCAGCCGTCCAGGACGGACAGGTTGAGGCAGCCGTTGAGCGCGGCCTTCATCCCGGACGTGCCGCAGGCCTCCAGCGGGCGCAGCGGGTTGTTCAGCCAGACGTCGCAGCCCGGGTAGAGGTGCCGGGCCATCGCCATGTCGTAGTCCGGCAGGAAGACGATCCGGTGCCGGACGGCCGGGTCGTCGGCGAAGGCGACCATCTGCTGGATCAGCCGCTTGCCGCCGTCGTCGGCCGGGTGGGCCTTGCCGGCGACCACGATCTGGACCGGCCGGACGGGGTGCAGCAGCAGGGCGCGCAGCCGGTCCGGGTCGCGCAGCATCAGGGTGAGCCGCTTGTACGAGGGCACCCGGCGGGCGAAGCCGATGGTGAGCACGTCCGGGTCGAGCACCGAGGAGACCCAGCCGAGTTCGGCCTCGCCGGCGCCGCGCTGGCGCCAGGAGTCGCGCAGCCGGCGGCGGGCCTCGTCGACCAGTTGGGCGCGCAGGCTGCGGCGCAGGTCCCAGATCTCGGTGTTGCCGATCCGCTCCAGGCCCGTCCAGCGCTTGGCGTCGCCGGTGGTCATGGCGTCCTCGGCACGGTCGGCGCCGATCTCGGCGGCGCCGAGCCGCACGACCGCCGGGTCGATCCAGGTGGCGGCGTGGACGCCGTTGGTGACCGAGGTGATCGGCACCTCGGTGGCGTCGAATCCGGGCCAGAGGCCGTTGAACATGGAGCGGCTGACCTCGCCGTGCAGGGTGGACACCCCGTTGGCGCGCTGGGCGAGCCGCAGGCCCATGGCGGCCATGTTGAAGAGCTTCGGGTCCCCGCCGGGCCAGGTCTCGGCGCCGAGCGCCAGCACCGGTTCGACCGGGACTCCGGGCAGCGCGGCGTCGCCGCCGAAGTGCCGGGCGACCAGCTCGCGGTCGAAGCGGTCGATGCCGGCCGGGACGGGCGTGTGGGTGGTGAACAGGGTGCCGGACCGGACGGACTCCAGGGCGGCGGCGAAGTCCAGGCCGGCCGCATCGTCGGCGACGAGTTCGCGGATCCGTTCGACGCCGAGGAAGCCGGCGTGGCCCTCGTTGGTGTGGAAGACCTCGGGGGCGGGGTGCCCGGTGAGCCGGCAGTAGGCGCGGACGGCGCGGACGCCGCCGATGCCGAGCAGCATCTCCTGGAGCAACCGGTGCTCGCTGCCGCCGCCGTAGAGCCGGTCGGTGACGTCGCGCTCGGCCGGCGAGTTGGCCTCGATGTCGGAGTCGAGCAGCAGCAACGGCACCCGTCCGACCTGGGCCTTCCAGAGGTGCGCGGCCAGGGTGCGGCCGCCGGGCAGGGCGAGGTCGACCCGGGCGGGGGTGCCGTCACCCTCCCGGAGCAGGCTGACCGCGAGTTCGTCCGGATCGAGCAGCGGGTAGCGCTCCTGCTGCCAGCCGTCCCGGTCGAGGGACTGGCGGAAGTAGCCGTGCCGGTAGAACAGCCCGACGCCGATGATCGGGACGCCGAGGTCGCTGGCGGCCTTGAGGTGGTCGCCGGCCAGGATGCCCAGGCCACCGGAGTACTGGGGCAGCGCGGCGGCGATGCCGTACTCGGGGGAGAAGTAGGCGACGGCGGCGGGCGGCGGGGTGGCGCCGGCCTCCTGCTGGGTCTGGTACCAGCGGGGGCCGCTCAGGTACTCGCGCAGGTCGTCGGCGAGATCGCCGAGTCTGCGCAGGAACCGCCGGTCGGCGGCGAGTGCGGCGAGCCGGGCGGCCGGGACCTCCCCGAGCAGCCGCACCGGGTCCTCGCCGGTCGCGGCCCAGACCTCCGGGTCCACGGACCGGAAGAGGTCCCTGGTCTCGGGGTGCCAGGACCAGCGCAGGTTGAGGGCCAGCTCGTGCAGCGGCTGGAGTTGTTCGGGCAGGACGGTGCGGACGGTGAATCTGCGGATTGCCTTCACGGCGTGAAGCGTAGCCGCGATGGCCGTCATGACCGTGCGTCAAGTGGGCTATTGGGCATCCGTTCGGCCTATTGATGAGATCGCATTCGGCGCATTGGGCTGCACGGGGGGCGCGCGAGGCGCACATTCCGGGGGCCCGCGCTACCAATGCATGAACACTGTGGAACAGGTCCATTTCCGATGGCTCATCCGCTCAGGACAAAGCCCGAAACTACTGTCGTACCGCTGCAAAAGTCTTGTCCCCGGTGCGAGGATGACTCAAGGTCGTTGATGCTGCGGGGAGTGCGGCGGCGGGTGGCGTCCGCCTTGAAGCAGCACGTCCGAATCCTTTTCGCGTTGATCGTTCCCCTTCTTCTTAGCCCATTCGGCGCCCACCGCGCACCGACGCGTGTCCTCGTACCCGGCCTGCTCGTTCACGGGTGGACCGGGTCGCCCAGGGGCGTGCCCCTGGAGGCGCGCGCCGGGACGCGCACGGGCTCCGGGCGTCCCGCCGCGGGCTCGGCGGGCGCCGGGCAGGTTGCCGGGGACAGCGACGCGGGCAGGCTTCCGGTCGCACGTCCTCCCCACCCAGCAGTCCTCCCGGTACTCCCCTGGCCCATCCCGGCCCGCGGGAGCTGCCGCCGATCTCGGGCAGGAGTTTGACATGCACGGCGACACGCGGGACCAGTCCACACCGGTGGCCGACGCCATCGACGCAGCGGTCGCGGAATCCGCCGGACGGATGGATTCTGACACTCGGACGGATCCGGCGATGCCGGCGCCGCGGGCCGGGGCGGTCCACGGCGAGCCGACCGGCGCGGCCCGAGAACCCGGGTCCGAGGAGGGCCGGCCGGCGACACCGCGCAGGCGCACCACCACGACGCGCCGCGCCGCCGCCACCGCGAAGGCCACCGCCGACGCCGCCGAGGCCACCGCCGACGCCGCGCCGCGCAAGGCCCCCGCCCGCAAGCCCGCCGCCCGCAAGACGACAGAGAGCGACACCGTGATCGGCCGCATCCCCGTCCTGGACGTCAGCCCCCTCGTCGACTCCGGCCGCCGCCCGGCCAAGGCCGTCGTCGGCGAGACCTTCCTGGTCACCGCGACCGTGTTCCGCGAGGGCCACGACGCCGTCAACGCCAACGTGGTGCTGCGCGACCCGCGCGGCCGCAGCGGCCCGTGGACACCGATGCGCGAGCTGGCCGAGGGCACCGACCGCTGGGGCGCGCACGTCACTCCGACGGCCCCCGGCCGCTGGTCGTACCTGGTCGAGGCCTGGAGCGACCCGATCGCCACCTGGCGCCGGACCGCCGCCGTGAAGCTGCCCGCCGGGATCGACACCGTGCTGGTCCTGGAGGAGGGCGCCCGACTGCTGGAGCAGGCGGCGAACGGGGTGCCGAAGAAGGAGGGCCGGGCGCACGTGCTGGCCGCCGCCGACGCGCTGCGCGACCCCGGGCTGCCGCCGCTGTCCCGGCTGGCCGCCGCGCTCGCCCCCGAGGTGCTGGAACTGCTGGACCGCCACCCGCTGCGCGAACTGCTCAGCGCCTCCCGCCCGCTGCCGCTCCAGGTGGACCGCGAGCGCGCGCTGTACGGCTCCTGGTACGAGTTCTTCCCCCGGTCGGAGGGCGCGGTGGTGGACCCTGGCGGCGTCGAGCCGCCGCGCTCGGGCACCCTGCGCACCGCCTCCGAGCGGCTGCCGGCCGTCGCCGCGATGGGTTTCGACGTGGTCTACCTGCCGCCGGTCCACCCGATCGGACGAGCCTTCCGCAAGGGCCCGGACAACACCCTGACGGCCGGTCCGCACGACGTCGGTTCGCCGTGGGCGATCGGCTCCCCGGAGGGCGGCCACGACGCGATCCACCCGGACCTCGGCACCATCGAGGACTTCGACCACTTCGTCACCGAGGCCCGGGACCTGCACCTGGAGGTGGCGCTGGACTTCGCCCTCCAGTGCTCCCCCGACCACCCGTGGGTGAACAAGCACCCGGAATGGTTCAACCACCGCGCGGACGGCACCATCGCGTACGCCGAGAACCCTCCGAAGAAGTACCAGGACATCTATCCGGTCAACTTCGACCAGGACATGGATGGAATCGTCAAGGAAACCATCCGGATCCTCCGGTTCTGGATGTCCCACGGCGTTCGGATCTTCCGGGTCGACAACCCGCACACCAAGCCGGTGGTGTTCTGGGAGAACGTGCTCGCCGACATCGCCCGCACCGACCCGGACGTCGTGTTCCTGGCGGAGGCCTTCACCCGGCCAGCGATGATGCACACCCTGGGGAAGATCGGTTTCCACCAGTCGTACACGTACTTCACCTGGCGCACCACCAAAACGGAACTCACCGAGTACCTCACCGAACTCACCGGTGACGCCGCCGCCTACATGCGGCCCAACTTCTTCGCCAACACCCCGGACATCCTGCACGGCTACCTCCAGCACGGCGGCCGGGCCGCGTTCGCCGTCCGCGCCGTGCTCGCCGCCACCCTCTCCCCCAGCTACGGCGTCTACGCCGGCTTCGAGCTGTACGAGAACGAGCCGGCCCACCCGGGATCCGAGGAGTACCTGCACTCGGAGAAGTACGAGCTGCGCCCGCGCGACTGGGCCCGTACCGACTCCCTCGCCCCGCTGCTCACCGTGCTGAACCGGCTGCGCCGGCGCCACCCCGCCCTGCAGCAGCTGCGCAACCTGCGCTTCCACCCCACCGACAACGACCAGGTGCTCGCCTACTCCAAGACCGCGACCACCCCCGAGGGCCTCGCCGACCAGGTCGTCACCGTGGTCAACCTCGACCCGTACCAGGTCCAGGAGGCCACCGTCACCCTCGACGGCGACGGCCCGTACGCGGTGCACGACGAGCTCACCGGCGCCGTCTACACCTGGGGCCGGCACAACTACGTCCGGCTCGATCCCTCAGCCGAGCCGGCTCACCTCCTCACGGTTCGGAGGAACCCAGCGTGACAGTGAACGAGCCCGTCCCCGACATCTTCCCGGAGACCTCGAAGAAGAACCTGGACCCGGAGTGGTTCAAGCGTGCGGTCTTCTACGAGGTGCTGGTGCGATCCTTCCAGGACAGCAACGGCGACGGGGTCGGGGACCTGAAGGGGCTCACCACCAAGCTCGACTACCTCCAGTGGCTCGGGGTCGACTGCCTCTGGCTCCCGCCGTTCTTCGCCTCGCCGCTGCGCGACGGCGGGTACGACGTGGCCGACTACAAGTCGGTGCTGCCGGAGTTCGGCGACCTCGCCGACTTCATGGAGTTCGTCGACGCCGCGCACGCCCGCGGCATGCGCGTGATCATCGACTTCGTCATGAACCACACCAGCGACCAGCACCCGTGGTTCCAGGCCTCGCGGGCGGACCCGGACGGCCCGTACGGCGACTTCTACATGTGGGCCGACGACGACAAGCAGTACCCGGACGCCCGGATCATCTTCATCGACACCGAGACCTCCAACTGGACCTACGACCCGGTCCGCAAGCAGTACTACTGGCACCGGTTCTTCTCCCACCAGCCGGACCTCAACTACGACAACCCCCGCGTCCAGCAGGAGATGATCGCCGGGCTGCGGTTCTGGCTCGACCTCGGCATCGACGGCTTCCGGCTGGACGCGGTGCCGTACCTGTTCGCCCGCGAGGGCACCAACTGCGAGAACCTGCCGGAGACGCACGAGTTCCTCAAGCGGGTCCGCAAGGAGATCGACGCCGACTACCCCGACACCGTGCTGCTCGCCGAGGCCAACCAGTGGCCCGAGGACGTCGTCGACTACTTCGGCGACTTCACCGCGGGCGGCGACGAGTGCCACATGGCGTTCCACTTCCCGGTGATGCCCCGGATCTTCATGGCCGTGCGGCGGGAGTCCCGCTACCCGGTGTCGGAGATCCTCGCCAAGACCCCGCAGATCCCGGGCGGCTGCCAGTGGGGCATCTTCCTGCGCAACCACGACGAGCTGACCCTGGAGATGGTCACCGACGAGGAGCGCGACTACATGTACGCGGAGTACGCCAAGGACCCCCGGATGCGCGCCAACGTGGGCATCCGGCGCCGGCTCGCCCCGCTGCTGGAGAACGACCGCAACCAGATCGAGCTGTTCACCGCCCTGCTGTTCTCGCTGCCCGGCTCGCCGGTGCTGTACTACGGCGACGAGATCGGCATGGGCGACAACATCTGGCTGGGCGACCGGGACGGCGTGCGCACGCCGATGCAGTGGACCCCGGACCGCAACGCGGGTTTCTCCTCCGCCGACCCGGGCAGGCTCAGTCTGCCGCCCATCATGGACCCGGTGTACGGCTACCAGGTGACCAACGTCGAGGCGCAGCAGAGCAGTTCGAGTTCGCTGCTGCACTGGACGCGTCGCATGATCGAGATCCGCAAGCTCAATCCGGCGTTCGGCCTCGGCACGTACACCGAACTGCCCTCCAGCAACCCCGCCGTGCTGGCCTTCGTGCGCGAACACGAGGGGGACCTGGTCATGTGCGTGAACAACTTCTCGCGGTTCGCGCAGCCGACCGAGCTGGACCTGCGGCAGTACGGCGGACGGTACCCGGTCGAGCTGATCGGCGGGGTGCGCTTCCCCTCGATCGGCGAGTGGCCCTACCTGCTCACCCTGGCCGGCCACGGCTTCTACTGGTTCCAGCTCCGGCAGCCCCCGCGCCTGAGCGGGACGAGGCGCTCGAAGTAACGATCCGCCACATCCGGCCCCAACAGCACCACCAGACCCTCCGGGGGCGCGAGTTGAACCCCTGCGCCCCCGGAGTTCTCTGCACCACCGCGTACGGAGAACAGCCCAACGGCCACCCACACGAAGGCGTGACACCTGAGCCCCGCTCGCGTGCCGCCGCCGCCGCGCCGCCGAAATCCGGAAGACTGACGGACCCGGCCAGACCCGTCGGGCCGTCCGCCCGCTTCCGGGGAAAGGGAGTCATGTCCGAAACCTCCCGTTCTCAAGCCCATGTGCAGCACGACACCCCCGCCGAATCCGCCGCGTCGGCGGGCCCGCGGAGCACCGGGGCCCGGAGAACCGCCCTGGGGGTCAGCGAACTCGTCCAGGCGGCCCTGCCGCTGATCGCCGAGTGGCTCCCCACCCAGCGCTGGTACGCCGGGAAGGGACGGCCCATCACCGGCCTCACCCCGATGGTCGGAACCCCGCTGCAGGTCGGCGACCCGGCCCTGCTGCACCTGCTGCTGCGGGTCGAGCACGCCACCACGGCCGGCGCCCCGCACGGGGACATCTACCAACTCCTGCTCGGCATCCGCTCGGACGGGCCCGCGGACATCGAGCCCAGCGCCGTGCTCGGCCGGCTCAGCCAGGGCCCGTACGACGGCGCGGCGCTCTACGACGCGGTGCACGACCCCGAACTCACCGGGCGGCTGCTGGAACACCTGGCCACCGGCGACCGGTTCGGCTCGCTGTCCTTCCGCCGCACCCCCGGCTCCGGGCTCCCCGCCAACCTCCCCGGCCGCGCCTCCACCGCCGAGCAGTCCAACAGCTCGGTCATCTACGGCACCTCGTACATCCTCAAGCTGTTCCGCCGCATCCACCCCGGCACCAACCCCGACCTCGAACTCTCCCTCGCCCTCTCCCGGGCCGGCTCCACCCGGATCCCCCGGGTCGCCGCCTGGTTCGAGAGCCGGATGGAACGCGCCGAACCCGCCACCCTCGGCCTGCTCCAGCGCTACCTGCCGGACGCCGAGGACGGCTGGGAGCTCGCCCTCGACCACGTCGGCCAGCTCAAGGGCGACCCCTCCCCCGGCAACTTCGCCATCGAGGCCCACCGGCTCGGCCGGGCCACCGCCGAGGTGCACCGGGTCCTGGCCCGGTCGATGCCGGTCGCCCGGCTCGACCGCGCCCAGACCAGCCGGCTCGCCACCACCATGGCCGACCGGCTGGACAGCGCCGTCGCCGCCGTCCCCGGGCTGCTGCGCTACCGGGCCGCGCTGCGCACCGCCTTCCAGCAGCTCGCCGACGCCCACCCGGACGGCCTGCCGGTCCAGCGCATCCACGGCGACCTGCACCTCGGGCAGGCCATGCGCACCCCGCACGGCTGGGTACTGCTGGACTTCGAGGGCGAACCGGCCAAGTCCGTCAACGAGCGCCGGGAGCCGCAGCCCGCGCTGCGCGACATCGCCGCGATGCTCCGCTCCTTCGACTACGCGGCCGCCCACCTGCTGGCCGGCGGCCCGGTCGACCCGGAGCTCGCCCACCTCGCGGCCGCCTGGGCGCAGCGCAACCGCACCGCCTTCTGCGCCGGCTACACCGCCGGCGGCGGCGCCGACCCGGCGGCCTCGCCGGAGCTGATGCGGGCTCTGGAGATCGACAAGGCGGTGTACGAGGTGGTCTACGAGGCCCGGCACCGGCCGAGCTGGCTGCCGATCCCGCTCGCCGCGATCAACCGGCTCGCCCTCACCGTGTGACCGCCCCGGCCGCACCCGCACCCCCGGTTCCGCCGCCCTGGAGTTTGCCCACCCCCCGTCGCAGGAGGACCCAGCCGTGACTCCGCTCGATCCGCCCGGCCGCACCACCCGCCCCGTACCGGCCACCTTCCTGGCCGGCCCGGACTCCCCCGGGCCCGAGCCCACGACGCCCCGGGCGGCCGCGGAGCCCGAGCCGGTCGCCGAGCCCGGGCCGGTCGCGGCCCCGCCCACGGCCTCGCTGCGGCTGCCCGAGGCGCCGCTGCCGCCGTCCGAGGTGGACCGGCTGGTCGGCGGGCAGCACCACGACCCGCACGCCCTGCTCGGCGCCCACCCGGTGCACGGCGGCACCGCGATCCGGGTGCTGCGTCCGTTCGCCGAGCGGGTGGTCGTCGAGACCGCCCAGGGCCCGGCCGAACTCACCCACCAGCAGGGCGGCCTGTTCACCGGGCTGGTGGCCGGCGGGAGCGTGCCGGACTACCGGCTGCTGGTGACCTACCCCGGCGGCGAGCCGCTGGTCCAGCACGACGGCTACCGCACCCCGCCCACCCTCGGTGAGCTCGACCTGCACCTGATCTCCGAGGGCCGGCACGAGCAGCTGTGGCGGGCGCTCGGCTCGCACCCGCGCACCGTCGACGGCGTCGCCGGCACCGCCTTCGCGGTCTGGGCGCCGAACGCCGTCGGGGTCCGGCTGATCGGCGACTTCAACCACTGGGACGGCACCGGGCACCCGATGCGCTCGCTCGGCTCGTCCGGGATCTGGGAGCTGTTCGTCCCGGGCCTCGGCGAGGGCGCCGCGTACAAGTACGAGATCCACACCCGGCAGGGCTGGGTGCTCGACAAGGCCGACCCGCTGGCCCGCGCCGCCCAGTGCCCGCCCGCCACCGCCTCGGTGGTCACCAGCTCCGACTACCGCTGGCAGGACGGCGAGTGGATGGCCCGCCGGGCCCGCACCGCGCACCACCGGGCGCCGATGTCGGTGTACGAGCTGCACCTGGCGTCCTGGCGGCCGGACCTCACCAACTACCGCGCCATCGCCGAGGAACTCCCGCGCTACCTCAAGGAGTTGAACTTCACCCACGTGGAGTTCATGCCGGTGATGGAGCACCCCTTCGGCGGCTCCTGGGGCTACCAGGTGTCCGGTTACTACGCCCCCACCGCCCGGCTCGGCGGCCCGGACGACTTCCGCCACCTGGTGGACACCCTGCACCGGCACGGCATCGGCGTGATCGTCGACTGGGTGCCCGCCCACTTCCCCAAGGACGCCTTCGCGCTCGCCCGCTTCGACGGCGAGCCGCTGTACGAGCCCGCCGACCCACTGCGCGCCGAGCACCCCGACTGGGGCACCCTGGAGTTCGACTACGGCCGCAAGGAGGTGCGCAACTTCCTCGTCGCCAACGCGGTCTACTGGTGCGAGGAGTTCCACATCGACGGCCTGCGGGTGGACGCCGTCGCCTCGATGCTCTACCTCGACTACTCCCGCGAGGGCGGCGCCTGGACGCCCAACCAGCACGGCGGCCGGGAGAACCTGGACGCCGCCGCGTTCCTGCAGGAGATGAACGCCACCGTCTACCGGCGCTGCCCCGGCGTGGTCACCATCGCCGAGGAGTCCACCGCCTGGGACGGCGTCACCCGCCCCACCGACGCCGGCGGCCTGGGCTTCGGGCTGAAGTGGAACATGGGCTGGATGCACGACTCGCTGGTCTACATGTCCAAGGAGCCGGTGCACCGCAAGTACCACCACAACGAGATCACCTTCTCGATGGTGTACGCCTACTCGGAGAACTACATCCTGCCGATCTCGCACGACGAGGTGGTGCACGGCAAGCAGGCGCTGGTGGCCAAGATGCCCGGCGACTGGTGGCAGCAGCGCGCCAACCACCGCGCCTACCTGGGCTTCATGTGGTCCCACCCGGGCAAGCAACTCCTCTTCATGGGGCAGGAGTTCGCCCAGGGCGCGGAGTGGCACCACGAACAGGGCCCGCAGTGGTGGGTGCTCGACGAGCAGTGGCCGGCCCACCAGGAGCACCTCGGCGTGCGCCGACTGGTCCGCGACCTCAACCGGCACTACCTGGACACCCCCGCCCTCTGGGAACGGGACGCCACCCCGGACGGCTTCCGCTGGCTCGACGGCGGCGCCGCCGAGGACAACCTGCTCTCCTACGCCCGGTACGCGGCCGACGGCTCGCCACTGGTCGCGGTCTGCAACTTCTCCCCGGTCGTCCGGCACGGCCACCGGGTCGGCCTGCCCGCCCTGGCGGGCCGCGACCAGCTGTGGGAGGAAGTGCTCAACACCGACGCCGAGGCCTACGGCGGCGGCGGCATCGGCAACTCCCACCCGGTCAAGGCCGACCCGACCCCCTGGAACGACCAGCCCCGCTCCGCCGAACTGGTCCTCCCCCCACTCGCCACCCTCTGGCTCCGCCCGGCCTAGCGAGCACCTCGCCGCATGCCCCCCCCGGAACGCGAATCGCTCCGGGGGGCTTCCGCTTCTGTAAATGTTCGAACAGGATGCGAACCACCGCAGTAGGCTTCGCCGCGATCCGAGATCGTTCGTCAACAAGGCGAGGTCCGGGCATAACTGACGGTAGGTCGCAACTTCATGAAATCGAGATCATTAGGGCGGGCCCATCCATTCCTGGCGAGAACGGCCGCCGCGCTCGCGGCCATCGGCCTCGCCTTTGGACTGATCCCACCGGCCGCCGCGGACACCCCGCCGTGGGACCTCGGGAACACCGCGCTAGCCACCCCGGTCAACCTCAACGCACAGGCCAGCGGACCAATCCACAACCTCGGCCTCGACAAGTGCGCGGACGACCTCGCGGCCGACACCCGCAACGGCGCGGCCGTGGGTTCGTCCACCTGCAACGGCGGGGACGCCCAGAACTGGACGTTCAACCCCAGCGGCCCTTACGGGTACGGCGACCTCGGGTTCTACGGGACGATCACCCTGACCACCACCCCGGAAAAGTGCCTCGACATTCCCGACACCGCTCGCGACGGGAGCGGGATCACCGACGGCACCGAACTGGAGATCTGGGACTGCAACGGCGGCCGGAACCAGCAGTGGATCGTGCAGTACGCCAGCAACGGCAGCCCCCGGATCTACAACCCGATGAGCCGCCGCTGCATCGACGTCCCCGGCGCCTCCACCACTGACGGCGCGACGCTCCGGCTGTGGGGCTGCAACGGCAGCACAGCCCAGTGGCTCAGCCCGCCCGCCGGCGATCCCCAGCCGACCGGTCCGATCTCCGACCCGGCCCTCGGCGGCAAGTGCGTGGACGACCCCTGGAACAACCCGGCTCCCGGCACCCCGGTGCAGAGCACCCAGTGCAACGGCACGCCCGCGCAGGTCTGGACTCTGAACCAGAACGGCACCATCACCCACGCCTTCCAGTGCCTCGACATCGCCGGCGGCGAGGGCGCCGTCGCGGACGGCACGCCGGTCGGGCTCTGGACCTGCAATGGCGGGTTGAACCAGCAGTGGGTGGTCCGCTTTGACACCAGCGGCCGCACCACCCTGCTCAACCCCAACTCGGGCCGCTGCCTCGACGTTCCGGCCGGCTCCACCGCAGACGGCACCAACCTCCAGATCTGGACCTGCAACGACTGGATCGCCCAGGTCTGGAACACCCCCCGGCGCCCGCACGCCGCGGTCGCCGGACCCAAGGTCTCCGCGCCGGTGATCTACCCGGCCGGCACGGGCCCGCTGGGCGTCCGCCTCGCCGCGCTCAAGGACGCGGAGAACAAGCGCATGGACCGGGCCCGGTTGGCCAAGGTGATGCACGCCGGCGGCACCCGGATGCGGACCGAGGCCGGCGCCGCACTGGCCGGCAACGACGCCGAGACGAGCGCGGTCTGGGCCACCTGGATCAGCAGAGGATGGGAAGACGATCCCAGCAGCGCGCTGGCGAAGGACGTGGCCGCTACCAAGGTCGCCGACCAGGCCCGGGGCCAGCGCCGGGACGGCCGGCAGCACTTCCTCGACGGCTTCTCGATGTACGACCGCCAGCCCGACTTCGACGGCGACGTGATCGCCTACATGTCGTCCGACTCCACGTTCTGGCGAGCCGTACTCTCCGTCTCCATCGCTCTGGACATACCGAAGGCCGACCAGGCCGCGATGGACCGGGTCACCGCAATCGGCAAGGAGAACGCCGCCAAGGACCCGACCACGATCTGGGAGACCTACGCCCACCAAGCCAACGGGGGCTCTGCCGACGACGTCCGACGGTTCATCCAGTACAACGGCTTCCCGACGGTCGCACCCGCTCAGGGCTCCCCGGAGTTCCGGATCGAGGTCGAGGCGATCAAGGCCCGCTGGTTCAACGGCGACCCGACCAACCCCGCCGACCCCAAGTACGTGCTGACCGACGCCATCGAGACCGCCTGGGCCGAGTACCAGGCCGAACTCAACTCCCAGGCCCAGCTCCGCGCGGACATCACCACCGCCGAGATCCAGGGCCTGGAGGCGCTGCGCACCAGTTCCGAGGCGATGAACGACGCGCTCAGCTACGCCTGGTACGCCGACCGACTGCTCTGGGCCCAGCAGTACCGGGTCTCACCCGAGTGGAATGCGCCGGTGGACCGGATCCCCAACGACCTCGGCATCATCAAAGCCAAGGTCACCGGGCTGACCGAGAGCGCCAAGATGGCCGCCGCGCAGGCCAAGGAGGCCGCCGACAAGGTCCAGGCTGCCCAGGACGCGTCCGTCGCGACCGCCAAGGCCAACGGCGACCCGGAGGGCCGCGGCCTGCTGTACGCGCAGCAGGACGCACAGGTCGCCAAGGCCTCCGCCTCAGCTGCCACCGCCATCTCCAACGCCATCCAGACGGCGCTGGCCACCACCAACGCCACCGTCAACGACAGCGCCACCCTGCTCGCCAACGCCCGGGCCCAGGCCCACGCCGCCCGGGCCCAGTTCCTCCGCGAAATGGCCCAGGGCGACGCCAAACTGGCAGCCTCGCTCGCCGCCACCAGTCAGGAACGGGCGACCGTCGCGGCCGGCGCCGCCCAGCGCGCCGCCACCGCCAAGGGCAAGGCACAGACAGCCGAGAGCACCGCCGTCACAGCGGCCACCGCCGCCCACGACAGCGCCGCCAAGGCTGCCCAGGAGCGGCAGAACGCGGCCACCGCCAAGGCCACCGCCGACACCCAGAGAAACAAGGCCCAACAGGCGGAGGCCCTGGCCCAGCAGAAGGCAGCCACTGCTCAGGGCATGCAGAAGGATGCCGCGGCAGCTGCCGGGACTGCGGCCTCCAACGAAAGCGCCGCGCAGCAAGCCGAACAGAACGCTGACACGGCACGGGGCCAAGCCCTGACAGCCGAGCAGAACGAGAACGCGGCCGATGCACGGGCCGGCGCCGCAGAGGCCGCGGCAGTCGCAGCGGCCGGCGGCCCGAACGCGGCTGCCGCCCGGGCTGCGGCCGACCGGGCCAAGGCGGACGCCGCGGCGGCGGTCACTGCCGCCAACCAGGCGCGCTCTGTGGCAGGTACCGCGACGATCGCGGCCGGCAAGGCCCGCAAGGCGGCCGACGCAGCCAACTCCGCTGCGGCCCGGGCCAAGGCGGACGCGGACAAGTCGGACGCGGACACCGCAGCAACGACTGCTGCCGCCGCGGACGCCCACGCGGCAGCGGCTGACGCGATCGAGGCCTCGAACCAGGCGTCGACGAACGCCCAGGCCGCCCAGACCGCCTCGGACCAGGCCGCCCAGACCACCGCCGACGCCCAGGGCAAGGCCACCGCGGCCCGGTCCGAGGCGGACGGCGCGGTCGCCGAGAGCGCCGTCGCCGCCGGCAAGGCGGCGGCGACCTCCGAAGCCGCCCAGCAGGCGTCGGCCGCGGCGGCGACCGTCGCCGCGCCGGCCGACAAGGCGATCGACCTCGCCGCACCGTACGCCAACAACGACTCGGCGGCCGGTCTGGCCACCTTGGCCTCCCAGGCGGCCAAGACCGTGTCCCAGCAACAGGCGGAGGTCGCCCAGGCACGGGCCACCCAGGCGGCCGAGGCCGCGGTGAGTGCCCAGCAGGCGGCCGACCAGGCGAACGGGGACGCCAAGCTGGCTGCCCAGGCCGCTGCCGACGCCGCCAAGTCGGCCGCGGCAGCGGCCAAGTCCTCGGCGGACGCGGTGAAGTCAGCGGCCTCCGCCGCCGCCGACTCGGCGGTCGCGGTCCAGGCTGCCGCGCACAGCGACCAACTGGTGACCCAAGCCAAGGGCGACCAGAGCGCGGCTCACCAATCGGCAACCGACGCCGCCACCGATGCCAAGGGAGCACAGAACTCGGCCACCGTGGCGGAACGGGACGCGGCAGGTGCCCGTCAGGCCGCAGTCACCGCTCGGACGTCTGCGAACCAGGCCCAGAAGTCAGCCGCGGCGGCGGATGCCTCCGCCACGTCGGCCGAGGCCGCGATCGCCAAGGCCCAACAGGATGCCAAGGAAGCCGCCGACGCGGCCAACCGGACCGGCATCAAGGCCTCGGCGGACAAGGGATGGTGCGACGCGGCATCGGGGCAGGTCTGTGCGAATGCCACTGAACTCACAGGTGGCGCCGGCACTCCCGGGGGTCGAAAGTGCGACGGTTCGTGGGACCAGTACCCCTGCAACCTGCGGTTCACCCTGAACAGCGACTGGCGCACGGCCATGAACAAGACCTACGGGGACTGCCTCAATGCGAAGTTCGAGGATCTCGCGTGCCAGCCGTCGATCCTGATGCAGTCGGCCGTCATCGCTGCCGCCAAGGCGAAGGTCGATCCGCGATTGGTCTACTCCATCGCGCTGATGGAGACCAGCGGCAAGGAGGTGCCGATGGTCCGCGACCACGGTCTCGACGTCTACCTGGAGTACGAGAAGCGGGCCGCGGCACTGTCCGCGATGCACCTGTGGCCGGGCCACGGCGGTGACGGGGTGGCCTCGCTCGGCGTCACCAACATCAAACCGGTGACCTGGGACTACATCGCCAAGGCCTACCCGGACGCCTTCCAGGGACACGAGTGGGCCGACCTGCGCGACCAGACCGATCTGGACATGGCGGCAACCGCCTACTACATCAAGTACCTGGAGTCGGTGGAACTGCCCAAGCTGCCGGATGTCAGCACTCGGGACTACGCGTCGTATGACCTGCTCTACGGGTTCTACAACGGAGGCATCGACCCCACGAGTGAGTCGTACCGGGCGTTCTACGACCTCAAGGGCGATCATTACGGCCATTTCGGCCCCAATGTCACAGGCAATATCACTGCCTGGAAGACGCACTGGGATCGAGCCAACCGGGAAATCTGTGCAAGCGGCATCATGACCTGCACGTTCTCCTGATCCGAACCGTGTCCGGGGCGGGAGCGTTGTCTCCCGCCCCGGACACCCTTAGCGTTCACATCCGACGCAAATCGTCAGCAGGAGGCGTCGTTGTTCCAGATCATGTGGTGGCTGTATGTGCTGTGGCCGCTGGGCTGCTGGGCTGCGCTCGCTCGCACCCGGCTGGTCGGAGGGATCGTCGGCGTCGCCCTGTTGGGCCAGGCGGTGGTGCTGATCGGTCTGGAGTACGAGTGGTGGCCACTCCTCGCGGCGGCCGAGTTGACGGTGGCGTATCCGTTCAGCTCGCTTCTCGCGATCCTCGTCGGCGCACTGGCCGAACGACGGCTGCACGGCCGTCGCCCCGAAGAGGCGGAGAGCCACCGAGTCGGCGGCGCGACAGCCGCCCTCGTCTGCCACGCGATCGTCGGCGTGGTCGTCGCTGCCGCCTATCCGCTCTACCTCTCGGGTTTCGCCTACTACCCGAGTCTTGCCGAGCTTCCGCTGCCGTCGGGCGTCGTCGTCGAGCGCGACTCCGGGACCGCCGGCAGTTGCGCCTCGCACGACTGCACCAGGGAACTCTCCATCGGCAGCACCGGACATCTCTCGCCGACGGCGGTGGCAGCCCGGCTGCGGGACAGCCTCACCGCCGACGGCTGGACGGCCGGCCCCTCCGGCTCACTGCAGCATCCGCACGGGTGGCTCCTGGACAAGCGAGTGGTCCGGGCGTTCATCACCGAGAGCCCCCGCGGGGCGTCCGTCGAGCTGGTGGGCCCCGAGTACTTCGGAACGCCGGCGCAGCCCTGATCTCCGCGGGAACCGCTAGCCGACAGCGCAATGATCGTCCACCTCGGCGGCGAGCTCCAGGGCGCGCCCTGCGGGGACCTTCGTCCCCTTGCCTCCGCCGGGTCGCTCTACTCGCGGACACCCGTTCGCAGTGCGAATGTATGGTCGATATGGCCATATTCCGAGACGACGGGACGGAGACACCCACGTGGCGCGCAGCGTGTACGTGACCGGCATCGACCGGGGGGACGGCCGGCAGGCGGTCGAACTCGGGGTCATGGAACTGCTCACCCGCCAGGTGGACCGGGTCGGGGTGTTCCGCCCGCTGGTGCACGCGCACGCGCCCGGGGCGCCGGGCTCGGACCACGTGGTCGAGCTGCTGCGCGGCCGGTACCGGATCGACCTGCCGAGCTCCGAGCTGTACGGGCTCACCTACGAGGAGGCCGCCGCGCTGCAGGCCGCCCAGGGGCAGGACGAGCTGGTCTCCACCCTGGTCGACCGCTTCCGGGCGCTGGAGCGGCGCTGCCAGGCGGTGCTGGTGCTCGGCACCGACTTCGCCGACACCAACATCCCGGACGAGCTGGCCTTCAACGCCCGGCTGGCGAACGAGTTCGGCGCCGCCGTGCTGCCGGTGGTCGGCGGGCACGCCGAGGACCCGGAGGCCGTGGTCGCCGAGGTCCGCAACGCCCACCGGGCGTACACCGACCTGGGCTGCGAGACCCTGGCGATGGTCGCCAACCGGGTCGCCCCGGGTGCCAAGCAGCGGATCCAGCGCAAGCTCACCGAGAAACTGCCGGTCCCCGCCTACGTCATACCGGAGGAGCCGGCGCTGGCCGCGCCGACCGTCGCCCAGCTGGTCGAGGCGACCGGCGCCGACGTCCTGCTCGGGGACGCCGCCGGCCTGGCCCGCGACGTCCGCGGCTTCGTCTTCGGCGGCGCCATGCTGCCGACCTTCCTGGACGCCCTGACCGAGGGCGCCCTGGTCGTCACCCCCGGGGACCGCGCCGACCTGGTGATCGGCTCGCTGGCCGCGCACGCCGCCGGCGCCCCGCCCATCGCCGGCGTACTGCTGACGCTCGGTCAGCACCCCGGTCCGAACGTGCTGGCGCTGGCCGCCCGGCTCGCCCCCGGCACCCCGGTCGCGGTCGTCCCCGAGGGCAGCTGGCCGACCGCCGCCACCCTCACCCACCTGGAGGGCAAGCTCACCGCGGCCAGCCCGCGGAAGGCCGAGATCGCCCTCGGCCTGTTCGAACTGCACGTCGACACGGCCGAGTTGACCAACCTGATCGAGGTCGGCCGGTCCGAGCGGGTCACCCCGATGATGTTCGAGCACGAGTTGCTGGAGCGGGCCCGGGCGAGCCGGCGGCACGTCGTCCTGCCGGAGGGCACCGAGGAACGGGTGCTGCGCGCGGCCGAGATCCTGCTGCGCCGCAACATCTGCGACCTCACCCTGCTCGGCGAGCCGGACGCGGTGCGCCGCAAGGCCGCGAGCCTCGGCATCGACCTCCCGCAGGTGGGGGCACCTCCCGGCCAGCAGGCTGGCGGAGAGCCGGGCGCCGACCGCGCCCAGGTCCGGATCGTCGACCCGGCCACCAGCCCGCTGCGCCGCCAGTTCGCCGAGCTGTACGCCCGGCTGCGCGCCCACAAGGGGATGACCGTCGAGCTCGCGCTGGACGTGGTCACCGACGTCTCGTACTTCGGCACCCTGATGGTCCAGGAGGGCATCGCGGACGGCATGGTCTCCGGCGCGGTGCACTCCACCGCGGCCACCATCCGGCCCGCCTTCGAGGTGATCAAGACCTCGCCCGGCGCGTCCATCGTGTCGAGCGTCTTCTTCATGTGCCTGGCCGACAAGGTGCTGGTGTACGGCGACTGCGCGGTCAACCCCGACCCGGACGCCCAGCAGCTGGCCGACATCGCGATCCAGGCCGCCGCCACCGCCGCCCAGTTCGGGGTCGAGCCGCGGATCGCGATGCTCTCGTACTCGACCGGCACCTCGGGCTCCGGCGCGGACGTCGACAAGGTCCGCAAGGCCACCGAGCTGGTCCGCGAGCTGCGGCCGGACATCCTGGTCGAGGGCCCGATCCAGTACGACGCGGCGGTGGACGCCCACGTCGCGGCCACCAAGCTGCCGGGCTCGCCGGTGGCGGGCCGGGCCACCGTGCTGATCTTCCCGGACCTCAACACCGGCAACAACACCTACAAGGCGGTCCAGCGCTCGGCGGGCGCGGTGGCGGTCGGCCCGGTGCTGCAGGGGCTGCGCAAGCCCGTCAACGACCTCTCGCGCGGTGCGCTCGTCCAGGACATCGTCAACACCGTCGCGATCACCGCCATCCAGTCCCAGGACCGCAAGGAGCCGCAGGCATGAGCGAAGGTACCCGCGTTCTGGTGCTGAACGCCGGCTCCTCGTCGGTGAAGTACCAGCTGATCGACATGCTGGACGGCGCCCGGCTGGCCTCCGGCCTGGTCGAGCGGATCGGCGAGTCCAGCGGGCGGCTGGTGCACACCCCGCACTCGGGCGAGCCGCGCGAGACCCTGCAGGTCTTCCCGGACCACGCCGCCGCCCTGAAGGCCGTCGCCGAGGAGCTGGCCGCCGACGGCCTCGGGCTGGACTCCCCCGAGCTGGCCGCGATCGGCCACCGGGTGGTGCACGGCGGAAAGCGGTTCACCGAGCCGACCGTGATCACCGACGACGTGCTCAAGGAGATCCGCCGGCTGATCCCGGTCGCCCCGCTGCACAACCCGGCCAACATCACCGGCATCGAGGTGGCCCGCGCGCTGCGCCCGGACCTCCCCCAGGTGGCCGTCTTCGACACCGCCTTCCACGCCTCGATGCCCGAGTACTCCGCCCGGTACGCGATCGACAAGGCCGTCGCCGACGAGCACCGGGTGCGCCGCTACGGCTTCCACGGCACCTCCCACCAGTACGTCTCGCGGGCCACCGCCCGGCTGCTCGGCAAGGACCCGGCCGAGGTGAACGTGATCGTGCTGCACCTGGGCAACGGCGCCTCCGCCTCGGCGGTCAGCGGCGGTCGCTGCGTGGACACCTCGATGGGCCTGACCCCGCTGGAGGGCCTGATCATGGGCACCCGCTCGGGCGACATCGACGCCGGCGTGGTCTTCCACCTGCACCGGGTCGGCGGGCTGTCCGTCGACGAGATCGACGACCTGCTCAACCGCCGCAGCGGCCTGCTCGGCCTGTGCGGCGACAACGACATGCGCGAGATCATGCGCCGGGCCGAGGCAGGGGACGCGGACGCCCGGCTCGCCTTCGACTCGTACATCCACCGGCTGCGCAAGTACATCGGCGGCTACTACGCGGTGCTCGGCCGGGTGGACGCGATCGCGTTCACCGCGGGCGTCGGGGAGAACGCTGCGCCGGTGCGCGCGGCGGCCACCGCCGGGCTGGAGGAACTGGGCATCTCGGTCGACCCCGAGCTGAATTCGGTGCGCTCCGGCGAGGCCCGGATCATCTCGCCGGCGTACGCCCGGGTGACGGTCGCCGTGGTGCCCACCGACGAGGAACTGGAGATCGCCCGACAGGCCTTCGCCCTGGTGCACCGGCAGTCCGGGGGCTGACGAGACGTCGTCTCGACCCCCGGAATCCTTCGTCGGCGATTCCTCACGATTCGTGCCGAATGCACCTATAACACGAACGGATAGACTGATCCATATGCGCCGAGCGAAAATTGTCTGCACCCTGGGTCCGGCGACGGACTCCTACGAACAGCTGAAGGCCATCGTCGAGGCGGGCATGAACGTCGCCCGACTGAACATGAGCCACGGCAACCACGCGGACCACGAGGAGCGGTACCGCAAGGTCCGCCAGGTCTCGGAGGACACCGGCAAGGCCATCGGCGTCCTGGCCGACCTCCAGGGTCCCAAGATCCGTCTGGCGACCTTCGCCAACGGCCCGGTGACCGTCGACAACGGCGACGAGTTCACCATCACCACCGAGGACGTCCCCGGTGACCAGCACATCTGCGGTACCACCTACAAGGGCCTGCCCGGCGACGTCAAGCCCGGCGACCCGATCCTGATCAACGACGGCGTCATCGCCCTGGAGGTCGTCAGCGTCGACGGCCCGCGAGTGAGGACCGTGGTGATCGAGGGCGGCGTGCTCTCGAACAACAAGGGCATCAACCTGCCCGGCGCGGCCGTGAACGTGCCCGCCCTGTCCGAGAAGGACAAGGACGACCTGCGCTTCGCGCTGCGCCTGGGCGTCGACATGATCGCCCTGTCCTTCGTCCGCAACGCGGACGACATCAAGGACGTCCACGAGGTCATGGACGAGGTCGGCATCCGCGTGCCGGTCATCGCCAAGATCGAGAAGCCGCAGGCCGTCGAGGCCATGGAGGAGATCGTCCTCGCCTTCGACGCCATCATGGTCGCCCGCGGCGACCTGGCCGTCGAGTACCCGCTGGAGCGGGTGCCGCTGGTCCAGAAGCAGCTGATCACGCTGGCCCGCCGCAACGCCAAGCCGGTCATCGTCGCCACCCAGATGATGGAGTCGATGATCCACGCCTCGCGCCCGACCCGCGCCGAGGTCTCCGACGTCGCCAACGCCATCCTGGACGGCACCGACGCGGTGATGCTCTCCGCCGAGTCCAGCGTCGGCAAGTACCCGATCGAGACCGTCCGCACCATGAGCCGGATTGCCGAGAAGGCAGAGGAGGAGCTGCTCTCCCAGGGCCTGCAGCCGCTCAACCCGGGCCGCAAGCCGCGCACCCAGGGCGGCTCGATCGCCCGCGCCGCGTGCGAGCTGGGCGACTTCCTCAACGGCCAGGCGCTGGTCGCGTTCACCAAGTCCGGTGACACCGCCCGCCGCCTGTCCCGCTACCGCTCGCCGATCCCGGTGATCGCGTTCACCCCGGACGTCGCCACCCGCAACCAGCTCTCGCTGAGCTGGGGCGTCGAGGCGCACGTCACCGAGCAGGTCGAGACCACCGACGAGATGGTCGCCCAGGTCGACCGCGAGCTGCTGAACATGGGCAAGCTCGCCGAGGGCGCGACCGTCATCGTCACCGCCGGCTCGCCGCCCGGCATCCCCGGCAACACCAACATGGTCCAGGTGCACCACCTGGGCACCCGGGGCGAGTAGCACCCGGTCGCACCAGCGCCCGTGGGGCGGTCCTCCGCAGTGGAGGACCGCCCCACGGGCGTTTCCGGGCCGTGTCGGCGCCCGGGGCCGTCACTTGTCGCTGTACGGCGCGTCGTCGTTGAACAGGTGCATGCCGGGGATGGTCAGCGTGCCGCCGAACTGGCCGGCCTGCTTGGCGGTGACCCCGGTCAGCTCCAGGTCCAGCGGGATCGGGATCGAGCCGATCAGGTCGTACAGCCAGCGCGGCAGGGTGTCCGGGGTGAGCGTGATCTCGCCCAGGTCGATCGGGATCGGCAGGCCGAGCAGCTTGGAGAGGTGGCCGGACAGCCGCTCCACGTACATCGTGACCGGGCCCTTGCGCATGGTCGAGGTCGATCCCCGGGCCCCCTGCACGTGGAAGGTCTTGCCGTTGCCCTCCAGGGTCGACATGTCGAGGTTCTCGATGTCCACGCTGTCGACCACGAACTTCAGCACCCGCTTGGTGCCGGTCGGGGTCCGCACGTCGTAGACGCCGTGGAAGACGGCGCCGTGCAGGCCGAGCCGGCTGGTCTGCAGCGTCCAGTTCTGCTCCGGGACGACGTCCCCGGTGGCGGGCGCGCCGGCGGTCAGGCCTCTGGTGTCCACCGCACAGTTGGGATTGGCACTCGGCGAGGCGGACGGGGTGCCGGAGGCCGCCGTGGACGGAGTGGCGCTTCCGGAGGCGGCCGCGGACGGGGTCGTCTTCGGGCTCGCCTTGCCGCTCGGCTTCCCGGTCGCGCCACCGTCCGCGGACGGTGGCGCGGTGGGCGAGGCCTGGTCACCCGCCGGGGTCCGGTCGCCCGCGCCGCCGGCGGGCGGCTGGGCGGCGGGCTGCCCGTCGGCCGGGGCTCCGGTGGTCGGGGCCTGCGGCTGGGCCGGCGTCCCGGCCCGCGGCGCAGGGGCGGTCGGAGCGGGGGCCTGGGTGGTGGTCGGCGCCGTGGCGGCCGACTTGGCGCTCGACGACGGGCTCGGCGGAGCACCCGGGTTCAGCAGGTGGTCGATGCCGCCCACGAGGTCGTCGATCAGCCCGGCCCGGCTGGCCGTACCGGGCCCGTCGGCGCCGCCCTGGTAGACCGCGCTCGCCGTGCCCGAGCCGCCGGTGGCGGCGGAGCGGGTGGCCGGCGGGGTCGTCGGGGCGGTGGCCGCACCGGTCGGGGTCGCGGTGGCGGTCGGCGTACCGGCCGGCGCGGAGGGCTGTTGGGCGGGCCCGGTGGTCGGCGTCTGGGTGGGAATCGCGCTCGGACCCGTCGAGGGCGCCGCGGCCGGGCCGGGCGGCGGCTCGGGCAGCTCGCTCTTGGGGACGGGCGTCTCCAGCGGCGCGACGTCCGGGACGGCGGCGGGCGCGGTGCCACAGGCCTTGCCCGACTCGGCGACCGCCGGGTTGGGGGTGTACGCGGCGGCCATCAGCAGTGCGGTCGGCACCGCGGCCATCGCCAGCGCGCGGCCTCTCAGCCGGACCCGTACGGGCGTGCGCGGGGCCGCGTGCCGGCCGGAGCGCTGCGGTTGATCCTCCGACATGCTCACCGCGTCTCCTTCGGGTCCGCGGCAGCGGCCTGCTCGTTCGACGCGGCCTGTGCGGGCAGCTTCGCGATGGGCGCCTCGACGGCCGCGGACTCGGCGACGACGGTCTCGGCAGCGGGGGCCTCCGTAGCAGGGGTCTCGGCGGCGACGCTCTCGGCGACGCCGGCCTTGGCCGCCTTCGGCTCCGGCAGCGGCGCCCAGGACGCCATCAGACCGCCGCCGATCAGCCCCGGCAGCAGCGCCAGGCCGAAGCCGGCCAGGTTGGAGACCGGGATCGAGACCAGCGTCAGCAGGGTGGTGGCGACCCCCGCGAAGACCCGCACGGTCGGCTGGAACCACGCGGTCAGCCCGAGCACGATCAGCAACACACCGATGATCAGCGATCCGGCGCCCGCCGTGGTGGCCATGGCCACCGTCATGCCGCCCAACGAGAGCTTGGCATACGGGAAGTACATGATCGGGACGCCGGCGATCATGGCCAGCAGGCCGCCGTAGTACGGCCGCGTCCGACGGAAGGTACGGAACACCCGGCGCAGCCACTGGACGGGGTTCTCGTGCTCGGCGGGCCGGTATGAGGCAAGGGCGCTGGACACGATGCAGCTCCTCGATGGTGTGAACGAGGGATGGACGAGACACGGGATCCGGAAACGGCGCACGCACCGTCCCCGGTCCCACAGGCGCCGTCAGAGCGGCGGGCCGGGCCCGGCCCGCCGCCCGTCAACGGCCTAGTAGCACTCGCCGGTGCCGTCGGTGTGCAGCGCGAGCTTCAGGCCGGGGAGCTTGAAGGTGCCGGCCGAGGTGGCCCAGGCGGTCTGCTGCACGTTGTACAGGTCGGCCTTGTCGGCGGCCTGGGCGAAGCCGGTCGCGCCGGACGGCAGACCGCCGAGCTTCGACTTCCAGCCCTGGGTGGCCTCGCCCTTGAGGGTCGAGGCGTCCTGGCCGATGTTGATGTTGGTGAACTCGGCGTCCGCGTTCAGCTGGTCGAGGTCGATCAGCAGGTTCTTGGCGTAGACCTGCTTCTTGACGTCGTCGCTGTTGCCCGCCTCCAGACGCAGGATGATCTTGGGCAGCTTCCACGGCAGGCCGGGGATGATGTTGGGGTCGGTCACCACCGACTGGCAGAGGCCCTTGATGGTGGCCTCGTCGAACGCCGAGACGGCGACCGGGTGCGGAGTGCCGTTCACCTCGGCGTCGATCGAGCCGAACTGGGCGAAGTTCTTGCCGTGCAGCTCCGGCGTGGTGACCTTGAAGCTCTGGCCGGAGACGCTGAACGAAGCCGCCAGCGCATTGTTGGCCATGGCGACGCCGACCATCGCGGTGGCCGCGATGCTCGGCACCATCACCAGGGCGAAGCGCTTCCAGCGGGTCTTGCCGTAGGTCTGGGACATGCGAGTCCTCCTTCTAGGACGTACATCTCCGGCTCCCCGGCGGCGCGTCCCGCGCCGGTGGGGGCCTGGGATGGGAGAGAGCTACGTCCTCGGTAGCGGAGAGCGCCTTGGGCGTCGTCGGACGCGGGAGCGGCCGGCGTACGGCGGCACTCCCGTTCCTCCACCGGCCGTCCTTGCGGAGCGGCGGGCAGGACCGACGACATCGGCGATCACCCCCGAGCGACAACCAGCGACCGCGCAGGGCCGCGCGGCCGGTCGAAGGACAGGAACCGCCGTGGGACCGCGGATACCCCCCTGCCCTCCCTACCGCCGACCGGAGCCGGCGGAGCACCCGGTGGGGATCCCGCACTCCGCATGGCCGACCGGCTTGTCGGAGGGTGTGGAGGCTGGGACCGGGCGTCGCCGATCGTGCTCGAATCCCGGGCGAAGCACAAGAGGTTCCTTACTGACGGGTAATGCAACACCCGGCGGCGTTGATCATGGAATCGGCCCGACATGCACCGTCCGTGACGCCTTGAAGGAAACGTGACGACGAAATCCGCCGGAAACACCAGCGAAACACCCGTGGACGGTCACAAGTTGTGACCGTCCACGGGTGTTGTCAAGATTTGGTAAACCTCTGTCCGGTTGACCGGATTGTCGCCAAATCACCCGGCGACACCGCAGGTCATCCGCCGTGCCAGGACCCGCTCGGAGCCCGGCCCGGAGAGGGCGTCAGAACAGCACGCGCGCCAGCGCCGTCCGGGCCGCGGTGACCCGCGGGTCCTCCGGGCCGATCACCTCGAACAGCTCCAGCAGGCGCAGCCGGGCGGTGTCCCGGTCCTCGCCGGCGGTCCGGCCGACAGTGTCCACCAGGCGGCCGAAGGCGTCCTCGACGTGACCGCCCACCAGGTCCAGGTCGGCCGCCTGCAGCTGGGCCGTCACGTCCTTCGGGTCGGCCGCGGCCGCCGTGCGGACGGTCTGCGGGTCCATGCCCTCGATCCGGTGCAGCAGTTCGGCCTGGGCGAGGCCCAGCTTGGCCTCGGTGTTGCCCGGCTGGTCGGCCAGCACGTTCCGGTAGGCCTGGATGGCGCCGCCCAGATCGCCGCTGTCCAGCGCGTCGTGCGCGGCGGCCAGCGCCGGGTCCTCCGGTCGCTCCGGGGCGGCGGCCGGGGCCTCGCCCGCGGCCGCGGCGCCGCCGACCACGCCGAAGCGCTGCTCGGCGACCAGGATCAGCTGGTCCAGCACCTTGCGGACGTTGGCCGCGCTCTCGGCGCCCTGGAACAGCGGCACCAGCTGGCCGGCCACCACGGCCATCACGGCCGGGATGCCCTGGATGCCGAACTGCTGGGAGATCAGCGGGTTGGCGTCCACGTCGATCTTGGCGAGCACGAAGCGGCCGGCGTACTCCTCGGCCAGGCCCTCCAGGATCGGGCTGAGCTGCTTGCAGGGCCCGCACCACTCGGCCCAGAAGTCGATGACGACCGGCACCTCGGTGGAACGCTGGACGACCTCGGTCTCGAAGGTGTCCTCGGTGACGTCGATGACGAGCGAGTAGGCGGACTGGGCGGGGGCGACTCCGGCCGCCTCCGCGGCGGCCGCCTGACGGGCCCGCTCGACCCTGGCCTGCTCGGCCTTCTGGGCAGCCTCGCCGGCTGCCTTCACTGCGGCGAGGTCGACCGCACCGCGCAGGGCGGAGCTGTTGGGACGCGAATTCCGTGGCTGCATGGCACCATCCTCCCCCGTCCGCGCCGCCTGCGGGCACCAACCTCCGGAAAGTCGCCCCGCGCGGGCCGCGCGGCGCGGGTTCCCGGGCGCCGTGACCCTCCCCCGGTAGCCTGAACCGTTCTGCGCGGATCCCCACCCGCGCCCGCGCCGCCCCGTCCCACGGGTGCGGCGCCTGGTTGTCACTGCTTTCGCTACGAGTCGTAGCGTAACTGGATCCGGGGCCCCGGCCGCAAGCCCCGCCGGGAGTTCGGGAACGTGAGCTGCCCCACTTTCCCGGGCGGCCCGGCTGCCCGGATCGACGATCAGCCGCTACGGTTACCAGCCCCACCCATGTTACTCACCAGTAGAGCGCAAGGAGGCCCGGTGCCGGCCCCCCAGCCCCCCGCGAGCCCGGACGTCCCCGCCCCGGAGACCCCGGACGACCCCGCCCCCGCGGCGGGCACCGCCGCCAGGGCCAAGGGGCGCCCGCGCAGCGCCGCCGCCGACCGCGCGATCCTCGACGCCACCCGCGAGGCCCTGGCCGAACTCGGCTGGGGCGGGCTGACCATGGGCCACGTCGCGATCCGCGCCAAGGTCGCCAAGACCACCCTCTACCGCCGCTGGCCCTCCAAGAACGAGCTCGTGGTGGACGCCGTCGCCATCCTCTTCGACGACCTGGTGATGCCCGACCTCGGCAGCCTGCGGGCCGACATCGAGGCCGTGGTCGCCCAGTTCGCCGACCTGCTGGCCCGCCCCGAGAGCCAGGCCGCGCTGCTCGCGCTGTTCGCCGAGGGCACCCGCGACCCGCACCTGCGCCGCCGGATCCGCGAGGCCATCGTCGACCCGCAGAAACGGCTGGTCCGGCAGGGCCGGGCGGCCGCCCAGGCCCGCGGTGAACTCGCCGCGGACACCGACCCGCGGACGGCCGGTGAGGAGATCGACATCATCTTCGACACCATCGCCGGGACGGTCGAGCACCGCGTCCTGGTCAGCGGCGAGCCGATCACCGCCGACTGGACCCGCCGCTTCACCGACCTGCTGCTCGGCCCGTTCCCGAGCCTGCTGTCCGGCTGAGGGCACGGCGGAGCCGCCCCACGCACGGTGCGTACGGGGGCGGCTCCCGGGCCGGTCGTCAGAAGGCCGCGTTCTCCTGGTACGTGCCCCACTCCTGCCGCAGCGCGTTGCAGATCTCACCCAGGGTCGCCTCGGCGCGCACCGCGTCCAGCATCGGCGGGATCATCGACTCGCCCGAGCGCGCGGCCGCCAGCATGGCGTCCAGCCCGGCCCGCACCGCCGCCTCGTCCCGGCCGTCCTTGCGCTCCCGCAGCACCCGCACCTGCTCGCGCTCGACCTCGTGGCTGACCCGCAGGATCTCCAACTCGGGGGTGACGCTGCGCGGGTGGCAGTTGACGCCGACCACGCGCTTGTCGCCCTTCTCCACCGACTGCTGGTACTGGAAGGCCGCCTCGGCGATCTCGCCGGTGAACCAGCCCTCCTCGATCCCGCGCAGGATGCCGGCGGTGATCGGGCCGATCTCGTGGTCCTCGCGGCCCTTGTCCAGGATCCGCTGGAAGATCGCCTCGGCCTGCTGCTCGATCCGGTCGGTGAGCGCCTCGACGTACCAGGAACCGCCCAGCGGGTCGGCCACGTTGGCGACGCCGGTCTCCTCCATCAGCACCTGCTGGGTACGCAGGGCGATCTCGGCGGCCTGCTCGGAGGGCAGCGCCAGGGTCTCGTCCAGGGCGTTGGTGTGCAGCGAGTTGGTGCCGCCGAGCACCGCGGACAGCGCCTCGACGGCGGTGCGGACCACGTTGTTGTACGGCTGCTGCGCGGTCAGCGAGACGCCGGCCGTCTGGGTGTGGAAGCGCAGCCACTGCGCCTTGTCGGTCTTGGCACCGAAGCGGTCGCGCATCCAGCGGGCCCAGATCCGGCGCGCGGCGCGGAACTTGGCGATCTCCTCGAAGAAGTCCAGGTGCGCGTCGAAGAAGAAGGACAGACCGGGCGCGAAGACGTCCACGTCCAGGCCGCGGGACAGGCCCAGCTCGACGTAGGCGAAGCCGTCGGCGAGGGTGTAGGCCAGCTCCTGCGCGGCCGTCGCGCCGGCCTCGCGGATGTGGTAGCCGGAGACGGACAGCGGCTTGTACGCGGGAATGCCCTGGGCGCAGTACGCCATCAGGTCGCCGATCAGCCGCAGGTGCGGCTCGGGGGCGAAGAGCCACTCCTTCTGGGCGATGTACTCCTTGAAGATGTCCGTCTGCAGGGTGCCGTTGAGCACTGCCGGGTCGACGCCCTGGCGCTCGGCGGCGACCAGGTACATGCAGAAGATCGGGACGGCCGGGCCGCTGATCGTCATCGAGGTGGTGACCTCGCCGAGCGGGATGCCGGCGAACAGCACCTCCATGTCGGCGGCCGAGTCGATGGCGACGCCGCAGTGGCCCACCTCACCGAGCGACTTCGCGTCGTCGGAGTCGTACCCCATCAGGGTGGGCATGTCGAAGGCGACCGAGAGGCCGCCGCCGCCCGCCTCCAGGATCATCCGGTAGCGCTCGTTGGTCTGCTGCGCGTTGCCGAACCCGGCGAACTGGCGGATGGTCCAGGTGCGGCCCCGGTAGCCGGTGGGGTGCAGCCCGCGGGTGTACGGGTACTCGCCCGGCCAGCCGATCCGCTCGAAGCCCTCGACGGCCTGCCCGGGGGCGGGCCCGTACACCGGCTCGACCTCGTCACCGGAGAGGGTGGTGAAGTCCGCGTCCCGCTTGCGGGCGCTGTCGTACCGCTGCTGCCAGCGCTGCCGTCCGCGCTCGATCTCCTCGGCGTCCATGGGCCCCGAACTCCGCTCCGTACGGCCGCCACGGCACCGGGGCGGCACAGCTATTAGGACGTCCTACTAATTTACTCGGGCGTCCTACCAGCTGTCGATGGATACCGGGGCCGAAACGCCGGGGCCCGAAACACGAAGCACCCCTCCCCCGGTCGGGGAAGGGGTGCTCACGGGCCTCGGACTCACGGGCCTCGGACTCGCGGGCCTCGGGTCAGACGCCGGCGGGCTGGCGGGCGCCGGCGCCGGCCGGGAGCTGCTCGGCGGCCTCACGGACCACCTTGCGCTCGAAGACGAAGGACGCGAACGGGATGCAGCCGGCCGCCAGGGTCAGGATCATCCGGCCGAGCGGCCACTTCAGCTTCTGCCCGAGCAGGAAGGTCACCACGAAGTACCCGATGTACAGGTAGCCGTGCAGCATCGCGACGTACATGGTTACGTCCTTGGCCGTGTCGAAGCCGTACTTCGCGACCATGAAGCCGCAGAAGACCAGCAGCGCCACACCGGTCGCAATGGCCAGGGCCCGGTACCAGCCCAGCAGGGGGGTCGCCTTCATACTCTTATCGCCTCGCTCGGCAGGATCGGCCGGTGCGCCAGGATCCGCGCACCGCTCCCACGAGGGTAGCCGTCCTCACGGCCGCTCCCGCGCAGCCCCCTCGTCGCGGTCGTCGGTGAAGTCGCCGGCGGCGATCCGCAGCGGCCTGAGCAGTTCGAACACCTGGCGACACTGCTCGGTGTCGTACTCCTCCAGCCCGAACTCCATCGCCATGAGCTCTCGGGTGGCCTCCTCGACCGCCTCGCGGCCGCGGCCGGTGATCGCGGCGAGCACGCCGCGGCCGTCCAGCGGGTTCGGGCGGCGGGCGACCAGGCCGGCCCGCTCCAGCCGGTCGACGGTGTTGGTGACGCTGGTCGGGTGGACCATGAGCCGCTCGCCGATCTTGGACAGCGAGAGCTCGCCGGTCCGGCTGAAGGTCAGCAGCACCAGCGCCTCGTACCGGGCGAAGGTCAGCCCGTACGGCTTGAGCACCGCATCGACCCTGGAGAGCAGGATCTGGTGGGCGCGCATGATCGAGGTGATCGCCGCCATCGAGGGGACCCCGCCCCAGCGGCGGGTCCAGAGCTCGTCGGCGCGGGCGATCGGGTCGAAGTCGAGGGCTAGGGGCTTGGGCACCTCCTTACCGTACCGGCGGAAGGGACGTGTGCTACCAGCTGTCCTGATGGTGGACAAGCGCAACGCGTGGCGGGAACCCGCCAATCGGGCGGCCAGGTCCATACCTGGACATTGCGCCGGCGTGAATGCACGACAACACGACCGGGACGTGGCGGAGTTGGCGGCCAATCGACCCGCAGCCGCACTACCAGGCCTCGGTTCGGACGGTAACCCGCTGAAAGTCAGGGTGATTCGCCCCTTTTGTCGGTCCGTTCACAATCCGCCCGACTGGCGGGACTTGGCCAATTCATGAGCAAGACCTGTCATTTGATTTGCTCGATTGTCATGCTTTCGGCCAGCCCCGTCCGGCAGCCACCACCCCCACCCATCGGTGACCTGCCGCTCGACCGCACGGGGCCCGCACGTCAGCGCCCGTCCCGCCCCTCAGGTGCCGACCCCGGCCCCCGGGACGCGGTGCGACCGCCCACACGCGGTTTCCCGGAAGGACTCGTCCGTGAAGCGAAAGCTCGCAGCAGTCGCCGTACTCTCCGCCACCGCCCTGCTCACCGGCGTGGTCCAGGTGAGCACCGCCGCCCAGGCCAGCCCGATCCCCGCCCTGCAGGCGCAGGCCGCCGAGCAGCACGCGGCGGCGCTCGCCCTGGCGGGCGGCCAGTCCGGCCCGCTGGCGAAGGCGCTCGCCCTCGGCGGGCAGGAGCAACTGGTGGCGAAGGACGCCGTGGTGGACCAGGACGGCACCCGGCACCTGCGCTTCGAGCGCACCTACGCCGGCCTGCTGGTGCTCGGCGGTGACCTGGTGGTGCACCAGAGCGCCCGCGGTGCGGTGGAGTCGGTCGACAAGGCGGTCACCGCGCAGCTGAGCCTGCCGAGCCTGACCCCGCAGATCCCGGCCGACCAGGCCGCCGCGCAGGCCACCGGCGCGGTCCAGGCCACCGTCGGCGTCGTCGCCGACAAGGACGAGTCCCCGCTGACGGCCGTGCACCAGACCGGCAAGGCCGAGCTGGTGGTCTGGGCGAGCGACGGCAACCCGCGCCTGGCGTACCGGACCACCGTCGAGGGCGTGCGCGCCGACGGCACCCCGAGCAGCCAGCTGCTGGTCACCGACGCCGCCACCGGCGCGGTGCTCTCCACCCACGAGCAGGTGCAGACCGCCGCCGGCACCGGCAAGGGCGTGTTCGTCGGCAGCGTCCCGCTGACCACCACCCAGAGCGGCTCCTCGTACCAGCTGAAGGACGCCACCCGCGGCGGCCAGTCGACCGTCAACCTGAAGAACAAGACCTCCGGCACCGGCACCCTGGTCGCCAACTCGACCGACACCTTCGGCAACGGCCTGGCCTCCAACGCCGAATCCGCCGCGGTGGACGCCCAGTACGGCGCGGCCGCCACCTGGGACTTCTACAAGAACACCTTCGGGCGCAACGGCATCAAGAACAACGGCGTCGGCGCGACCAGCCGGGTGCACTACGGCTCCAACTACGTCAACGCGTTCTGGAGCGACGCCTGCTTCTGCATGTCCTACGGCGACGGCAGCGGCAACACCCACCCGCTCACCGAGATCGACGTGGCCGGCCACGAGATGAGCCACGGCGTCACCGCCGCCACGGCGAACCTCAACTACTCCGGTGAGTCCGGCGGCCTCAACGAGGCCACCTCGGACATCTTCGGCACCATGGTCGAGTTCTACGCCAACCTGCCCGCCAACCCGCCGAACTACTGGATCGGCGAGCTGATCAACCTGAACGGCGACGGCAGCCCGCTGCGCTACATGGACAAGCCCAGCAAGGACGGCGGCTCGGCGGACGCCTGGTACTCCGGCGTCGGCAACCTGGACGTCCACTACTCCTCGGGCATCGCCAACCACTTCTTCTACCTGCTGTCCGAGGGCAGCGGCGCGAAGACCATCAACGGCTTCAGCTACAACAGCCCGACCTCCAACGGCTCGACGGTCACCGGCATCGGCCGGGACAAGGCCGCGCAGATCTGGTACCGCGCGCTGACCGTCTACTTCACTTCCACCACCAACTACGCGGGTGCCCGCACCGGCAGCCTGAAGGCCGCCGCGGACCTGTACGGCGCCACCAGCGCCGAGTACCAGGCGGTCGCGGCCGCGTGGAGCGGCGTCAACGTCAACTGACGTACGACGCACGATGACAGGACGCCCGGGGCCTCCGTGGAGGGTGGCCCCGGGCGTCCGCACACCCGCGCGCCGCCCGGTGGCGGGGTCCCGCCAGCCGGACGAACCGCCCGTAGCGGGGCACTGGGCGGCAACCGAACCATCCGCACCAGCGCTGGCGATTGTCGGCCAATACCCGACGGCACCCTGTCATTTCCTGTCATCGATTGTCATGCTTCTGTCCAAGCCCCGTCCGACGTTCCGTCACCCCCACCCGTCGACGGACCGTCAGTGGCCGCACGGGAGCAGCACGTCCGCGCCCTACCGCCCCTACGGCGCCACCCCCGGCGCCCCGGTACGCGGCGCAACCGCGCGCACACGCGGTTTCGTGGAAGGAACCCCGTACGTGAAGCGAAAGCTGACAGCCGGCGCCGTACTCTCCGCCACCGCCCTGCTCGCCGGCGTGATCCAGATCGCCGTCGTCCCCGCCGCCCAGGCCGCCGCCCCGGCCCCGGAGCAGCAGCGCGCGGCGCTGCTCGCGCTGGCCGCCGGGCAGAGCACCCCGGTCGCACAGGCCCTGTCCCTCGGCGACCAGGAGCGGCTGGTGGTCAAGGACGTCGTCGCGGACGCCGACGGCGCGCGCCACCTGCGCTACGAGCGCACCTACGCCGGCCTCCCGGTGCTCGGCGGCGACCTGGTCGTCCACCAGCGCGCCGACGGCTCGGTGAGCTCGGTCGACCGGGCCTTCGACGGCCGGTTGTCGCTGCCGAGCCTGGCCCCGGGCCTGGCCGCCGGGCAGGCCGCCGAGCGCGCCACCGCCGCGGTGCGGGCGACCGTCGGGACAGCCGTCGACCAGGACGAGCCGGCGCTCAGCCGGGTCGACGGCGCGGGCGCGGCCGAGCTGGTGGTGTGGGCGACCGACGGCACCCCGCGGCTGGCCCACCGCACGGTGGTCCGCGGCGAGCGGGCCGACGGCACCCCGAGCAGCCAGCAGGTGGTCACCGACGCCGCCACCGGCGCGGTGCTCTCCACCCACGAGGAGTTCCAGACCGCGGCCGGCACCGGCAAGGGCGTCAACGTCGGCACCGTCCCGCTGACCACCACCCAGAGCGGCTCGACCTACTCGCTGAAGGACGCCTCCCGGGGCAACCAGTCCACCACCGACCTCAAGGGCGCCACCTCCGGCAACGGCACGCTGTTCACCAGCACCACCAACTCCTGGGGCAACGGCCTGGCCTCCAACCGCCAGTCCGCCGCCGTGGACGCCCAGTTCGGCGCCGCCGCGACCTGGGACTACTACAAGAACACCTTCGGCCGCAACGGCATCAAGAACAACGGCGTCGGCGCCACGAGCCGCGTCCACTACGGCTCCAACTACGTCAACGCGTTCTGGAACGACTCCTGCTTCTGCATGACGTACGGGGACGGCTCCGGCAACACCAACCCGCTGACCGCGATCGACGTCTCCGGCCACGAGATGACCCACGGCGTCACCTCCGCCACCGGCGGCCTGAACTACTCCGGCGAGTCCGGCGGCCTCAACGAGGCCACCTCGGACATCTTCGGCACCATGGTCGAGTGGTCGGCCAACCTGCCCGCCGACCCGCCGGACTACCTGATCGGCGAGAAGCTCAACATCAACGGCAACGGCACCCCGCTGCGCTACATGGACAAGCCCTCCAAGGACGGCAGGTCCGCGGACGCCTGGTACTCCGGCGTCGGCAACCTGGACGTCCACTACTCCTCGGGCATCGCCAACCACTTCTTCTTCCTGCTCGCCGAGGGCAGCGGCGCCAAGGTGATCAACGGGGTCAGCTACAACAGCCCGACCTCCAACGGCTCGACCGTGACCGGCATCGGCCGGACCAAGGCCGCCGCGATCTGGTACCGCGCGCTGACCGTCTACTTCACCTCGACCACCAACTACGCGGGCGCCCGCACGGCGACCCTGAAGGCCGCGACCGACCTGTACGGCGCCACCAGCGCCGAGTACAAGGCGGTGGCCGCGGCCTGGAGCGGGGTCAGCGTCAACTAGGGCCGGCCGGCACCAACCAGCCACCCCCGGTAAAACCGGCGACAGGCTGCCGCGGCCCTTTGGGAGAGGAGGCCGCGGCAGCCTGTCGACCGTCGCGTGGAGGGGAGTCCGCTCAGGCGGTGGCCGGCTGCAGCTCGCCGCGCTCCTCCTTGCCGAGCATCCGCTCGGCGAAGAACCCGCCGGTGGGCAGCACCGAGAGGACGAACAGCAGGACACCGCGCTTGGCGTCCCACTTCTGCGCCTGCCAGGCCTGGATCCAGAAGACGACGTACAGGATGAACAGGATCCCGTGGATCATGCCCATCACCGGGACGCCGTCGAAGGACGTGGTCCGCTTCAGCACGGAGCAGATCAGCAGCAGGATGAACGAGACCCCTTCGGGGCCGGAGACCAGGCGCAGGCGGTGGACGGCGCTGCTGTTCACGATGGGTACCTCAATACGGGGGTCGGAGGCGTACCTGCTTGTGAAGCGACTCACAAGCCTTCCGGCCATTATCACCGAGCACACGTCCGAACCCCCGGCCGGGGTGGGCACCGTGCCCGATGTCACAGCCGTGCGCCAGAACCCGGCCGGACGCGGCGGCCCGTCACCCGCTGCCCCTATCCTGCTGCCCGCGCGTCCATCGAACCGGGCGCCGCAGACGTCGGACGACCGGGGGTAGCCACACATGTTCAAGCGGGACTGGGACCGAAGGACCTGCGCCAAGCGCGGCCACATCACCTACGCGCCGGCCGAGGCCGAGCTGGCCGCCCGGCTGCACGCCGCGACCGCCCTCGGCGACGCCTGGCGCTGCCTGCGCTGCGGCGACTTCGCGCTCGGCGCCCCGCACGGCTCCGGCCCGGCGCAGGACGCCCCGCTGGTGCCACGCGGCAAGGCGCTGCGGGACCTCTTCATCCTGCGCTTCCTCGCGATCGAGCGGGTGCTGCGCGGCCTGCTGATCATCATCGTGGCCTGGGCCGTCTGGAAGTTCTCCAACAGCCAGGACGCCGTGCACCGGGTCTTCGACGAGAACCTCTCGGTCTTCCGGCCGGTCACCGACCACTTCCACTGGGACCTCGAACACTCGCCGATCGTCGACACCATCCGCAAGACCTTCGACTACAAGAAGAGCACCCTGCTGATCGTCGCGGGCGCGCTGCTGGCCTACGCGCTGATCGAGATCGTCGAGGCGGTCGGCCTCTGGATCGGCAAGCGCTGGGCCGAGTACCTGACCGTGGTCGCCACCGCCGCCTTCCTGCCGCTGGAGGGATACGAACTGAGCCACCACGTCAGCGCGGTGAAGATCGGCACGCTGGTGCTGAACATCGCCGCCGTCCTGTGGATCATGCTCTCCAAGCGGCTGTTCGGCCTGCGCGGCGGCGTGGTGGCCTTCGAGGCGGAACGCCACTCGGCCTCGCTGCTGGAGGTCGAGGAGGCGGCCGGCGCCGTCCCGCACGCCGCCCGGGGGGCGCACGCGCGGGCGTGACCGGCGCGTTTGTCGCAGACCCGTACCAGTTCGTCCCCACCCCCTCGCCCGGCCACGGCCGCTCCCGCTAGATTGCGGCCGTGGCACAGTTCAGACTCCAGGGATCCCGGGTACTCGCGGTCGAGTTGGCCGGTGAGGCCGTCAAGGCCAGACACGGCTCGATGGTCGCCTACACCGGCCAGATGAGCTTCAAGAAGCTGACCGGCGGTGGGGACGGCCTGCGCGGCATGGTCGCCCGCCGGCTGACCGGCGAGCAGATGACCGTCATGGAGGTGAAGGGACAGGGCACCTGCTACTTCGCCGACAAGGCCACCGAGATCAACCTGGTCAGGCTGAACGGCGAGACGCTGTTCGTCGAGGCGGACAACCTGCTGTGCACCGAGGGCTCGCTGCGCACCGGCACCACCTTCACCGGGCTCAACGGGATGTCCTCCGGCAACGGCCTGTTCACCACCAAGGTGGAGGGCCACGGCTGGGCCGCCGTCACCTCGAACGGGCCCGCGATCATCCTGCGGGTCGACAAGAGCCAGCCGCTGCGGGTGGACCCGGGTGCCTACGTGGCGCACACCGGCAGCCTGCACCGCAGCCTGAAGTCCGGCGCGGGCTGGACCACGGTGATCGGCGAGGGCGGCGGCGAGGCCGTCCAGGTGGAGTTCACCGGGGAGGGGCTGGTGTACGTGCAGCCGTCGGAGAAGGTCACCATCGGGGGCGACGTCTGATGGGCTTCACGAAGATCAACGGCAAGATGGTCGAGGCCCTGCTGGTGCCCGGTCAGCGGCTGTTCAGCCAGCGCGGCGCGATGCTCGCGTACACCGGCGACGTCCGCTTCACGCCGAACATCACCGGCGGGCAGGGCGGCGTGATGTCGATGATCGGCCGCCGGGTGGCCAACGAGGACACCCCGCTGATGACCGTCGAGGGCCAGGGCCGGGTGATGTTCGGCCACGGCGGCCACCACGTGCACGTGATCGACCTGGTCGGCGACACCTTGTACGTCGAGGCGGACCGGCTGCTGGCCTTCGAGGGCACGCTGCGCCAGTCCACCATGTTCATGGGCTCGCAGGGCGGGGTGATGGGCATGGTCCGCGGCCAGGTCACCGGGCAGGGCCTGTTCACCACCAAGCTGGAGGGCCAGGGGGCGGTCGCGGTGATGGCGCACGGCGGCGTCTTCGAGCTGCCGATCGTCCCGGGCCAGTCGGTGCACGTCGACCCGCAGGCGTACGTGGCGCACCGCGGCCAGGTGCAGAACAAGCTGTCCACGGCGCTGGGTTGGCGCGACATGATCGGCCGCGGCTCCGGCGAGGCGTTCCAGCTGGAGCTGTCCGGGCAGGGTGCGGTGTACGTCCAGGCGAGCGAGGAGAAGCTCTGATGTCCTACCCGCCGCAGCCGCCGTACGGGCAGTCGCCGTACGACCAGCCGACCCAGCCCGGCTTCGCCGCGCCCCCGCCGCCGGGCTACGGGCCGCAGCCCGGCCAGGGCTACCCGCCCCCCGCGCCGGGTTACCCGCAGCAGGGTGGCTACCCGCCGCCGCCTCCCCCGCAGCAGCCCCAACAGGCCTACGCCCAGGAGCAGTTCGGCGGCCCGCAGGCCCCGCTGCCGAGCACCCACGGCGGCTCCGGCCCGGTGGTGTACGACGCGTTCAGCCTGCCGGTGAACGACAACGTCAACCCCTACGCCTTCTCGGTCGACCTGAACGGCTCGTACTTCCTGCAGAAGGGCAAGATGGTCGCCTACTACGGCGACATCACCTTCAAGGGCGTCGGCGCCGGCGTGCTCGACCGGATGATCGGCCAGCACTTCAACTCGCCGATGCACGCGGCGGACTGGGTGGTCGCGCAGGGCCGCGGCAAGCTGCTGCTGGCCGACCGCGCCTTCGACCTCAACTCCTACGACCTGGACGAGGGCAACCTGACCGTCCGCTCGGGCAACCTGCTGGCCTTCGACCCGTCGCTGCGGCTCAAGCAGTCGATCATCCCGGGCTTCCTGACCCTGATCGGCACCGGGAAGTTCGTCGCCGCCTCCAACGGGCCGGTGCACTTCGTCGAGCCGCCGATCCGGGTGGACCCGCAGGCGCTGGTCGGCTGGGCGGACTGCCCGGCGCCGTGCCACCACTACGACCACGACTACATGCACGGGCTGATCGGCGGCATCCGGCGGCTGACCGGGCTGGGCGGCGCCTCCGGCGAGGAGCACCAGTTCGAGTTCATCGGCGCCGGCCAGGTGCTGCTGCAGTCCAGCGAGAAGCTGATGGCGGAGCGGTCGGTCGGCCAGGTGGACGCCGAGGCGGGCGTCCCGGTGGGCGGGGTGCCGTCCCAGCCGGCGGCGTCCGGCCACGGCGGGGGCAACCTCAATGTGCCGGGCCTCGGTAACCTGGGCGATCTGGGACGGCGTTTCGGCCTGTAAACTTGTACAAGATTGAACTAAATGCGGTATGCTGACCCGCATGGATACGCACACGATCGACACTGCGGACACCCCTCCGTCGCAGCCCGAGGAGGAGACTCCCTGGCTGACCGCCAGGGAGCAGCGGATGTGGCGCGCCCATCTGGAGGTCGCCAAGCTGCTGGACTACCAGCTCAGCCGCGAACTCCAGCCGCACAACCTGGCGATCAACGACTACGAGATCCTGGTCGTCCTCTCCGAGGCCCCCGACCGCCGGATGCGGATGACCGACCTCGCGACCGCCACCCTGCAGTCCAAGAGCCGGCTCTCGCACCAGATCACCCGGATGGAGAACGCCGGGCTGGTGCTGCGCCAGGAGTGTCCGGGCGACCGCCGCGGCCTCTACGCCCACCTCACCGAGCAGGGCTGGGAGACCATGCAGCGGGTCGCCCCCGACCATGTGCGCAGCGTCCGGTCGCACTTCATCGACCGCTTCACCCCGGAGCAGCTGGACGCCATGTACGAGGCGCTGGCCCCGGTCGCCGAGCACCTGCGGGGGCTTCGCGGCCGCTCCTGACCGACGGCGCGACCTGACCGACGCACGGGGAAGGGGGCCGGTCCCGGGACCGGCCCCCTTCCCCGTACCGCCGTCAGCCCCGGGTGAGCCCGGCCACCAGCTCGTCGGCGGCGCCGTACGGGTCCAGCTCGCCCGCCACCACCCGCTCGGCCAGGCCGGCCAGATGGCGGTCCCCGCGCAGGTCGCCGATCCGGGTGCGCAGTTCGGCCAGCGCGATCGCCTCGATCTCGTCGGAGGCCCGGCGGCGGCGGCGCACCGCCAGCTCACCGTGCTCCTCCAGCCAGGCACGGTGCTTCTCCAGCGCCTCGACCACCTCGTCCACGCCCTCGCCGCGGGCGGCGACGGTCTTGACGATCGGCGGCCGCCAGTCCCCCGCGTCCCGGGCCTCGCCGAGGCCGAGCATGTGGTTGAGCTCCCGGGCGGTGGCGTCGGCGCCGTCCCGGTCGGCCTTGTTGACCACGAAGACGTCGCCGATCTCCAGGATCCCGGCCTTGGCGGCCTGGATGCCGTCGCCCATCCCGGGGGCGAGCAGCACCACGGTGGTGTCGGCCTGGGCGGCGATCTCCACCTCCGACTGGCCCACCCCGACGGTCTCGACCAGGATCACCTCGCAGCCGGCCGCGTCCAGCACCCGCAGCGCCTGCGGCGCCGTCCAGGACAGCCCGCCGAGGTGGCCGCGGGTGGCCATCGAGCGGATGAACACCTCGGGATCCGTGGCGTGGTCCTGCATCCGGACCCGGTCGCCGAGCAGCGCGCCGCCGGAGAACGGCGAGGACGGGTCGACCGCCAGGACCCCGACCCGCTTGCCGAGCCGCCGGTAGGCGGAGACCAGCGCCGAGGTGGAGGTGGACTTGCCGACCCCGGGCGAACCGGTCAGGCCCACCGTGTAGGCCTGACCGGTGTACGGCGCGAGCGCGGCCATCGCCTCGCGCAGCTGCGGGGCCGCGTTCTCGACCAGCGTGATCAGCCGGGCGACCGCCCGCGGCCGGCCCGCCCGGGCCTGTTCGACCAGCGTGGCGACATCGATCATCGGGAGCTCCTAGGGCGGATGCGGATGCCGAAGGGGCTGCGGACCGCTTGTGGCGGTCCGCAGCCCCGAAGATCAGATCAGCTGATCAGGCCTTCGGGACGCGCACGATCAGCGCGTCGCCCTGGCCACCGCCGCCGCACAGCGCGGCCGCGCCGACACCGCCGCCGCGCCGCTGGAGCTCCAGCGCCAGGTGCAGCACCACGCGGGCACCGGACATGCCGATCGGGTGGCCGAGCGCGATCGCGCCGCCGTTGACGTTGACGATGTCCGAGGAGACGCCCAGGTCCTTGGTCGACTGGTAGGCGACGGCCGCGAACGCCTCGTTGATCTCGATCAGGTCGAGGTCGGAGACCTCCAGGCCCTCCTTGGCCAGCGCGTGCCGGATCGCGTTGGACGGCTGCGACTGCAGCGAGTTGTCCGGGCCCGCCACGTTGCCGTGCGCGCCGATCTCGGCGATCCAGCTCAGGCCCAGCTCCTCGGCCTTGGCCTTGCTCATCACGACCACCGCGGCGGCGCCGTCGGAGATCTGCGAGGAGGTGCCGGCGGTGATCGTGCCGTCCTTGGCGAACGCCGGGCGCAGCCGGGCCAGGCCCTCGACGGTGGTGTCCGCGCGGATGCCCTCGTCCTGGCCGAACAGCACCGGCTCGCCCTTGCGCTGCGGGATCGCGACCGGGGTGATCTCGGCGTCGAAGACGCCGTCGGCCTGCGCCTTGGCGGCCCGCTGGTGGGAGGCCGCGGCGATCTCGTCCTGCACCCCGCGGGCGATGCCCAGGCGGGTGTTGTGCTTCTCGGTCGACTCGCCCATCGGGATGTTCTCGTAGGCGTCGGTGAGGCCGTCGTGGGCCATCGCGTCGAGCAGCTCGACCGCGCCGTACTTGTAGCCCTCGCGGGACTTCGGCAGCAGGTGCGGGGCGTTGGTCATCGACTCCTGGCCGCCGGCCACCACGATGTCGAACTCACCGGCCCGGATCAGCTGGTCGGCCAGCGCGATGGCGTCCAGGCCGGAGAGGCACACCTTGTTGATGGTGAGCGCCGGGACGTTCATCGGGATGCCGGCCTTGACGGCGGCCTGGCGGGCCGGGATCTGCCCGGCGCCGGCCTGCAGCACCTGGCCCATGATCACGTACTGGACCTGGTCACCCGTGACGCCGGCCCGTTCCAGTGCGGCCTTGATCGCGAAGCCGCCGAGGTCAGCGCCCGAGAAGCCCTTGAGGGAGCCGAGCAGGCGGCCCATCGGGGTCCGCGCACCGGCAACGATCACAGAGGTGGTGTTGGTCATGGGACGAGCCCCTTCGCACGTCGTGGCCAGGTGAGGATGCGCTCAATGTACTGACCTGTTACCCGCCCGTCACCGGAGCGACGGTGTGATCGAGCGCACTGGCACCCTCCAGTCAACACCGTGTCAACGCGGCCCGGGTGAACCCCCGGCGTGTGAGCAGACTCGCACGTCCGGCGGTGGCGCCGGTCGAGAGCGATGCGCTGCACTGGTGCCACCTGGTTCCCTACGTCGCCAACCCGCCTCCCGGAGGTCACCGTGCTGACCCGTATCGACCACATCGGCATCGCCTGCCGCGACCTCGACAAGACGGTCGAGTTCTACCGCGCCACCTACGGCTTCGAGGTGTTCCACACCGAGGTCAACGAGGAGCAGGGCGTCCGCGAGGCCATGCTCAAGATCAACGACACCGGCGACGGCGGCGCCTCCTACCTCCAGCTGCTGGAGCCCACCCGGCCCGACTCGACCGTCGCCAAGTGGCTGGAGAAGAACGGCGAGGGCGTGCACCACATCGCCTTCGGCACCGCCGACGTGGACGGCGACGCCGAGGCCGTCCGGGCCAAGGGCGTGCGGGTCCTCTACGACGAGCCGCGGATCGGCTCGATGGGCTCGCGGATCACCTTCCTGCACCCCAAGGACTGCGGTGGTGTGCTGACCGAGCTGGTGACCTCCGCCGGGCCCGACGAGCACGCCGCCCACTGAGCCGACGGGTGCCGTCCACCCGGGCGGCACCCCCGTCCCACCGGTCATGACCCGTCAGTAACCTCGTCGGACAGTCGGAAAACCCCCACGCGGCCATTCCCCCGCAGTGCGCTCCCACTACAATGCCCAGGTGCGCGAAGGCTCCGGGGGACGGAGGCGACGGGCACGGCCGATGACAGGCCCGTCCGCCCTGCGGTGGCCGGCCCGTCGCAGGGGAGTCCAGTACGCGGGCACGGCTGAACAGTCGCAACACGGATCTGTCACCATTCTCCACAAGGCAAGAGTTCGCCCAGGAGTCCACCCGGACGAGGGAACGCGGGATCACCGCGCTTCCACGCCCAGGGCTCCGACCACCGCGGAGTGCGGCCCCGGCATGACCGGAGGGCCGTCCACCGGCTGCGGATGCAAGGAGCCAGTCGGACCGGCACCCGGACAACGGGGGCCCTGGACCGGCCGGGTCGAGGACGCGACCAGGAGATGGATGGGACCGCGGAGTGCGGGGCAACGACCGCTACGAGGTTGACGATCACCTCTCCCAGTTCGAGGCCGAGATGGGTCGGACTCGAAAGGAGCGGGACAAGGCAGTCGAGCATGCCGAGGACCTCGCCTACCAGGTGGAGGTGCTCCGGGCCAAGCTGCACGAGTCCCGCCGCATGCTCGCCCAGCCGCGCGCCTTCGACGCCGTCTCCGGCCAGGCCGAGCAGATGCTCCGCACTGCCGAGATGCAGGCCCAGCAGCTGCGCGCCGACGCCGAGCGCCAGCTGCGCGACTCCCAGGCCGCCACCCAGCGGATCATGGCCGAGGCCGCCGAGCGCACCGCCCGACTGGAGGCCGAGCTCACCGCCCGCCGCCGCCAGCTGGAGGACGAGCTCGCCGAGCTGCGCCACACCGCCGAGCAGCACGTCAACGGCTGGGCCGAACAGACCCGGGCCGGCTCCGAGCAGGAGGCCCAACGGCTGCTCCAGGAGGCCCGCGCCGAGGCCGAGCGGATGGTCGCCGCCGCCCGGGCCGAGGCCGTCGCGCTCTCCGACCAGGCCCGCGCCCAGACCGCCGCCGACGTCGACGCCGCCCGCGGCGAGGCCCAGGCCGCCGCCGAGGCCGCCCTCCAGCGGGCCCAGAGCGACGCCGAGCGCCTGCTGCGCGCCGCCTCCGAGCACGCCCAGCAGGCCGGCGCCCAGGCCGCTGCCGAGGTCGGTGCCGCCCGCGGCGAGGCCCAGCAGCAGCTCGCCGCGGCGCACGCCGCCGCCGAGCAGCAGCTCGCCGCCGCGAAGGCCGAGATCGACCGGCTCAAGGAGCAGTCCGCCGCCGAGCAGAGCCGGGCCGAGCAGCAGCTCGCCCACGCCCAGGCCGAGATAGAGCGGCTGCGCGCCGAGGCGATCGCCGAGGCCGAGCGCACCCGCCGCGAGTCCGCCGAACTGCGCGCCCAGGCGGAGCAGGCCGCCGAACAGCTCCAGGCCGACGCCGAGGCGGCCGCCGAGCGCAAGGTCGCCGACGGCGAGGCCGCCAACGAGCAGCGCTCGCAGACCGCCCGCGCCGAGGTCGCCCGGATGGTCGCCCAGGCCACCAAGGAGGCCGAGGCCATCCGCGCCGAGGCCACCACCAAGCAGGCCGAGGCGGAGGCCGCCAAGGCCGCCGCCGCCGAGGAGAGCGAACGGCTGCGGGCCACCGCCGAGTCGGTGGCCGGCGAACTGCGCGCCGAGGCCGAGGCCGCGATCGCCGAACTGCGCGCCCAGGCCGAACGGGACGTCGCCGAGTTGCGCGCCCACGCCGAGGCCGAGGCCCAGCGGCTGCGCCACGCGGCCGAGGAGGAGGGCCGGGCGACCGGCGCCAAGGACGCCACCGTCCACCTCGCCAAGGCCGCCAAGACCGCCGAGGAGGTGCTCGGCCGGGCCAACCAGGACGCCGAGACCGCCCGCACCGAGGCCGCCACCGAGGCCGAGCGGATCCGCACCGAGGCCGCCGCCGAGGCCCAGCGCCTGCGCGAGCAGGCCCAGGCCGCCGTCGAGCAGGCCCAGAACGCCGCCCTCGACGACGCCGCCGCGATCCGCGAGCGGATCGAGCAGATGCAGGACGAGGCGGCCCGGCTGCGGGCCGAGGCCGAGGAACTTCGCGCCCAGGCCGCCGCCGAGGCCGACCGGGTCCGCGGCGAGGCCCGCCGCCAGGCCGTCGTGCAGATCGAGGAGTCGGCGAAGAACGCCGAGGAGCTGCTCACCAGGGCCAAGGCCGACGCGGACGAGCTGCGCGCCGGCGCGGCCGGGGAGATCGAGCGGCTGCGCGAGCAGGCCCACGAGCAGGCCGCCGAGACCCAGGGCCGGGCCGAGCAGACCCTGGCCCGGGCCCGCGCCGAGGCCGCGAAGACCACCGCCGCCGCCGAGCAGCAGGGCCAGGACGCCCTCGCCGCCGCCAAGGCCGCGGCCGCCGAGAACCGCGCCGCCGCCGAGCGTGAGACCGCCGAACTCCGCCGGGACGCGGCCGAGTTCGACCAGCGGGTCCGGTCCGAGGCGAGCGCCGCCGCGGCCGCCGTCACCGCCGACGCGCAGGCCGAGGCGAACGCCGTCCGGGACGCCGCGGTGGCCGACGCCGAGCGCGTCCGCACCGAGGCCGACACCGAGGCCGCCCGCACCCGGGGCGAGGCCGAGGCCGCCGCGAACGCGCTGCGCGAGGAGAGCCGGCGCGAGCACGAGGAGGCCGCCGCCGGCCTGCGCCGCGAGCGCGAGGAGACCGCCGAGCTCCTGGCCGCCGCCCAGGCCACCCACGAGCAGGCCGAGCAGACCGCCGCCGACCTCGCCGAGCGCACCACCGCCGAGACCACCGCCCAGCGCGCCGAGGCCGAACAGGCCGCCGCCGAACTGCGCGCCCTCGCCGAGCGCGAGACCGCGGAGCAGCGCGAGCTGGCCGACCGCGAGACCACCGAACAGCGCACGGCCGCCGAGGCGTACGCCGCCGACGTCCGCGCCGAGGCCGAGCAGGCCGCCACCGAACTGGCCGAGCGCACCACCGCCGAGACCACCGCCCAGCGCGCCGAGGCCGAGGACCTGCTGGAGAGCGCCCGGAGCGCCGCCGAGCAGCGTCAGGCCGAGGCCGCCCGGGACGCCAAGGCCGTCCGGGAGAAGGCCGCCGCCGACCTGGCGCTGGCCTCCGAGCAGGCCGAGACGGTCCGTGCCGAGGCCGGTCGCGAGCTGTCCGAGGCCCGCGCCACCGCCGACGGCATCCGCGCCGAGGCCGCCGCCGTCCTGGAGCAGGCCCGGGTCGACGGCGAGGAACTGGTCGCCGCCGCCGGGGCCGAGGGCGCCGCCCTGGTCACGGCCGCCGAGGAGGAGGCCGCCGAGGTCCGCCAGTCGGTGGCCGGCATGCACGAGGCCGCCGCCGAGCAGATCGCCGAGCGGCGGGCCGCCGTCGAGCGGGAGGCCGCCGAGCTCCTCGACCGGACCGAACAGGCCGCCGCCGAACTGCGCGAGCTGGCCGAGCGGGAGACCACCGAGCAGCGGGCCCTCGCCGACCGCGAGACCGCCGAACAGCGCGAACTCGCCGACCGCGAAACCACCCAGCAGCGCGAACTCGCCGACCACGAGACCGCCGAACTGCGCGCCCGCACCGACGCCGAGACCACCGCCCTGCGCGAGCGGACCGAACTGGAGCTGGCCGCCGAGCGCGAGGCCCACGAGGCCGAGCTGGGCCGGCAGCGCGCCGAGGCCCAGGCCTACGACGAGCACCTGCGGGCGGAGGCCGACGCCGTGCTGCGCGCGGCCCAGGAGAACGCCGAGCAGCTGCGCGCGGACGCCGAGGCCCAGGCCGTGCGGACGATGGCCGCCGCCGACGAGCGCTCGGCCGCCCTGGTCGCCGACGCCGAGGAGCTGGCCGCGGCCCTGCGCACCGAGGCCGAGGAGTACGCGCTCGCCACCCGCACCCTCGCCGACGAGTACGACGCTGCCGCCCACGGCCGTGCCGACGCGTACGACGCGGAGACCCGGGAGGCTGCCGAGCAGTTCGACCGGGCCACCCGCGAGCAGGCCAACTCCGTCCTGGAGAAGGCGTTCGCGGACGCCGAGGCGCTCGGCGAGGACGCCCAGACCACCGCGCTGGCGACCACCGCCGCCGCCGAGGAGCAGGCGGACGCGATGGTCGCCGCCGCCCGCAAGGAGGCCGACCGGCTGGTCGCCGCCGGCGAGGCGGCCGGCCAGGCCGAGGTGGAGAAGGGCCGGTCCGACGCCGACACGCTGCTCGCCGAGGCCCGCCGGGACGCCACCGCGATCCGCGAGCGCGCCGAGGAGCTGCGCGAGCGCACCGACGCCGAGGTGGAGGCGCTGCACGAGCGCGCCCGCAAGGAGAACGCGGCGGCCATGAAGTCGGCCGGCGAGCGGGTCGACGCGCTGGTGACGGCCGCTCAGGAGCAGCTGACCGAGGCCGAGGAGCAGGCGGTGGCCACCGTCGCCGAGGCCGAGGAGCGCGCGGCGGCCCTGGTCGCGGCCGCCGAGGAGCGGGCGGGCGAGCTCACCTCGGAGGCGTCCGCGGAGGCCAGCAAGGTCCGGATCTCGGCCGTCCGCAAGGCCGAGGGCCTGCTGAAGGAGGCGGAGACCAAGCTCGCCGACTCCACCGACCGCGCCGAGGCGCTGATCGTCAAGGCCGAGGCCAAGCTGCAGTCGGCCGAGGCCGAGGCCGAGGAGCGGCTGGAGAGCGCCGCCGCCGAGGCGGAGAAGCGGCTTCGGGACGCCGACCGCGGCGCGGACGAGCAGGTCGAACTGGCGAAGGCGGAGGCCGAACGGCTGCTCGCCGAGGCGCAGGCCGAGGCGAAGCGGGTCACCGACGAGGGCCGGCGCGAGCTGGACGAACTGGTGCGCCGTCGCAAGGACATCAACACCGAGATCTCCAGGGTCCAGGACGTGCTGTCCGCGCTGGAGGCGTTCGAGGCACCGTCACCGGTGGCCCAGGCCAACGGGGGAAGCACCACCAAGAAGGACGGGGGCGCCAAGGCGGGTGCCGGAATTGGCTCCCCCCGGTCGGGCGGCAATCGTTCCAAGAACGCACCACCCGATTGAGCGGACATTGTCCGCGGGACAACGGCAACTCGCCGTCGACACTCCGGTACCGTGTCAGGATTCCCCCAACCACCTCAGCGGTTTGACGACAGGAAGCCCAGAACCCCATGAGCGACAGTCACTCCCCTCACGGCTTCGACCTGGTGCGCCGTGGGTACGAGCGCGCCCAGGTCGACGAGCGGATCACCAAGCTGGTGGCCGACCGTGACAGTGCCCTGACCCGGATCAGTGCGCTGGAGAAGCGCATCGAGGAGCTCCACCTGGAGACCCAGACCGCGCAGGCCGCGGTCACCGAGGCGGAGCCCTCCTACGCCGGTCTCGGCGCCCGGGTCGAGAAGATCCTGCGACTCGCCGAGGAGGAGGCCAAGGACCTGCGCGACGAGGCGCACCGCGCTTCCGAGCAGCACCGTGAGCTCGCCGAGGCTGCCGCCCAGCAGGTCCGCACCGAGGCCGAGAACTACGCCAAGGACCGCAAGGCCAAGGCGGAGGACGAGGGTCTGCGGATCGTCGACAAGGCCAAGAGCGACAGCGCCCAGCTGCGCGCCGAGGCCAACAAGGACGCCCAGAACAAGCGCGAGGAGGCGGACGCCCTCTTCGAGGAGACCCGCACCAAGGCCGCCCAGGCCGCGCTGGAGTTCGAGACCAACCTGGCCAAGCGTCGCGAGCAGTCCGAGCGCGACCTGGCCGCCCGTCAGGCCAAGGCCGAGAAGCGGCTGGCCGAGATCGAGCACCGGGCCGAGCAGCTGCGCCTGGAGGCCGAGAAGCTGCGCACCGACGCCGAGCGCCGCGCCCGTCAGACCGTCGAGACGGCCCAGCGCCAGTCCGAGGACATCGTGGCGGACGCCAACGCCAAGGCGGACCGGATCCGCAGCGAATCCGAGCGCGAGCTGGCGGCGCTCACCAACCGCCGCGACAGCATCAACGCCCAGCTGACCAACGTCCGCGAGATGCTGGCGACGCTGACCGGCGCGGCCGTGGCCGCCGCCTCGCTGCCGGGCGACGACACCCTGGGAGTGCCCGCCCAGCAGTCGCGCTGACGCCGACGCCGGCAGGCCCTCACCCGCCCGGGTGAGGGCCTGCCGTCTTTTCAGCCGTCATCATCTCGGATGAGTGGGCATCACCGCGGATAGGCCCCATCGGGCCGCTGGTGCCCGCTGCTGAGCTGGTTGCCCTCGTCGTCCGAGACGGTGCCGAACCACGAGGTGCACCAGACCGACACCGAGTCGGGCCAGTACTGCACCTCGAACGGGTGGCCGGATCCGTGGTCGCCGTACGAGGTGACGACGAAGGTCTCCCCGGGGCGCAGCCAGTAGTCCTCGCCGAGCGGCTCCAGGGTCAGTTCGACCAGTCCCTCGCCGCGGTTGGTCACGGGCATCCGCCCGGTCACCTCCAGCGCCGAGAAGTCCCAGCCGGCCGTGTCCTCCCTCATCCGGCCGCCACCCGGGCCAGCAGGTCGCGGACGGCGGTGTCGAACGCCTCCGGCGCCTCCAGGGCGCTCAGGTGGCCCGCCCCGGGGATGACGGTCAGTTCGGCGTCCGGCCGGGCCCGGACCATCAGCTCGGCCTCCTGCGGCGCCACCAGGGGGTCCTGCGCGCCCGCGACGACCGCGACCGGCACCCGCAACCCGGCCAGGACGTCCAGCGCGTCCGGCCGGACCGCCATGGCTCGCTGGGCCCAGGCGACGGCGGCCGGCGGCGCGGCCGCGACCAGTGCCTGCACCCGGTCCAGCAGATGACCGGAGTCCGGCCCGAGCTGCCCGGCCGCGACCTGCTCGTCGAGCAGCAGCCGGACGCTGTCCCGGGCGGTGACGGCGGCGGCGATCCGCTCCCGGTTGGCCCGCACCGCGTCGGTGTCGGCGGTGGCGCGGGTGTTGGCCAGCAGCAGGCCGGCCAGCCGGTCCGGGTGGCGGCGGGCGAAGGCGAGCGCCACGTAGCCGCCCATGGAGAGCCCGCCGACCACCGCGCGCCCGATCCCGGCCGCGTCCAGCAGCAGCGCGAGGTCGTCGGCGACCAGGTCCAGCGAGGGCTCGTCGGCCCCCAGCTCGGTGCCGCCGAAACCGCGCTGGTCCGGGGCGAGCACCCGGGCCTCGTCGCCGGTCAGTCCGGGCAGCGCGTCCAGTTGGGCGGACCACATCGAGGCGTTCAGCGGGAAGGCGTGCAGCAGCACGATCGGTGTTCCGGTACCGCTCTCGCGGACCGACAAGGCGGAGGGGAGCTGGGTCATGGGCCCACCGTATTCCGGCACGCCCGGCGGGCCCACTCAGCGGGCCGCGATATCCGCTTTGTCCTAGCCTGACAGCGAGTAAGGGAGCGCGGATGATCGAGTTGCACGACCTGACGAAACGTTACGGCAAGACCCTCGCCGTGGACCGGCTCAGCTTCCAGGTCCCCCAGGGCGTGGTGACCGGATTCCTCGGTCCGAACGGCGCCGGCAAGTCCACCACCATGCGCATGATCCTCGACCTCGACCGCCCCACCAACGGCCGGGTCACCATCGACGGCAGGCGCTACGGGCAGCTCAGCGAGCCGCTCAAGTACATCGGCGCACTGCTGGAGGCCAAGTCCGTCCACCCCGGCCGCACCGCCCGCGACCACCTGCTCTGGCTCGCCCAGAGCAACCGCATCCCGACCCGCCGGGTGGACGAGGTGCTCGCCCTGGTCGGCCTCACCCCGGTCGCCCGCAAGCGGGCCCGCGGCTTCTCGCTCGGCATGGGCCAGCGCCTGGGCATCGCCTCCGCGCTGCTCGGCGACCCGGAGATCGTCATGTTCGACGAGCCGGTCAACGGCCTGGACCCGGAGGGCATCCTCTGGATCCGCAACCTGATGAAGCGGCTCGCCACCGAGGGCCGGACGGTCTTCGTCTCCTCCCACCTGATGAGCGAGATGGCCGTCACCGCCGACCACCTGGTGGTCATCGGCAGGGGCCGGCTGCTCGCCGACCTGCCGATGCCGGAGTTCATCCGACGCAACTCCCGCTCCGCCGTACGGATGCGCACCCCACACCCCGAGCGGCTGCTCGACGCCCTGGCCGGCGCCGGGATCCGGCCCGAGCCCGGGCCGGGCGGCTCCTACGAGGTGGTCGACGGCGACCTCGCCCGGCTCGGCGACCTGGCCGCGGCCCACGGCGTCGTCCTGCACGAACTCAGCCCGCAGCAGGCCTCGTTGGAGGAGGCGTTCCTGCAGATGACGGCCGACTCGGTGGAGTACCACGCGGGCGACGGGCCGGGCCGGGACGCGGCCGGCGCACCCGGCGTCTGGGGCGCCGGGTGGACGGCGGACGGCACCCGGCAGTCCGCGGCGGCACGGCAGGAGGAGAACTGAGATGACGTCCTTCCCGGCGATCCTGCGCTCCGAGTGGACGAAGATCCGCAGCGTCCGCTCGACGGTCTGGACGCTCGCGCTGACCTTCGTCGTCACCGTCGGCATCGGCGCGCTGCTGTCCCTGCTCACGAACAACAACTTCACCGAGTTCCGCCGGAGCGACCAGTCCCCGTTCGACGCGACCGGCACCTCGTTCTCCGGCATCATGCTCGGCGAACTCGCCATCATCGTCTTCGGCGTGCTGGCGATCGGCAACGAGTACAGCACCGGCATGATCCGGGTCACCCTGGCCGCCGTCCCCCAGCGCGGCACCCTGCTCACCGGCAAGGCGACGGTGCTCGGCGCGATGGCCCTGGTGGTCTCGGTGGTGACGGCCTTCGTCACCTTCTTCCTCGGCCAGGCGCTGCTCGGCTCGCACGCCACCGGCCTCGGCGAACCGCACGTGCTGCGCGCGGTGTTCGGCGCCGCGCTGTACCTGACGCTGCTCTGCCTGTTCTCGGCCGGCGTCACCACGATGCTGCACAACCAGACGCTGGCGCTGGGCGTGCTGGTGCCGTTCTTCTTCCTGCTCTCGCCGATCCTCTCGGCGGTGCCGAAGGTCAAGACCCTGGCCCACTACTTCCCGGACTACGCGGGCTCGCGGATGCTGCTGGTGTACGAGCAGCACGGCCAGCCGTACGGGCCGTGGACCGGCTTCGTGATCTGCCTGGCCTGGACCCTCGCCGCCCTGGTCGGCGGCGCGCTGGTGCTCAAGAGCCGGGACGCCTGAGGCGGTTCAGTACCGCGGAGCGCCGCGGCCGCGCAGGATGTTGGAGGCCCGGCGCTCCCGCGCACCCCAGCAGGAGCGGTGCCAGTGCCGCCGGTCGTCCACGCCCGCACCGTACGCCGGCCAGGCCACCACATGGCCCACCCCGGGCGGGATCTCCTGGTCGCAGCCCGGGCAGCGGTAGTGCCGCCCGGCCGTCCCGGCGACCGTCTGGACCACCCAGTCGTCGCCCCGGTAGCTCTCGGTGCGGCGCAGCGATCCACCGAGTGGGGCGGCCGGCTCGGCGCTCTCGCGGGGGTCGGCGCTCTTGATCCGGTTGCGGCGCGGCGACACGTCGGACTACCTCTCTTCCAGGGGCTCGTGGCCGTTCCAGCCTACGGCCGTCCATCCCTCCCGAAGGCCACTATCACGGCATCCTCCGGCGCTCCCGCGTTTTTGCCGAGATCCACCCGATCTTCGAGGAAATACGGGGTTCCGCGTGCCATTGGCACATGACATCGGATACCCACAAGGGGAACAGGCGGGGCCCGCAGACCCTGCGCGCACCCGAGGAGGCCCAACGATGACCAAGACCAGTCCCCGTGCCGAGACCCGTCGGCCCGTCGGGGTCCGGCCACCCGCCCCCGGTCCGGTGCTGACCGCCGTCCCCCCGATCACGGCCACGGCGGGCGATCCGCTGCCCACCCCCCAGCGGGCGGGCGCGCTCCCGCCGGAGACCGCGCCGGTACGGGTCGGCGCGTTCCTGCTGTCCGCGCAGTTCCCCGGGCAGAGCCACCGCGAGGCGCTGGACCGCACCGTCCGGGCCGCCGTCGAGGCCGAACGCGCGGGTCTGGACAGCGTCTGGCTGGCCGAGCACCACTTCGTCCCGTACGGGGTCTGCCCCAACGCCGTCACGCTGGCCGCGCTGCTGCTCGGCCGGACCCGCCGGATCGGCGTCGGCACGGCGGTCAGCGTGCTCTCCACCGCCCACCCGGTGGCGCTCGGCGAGCAGGCCGCGCTGTTGCACCTCACCTCGGACGGGCGCTTCACGCTCGGGGTGGGCCGCGGCGGGCCGTGGATCGACCTGGACGTGTTCGGCGGCGGCGTGGACGCCTTCGAGAGCGGCTTCCCGGAGCGGCTGGACCTGCTGCTGCGCTGGCTGCGCGGCTCCCGGGTGGGCGCGGACGGCCCGCAGTTCGCCTTCCCCGAGGTGGCGGTGGTGCCGCGCGCCACCGAACCGCTCCGCCGCCCCGGGCTGGGCAGCTGGCTCGGTCTCGGCGAGGAGTCCGGCCCGGTGCGCTTCCCGCGCCAGCGCCAGGACGTCGAGGGCCTCGGCGAGGAACTCGACCCGACCGGGCGGCCGGTGGCCGGCCCGCCGATGGTGGTCGCCTGTACCTCGCCGGGCGGGGTGAAGCTCGCCGCCGAGCGCGGCCTGCCGATGCTGCTCGGCATGCACTCCGGCGACGACGACAAGCTGCACATGCTGGAGCTGTACCGCACCGCCTGGCTGGCCGCCGGGCGCGGCGAGGAGCAGCTGCGCCGGGTGAACCGCCGGCACGTCGCGGCCGGGGTGGCGCAGGTCGACGACCGCACCTCGGCGGCCCGGGCCACCCTGCTGAACGCCATGCCGGGCTGGTTCGAGTACGGGCTCGGCGCCCACCGCACCGTGGACGGCCGGGAGCGCAAGATGCGCGACCCGCGGCAGTACACCGAACTCCTCTGCGACCTGCACGCGGTGGGCACGCCGCGGCAGTGCGCCGACCGGCTGCTGGCCACCGCCGAGCGGACCGGCATCCGCCGTTTCGCGCTCCTCGCGGAGGGCAGCGGCGACCGCGAGGCGACGCTGCACAACATCGCCCGGCTCGGCTCCGAGGTACTGCCGCAGCTGGGTTGATCCCGCGCCCGTCCCGGGGCCGGTCCGGGCCGCCGCCCCTCCCCCCGCACCGGGGGACGGGGGCGGCCCGACGACCTTCCGGGTCGGTCGGTACCGGCACCGGATCAGCGGTGCCGTCCGGTCAGCAGTCCCGCAGCTGCTCGGACTGGTTGAGCAGCTGCTCCCGGACCGAGGTGAAGCGCGCGTGCCGCGCCTCGTTGGTCTCCGACGGCAGGAAGACCGCAACCCGGTGACAGTTCTGGAAGGCCAGCCGCACCCCGAAGTGCCGTTGCAGGGCACCCCGGATGGCGTCGCTGGCGAGGGCCCGCAGGAGCTGGCCGCGGGCCTGCTCGCTGGGCGGCGGTACCTGGTTGTCGGCGAAATCGGTACCGTCGACCTTCGCCTGGGCGACCAACGAGCTGATCAGGTCCCAGGCGTACGGCAGCGAGACGCGGACGCAGTCGACGAATTCCCGCTCGTCGACCTCGCCCCGCTCGGCCTTTTCCAGCAGGGCCGGTGAGACGTCGAGCGACATGGATTCTCCTCTCGCGGTCCACCCGCGCGGCGCCCGGGTGGTCATGCGTAGTCCAAGCTCACAGTGAGGGTGGGCGGATCGCGCGTGGTGCCCGGAACACCGTGGAACGGGCGTTTCCGGCACCCTGCGAAAGCGGCGGCGCCACGGGACGTGACGTCCCGGACACCGACCGCACTCGGAACAGCGTGGCAGTCAACGGCGGAGCGGGCCGGTCATTCCAGTGGATTGCTTCGGAAATACGCCGTGGTGCACCAGATTGGCCGGATCCCGTCGGATCGTTCATCTGAAGTCTCCATCCCCGTTGACAGCGATCCCGCATGCGTGCCGTCACACACGGTAGCGACCAGAGGGGATGGGCGCCAGACCGCGACGGGCGGGTAGCGGAATTGCCGAGCCTCCATGTTCGCGGGGTTCGCGCTTTCTTCACCCGGTCGTCGTGGAATCGCATCAACTGGCCCCGGTGGGCTAGCGTGGTCGACCGTGCGTCTCGTAATTGCCCGCTGCTCAGTCGACTATGCCGGTCGGCTCTCCGCCCATCTGCCCTCCGCCACCAGGCTCATCCTGGTCAAGGCCGACGGCAGCGTCAGCATCCACGCCGACGACCGCGCCTACAAGCCGCTCAACTGGATGTCCCCGCCGTGCGCGCTCAAGGAGGCGGACGGGGTCTGGACGGTGGAGAACAAGGCCGGCGAGAAGCTCATCATCACGCTGGAGGAGGTGCTGCACGACTCCTCCCACGAACTCGGGGTGGATCCGGGCCTGATCAAGGACGGCGTCGAGGCGCACCTCCAGGAGCTGCTCGCGGACCGGATGGAGGTGCTCGGCGCCGGCTGGTCCCTGATCCGCCGCGAGTACCCGACCGCGATCGGCCCGGTCGACATCCTCTGCCGCGACTCGGACGGCGCCACGGTGGCCGTCGAGATCAAGCGCCGCGGCGAGATCGACGGCGTCGAGCAGCTCACCCGCTACCTCGAACTCCTCAACCGGGACCCGCTGTTGGCCCCGGTCAAGGGCATCTTCGCCGCGCAGGAGATCAAGCCCCAGGCCCGTGTGCTGGCCACCGACCGGGGCATCGGCTGCGTGGTGCTGGACTACGACGAGCTGCGCGGCATCGACGACGACAAGCTCAAGCTGTTCTGACCGGTCACCGCTGACCGGTCGCTTCTGACCGGTCTCCCCGCAGGCCGGTCACCCCGCGGACGTCGTCGACGTCGGGCTGGGCGTGCCGGTCGCGGTGGCCGTCGGGGTCGCCGTGGCGCTCTGGGTCGGCGAGGGCGAGCTGCTGCTCGGTTTCGGCGAGGGCGACGTCCCGGTGCCGCCGCCACCGCCGGACTGACCGCCGCCGGGCTGGCCACCGCCACCGCCGTTCGAGCCGCCGCCCGGCTGCGGGCCGGGCTGCTGGACCGGCGGCTGCGACTGGCCCGGCGCGGGCGGCTGCGGCTGCTGCGGCGGTGAGCTGTCGGACGGGCTCTCGCTCGCCGACCTGCTCGGCTTCTTCGACGGCGACGCGCTCGGCGAGTGCGACGCGCTCCCGCTCGCCGACGGCTCCGGGCTGGTGCCGTCCGTCGCCGGGGCGGAGCCCGCGGCCGGACCGGCGGTGCCGGTGGTGGCCGGTGCGCTGCCGGTGCGCGGCGCCGGGAGCGGACCGGTCTGGGTGCCGTCCGGATCGTCGAGCCGGCTGTGCGGATCGTTCCCCTGGTGCGGCTCCGGGCCGGTGGCGCTCATCGCCACCGCCGTCCCGAGGGCCCCGAGCGCCAGGACGGCCGCCGACGCGGCGATCACCCGGCGCCTGGTCCCGGACCGCAGGCTGGACGGCACCTTGGCTATCGCTCGGATGACGGGCCGCCGGGAGGGCGCCGACGCGGCGGCCGCGGCGGGCTCCAGCTGCCGGCCGTCGGCGCGCAGCAGGTCCAGCATCCGGCGCGCGGCGGCGACCCCGCGCTGCTCGCCGGCCGCGGCCCGCAGGGTGAGCGCGGTCTCCAGCTCGGCCATCGCCCGGGACGGCTCCCGGACGCAGAACGCGTGCACGCCCGCCTCGTGGTGGAACCAGGCCTGGTCGGTGCCGGAGCCCGTCCGGCGGGCCGCCTCCAGGCCCAGCTGCAGGACCCGCTCCCAGGCGCCCCAGCGCAGCGCCAGCGCCAACGCGGGCGCGGCGGCCCGGGCCAGGCGAACGACCGCGTCGTGCCGGCCGGCGGCCCGGTCCGCGAGCAGGACGCCGATCACCACCTCCGCCTCGGCCGCGACCTGCGCCAGCGACACCGAGCTGTGCCCGACCCACCAGGCGAAGTGCTGGGCCGCGCCGTCCAGGCAGCCGCGGGCCGGCCAGTGCGGGGCGAGCAGGTCGAGCACCCCGGCGGTCAGCCGGTGGTGCCCGCCGATGGACACCGCGAGCCCGGCGTCGGCGAGTTCGGCGAGGGCGCTCTCGCCCTGGCCGACGTCGATCAGCGCGGGCAGGTGCGGCGCGGTGGGGCACTCGCCGCCGAGCGCGACGGCGAGCCGCAGGACGGCCTGCGCGGGCTCGCTCAGCCCCTCGGCGAGCCGGACGGCGGGCGAGGCGGTCTCGGCGACGGACGGCAGCGGGACGGTCCGGCGCAGCGCGTTCTCGCGGACCGCCGGGTCGGGGTCGTGGACGGGCTCCTCGACCGCGCCGAAGACGCCCATCCGGTCCTCCTCGGCGGCGACCAGCGCGTCCACCGAGACGTCCCGCTGGCGCAGCAGCGCGGCGGCCTGGACGAAGCGCAGCGGCAGGCCCTCGGACTCGAACCAGAGGTCGACCGCCCAGGCCTTCTCGGCGACGTCCAGCGGCCGCCCGGCCTGGCGGGCGGCGAGGGCGAGGCAGGCGGAGCGGGAGAGCCCGGCGACCAGGTGGTCCTGCAGCCGGGAGCCGGGCGGCAGCGGCGGGCTGCCCGGGGCCGCCGAGATCAGGAAGGCGCAGCCGGGGGCCGCGGCGAGCAGCTCCTCCAGTTCGGCGCCGGACTGCTCGGCGCCGTCGACGACCACGATCGCGCCGACCTCGGCGAGGTGGGCGGCCAGCTGGCCGGGGTCCGGCCGGTAGCCGGGGGCGTGGTGGGTGGCCGCGAAGAGGTCCTGGAGCAGGTCGGCGGCGGTGCGGCGGTGCCCGCAGAGTTGGACGACGCCGCCGGGGGCGAGGTCGGCGGCGGCCTCGGCGACGGCCGACAGCAGCGCGCTGCGGCCCGAGCCGGCCTGGCCGACCAGGCGTATCGAACGGCCCTCGGCGAGCAGGCCGAGGAGTTCGGCGATGTCGGCCTCGCGGTCGAGCAGCGGCAGGTCGGCGGGCCCGGCGCCGAGGGCCAGCGGGCCGACCGCGCGGCCGACGCCGCCGACCGGGCCGCGGGCGGGCTCGCTGCGCTCGATCCGGCGCGGGCGGGGCCGCCACTCCTCGGGGCAGGGCCTGACCTCGGAGCCGTCCGGGGCACCGACGCCGACCAGCAGCCCGCCGGAGACGAGTTCGCCGCCTCGGGTGCGGGCGGCCTCCTGCCGGAACTCCCCGGATGGCTGTGCCACGTTCTGCTCCGCATCGTGCTCGGCCGACGGCGCCCCGCACCGGCCGGCTGACGTCTCGGTCGCGGCCGCGTGCGAGCTGGGGGCAGCTGGCTGAGGCGGCCGTCATCTGACGGGCAGACTCTTGCACATACTGGCCCGGCCGCGCAGGGCGGTCCGGTCCGGGGCTGGACCGGGGCGGCCCCGCGGCCGGTCCGGGTGCTGGTCAGGGGCCTAGAGGATGATCCCGTGGGCCTCGGCGATGCCGCCGTCGACGGCCAGGATGCGGTGCAGCTTGGTGGCCACCAGCAGCCGCTGGAGCTGGGCCGGGACGGAGCGCAGCACCAGCCGGCGGCCGATCCGGCCGGCCCTGCGATGGGTGCCCATGATCACACCGAGGCCGGTGGCGTCCCAGAACTCCAGTCGGGCGAGGTCGAGCACGAGGTCGCCGAAGCCGCCGTCCACGGCCTGGTGCAGCCGGGCCCGGGCATCGGCGGCGGTGCGCACGTCGAGGCGGCCTTCGATGGCCAGCGCCCTGTGGTCGCCGGTGATGCGCATGCTCTCCTCCTTCGCCTGGCCGGTCTGGTAGGGGTTGTTCCGGGGCGGGGTGTCCATCCGGGCGGGCCGTGGCCCCTCGCCCGGGCCCGGTCGGAATGCCGGGTTCCCCCTCATCTGACGGTGAACCAGTACCGCAGGTTGCTGGTTCCGGTCAGATCTGAAGCAACTTCACTCGTCCGAGGGAATATACGCAGTAAGTCTCCACACCTACGCTCGATTACCGCCCAAATCACCCGTGTGCGGCATCCGGCGTGAGGAAACTCACCCGACCCGACCGGGCGGGCGTACGGTGCTCCGACCGCACGGCCCGCCCGGTCGCCCGGCGTCGTCGCTCACCTGCTCCGACGGGGGCTCACGCGCCCTGGTACGGGTAGAAGCCGCGTCCGCTCTTGCGGCCGAGGTCACCGGCGGTGACCATGCGCGCCATGATCTCCGGGGCGGCGAACTTCTCGTCCTGGGTCTCGTCGTAGATGTTGCGGGCGGCGTGCAGCAGGATGTCCACGCCGGTCAGGTCGGCGGTCTCCAGCGGGCCCATCGGGTGGCCGAAGCCGAGGCGGCAGGCGGTGTCGATGTCCTCGGCGGTGGCGACGCCCGACTCGTACAGCTTGGCGGCCTCGACGACCAGCGCGGTGATCAGGCGAGTGGTGACGAAGCCGGCCACGTCGCGGTTGACCACCACGACCTCCTTGCCGACGCCCTCGGCGAAGGCCCGGGCCACGGCCAGCGTCTCGTCGCTGGTCTTGTAGCCGCGGACCAGCTCGACCAGCTTCATCAGCGGCACCGGCGAGAAGAAGTGCACGCCGACGACCGACTCGGGGCGCCGGGTCGCGGCCGCGATCCGAGTGATCGGGATGGCGGAGGTGTTGGAGGCCAGCACCGCGCCGTCCTTGGCGAGCTTGTCGAGCTCCCGGAAGACGCCCTCCTTGACCTCCAGTTGCTCGAACACGGCCTCGACCACGATGTCGGCCTCGGCGACGGCGCCCAGGTCGGTGGTGGTGGTGATCCGGCCCAGCGCGGCCTCGGCGTCCTCGGCGCTCAGCCGGCCCTTGGCGACGAACTTGTCGTAGGAGGCGCGGATGCCCGCGAGCCCGCGCTGCAGGGCCTCCTCGGTGACGTCCCGCAGCACCACCGGGTGGCCCGCCTGCGCGGACACCTGGGCGATGCCGGCGCCCATCAGGCCGGCACCGATCACGGCGATCTGCTTGCTGGACGCATTGCTCATGGCTGGGTCTCCCGATGCCGTCGCCGCCCTGGGGCGGGCCCTGAAGGCGGCTCAGGGCAGGGGTCACCGCCATCGAGCCGCGTCGCTCGTTGCCGGGACTCTAATGCCCAATCCGCCCGCGCAGTAGCAATCGGGAGTGTGATCTGCAACCGACCTGGTCAGCCGACCCAGACCGGCCCCGGTCGGCTGATCGGACGGTCAGATGGTCAGCCCCAGGTCCTGCGCCAGGATCGCCGCCTGCACCCGGCTGCGCAGCCGCAGCTTCGCCAGGATCCGGCTGACGTGCGTCTTGGTGGTCGCCTCCGCCATCTCCAGCCGGGCCGCGATCTCACCGTTCGACAGGCCCGCCCCGAGGCAGGCCAGCACCTCCCGCTCGCGCGGGGTCAGCTCGGCCACCGTCGCCCGGGCCTCGGGGCCGACCGACCGCTCCGGGCGGGCGAAGGTGCCGATCAGCCGCCTGGTCACCGAGGGCGCCAGCATGCCGTCCCCGCGCGCCACCGTCCGGATGCCCTCGACCAGGGTGTCCGCCTCCAGGTCCTTGAGCAGGAACCCGGCCGCGCCGGCCCGCAGCGCGCCGTAGACGTACTCGTCCAGGTCGAAGGTGGTCAGCACGAGCACCTGGGCGGCCCCGGCGGCGACCACCTGCCGGGTCGCCGACACGCCGTCCAGCCGGGGCATCTGCACGTCCATCAGCACCACGTCCGGCCGCAGCTCCAGCGCCAGCCGGACGGCCTCCTCGCCGTCGGCGGCCTGCCCGACCACCTCGACGTCCGGCTCGGCCCGCAGGATCATCACCAGCGCCGCCCGTACCGCCGCCTGATCCTCGGCCACCAGCACCCGGATCGTCATGCCCGTCCCTCGCTCTCCCGCCCGCGCGGCAGCACCGCGCGCACGCTCCAGTGTCCGTCCCGCGGGCCCGCCTCGAAGCTGCCGCCGAGCAGCCCGGCCCGCTCCGCCATGCCCACCAGCCCGGCCCGGGCGCCGGGCAGTCCACGGCCGGCCTCGCCGCGGTACGGGCTGTCGACGGCGATCCGCAGCTCCTCGGGCCCGAACTCCAGCCGCAGCCGGACGAGTCCGGGCCCGGCGTGCTTGAGCGCGTTGGTCAGCGACTCCTGGACGATCCGGTACGCGGCCAGGCCGACCGGCACCGGGACGTCCCCGCGCTCGCCGTGCTCGGCCAGGTCGAAGTCCAGCCCGATGTCCTGACCGGCCGCCCTGGCCTTGGCCAGCAGGGCGTCCACCGCGGCGAGGTCGGGCGCCGCGTACGACTCGTCGGCCTCTCCCCCGCCGCTGTCGCGCAGCAGTCCGATCATGCGACGCATTTCGGCCAAACCCTGGACGCTGTTCTCCCGGATCACCGCCAGCACCTCCACCAGCGGGTCGTCCTCGGCCAGCCGACGGCGCCGGGCGACGGACTGCGCACCGGTCGCGTGGATCGCGATCGCCGACAGGTGGTTGGCCACCACGTCGTGCAACTCCCGCGCCATCCTGGCCCGTTCGGCGCCGACGGCCTCGCGCCGGTCCATCTCCGAGAGCAGCGCGGTCTGTTCGGCCCGCAGCCGCTCGGCCTCCGCCTCCTGCCGGTGCTTGCGCACCACGTCGCCGGTCCACACCGGGGCCAGGAAGATCATCGAACCGACCACCGCCACCAGCAGCGCGCCCGCCGTGCCGCCGTAGATCGCCGCGAGCGTCGAGAGCACCAGCACGGTGGACCCGCCGGTCAGGTGCAGCACCCGCGACATCCGGCGGCTGCCGTAGATCACCGCCGCGTACAGCAGGTCGGTGTACATGATCAGCGTCGCCAGCAGGCTGCCGGCGAACAGGCTCGCCGCGAAGGCCAGCCCGCCGACCGACACCGCCAGCACCGGTCTGGTCCGCCGGACCAGCTCCAGCGCCGACATCACCAGCATCGGCGGCAGCACCGCCCACAGCGGCACCTGGCCGGCGCGGTCGTACACCTTGAAGACGATCAGCACCACGCCGCCGAGCAGACCGCAGAGGGCGATCAGCCGGTCCTGCCGGCGCGGGGTGAGGGACGGGAGGGGCACACCCCCATCCCACCATCCCCGGCGGACCGCCCGGCTCCGGTGTGCGGAGGAGCCCGCTACATCGAAAGATGCAGACCGGGACGGCACCGGACGACGACGACACCGGCGGGCGCCCGCGCGAGGCTGGTGACACCGCCGACCCGTCCGGGAGCACATCGTGATCGTCACCCTCATCGTCGCGGCCGAGATCTCCTTCTGGATCCTGCTCGGCCTCGGCCTCGCCGCCCGCTACCTGCTGCGCCGGCGCCGCACCAGCACCGCGCTGCTGATCGGCCTGCCGGTCGTGGACCTCACCCTGTACGTGCTCACCGTGCTCGACCTGCGCGGCGGCGCCACCGCGAGCTGGACGCACGCCCTCGCGGCGAGCTACGCCGGCTTCTCGATCGGGTACGGCCCCTCGCTGGTCCGCTGGGCCGACCGGCACTTCGCGTACCGCTTCGCCGGCGGCCCCAAGCCCCTGCCCTCGCCCAAGTACGGCCCCGAGCACACCCGGCACGAGTGGCAGATCTGCCGCCGCACGGTGGCCTCGGCGGCGATCACGCTGAGCCTGATCACCCTGTTGGTGCCGCTGTCCGCGGGCGCCGCGCACTACGGCACCTTCCTCCAGTGGTACCTCAAGCTGGGCATCGCCGCGGTGGTCAACGTGATCGTCGCCGGCTGCTACTCGATCTGGCCCAAGCAGCCGCCGGCCGACGCGCACGCGGAGGGCGACCGAACCGTCGAGCGGCCCACCGCCGACGCCGCACAGAAGCGGCTCTAGCGGTTCCAGCCGCTCCAGCGGCCCCAGGGCCTGTCCGGCCGATCCTGCCGGGCAGGCCCTAGCGGTTCTCGCCGGGCACCCAGAGCACGTCGCCGCGCTCCTTGTTGGCCGCCCGGGCCAGGATGAACAGCAGGTCGGAGAGCCGGTTGAGGTACTTCGCGGTCAGCGGGTTGACGGTGTCCCCGTGCTCCGCGATCGCCGCCCAGGTGGCCCGCTCGGCCCGCCGCACCACCGTGCAGGCCAGGTGCAGGTAGGCCGCACCGGGCATGCCGCCGGGCAGGATGAAGCTGCGCAGCTTCTCGACCTGCGCCAGGTAGTGGTCGCAGTCCCCCTCCAGCCGGTCGACGTACGACTGCAGCACCCGCAACGGCGGGTACTTCGGGTCCTCCACCACCGGCGTGGACAGGTCCGCGCCGACGTCGAACAGGTCGTTCTGGATCCGGACGAGCACGGTGACGACGTCCTCGGGCAGCGATCCGGCGGCGATGGCCACCCCGATCGCCGCGTTCGCCTCGTTGGTGTCGGCGTACGCCACCAGCCGGGGGTCGGTCTTGGTGGTCCGGCTCATGTCGCCGAGCGCGGTGGTGCCGTCGTCGCCGGTACGGGTGTAGATGCGCGTCAGATTGACCATGCGGCCAGCGTAGCCGGGCAGGTTAGGCGGCGTTAACCCTCTGCCCGGACGGCGGATCTGGTCGCTACGCGACGTTGCCCCTCCCCCAGCCTCCGGCCGGGGGTGCCCCCATCCCGAGGGTCTCGTCGCTACGCGACGTTGACCCGCTGCCCGGGCGGGGCCGCCTCCAGCCAGGCGAGGAAGCCGGTGAGCGCGTCCTCGCTCATCGCCAGCTCCAGCGGCTCCCCGTTGTGCAGGCAGCGCAGCACCACCGAGCCGGAGAGCAGTGCCAGCTCCTCCTGGCCCTCCGGGTAGCGCCGGCCGAGCACCTCGATCTCCCGGCGGGGCAGCACCCGGCGCGGGCGGGGGGCGTACGAGAAGACCCGGAACCACTCGATCGAGTCGCCGCTGTAGCGGCCGATACCAAAAACCCACCCCTTGCCGTCGGTCTGGGGGACCGGGGCCGAGGTGGGTTTGCCGTTCTCGTCGAGGTCGGGCTGCGTCGAGGCGTCGGCGGGCATTTTGAGCCGGTAGCTGCAGTCGAACGTGCCGCCGACCCGCTGGATCAAGCGGCGTCGTACCGCGAACGCCACCAGGCCGATCACACCCAGCGCCACGACCGCCGCACACACCACAAGCGCGAGGACCATGCTCACCTACCTCCTCGCTACCCGCGTTCCCCGTATCGGTCGTATCAAGCGACCGCGTTGACCTACCAACTACGACGACAGTCCCGGGGTCACGCTCACGCGTCCCCGGGACCGTCGGTCGACCCCGCTAAACCAGGGTCCGGCGTACTCAGACGTGGGCCTTGAGGCCGCGCGCCGCGAACAGGCGCACCTCGGCACGCCGCTCGGCGTGCTCGTCCAGGTCCGACTTCGCCTTCTCCAGCGCGCGCTCGGCACGGGCGACGTCGATCTCGTCCGCCAGCTCGGCGATCTCCGCGAGCAGAGACAGCTTGTTGTCGGCGAAGGAGATGAAGCCGCCGTGCACCGCGGCGATCACGGTGCCGCCGTCCACCGTGCGGATGGTGACCGGGCCGGTCTCCAGCACGCTCAGCACCGGGGTGTGACCCGGCATGATGCCGGTGTCGCCGGAGGCCGTACGGGCGACGACGATGGTGGCCGCACCGGACCACACCTTGCGGTCGGCTGCGACCAGCTCGACGTGCAGCTCAGCCAACGTGGGCTCCTAGGCTCATGCAACCCCCGATTACTCGGGAGTTTCGGTAAGAATAACGGCCGCGCGCCTCCGGCATGAAACCGGCGGCACGGATTTGACCGGAATCACAGCCGATGCGACGTGAGGGGTGGTCCCCAGGCTCGGGGGCCACCCCTCACGGTCACTCAGCTGCTACCGGCCGCGACTACTTCTTCGCCAGCTCGGCGGCGTTCTTCTCGAGGTCCTCGATGCCACCGCACATGAAGAAGGCCTGCTCCGGGATGGAGTCGTACTTGCCGTCCGCGATCGCGTTGAAGGCCTCGATGGTCTCCGACAGCGGCACGGTCGAACCCTCGACACCGGTGAACTGCTTCGCCACGTAGGTGTTCTGCGAGAGGAAGCGCTCGATGCGACGGGCACGGTGGACCGTGACCTTGTCCTCCTCCGACAGCTCGTCGATACCGAGGATCGCGATGATGTCCTGGAGGTCCTTGTACTTCTGCAGGATCCCCTTGATGCGAAGGGCCGTGTCGTAGTGGCCCTGCGCGATGTACCGCGGGTCGAGGATGCGGGACGTGGAGTCCAGCGGGTCGACGGCCGGGTAGATGCCCTTCTCCGAGATCGGGCGCGACAGAACGGTGGTCGCGTCCAGGTGGGCGAAGGTGGTGGCCGGCGCCGGGTCGGTCAGGTCGTCCGCAGGGACGTAGATCGCCTGCATCGAGGTGATCGAGTGACCGCGGGTCGAGGTGATGCGCTCCTGCAGGAGGCCCATCTCGTCGGCCAGGTTCGGCTGGTAGCCCACCGCGGAGGGCATGCGGCCGAGCAGGGTCGACACCTCGGAACCGGCCTGGGTGAACCGGAAGATGTTGTCGATGAAGAGGAGCACGTCCTGCTTCTCGACGTCGCGGAAGTACTCCGCCATGGTCAGCGCGGAGAGCGCGACGCGCAGACGGGTGCCCGGCGGCTCGTCCATCTGGCCGAAGACCAGCGCGGTCTTGTCCAGAACGCCCGAGTCGACCATCTCGTCGATGAGGTCGTTGCCCTCACGGGTGCGCTCACCGACACCGGCGAACACCGACACACCACCGAAGTTCTCGGCGACGCGGTAGATCATCTCCTGGATCAGCACGGTCTTGCCGACACCGGCACCACCGAACAGACCGATCTTGCCACCCTGGACGTACGGGGTGAGCAGGTCGATGACCTTGATGCCGGTCTCGAACATCTCGGTCTTGGACTCGAGGTCCTTGAAGGCCGGGGCCTTGCGGTGGATCGGCCAGCGGACCTCGACCTGCTTGTCGAACTCCGCCTGGTCGACGTTCAGCACGTCGCCGAGGGCGTTGAAGACCTTGCCCTTGGTGATCTGGCCGACCGGCACGGAGATGGCCGCGCCGGTGTCGGTGACCTGCGCGCCACGGACCAGGCCGTCGGTCGGCTGCATCGAGATGCCGCGGACCACGCCGTCGCCGAGGTGCTGGGCGACCTCGAGGGTCAGGGTCTTCAGACCCGTGCCGTCGGGGTTGTCCACCTCGACGTGCAGGGCGTTGAACATGTCCGGAATCGCGTCGACGGGGAACTCCACGTCGACGACCGGGCCGATGACCCGCGCGACGCGGCCCGTCGCCGTGGTCGGCTCAACAGTGGTGGTCATTCTCATTCGCTCCCGCGGCTAGCGTCGGCGAGGGCGTTGGCACCGCCGACGATCTCGCTGATTTCCTGGGTGATCTCGGCCTGACGGGCCGAGTTGGCAAGCCGCGTGAGCGACTTGATGAGCTCGCCGGCATTGTCCGTCGCGCTCTTCATCGCGCGCCGACGAGCGGCGTGCTCGGAGGCGGCCGACTGCAGCAGCGCGTTGTAGATCCGGCTCTCGACGTACCGCGGCAGCAGCGCGTCGAGGACGCCCTCCGCCGACGGCTCGAAGTCGTACAGCGGGAAGATCTCGGCCTTGGCCGGCCGCTCGTCGCTGAGCTGGACCTCGTCCAGCTTCAGCGGCAGCAGCCGGGCCTCGACCGCGGTCTGCGTCAGCATCGACTCGAACTTCGTCGAGATCAGGTGCAGTTCGTCCACGCCGCCGGTCTCGGCCGTGAAGGCCTCGATCAGGTCGGCCGCCACGGCCTTCGCGTCACCGTACGTCGGCTTGTCGGAGAATCCCGTCCACGACTCCGCGACCTTGAAGTCGCGGAAGGTGTAGTACGAGACGCCCTTGCGGCCGACGATGTACGTCACCACGTCCTTGCCCTCGCCGCGGAGCCGCTCGGAGAGCGTGAGCGCCGCCTTGATGGCGTTGGTCGAGTAACCGCCCGCCAGACCGCGGTCCGCCGTGATCAGCAGGACTGCGGCCGTCTTGGCCTGCGGGTTCTCGGTGGTGAGCGGGTGCTTGGCGTTGGACCTGGTGGCCACCGCCGTCACCGCCCGGGTGAGCTCATCGGCGTACGGGGTGGAGGCGGCCACCGCGCGCTGCGCCTTGACGATGCGCGACGCGGAGATCATCTCCATCGCCTTGGTGATCTTCTTCGTCGCGGTGACAGAGCGGATCCGGCGCTTGTAGACCCGAAGCTGTGCTCCCATGGGTCGTTACGTCCTTTCCCTCGCTACCGGACTCAGGCCTGCTCGCCGAGGAGCTTGCCGTCGGCGGTGGTGAAGCCCTGCTTGAACGAGTCGATCGCGGCGGTCAGCGCGTCGACGGTGCCGTCGGCGAGCAGACCGGTCTCGACGATGCCGGCCAGCAGGTCCTTGTGCTGCAGGCGCACGTGGTCCAGGAACTCGCGCTCGAAGCGGCGGATGTCCGCCACCGGAACGTCGTCCAGCTTGCCGGTGGTGCCGGCCCAGATGGAGACGACCTGCTCCTCGACCGGGAACGGCTGGTACTGACCCTGCTTCAGCAGCTCGACCATCCGCGAACCGCGCTCCAGCTGCGCCTTGGAGGCCGCGTCCAGGTCGGAACCGAAGGCGGCGAAGGCCTCCAGCTCACGGTACTGGGCGAGGTCCAGACGCAGGCGGCCGGCGACCGAGCGCATGGCCTTGATCTGGGCGGAGCCACCGACGCGGGAGACCGAGATACCGACGTTCACGGCCGGGCGGATGCCGGCGTTGAACAGGTCGGACTCCAGGAAGCACTGGCCGTCGGTGATGGAGATGACGTTGGTCGGGATGTACGCCGAGACGTCGTTGGCCTTGGTCTCGATGATCGGCAGACCGGTCATCGAGCCGCCGCCCAGGGCGTCGTTCAGCTTGGCGCAGCGCTCCAGCAGGCGGGAGTGCAGGTAGAAGACGTCACCCGGGTAGGCCTCGCGGCCCGGCGGGCGGCGCAGCAGCAGGGAGACGGAGCGGTAGGCCTCGGCCTGCTTCGACAGGTCGTCGAAGATGATCAGGACGTGCTTGCCGTCGTACATCCACTCCTGGCCGATGGCCGAACCGGTGTACGGGGCGAGGTACTTGAAGCCGGCCGGGTCGGAGGCGGGAGCAGCCACGATGGTGGTGTACTCCAGCGCGCCGGCCTCCTCCAGGGCGCCGCGGACGGACGCGATGGTGGAGCCCTTCTGGCCCACGGCGACGTAGATGCAGCGGACCTGCTTCTTCGGGTCGCCCGAGCGCCAGTTGTCGCGCTGGTTGATGATCGTGTCGACGGCCACCGCGGTCTTGCCGGTCTGGCGGTCACCGATGATCAGCTGGCGCTGGCCGCGGCCGATCGGGGTCATCGCGTCGATGGCCTTGATGCCGGTCTGCAGCGGCTCCTTGACCGACTTGCGGGCCATGACGCCCGGGGCCTGCAGCTCCAGGGCGCGACGACCGGTGGAGGCGATGTCGCCCAGACCGTCGATCGGGTTGCCCAGCGGGTCCACGACGCGGCCGAGGTAGCCGTCGCCGACCGGAACCGAGAGGACCTCGCCGGTGCGGCGCACGGTCTGGCCCTCTTCGATGCCACCGAACTCACCGAGGATGACGACACCGATCTCGCGGGTGTCGAGGTTCAGCGCGAGGCCGAGCGTGCCGTCCTCGAACTTCAGCAGCTCGTTCGCCATGACCGAGGGCAGGCCCTCGACATGCGCGATGCCGTCCGCCGCGTCAGTGACCGTGCCGACCTCTTCCACAGAAGCGGCGTCCGGCTGGTACGACTGGACAAAGTCGGCCAGCGCGTCCCGGATCTCCTCCGGACGGATCGTAAGCTCCGCCATCAGGCTTCCCTGCTCTCCTAGTTTGCGATCCTCGGCCCGCCATTGAGGGCCGCAAGTATTCGACTCTCGGCCGGGTCTGCCGAACCGGCCGTCCGATGTGCCGACTCCATGGGGAGCCGGTTTCCCGACCGAGGGTCGGATGTGCTGCTTCGGTGCTCAGCCTTCGAGCGACTGGCGAGCGCCTTCGAGGCGGCTCGACACGGTGCCCTCGATGATCTCGTCGCCGACCTCGACCCGGACACCGCCGACGACCTCGGGGTCGATGTCGATGTTCAGGTGGACCTGGCGGCCGTACATCCGGCCCAGAGCACCGGACAGGCGCTCCTTCTGGGTGTCCGACAGCGGCACCGCGGTGGTGACCAGGGCCACCACGCGGCCGCGGCGTGCGGCGGCGAGCTTCGAGTAGGACTCCAGGCCCTGCTCCAGGCTACGGCCACGCGGCGCGTTGACGATGGCCGTGACCAGCCGGACGGTGCCCGCCTGGGCGCGGCCGCCGAGCAGCTTGCCGATCAGCGCGGCCTTGGCGGCGGCGCCGGCCTTCGGCTCGGTCAGCGCGGCGCGCAGCTCGTGCGAGCCGCCCACCACCCGGCCGAACCGGAACAGCTCGTCCTCGACGTCGTCCAGGGCGCCGGCCTTGTCCGCGACGATGATCTCGGCGTACGCGGCGAGCTCCTCGATCCCGTCCACCAGGTCGCGCGAGCCCGACCAGCGGGAGCGGACCAGGCCCGACACCAGGTCCACGGTCTCGCCGGAGACCTGACCGGTCAGCAGCGAGGAGACCAGCTGGGCCTTGTCCTGGCCGGACCGGGACGGGTCGGTCAGGACTCGGCGCAGCGACACCTCACGGTCCAGCAGGGCCGTGACGGCGGTGAGCTCCTCGGCGAGCTTGGCCGCGTCCACCGAGGTGGAGTCGGTCAGGCTCTCCAGGTTCTGCCGGCCGGCGGCGAGGGCCTCGCGGCTGGCGCCGATCACTTGGCCGCACCCTGAGCAACGGTGGCCTTGGCCTCCAGCTCGTCCAGGAAGCGGTCGATCACGCCGCTCTGCCGCGCGTGGTCCTCCAGGGACTCACCCACGATGCGGGAGGCCAGCTGGGAGGCCAGCGAACCCACGTCCTGGCGCAGGGCGGCAGTCGCCTGCTTCTTGTCCGCCTCGATCTGGGCGTGGCCGGCGGCGACGATGGCCTCGCGCTGGCGCTGGCCCTCCTCGCGCATCTCGGCGAGCTGGGCGGCGCCCTGCTCGCGAGCCTGCTCGACGATGCGGGCAGCCTCGTGACGCGCCTCGGCGAGCTCGGCGCGGTACTGCTCAAGCAGGGCCTGGGCCTCGGCCTGAGCGGCCTCGGCCCGCTCCATGCCGCCTTCGATGGCGTCCCGGCGCTCCGACAGCACCTTCTCGATGCTGGGGAGGAGCTTCTTGCCGAGCAGGCCGAAGACGATGAAGAAGCAGAGCAGGCCGATGATGATCTCGGGCCACGCGGGCAGGAGAGGATTCATGATCTTCTCCGTCTCCGCAAGCTGAGCCACGACGCTCATATCTGGACCTTCCTCGAAGGGTCTACGGCGGGGATTACTTGGGGCCCTGGCCGAAGACGAACGGCATGACGATGCCGATGAGGGCGAGCGCCTCGGTCAGCGCGAAGCCGATGAACATGTTGGAGCGGATCAGGCCGGCAGCCTCGGGCTGGCGGGCCATCGCCTGCACGCCGTTACCGAAGATGAGACCGACACCGATGCCGGGGCCGATCGCGGCGAGGCCGTAACCGATCGAAGCGACGGAACCGTAGACGCCGACCTCAGCGAGCATGCTCATTGCAGTGTGTCCTTTGCGGGGATGGTGTACCGGTGGTGATTGGCCACCGGGCGTTCCGGGGGTGGTTCAGGAGGGCCGAGGCCCCCTGGCTCAGTGCGCCTCTTCGAGGGCACCGGCGATGTAGCTGCTGGCGAGCATCACGAAGATGTAGGCCTGCAGGAACTGGACCAGCAGCTCGAAGGCGGTCAGGCCGACGGCGACGACGAACGAGGCCGAGCCGTAGAGCGCGCCCAGGGACGGGCTGAGCAGGTACCAGGAGGCGACGGAGAACATCACGACCAGCAGGTGGCCCGCGAACATGTTCGCGAAGGCTCGGACCGCGAGCGTGAAGGGGCGCACGAAGATGTTCGAGAAGAACTCGATCGGCACCAGGATGAACATGACCCAGCCGGGGATGCCCGAGGGCCAGCAGAGGTTCTTGAGACCGCCGACGAAGCCGTGCTTCTTGAAGGTCAGCGTCATGTAGGTGATCCACACGACCGCCGCGAGGCCGGCCGGGAACGCGATCGCCGCCGTCACGGGGAACTGTGCGAACGGGATGATCGACATGATGTTCATCAACCAGATGAAGAAGAACATCGAGACGAGCATCGGGACGTACTTCTCGCCCTTCTTGCCGATCGTCTCCAGCACGATGGAGCGCTTGACGAAGTCGTAGCCGATCTCGCCGACCAGCTGCAGCTTGCCGGGGACCAGGCGCGGCTTGGCGAAGGCGGCCCAGAAGAAGACGACGACCAGCAGCGCGACGATGATCGACAGCAGCATCGGCTTGTTGAACTCGATGCTGCCGATCGAGAAGATCGGCTTGAACTGGAACTCGTTCAGACCCGGGGCCGGGAAGCCGCAGCCAGCGTCCCCGAAGTGGCAACTGCCTGAGGCGAGGAACGTGAGCTGATCAGCACTCACCACGGACTCCTTCGTCGTGACGCATGGTTACGGCAACCTCGGTGTGTCGGCGTGGCCTGCGACCACGGAGCGGCACTGGAACTTGATGGGTTTCTCGCCGATCCCGCGCGACGGTGCGCCGCACCACAGCGGGATCATCGAAGACTGCGCGGATCCGGGGGGCGATCCGTCCGCTGTTCGGACAGACCTGGCCGCTTCCCGTACTCCGTTGTTGCGACGGACGATAGCAGTCCGTCAGTGCGGCATAAACACCGCCCCCCTCGTTGGGGGGACAGTCAGGCCTCGTCACTGTTGACGCCCCGAGTCGGAAGGCTTGTCACCCTTCTTTTCCGAGGCGTCGGGGTCGACGTAGAAGGTCTTGGCCTTCAGCGCGCCGCGCACCTGGAACCCCGTCCAGATCAGCGCGCAGCCGAGCAGCGTGAAGGCGAAGGCCTGCCGGTTGAAGAGCTCGGTGTTCTTGAAGACGGCCAGGACGATGCCGACCAGCAGGATCTGGGTGGTGTACACCAGGAGCGCCGCGGCCATCATGATCTGCGGGTTCGACCTGGTCAGGCGGTCGAGCGCGAACTGGCCGGAACTGAAGAAGGCCATCACCAGCAGTGCGCCGAAGAGGGCGCCGAGCAGCCCCTTCCCGCCGGCGACGGCGAACGAGATCGCCATGGCGATAATCCCGGCGGCCGCAGTGGGAATCGCGGCGCCTCGGAGGATCCGGGCGTCGGTGGACGGCATGTCGGCAGCTCCGGCGGCATGTCGATGTGGCGGGGGACGGGGCACAGAAGGTGGTGGGTGACACCGAACCGAGAGGCCGCCGCCCGGGCCGCCCGCTTGAGCGGCGGGCCCGTCGAGGGAGACCGACCAGGGACGGAAGTCCTCCACCTGTCAGGTCTTTCGGCGTGTTCTCGGTACTCGTGAACGGTATCACAAACTATTTGATGAGAGCTTTACCATGAATGTGTGGCACCTGTCACACCGACGGCGCAACGGTACAGCCGAACGGGTGAGGCCATTTGACGCAAGCTCAACTGCCTTGCTACCGGCGGCCGGTGGATCGACCGTGGTGGTCGCCGAGCGCCGAGGACCCCCGACCGGCTTCACCGAGAAGTTCCTTGTCCTTCGCCGACAGTTCAGCCATCGGCGCGGACTGCTGCCGGCGGTAGCGCGGCGGGACGAAGGACTGCACCGCCCTCGGCGCGCGCGGCCGGAACCGCGGCGTCAGCAGCACCACCAGGCCGACCAGGCAGAGCCCGGCGAGCGTCAGCACCACCGTGCGGCCGGTGTTGGTCACCGAGAAGGCCACCGTGCCGAAGGCGATCAGCGCGGCCCAGAAGTACATGATCAGCACGGCCCGGCTGTGCGAGTGCCCGACCTGGAGCAGCCGGTGGTGCAGGTGGCGCTTGTCCGCGGCGAACGGCGACTGGCCGGCCCAGGTGCGGCGCACCACCGCGAGCAGCAGGTCCGCCAGCGGCAGCGCGATGACCGTCAGCGGCAGCAGCAGCGGGATGTAGATCGGCACCAGGGCGTGCACGGTCGCGGTCTGCGAACCGGTCTCGCTGGTGATCAGGTCCGGGTCGACGCGGCCGGTGATGGAGATCGCGGCGACGGCGAGCATCAGGCCCAGCATCATCGAGCCGGAGTCGCCCATGAAGATCCGCGCGGGGTGCATGTTGTGCGCCAGGAAGCCCAGGCACATCCCGATCAGCAGCACGCTGAACAGCACCGCGGGCGCCGCGTCGGTGATCGTGTAGCCGTACCAGAGCCGGTAGCTGTACAGGAAGAACGCCATCGCGGCGATGCAGACCATGCCGCCCGCCAGGCCGTCCAGGCCGTCGATGAAGTTCACCGCGTTGACCATGACGACGACCAGGGTGACCGAGATGACCATGCCCTGGGTGGGGCTCACCGCGACCGCGCCGACACCGGGCACCGGGAGGGTGATCACCGTGACGCCCTGCCAGACCATCACACCGGCGGCGATCATCTGGCCGCCGAGCTTCACCAGCGCGTCCACGCCCCACTTGTCGTCGAGCACCCCGAGCAGCCACATGATCCCGGCGCCGGACAGCAGCGCGCGGATGTCGGTGCCCTGGGAGAACACCTTGCTCAGGTTGTCCAGCTGCGAGGCGACCAGGATGCCCGCGCACAGCCCGCCGAACATGGCGATCCCGCCGAGCCGGGGCGTCGGTTCGCGGTGCACGTCCCGGGCGCGGACCGGCGGCATGGCGCCGGCCGCGATGGCGAACTTCCGGACCGGGCCGGTCAGCAGGTAGGTGACGGCGGCGGTGCAGAACAGCACCAGCAGATACTCACGCACCACCGGCCTCCTGCGTCACTGTCCAACGGGGAGGTACCGAAGGTACTCCCCTGCCTTCCCGGGGTTCGAGGTGCGTCGCCACGCCTCACACCTTATTGAGTCGGACGCCCGAGGCGTGCATCGCGGTTCGCTCTCCCGGGTAGGAGATTCGGTTACCCGGGGCCGGGCGTGCGTCACCGCCGGTCGGCGAAGGCCAGGGCCAGCTCCCGGACCCGCTCGCCCACCCGCGCGCCCGTACCCCCGGCGAGCACCTGCGCGATCAGCCCGGCGATCTCGGCCAGTTCCGCCTCGCCCATCCCCTGGCTGGTCACCGTGCCGGTCCCCAGCCGGATCCCGGAGGCCTCGGCCGCCGGCGCCGGGTCGTACGGCAGTGCGCACTTGCCGAGCAGCAGCCCGGCCGCCGCGCAGCGCCGCTCGGCCTCCACGCCGGTGACGCCCAGCGGGCGCACGTCCGCCGTCACCAGGTGGGTGTCGGTACCGCCGGTCGACGGGCGCATCCCGGCCTCCGCGAGCCCCGCCGCCAGCACCCGTGCCCCCGCCACCGTCCGCTGCGCGTAGGCCCGGTAGCCGGGTGTACGGGCCTCGGCCAGCGCCACCGCCTTGCCCGCCACCTCGTTCATCGCCGCCCCGCCCTGACTGAACGGGAACACCGCCCGGTCGATCCGCTCGGCCAGCTCCGCGGTGGACAGCAGCAGGCCCCCGCGCGGACCGCGCAGCAGCTTGTGGGTGGCCGCCACGGTGACGTCCGCGTAGGGCACCGGGGAGGGCGCCACCCCGGCCGCGACCAGGCCGGTGGTCTGCGCGATCGAGGCGATCAGATAGGCGTCCACCTCGTCGGCGATCTCCCGGAACGCGGCCCAGTCCGGGTGCCGGGGGTGGGAGATCGAGCCCGCCACGATCGCCTTCGGACGGTGCGTGCGGGCCAGGTCGCGCACCTGGTCCAGGTCGATCAGACCGTCGCCCTCGCGCACCCCGTAGCCGGTGAAGGCGAACCAGCGGCCGGAGAAGTTCGCCCGCGACCCGCAGCTGAGGTGGCCGCCGTGCTCCAGCGACATCGCCAGCACCCCGTCACCGGGCCGCAGCAGCGCCGCGTACACCGCCAGCATCGCCGAAGTCGCCGACCGGGGCTGGACGTTGGCGTGCGGGGCGGAGAACAGCTCGCGGGCCCGGTCGATCGCCAGCAGCTCGGCGGCGTCCGCGAGGGCGCAGCCGGTGTGGTGCCGATGGCCCGGGTAGCCCTCGGCGTACTTGTCGATCAGCGGGCCGGACAGCGCCGCCAGGACGGCCGGGGAGGTCAGGTTCTCCCCCGCCAGCAGCTGGATCGTCTCGGCCCGCCGCTCGGCCTCGGCCGCCAGCAGGTCGGCCACCTGCGGATCCGCCCGGTACAGCGCCTCGGAGGCCCACGGGCGCCCCCTGGTCGCGGGCGGGCCGGTCGGGACGGTCGGGACGGTCGGGACGTCGATGACGGTCATGGCGGGGCTCCGGGGCGGCGTGGGGGCGCCTCCCGGCGTGGGGGGCCGGGAAGGGGTCGGTTCCTCCAGCGTAGGACCGGCCGGGGCGGGTGGCTCGCCGACGCGGGGCCATTCGGCGCTCGTCGGCCGGGGCGGCGGGGCGGCGGGCGACCGGCGGCGCGCTCACGCCGCGGGCGGATCAGCGCAGCGCGAGCGGTCAGCGCAGCGCGGGCACGCCGGTGAGCGCGGTGACCACCGGGTCGACCGCGTGGAATATCTCCTCGCCGCAGTTGCGGAACATGCCGATCGGCGCTCCGTACGGGTCGTCCAGCTCGTCGGACTCCGGGGTGGCGGCGAGCAGCCAGCCGCGCAGCGCGGCGGCCGCCCGGACCAGGGCGCGGGCACGCTCGGTGACGTCGGCGCCGCGGCGCGGGTCGGGCAGGGTGCCCGGGTCGATCGTCCGCACCAGGCGGGTGAACTCCTTCAGCGTGAAGGTGCGCAGGCCCGCCTCGTGGCCCATCGAGATGACCTGGGCGCGGTGGTCCAGGGTCGCGGTGAGCACCAGGTCGGCCTCGACCACGTGCTCGTCCAGCAGCTCACGGCCGGTGAAGCCCCCGCTGTCGGCGCCGTACTCGTTCAGCACGGTCGCCGCGTGGTCCTCCATCGGCGCGCCCACGTGGCCCCAGGTGCCGGCGCTCTCCACCAGGATCCGTCCGGCGACCCGGGGGCTGAGCCGGGTGTCCAGCTCACGCCGGGTGAGCCGCTCGGCTATCGGCGAGCGGCAGATGTTGCCGGTGCAGACGAACAGGATCCGGAAGTGGTCCAGCGGCCTGGGGCCCACGCTCAGGTACGGCGCTATGCCGGGCCCGGCATGGAGCGAGGCGGTGGGCGTCAACTGCCGGCCTCCAGGTCGGGGACGACCTCCCTCAGCTGCTCGACGCTGATCGCGCCAGCCCGCAGCAGGACCGGGACCTTGCCCGTGACGTCGACGATGGACGAGGCGGTCGCGTGCTCCGCCTGCCCGCCGTCCAGGTAGACCGAGATGGCGTCGCCGAGCTGCGCCTGCGCCTCGTCGCAGGTGGACGGGGACGGGCCGCCGGTCCGGTTGGCGCTGGAGACGGCGAGCGGGCCGGTGGCGTTCAGCAGCTCGATGGCGACCGGGTGCAGCGGCATCCGGACGGCGACGGTGCCGCGGGTCTCGCCGAGGTCCCAGCGCAGCGAGGGCTGGTGCTTGGCGACCAGGGTGAGCCCGCCGGGCCAGAACGCGTCGACCAGCTCCCAGGCCTGCTCGGAGAAGTCGGTGACCAGGCCGTGCAGGGTGGTCGGCGAGCCGACCAGGACGGGCGAGGGCATGTTGCGGCCGCGGCCCTTGGCGGCCAGCAGGTCCCCGACGGCCTCCGGGGAGAAGGCGTCCGCGCCGACCCCGTACAGGGTGTCGGTGGGCAGCACGACGAGTTCGCCGCGGCGGATGGCCGAGGCGGCCTCACGCAGGCCGGTGGCACGGTCCCCGGTGTCGGCACAGTCGTAGCGGCGGCTCATCGGTGCGGTCCCCTTCCGGAATGGCTCATCACAGCGTTCACAGCACGGTCGTCACGGTGCGGCCCGGCGAGCGGCGGTCGTGCGCTCGCCCGTTCACAACGACGCCCTGCGGGCGGTGGTGAAACGCGGCCGGTTGTTGAGGTCACGGTGGTCGGCGGTGTCCGTCCAGCCGCGTTCCTCGTTGAAGATCCACGGGACCTGCCCGCCCTGCTGGTCGGCGTGCTCGATCACCACCGCGCCCCCGGGGCGCAGCAGCCGGGCGGCCACCCGCTCGATGCCGCGGATGGTGTCCAGGCCGTCCTCACCGGAGAACAACGACATCTGCGGGTCGTGGTCGCGGGCCTCCGGTGCGACGTACTCCCACTCGGTGAGCGGGATGTACGGCGGGTTGGAGATCACCAGGTCGAAGCGGCCGTCCCAGGAGCGGTCGTCGGCGAAGGCCCGGGTGGCGTCGCCGGCGTGCAGGGTGACCCGGGCGCGGTCGGGACTGGCCTCGATGTTGCGCCGGGTGTACTGCAGCGCGCCCTCGTCGAGTTCGAAGGCGTGCACGGTCGAGCGCGGCAGCTCCTGGGCCAGGGCGAGCGCGATGGCGCCGGAGCCGGAGCACAGGTCGACGACCAGCGGCTCGGCCACGTCCATGTCGCGGACGGCGTCTATGGCCCACTCGACGACCGTCTCGGTCTCCGGCCGGGGCACGAACACCCCGGGGCCGACCTCCAGTTCGAGGTAGCGGAAGAACGCCCGCCCGGTGATGTGCTGGAGCGGCTCGCGCGCCTCGCGGCGGGAGACGGCCTCCCAGTAGCGGGCGTCGAAGTCGGCGTCCTGCACCGTGTGCAGCTGGCTGCGCTTGACGTTGTGGACGTAGGCGGCGAGTTCCTCCGCGTCGAAGCGCGGCGACGGCACGCCGGCCGCGGCCAACCGCTGGGTGGCCTGGGCCACCTCGGCGAGCAGCAGGTTCATCCGTACGACCTCTTGTTTCTGCGCTCCGGCTCGCGCCGTCGCTCGGGCTGGGGCGCGCCGGTCTCAGTTCTGTTGGGCCGAGGCGAGCTTGGCCGCCGCGTCCGCGTCGACGCAGGACTGGATCACCGCGTTCAGTTCGCCGTCCAGGACCTGGTCCAGGTTGTACGACTTGAACCCCGTGCGGTGGTCCGAGATGCGGTTCTCGGGGTAGTTGTACGTCCGGATCCGCTCGGAGCGGTCCACCGTACGGACCTGGCTGCGACGCGCGTCCGAGGCCTCGCGCTCGGCCTCCTCCTGCGCGGCGGCCAGCAGCCGCGACCGCAGGATGCGCATCGCCTGCTCCTTGTTCTGCAGCTGGCTCTTCTCGTTCTGGCAGGACGCCACGATACCGGTCGGCAGGTGGGTGATCCGGACCGCCGAGTCGGTGGTGTTGACCGACTGGCCGCCGGGGCCGGAGGAGCGGTAGACGTCGATCCGCAGGTCGTTGGCGAGGATCTCGACCTCGACCTCCTCCGCCTCGGGGGTGACCAGCACGCCCGCCGCGGAGGTGTGGATGCGGCCCTGGGACTCGGTGGCGGGGACGCGCTGCACGCGGTGCACGCCGCCCTCGTACTTCAGCCGGGCCCAGACGCCCTGGCCGGGCTCGGCGTTGCCCTTGGTCTTCACGGCCACCGAGACGTCCTTGTAGCCGCCGAGGTCGGACTCGTTGGCGTCGATGATCTCGGTCTTCCAGCCGATCCGCTCGGCGAAGCGCAGGTACATCCGGAGCAGGTCGCCGGCGAACAGCGCGGACTCCTCGCCGCCCTCACCCGCCTTGATCTCCAGGATGACGTCCTTCTCGTCGCTCGGGTCGCGCGGCACGAGCAGCAGCCGCAGTTCCTCGGTCAGCCCCTCGCGGCGCTGCTCGCCGTCCTTCACCTCGGCGAGGAACTCCGGGTCCTCGGCGGCGAGTTCACGCGCGGCCTCGATGTCCTCGCCGGCCTGTCGCCACTGCCGGTAGACCCGGGTGATCGGGGTCAGCTCGGCGTACCGCTTGGCCAGCTTGCGGGCGTTGGCCTGGTCGGCGTGGACGGACGGGTCGGCCAGCCTCTTCTCGAGGTCGGCGTGCTCGACGAGGAGCTCTTCGACTGCCTCGAACATGGAGTGGGCCTTCTTCCCGTGAGAACCGTTGAGAACCGGTCGGTCGTACCGACCGGCGGTGTGGCGCGCGAACGCCGGGGGACGCGAACGGCGCCGGCCCCCAGCGCCCCCGGAACGAGTACGGGGGCACCGGGAACCGGCGCCGAGGGAGCGCTAGGCCTTCGCGCTGTGCTGCTTGCCGAAGCGGGCCTCGAAGCGGGCCACGCGGCCACCGGTGTCGAGGATCTTCTGCTTGCCGGTGTAGAACGGGTGGCACTGCGAGCAGACCTCGGCGCGGATCTCGCCGCTGGTCTCGGTCGAGCGGGTGGTGAACTCGGCACCGCAGGTGCAGGTCACACGGGTGACCACGTACTCGGGGTGAACGTTGGGCTTCAAGGGGTTCTCCTAGTTTTCGGGAGGGCACCGGGTCGGCGGCTGGAGCGCCGCACGTGAACCGGGACCGACGGACCAGTCTGCCAGGACCGGCCGCATCTTCCCAAACCGGGTCGTGTTCCGGGATATTCCGGGCGCCGCTCAGCGCCTGGCGGGGACCTTCGCCGGGGCCGTCGCAGCGGCCGTCGCAGCGGCCGTGGGGGCGGCCGTGGGGGCGGCCGTGGCGGGGTTCTCCGGCTGCGCCGAGACGACGGACTGCGGGACCGGCTGGTCGGCCTTGAGCGCCGCCCAGACCTGCCCGGCCTGCGGCTGCTGCTCGACCACCCGGTTGGGGTCACTGGGCGCGGTCACCACCGGCAGGGTCACCATGCCGAGCTGGTCCGGCCCTATCCCCTTGAGCTCCTGGACGAGCCCCACCAGGGAGTTCACCGAGCCCAGCGCGGAGTCGGTGGTGATGCTGCGGGTCATGGTGTCGCCGATCGACCAGAGCTTGACCGGGTTGGAGAACAGCCCGATCCCGCCGGCCTGCTGGAGCAGCGACTTCACCATCTGCTTCTGGAGCTCGATCCGGCCGAGGTCGCTGCCGTCGCCGACGCCGTGCCGGGTGCGGACGAAGGCCAGCGCCTGCTGCCCGTCGAGGTGGTGCTCGCCCGCTGCCAGGTCGAGACCGCTGTCCTTGTCGTGGATGGCCACCGTGGTGCTCACGGTGGCCCCGCCTATGGAGTCCACGACCCGGGCGAACCCGGCGAAGTCGATCTGCACGTAGTGGTCCATCCGCAGCCCGGTGAGCTGCTCGGTGGTCTTGACCGCGCAGGCCGCGCCGCCGCTCTCGAAGGCGCTGTTGTACATCGCGTGCTTGGCGCCGGGCACCGCCCTGCCGCCCGCGTCGGTGCAGTCGGGCCGGGTGACCAGGGTGTCGCGCGGGATCGAGACGACCTCGGCGTGCGAGTGGTCCTGGTTGACGTGCACCACCATCGCGGTGTCCGAGCGGGCGGTGTCGCCGGTGTCGCCGCCGGCCAGGTCGCCGTTCTCGCCGTTCCGCGAGTCGGAGCCCAGCACCAGGATGTTGAACGAGCCGTTGGTGGCGGCCGGGGGCCGGGCGTCGCCGAGGCGGGTGTTGATGTCGACGCTCTTGATGTTCCCGTTGAGCTTGACGTACGCGTACCCGGCCGCTCCGGCGCCGAGGACGACGAGTGCGGCGAACGCGCAGGCAGCCACCCGCAGGATCTTGCGGCGGCGGGTCAGGACCCTCTTGTGCTCGGCCATACGGTCCAGAGTAAATCGGACAAGATGATCCAAAGGACCCCAGATGTCCCGACTCTGGAACAAAGCCGGAGTGGACGCACGGAACCCCGGACCGCTCGCGCGATCCGGGGTTCCGTGTCCGACAGCCGTCCGGCTACGGTCAGTCGCCGGAGCCGGGGGTGGTCTTGGCGATCTGCATCAGGAACTCGGCGTTGCTCTTGGTCTGCTTCATCTTGTCCAGGAGCAGCTCGATGGCCTGCTGCGAGTCGAGCGCGTGCAGCACCCGGCGCAGCTTCCAGACGATGGCCAACTCCTCGCTGCCGAGCAGGATCTCCTCCTTGCGGGTGCTGGAGGCGTCCACGTCGACGGCCGGGAAGATGCGCTTGTCCGAGAGCTTCCGGTCGAGCTTGAGCTCCATGTTGCCGGTGCCCTTGAACTCCTCGAAGATCACCTCGTCCATGCGCGAGCCGGTCTCGACCAGCGCGGTGGCCAGGATGGTCAGCGAGCCGCCGTTCTCGATGTTGCGCGCGGCACCGAAGAACTTCTTCGGCGGGTACAGCGCGGTCGAGTCGACACCACCGGACAGGATGCGGCCGGAGGCCGGCGCCGCCAGGTTGTAGGCGCGGCCGAGGCGGGTGATCGAGTCCAGCAGGATGACCACGTCGTGGCCCAGCTCCACCAGGCGCTTGGCGCGCTCGATGGCCAGCTCGGCGACGGTGGTGTGGTCCTCGGCCGGGCGGTCGAAGGTCGAGGAGATGACCTCGCCCTTCACCGACCGCTGCATGTCGGTGACCTCCTCCGGACGCTCGTCGACCAGGACGACCATCAGGTGGCACTCGGGGTTGTTGTGGGTGATCGCGTTGGCGACCGCCTGCAGCACCATCGTCTTACCGGTCTTCGGCGGCGCGACGATCAGACCGCGCTGGCCCTTGCCGATCGGCGACACCAGGTCGATGATCCGGGTGGTCAGCACGCCCGGGTCGGTCTCCAGGCGCAGCCGGTCCTGCGGGTAGAGCGGGGTCAGCTTGTTGAACTCGGGGCGGCCGCGGCCGCTCTCCGGGTCCATGCCGTTGACGGAGTCCAGCCGCACCATCGCGTTGAACTTCTCGCGGCGCTCGCCCTCGCGGGGCTGGCGCACCGCGCCGGTGATGGCGTCGCCCTTGCGCAGGCCGTTCTTGCGGACCTGGGCGAGCGAGACGTACACGTCGTTCTGGCCCGGCAGGTAGCCGGAGGTACGCACGAACGCGTAGTTGTCGAGGATGTCGAGGATGCCCGCGACCGGGATCAGGACGTCGTCGTCGCCGACCTGCGGCTCGGCGGGGCCGACCTCGAAGCCCTCGCGGCGGCTGCCGCGGCCCCGACGGTCGCGGTAGCGGCCGCGGCGGCCCCGGCGACCGTCGCCGAACTCGTCGTCGTCGTAGCCGCCCTGCTGGGCCTGCGGCTGCTGGGTCTGCTGGCCGCCCTGGCGGCCCTGCTGGCCGTCGCCCTGGCCGCCCTGCTGCTGGCCGCCGCCCTGCTGGGGCTGGCGGTCGGTGCGCTCACGGCGGTTGCGGCGGTCGCGGCGCGACTCGCGCGAGTCGCCGTCCTGACCGGCCTGGGCCTCGCCGCCGTCCTGGCGCTCGGTGCGCTCGGTGCGCTCGCCGCCGTCGCGGCGGTCCCGGCGGTCCCGGCGGTCGCGGCGGGTCTCGGGACGACCCTCCTCGCGGCCCTCGAAGCCGCGGGTCTCGGCCTGGCGGGTCTCGGCCTGCTTGGGCTCGGCCACGACCACGCCGGCCTCGGCCTCGACCTCGGCGACCGGGGCGCCGGCGGCGGAGGTGGCCCGGCGGCGGGTGCGCTCGGCGCGGGCCGGCGCGGCGGTCTCGGCGGCGGCCTGGACCGGGATCTCGATCTGGGCCTGCGACTCGGCGGCGGCCGGGGCCTCGGCGGCGGCCTTGGCGGCGGCGGCCTTGGTGCGGCGGGCGGGCTTCTCGGCCGGGGCCTCGGCGTCCGCCTTGGCGGCGGTGCGCTTGGCGGCAGCCGGGGCACCACCGGCGGCGAGCAGCGGGTCGCCGCCGCTCTTCTCCTTGATGGTCTCGATCAGCTGGCTCTTGCGCATGCGTCCGGTACCGGTGATGCCCAGGTCCGCGGCGAGCTTCTGCAGCTCGGCCAGGACCATGCCGTCCAGGCCCGCGGCGGCGGTACGGCGGCGCCGCGCCGGGGCCGCGGGGGCGGCGGCTGCGTCCGACGCCTCGGCGTCCGGGCGCGCGCCCATCAGATCGGTGGAGTCGCTCACTAAGGGTCCTTCCCTGGAGCGGACGTCGGCCTGTCTGGCTCGGCGACCGGTTGTGCTGTCCTGACCGACGCTCGACTGCGTCGGTCCGAGGCGGTGATCCCTCGAAAGGCGGAAGCCGGTCGAGGGAGAGCTGCGAGGTGCGGTGCATGAAGCACGGTGGTGCTGAATGGCGCGGCGGGCCGGTCGTGTGCCGACCGGGCGTACCCCCACGCTGCCTGCGAATCCCGGGCCCCCGTCGCGTGACGGTGGCCCGCGCTCAGCCCGTCCTGGCCTCAAGGTGGGAGGCCGCGGGTGGGAGTCAGGTGCCGTCACGGCTTCGGGATGCGGCCGCGTGTCGCGCAGGCAGGCTGCGTACGCGCTGCGGTGGGCTCCCGGAGAATCGTCGCCCCGTACATCGCCGCGACTCCACGGCAGTGGAGTGCTGGGATCGGGACGCGGCGCACCGAGCCCCGGAGGGCACCTGGTGCAGCAATGAGGTTAACACTACCGACCCCCTCAGACATTCCCCAGCCTTGTGCTTGCCAATCGTGTCCGGACGGCCCGGCTCGGCACGGGGCCGAGCCGGGCCCGACGAGCGGCCCGAACGGGCCGCTCAGACGTCCAGCGGGAGCACGGTGGCCCCGATCCGGTCGAGCTCCAGGCGGTGTGCGGCGAACGCCGGGTCGCCGCCGTGGCCGTGGTGCCCGGCGAAGGAGAGCACCTTGTCGGCGCCCGCCTCGTCGGTGAGCGCGAGGACGGTCGGACCGGCCCCCGAGATCACCGCGGGGACGCCCTCCGCGCGCAGCGCGCCCACCAGCGCGGCGCTGTCCGGCATGGCGGAGGAGCGGTAGTCCTGGTGCAGGCGGTCCTCGGTGGCGGCGAGCAGCAGCTCGGGCCGCCGGGTCAGCGCCTCGACCAGCAGCGCGGCGCGGCCCGCGTTGACGGCGGCGTCGGTCAGCGGGACGGTCTTCGGCAGCAGGCCGCGGGCGGTCTCGGTGAGCACCTCGTCGGCGGGGACGAACACCACCGGGACGACCTGGTCGGAGGGCTCCAGGGTGACCGCCTTGGCCGACTCCTCGTCGGTCCAGGCGATGGTGAAGTTGCCGCGCAGGCAGGCCGCGACGTTGTCGGGGTGGCCCTCCAACTCGGAGGCGAGGGCCAGCAACGCGTCGTCGTCCAGCGCGGACGGGCCGCCGATGGTGACGGCGCGGGCGGCCACGATGCCGGCGCAGATGGCGGCCGAGGACGAGCCCAGGCCGCGGCCGTGCGGTATCCGGTTGGCGCAGACCACTTCGAGGCCGCGCGGCTGGCCGCCGAGGCGGTCGAAGGCGGCGCGCATCGAGCGGACCAGCAGGTGGCGTTCGTCGCGGGGCAGCGTGTCGGCACCCTCGCCGGCGATGTCGACGGAGAGGCCGGAGTCGGCGACCCGGACGACCACGTCGTCGTACAGACCCAGCGCGAGTCCGAAGGCGTCGAAGCCTGGGCCGAGATTGGCACTGGTCGCGGGAACCCGGACCCGGACGGCGGCGGCACGGAACGCGGGACCGGCCATGCGGTGGACTCTCCTGGGGAAATCGGGCGGCGCGGAGCGCGTCGTCGGTGCGAAGGGCGGGGAGGGGGCCGCGGGCCCCCTCCGGGGCGGGCGGTCACAGTCGTCGGCGCGGTCTGGAGAAGACCGGGCCCGGGGCATGTGCCACACGGCCGAACCCAGAGTATCGAAGAGAGGTTCCCCAGTGGTACACCCCGTGGTCCTTCGATCTGGTGTGTTGCCGCTTCTGGCCGGAATGCGTACCGGAATCGGATCGGAATGCGCGCCGCAATCGACACAAAAGTGTCAGCGGAGAACGCCGACGGGCCGACCCCCTGAAGGGGCGGCCCGTCGGGGCGTCAGGTGCCGCGGGCGGCCCGGCGCGGGGTCAGTCGAGCAGGCCCAGGCGCTGCGCGGCCGCCTCCGGGTCGATCGGGACGATCTGCGGCTGCGGCGCTCCGGCCACCGCCCAGTCCGGGTCCTTGAGGCCGTTGCCGGTCACGGTGCAGACGATCCGCTGGCCCGGGTCGACCAGGCCGGCCTCCGCCTTGGCCAGCAGACCGGCCACCGAGGCAGCCGAGGCGGGCTCCACGAAGACGCCCTCCTGAGCGGCCAACAGCCGGTAGGCGGACAGGATCTGACGGTCGGTCACCTTGTCGATGAGGCCGCCCGACTCGTCCCGCGCGGCGAGCGCGAAGTCCCAGGAGGCCGGGTTGCCGATCCGGATCGCGGTGGCGATGGTCTGCGGCTTGAGCACCGGCGCGCCGTCCACGATCGGGGCCGAGCCGGAGGCCTGGAAGCCCCACATCCGCGGGGTGCGGGTGGCGAGGCCGTCGGTGGCGTACTCGCGGTAGCCCTTCCAGTACGCGGTGATGTTGCCCGCGTTGCCGACCGGCAGGACGTGGATGTCCGGGGCGTCGCCGAGCATGTCGACGATCTCGAAGGCCGCGGTCTTCTGGCCCTCGATGCGCGCCGGGTTGACCGAGTTGACCAGCGCCACCGGGTACTTCTCGGACAGTTCACGCGCGAGGGTGAGGCAGTCGTCGAAGTTCCCGTCCACCTGCAGGATCTTGGCGCCGTGCACCAGCGCCTGGCCCATCTTGCCGAGGGCGATCTTGCCCTGCGGGACGAGCACCGCGCAGACCATCCCGGCCCGCACCGCGTACGCGGCGGCGGAGGCCGAGGTGTTGCCGGTGGAGGCGCAGATGACGGCCTGCGCGCCGTCCTCCTTGGCCTTCGAGATGGCCATCGTCATCCCGCGGTCCTTGAAGGATCCGGTCGGGTTGGCGCCCTCGACCTTGAGGTAGACCTCGCAGCCGGTGCGCTCGGAGAGCACCTGGGCCGGGACCAGCGGGGTGCCGCCCTCCAGCAGGGTGACCACCGGCGTGGCCGCGGTGACCGGCAGGCGGTCCCGGTACTCCTCGATCAGGCCGCGCCACTGGTGGGTGTGCGCGCCTCGGACGACGTTCTCGGCAACGGCGTTCATGGCTGTTCCTTACTCCCCTTCGACCCGCATGATGCTGGCCACGTCCCGCACGCTGTCCAGCGCGCGGAGCTTGTCGACCGTCGCCGACAGCGCGGCGTCGGTCGCACGGTGAGTGACCACGACGAGCGAGGCGTCGCCCTCGCGGCCCTGCTGGCGCACGGTGTCGATGGAGACGCCGTGCTCGGCGAAGACGGACGCGACCTGGGCGAGCACGCCCGCGCGGTCGTCCACGTCCAGGCTGACGTGGTAGCGGGTGACCACCTCGTCCATCGGCTTGGCGGGCAGCTGCGTGTACACCGAGTCACCGGGACCGGTCGCGCCGGCCAGCTTGTTGCGGCAGACCGCGACCAGGTCGCCGAGCACCGCGGAGGCGGTCGGCGAGCCGCCCGCACCCGGGCCGTAGAACATCAGCCGGCCGGCCGCCTCGGCCTCGACGAACACCGCGTTGTACGCCTCGCGGACGGAGGCCAGCGGGTGCGACAGCGGGATCATCGCCGGGTGGACCCGCGCGGTGACGGACTCGCCGTCCGCCGCCCGCTCGCAGATCGCGAGCAGCTTGACCACGCAGCCCATCTCCTTGGCGGAGGCGATGTCGGCGGCGGTCACCTCGGTGATGCCCTCGCGGTAGACGTCCGCCGCGGTGACCTCGGTGTGGAAGGCGATGCCGGCCAGGATCGCGGCCTTGGCGGCGGCGTCGAAGCCCTCGACGTCGGCCGTCGGGTCGGCCTCGGCGTAGCCCAGCGCGGTGGCCTCCTCCAGCGCCTCCGAGTAGCCGGCGCCGGTGGTGTCCATCTTGTCGAGGATGAAGTTGGTGGTGCCGTTGACGATGCCCAGCACCCGGTTGACCTTGTCCCCCGCGAGGGACTCGCGCAGCGGGCGCAGCAGCGGGATCGCGCCCGCCACCGCGGCCTCGTAGTACAGGTCCACCCCGGCGGCGGCGGCCGCGGCGTGCAGTTCGGTGCCGTCCTTGGCGAGCAGCGCCTTGTTGGCGCTGACCACCGAGGCGCCCTGCTCGAACGCCGACAGGATGAGGTGTTTGGACGGCTCGATGCCGCCCACGACCTCGACCACCACGTCGATGTCGCCCCGGTTGACCAGGGCCTCGGCGTCGGTGGTGATCAGGTGCTCGGGCACGCCCGGACGGACCCGGCCGGCCCGGCGGACCGCGATCCCGGCGAGCTCGACCGGGGCACCGATGCGCGCGGCGAGGTCGTCGGCCGTCGTCGTCATGATGCGCGCCACCTCGGAGCCCACCACACCACAACCCAGCAACGCCACCTTCAGCGGGCGCGTACGCATCATCCGACTCCGCTCTGCATTCATCGTGCTTCGGTAATTCCGGCGGGATTCTCGGGGCCGCCGGGAACTTCGGTCCGTACCAGTCTCGGTGACTTCCCGGACGGATCTACGGTCGTTCCATGATCTGAGACAAGAATTCCGTCATCCGATATCGAGACGCAGGAGATCCTCCTCCGTCTCGCGCCGGACGATCACCCGCGCGGCACCGTCCTTGACGGCGAGCACGGGAGGCTTCAGGGCGTGGTTGTAATTGCTCGCCATCGAGCGGCAGTACGCGCCGGTGGCGGGCACCGCGATCAGGTCGCCGGGGGCCAGGTCGGCCGGCAGGAAGGCGTCCCGGACCAGGATGTCGCCGGACTCGCAGTGCTTGCCGACCACGCGGACCAGCATCGGCTCCGCGTCGCTGCGGCGCGACACCAGGGAGACCGAGTAGTCGGCGTCGTACAGCGCGGTCCGGATGTTGTCGGACATCCCGCCGTCCACGCTGACGTAGGTGCGCAGGCCCTCCAGCGGCTTGACGGTGCCGACCTCGTACAGCGTGAACGCCGTCGGGCCGACGATCGCCCGGCCCGGCTCCACGCTCAGCCGGGGGGCCTTCAGGTTCGCGGCGGCGCACTCGCGGCGCACGATCTCGGCCAGCGCGGCCGCGATCTCGGCCGGCTCGCGCGGGTCGTCGTCGCTGGTGTACGCGATGCCCAGGCCGCCGCCCAGGTCGATCTCGGGCAGCTCGACGCCGTGCTCGTCGCGGATCTCGGCCAGCAGGCCGACCACCCGGCGGGCGGCCACCTCGAACCCGGCGGTGTCGAAGATCTGCGAGCCGATGTGCGAGTGGATGCCGCGCAGTTCCAGGCCGTCGTGGCCGAGCACCCGGCGCACCGCCTCGGCGGCCGCTCCCCCGGTCAGCGACAGCCCGAACTTCTGGTCCTCGTGCGCGGTGGCGATGAACTCGTGGGTGTGCGCCTCGACGCCGACCGTGATCCGGATCAGCACCTGCTGGCGGACGCCCTGGCGGGCGGTGATCGCGGCCAGGCGCTCGATCTCCTCGTAGGAGTCGAGCACGATGTGCCCGACGCCGGTCTTCACCGCGTGTTCCAGCTCGTCCGCCGACTTGTTGTTGCCGTGCAGCGCGATCCGCGCCGGCGGCATCCCGGCGGCCAGCGCCACCGCCAGCTCGCCGGAGCTGCACACGTCGAGGTTCAGGCCCTCCTCGTGCAGCCAGCGCACGATCGCCTTGGAGAGGAACGCCTTGCCGGCGTAGTAGACGTCCGCGTCGGTGCCGAAGGCGTCCCGCCAGGCGCGCGCCCGGGTCCGGAAGTCCTCCTCGTCGAGCACGTAGGCCGGCGTGCCGAACTCGGCCGCCAGCGCCGTGACGTCGATCCCGCCGACGGTGGCCACGCCCTCGGCGTTGCGGGCGACGGTGCGCGACCAGACCTTGGGGTCGAGCGCGTTCAGGTCGGCCGGCGGGGCCTGGTAGTGGCCCTCGGGCAGCACGTCGCCGTGACGGGGGCCCGCGGGGTGTGCAGAGCGACTCATGTCCCTCGTTCCTTGACCTATGGCGAGGGGCGGCGACGGTCCTCGTTGACCGTCAGCCGCCCCCGCCGTGCGCTTGGGGGTGGTGCCTACATCCGCTCGGGCGCCGTGACGCCCAGGAGCGTCAGGCCGTTGGCGACGACCGTGCGCGTCGCGTCGGCCAGCCACAGCCGGGCGCGCGTGAGGTCCGTGACCTCCTCGTCACCGCGCGGCAGGATGCGGCAGTTGTCGTAGAAGCGGTGGTACTTGGCCGCCAGGTCCTCCAGGTACGTGGCGACCCGGTGCGGCTCGCGCAGCTCGCCGGCCGAGGCCAGCACGCGCGGGAACTCACCGAGGTGGCCGAGCAGGTCGGACTCCCACTCGGTGATCAGCAGCTCCGGTTTGAAGTCCTCGGCCGCACCGCGCGAGATGCCGTGCTCGTCGGCGTTGCGCTGGACGGCGCACATCCGGGAGTGGGCGTACTGGACGTAGTAGACCCGGTTCTCGTTGGTCTGGCTGGTCAGGACGTTGATGTCGAGCGTGATGGTGGAGTCCGTGGAGGACCGCGCCAGGGTGTAGCGGGCGGCGTCCACGCCGATCCACTCGACCACGTCGTCGATCGTGATGATGTTGCCGGCCCGCTTGGACATGCGGACCTCCTCGCCGTCGCGAAGCATCTTCACGAACTGGCCGATCTTCACCTCGATGTTGTGGTTCATGTCGTCGCCCGCGCAGGCCGCGATGGCCTTCAGGCGGTTGACGTACCCGTGGTGGTCGGCGCCCAGCATGTAGAGCGCGACCTCGGTGCCGCGGTCGCGCTTGGACAGGTAGTAGGCGGCGTCGGCGGCGAAGTAGGTGGTGTCGCCGTCGGCCTTGATCAGGACGCGGTCCTTGTCGTCGCCGAAGTCGGTGGTGCGCAGGAAGACCGCGCCGTCCTGCTCGAAGACGTGGCCCTGCTCGCGCAGCCGGCTGGTGGCCTGCTCGACGGCGCCGGAGTCGTGCAGCGACTTCTCGGAGAACCACACGTCGAAGTGGGTGCCGAACTCGTCCATGGAGCGCTTGATCTCGCCCACCATGAGCTTCAGGCCCTCGGTGCGGAAGACCTGCAGCTGCTCGGCCTCGGGCAGGTCGAGCACGCCCGGGACGGCGTCGGTGATCGCCTTGGCGATGTCGGCGATGTACTCGCCGACGTACCCGCCCTCGGGCGCCTCGTGGCCGTTCGCGACGGCCTGCAGCGAGGCGGCGAACTTGGTGATCTGCACGCCGGCGTCGTTCAGGTAGTACTCGGTGGTGACGTCGGCGCCGCAGGCCCGCAGCACGCGCGCCAGCGAGTCGCCGACGGCGGCCCAGCGGACGCCGCCGATGTGGATCGGGCCGGTCGGGTTGGCGGAGACGAACTCCAGGTTGATCTTCAGGCCCGCGAGGTCCCGGTTGCGGCCGTAGGCCTCGCCCGCCTCGACGATGGTGCGCGCCAGCGCACCGGCGGTGGCGGTGTCCAGGGTGATGTTCAGGAAGCCCGGCCCGGCGATGTCGACCTTGGCGACGCCGGTGATCCCTCGCAGGCGGTCGGCGAGCAGTTCGGCCACGGCTCGCGGCGGCCGGCCGGCCGCCTTGGCGAGCTGGAGGGCCACGTTGGTCGCGTAGTCGCCGTGGTCCCTGTTCTTGGGCCGCTCGACCGTCACGTGCTCGGGCACGGCGACGGTCAGCTCGCCCGCCTCGACGGCGGCGCTCACTGCGGCCTGGACTGCCTGGGAAAGCTCTGCGGGTGTCACGACGCCAAGGGTAGGCGAGACGGGGTACCCGCCCGCCACCCGGTTTGCCGGTTGAGACACCGCCACGCCGTCCCGACAGGGGTGTCGGCCCCGATCCGTCCGCCCTGTTCGCTCAGGGCGAAACTCTCGCGGCGGGACTCGTCAGACCCGCCCGGCGGCCATCAGCCGCCGCACCAGCGCCACCAGATCGGCCGGATCGAAGGGCTTGCCGAGGTAGCCGTCCACGCCGACCGCCTCCCCCAGGTCCAGATCGGCCGGGGTGCAGGCGCTCACGATCGCGATCGGCAGTCGGCTGGTCCCCGGGGTCGCGCGCAGCCGGGCCGCCGTCCGCAGGCCGTCCAGGCGCGGCATCACCACGTCCAGCGTGACCACGTCCGGCTTCACCCGGCGGACCACCTCCAGGCACTCGGCGCCGTCGGCGGCGGTCACCACCTCGAAGCCCTCAAGCTCCAGGTTGACCCTGATCAGCTGGCGGATCACCTCGCTGTCGTCCACCACGAGGACCCGCCCGGACACTCCCGACACCTCACCGAGGGTATCGGCGCCCCCGCCGCCCCGTCCGGCCTTTGGGCACTTCCGCCGGCCCCTCGCCACCTGGCGCCCGTCCGGCTCCGGCGCCGTCGCGCAAACCCGTGCACGGACCACGCCCGGAGCCTGGTAGTGTTCTTCACGTCGGAGGCCGAAGCGCCGATGACACCAGCCAGGCCCCCGTAGCTCAGGGGATAGAGCACCGCCCTCCGGAGGCGGGTGCGTAGGTTCGAATCCTACCGGGGGCACTTCGCAGGAAGTGCAACAGAGGCCCAGATCAGTGGAGTTGATCCACGGATCTGGGCCTTCGTCATGTCCGGACCCGGACGGTCGGTCCTGGGATGGGTGGTCGAGGAGCGGGACGGGCGGGGAGCACCCCCGGCCCCGGGCTCAGGAGGCGGCGGCCTCGACCTGGGAGACGAGCCCGGCGACGGTGTGGTCGAAGTAGGCGCTGTAGGAGATGTCGTCGGTGTCGCCGCCCTGCTGGTAGCCGCCGATGGCGCCGACCACGTCGCCGGTGGCGGTGTCGATCCAGGGGCCGCCGCTGGTGCCGGACGGGTAGGCCGGGCACGCGATGACGCGCTGGTAGGCGCTCTGCTGGCCGGTGGTGCTGGTGCAGAGGACGGGCTCCTCGGCGTCGCCGGGGTAGCCGTAGAGGCGGACGGTGGCGCCGAAGGGCTCGTCGGGGCCGAGCCGGTTGCCGCCGACCACGTCCTCGACCTTGCGGCCGTTGCTCGGCGCCGTCTCCAGGACGGCGAAGTCCTCGTCCTGGTCGCCCTGCTGGGACCAACCGGTGGTGGTGTGGACGGCGGTGACCTGCCAGCTGCCGTACGGGGCGGAGCCGTCGCGGTAGCCGGGGACGAAGGTGACGCCGGCGGTGCCGCTGAGGCAGTGCGCGGCGGTCAGCAGCAGGTTGCCACCCGGGCTGTGCAGCACGCTGGCGGTGCAGAAGTGGTTGCCGGCCGCCACGGCGCCGCTGAACAGCGCGCCGACGGTGGCGGCTTCGGGGGTGGCGGCGGCGGTGGCGGTGGTGCCGGGGAGGGCGCCGTGGGTGGCGGGGGTCGCCGCCGCGGAGGGCGTCGGGGAGGCCGACGGGGTGCCGCCCGGCGCGGCGGCGGGGTCGGCGGTCGGGCCGTCGGACGGGGCGGCGGACGGGCCGTCGGTCGGCACGGGGGCGTCGACCGGCGCGGGTGAGGCGGGCGCCTCGGGCGTGGCCGTGGTCTCGGCCGGCGCGACGGCGGCCCGGGGGCTGCGCGCCGCCTTCCCGGCGGCCGTCGCGTCGGACAGGCTCAGCCCGTGCGTGCCGGTCACCACGGCGGCCACCAGGACCGCCGAGAGCGCGGCGAGCAGGGCCGGACCCAGAAGGCTGCGGCGGCGCGGCGGCCGGCGGCGGTGCTGACCCATGCCTGTCTCTCCTGCCAGTGGTCGACGGCTCGTTCGGTGGTGACGTGCGATCACCGACTATGCCGTCTCAGCCTGGAAAGGTCGTTACCGATGGCTGGGATCTCGATGAGAAAAAGCTCACCCGGCGTCGAGTAAGCGGTTCAGCTCCCCGGCCTGGACGAAGGCGGTGTGCGTCCCGGCGGCGGTGCAGGCGAAGGCGCCGGCGACCGAACCGGCCCGGGCGCAGTCCAGCGGCGGGCGGCCCCGGAACCAGGCGGACAGGAAGCCGACGACGAAGGCGTCCCCGGCGCCGTTGGTGTCCACCACCGGGCGGCCCGGGTCGACCGCCGGGAGGTGGCGCACCTGCGCGTCGCCCCGGGTGAGCAGGTAGCAGCCGTCGGCGCCCGCGGTGGCGGTGACGACGGCGGCGCGGCCCTCGGCGAGGATCGCGCGCATCACCTGTTCGTGGCGGCCCCGGCAGCCGGCCACCGAGAGGAACACCAGGTCGGAGCCGAGCGCGTAGTCGCGGTGGTGCGGGTTGGCACCGTCCCAGTCGTGCAGGTCGGTGGAGGTGGTGCGGCCGAGCCGGTGGAGGTCGGCGTACATGTCCCGGTTGACGCCGGTGATGGAGAGGTGGACGTGCCGGCTGCGCCGCGCGTACGGCAGGTAGAACTCGCGCGGCAGCCGCAGGTCGGCGGGGTGGCGGCCGTCGTAGAAGGAGAACCGGCGGCCGGCGGCGTCCACCAGGTTGACCCCGCGCGGGGTGCCGTGCGGGCTCACCAGGTGCGCGAAGTGCAGGCCGTGGCGCTCGAAGGCGGCGCGGACCAGGCCGCCCTGCGGGTCGTCGCCGAGGAAGTCGAGGAAGGCGGTGCGCAGGCCGAGGTGGTGGGCGCCGAGGGCGACGCCGCTGCCGGTGTGGCCGACGTAGTCGCGGACGGGTTCGACGAACTGCGAGTCGCCGGGCGGGATCTCCAGCCGGTCCACCCGGACGATGGTGTCCACGCCGGCGCCGCCGACGACGAGCAGGTCGAACTCGGGCGGCATGACGGCGCCTCCTTGATCCCTGGACGGTGGCCAGGAGTCAAGCAGGCGCCGGAGGTGACTGCAAGACCTTGCTGAAAATTTCAGGTTTCCCGTCGGCGCTCCGCCGGGGCGGCCGTGTGCGCCCCGGCGCCCGACCGGCCGTCGCCGGACCTGACCTCGGCGGGCCGGGCCTCGACGGAGCGCGCCTCGACGGGGCGCACCTCGACGGGGCGTGCGGCGGCCGCCGACCCGGTCGCCGGCCGGTGGTCGATCACCAGGACGGCGATCAGCGCGGCCAGCAGCAGGATGCCCGTCGACACCCAGGTCGCGACCACGTAGCCGTGCACCGTGCCCTGGGCCCGGACCGCCGGGTCGGTGGCGATCCGGGTGGCGAGGAACCCCGCCGTGGCGCTGGCCGCGACCGTGTTGAGCAGCGCCACGCCGATCGAACCGCCCACCTGCTGGGACGAGTTCAGGGTGGCCGCGGCCGCGCCCGCCTCGCGCGGGCCGACCCCGAGGGTGGCCAGGCTCATCGACGGCATGAAGACCAGGCCCATGCCGACGCCGAGCAGCAGCTCGGCGGGCAGCACCAGGACCGCCCACGGGCTGTCCACCCTCATCTGGGTCAGCCAGGCCATGCCGGCCGCGGCGAGCAGCAGTCCGGGCCCGATCAGGTTGCGCGACGGCACCCTGGTCATCAGCCGGGCCGCGAAGCCCGTCGAACTGATCACGACGACGGCCGTCATGGGCAGGAAGGAGATGCCGGACAGCACCGGTGAGAAGTGCTTGATGACCTGCAGGTAGTAGGTGAGGAACAGGAACAGGCCGAACATGCCGATCATCGCCAGGCCGACCGAGAGGGCGGCGCCGACGCGGTTGCGCTGGGCGACGACGTGCAGGGGCAGCAGCGGGTGCGCGGTGCGCTTCTCGACCAGGACGAACGACGCGATCAGCGCCGCGCCGACGGCCAGCGAGCCGAGCACCAGCCGGTCGCCCCAGGTGCGGGTGACGGCCTCGGAGGTGCCGAAGACGATCGCCAGCAGGCCGCCGCAGCCGAGCAGCGCGCCGGGCAGGTCGAGCTTGACCCGGCGCCCCTTGCCGATGTGGTCGCGGTCCAGGATGGAGAAGGCCGCGATGGCCGCCGCGGCGGCGATCGGAACGTTGACGAACAGGCACCAGCGCCAGTCCAGGTACTCCGTCAGCAGACCGCCCAGGATCAGGCCCATCGCGGAGCCGCCGCCGGCGATCGCGCCGAAGACGCCGAAGGCCGTACCGCGTTCCTTCGGCTTGGTGAAGGTGGTGGAGAGCAGCCCCAGCGCGGAGGGGGCGAGCAGGGCGGCGAACGCGCCCTGGAGGGCACGGGAGCCGAAGAGCATGGCCGGGCCGACCGCCGCGCCGCCGAGGGCGGAGGCGAGGGCGAAGCCCAGCAGGCCGACGGTGAAGACGCGCTTGCGGCCGAAGAGGTCGCCGAGCCGGCCGCCGAGCAGCAGCAGGCCGCCGAAGGCGAGCGTGTAGGCGGTGATCACCCACTGCCGGCCGGCGTCGGAGATGCCCAGGTCCCGCTGGGCCGATGGCAACGCGATGTTCACGATGGTCACGTCGAGGACGATCATGAGCTGGGCGATGGCGATGACGGCCAGCACCCACCAGCGGCGGCTGTCCGCGTTCTCATGAACGGTGGCGGGATGCACAGGCACTGGTCGAGCCTTCCGGATACGGAGAGGTCACGCACTCGCCTTCAAGCGAAACCCCCGCGCGGACGAACCGCAAGGCAAAACCTCGCCGAATCGACCTTTCCGGGACCAGAGGACCAGGGCCCCGGGACTCGCGGACGAGTCCCGGGGCCCTGGTCGCCGAGGGGTTCCCGGAGCGGGAGGGGTTCCTACAGCGCGGAGAGCTCCGCGACCAGGTCGTCCAGCCCCAGCGAGCCCTGCGAGAGCGCCGCCATGTGCCAGGCCTTGAGGTCGAACTCCTCGCCGCGCGCCTCGTGCGCCGCCCGCGCCGCCGCCCGGCCGCGCAGCCAGGCGCGCTCGCCCAGCTTGTAGCCGATCGCCTGGCCGGGCATGCCCAGGTAGCGGACCAGTTCGCTGTCCAGGAAGTCGGCGGACAGGCCGCAGTACCGGCCGAAGAACTCCCGGGCGGCCTCCGGGCTGACCGGCCGGCCCGGCTGGTACGGGGAGTCGGCCGGGAAGTCCAGGCCCGCGTGCATGCCGATGTCGACGATCACCCGCAGCGCGCGCATCATCTGCGCGTTGAGGTAGCCGAGGCGGTGGCCCGGATCGGTGAGGTAGCCGAGCTCGTCCATCAGGCGCTCGGCGTACAGCGCCCAGCCCTCCAGGTTGGCGCTCACCCCGCCGAGGCTGACCTGGTAGGTGGAGAGTCGGTCGGCGACGTAGTTCCACTGCGCGAGCTGCAGGTGGTGGCCCGGGACGCCCTCGTGGTACCAGGTGGAAACCAGGTCCCAGACCGGGAAGTGCTCCCGGCCGAGCGTCGGCAGCCAGGTCCGCCCGGGGCGGCTGAAGTCCAGCGAGGGCGCGGAGTAGTACGGCGCGGCCGCGCTGCCGGGCGGGGCGATCCTCGACTCGACCCGGGTGACCGGCTCGGCCAGGTCGAAGTGGGTGCCCTGGAGGTCCCGGATCGCCTGGTCCATCAGCTCCTGGAGGTACGCCCGGGTGGCCTCGGCGCCCTCGACCGCCGGGCCCTCCGCCTCCAGCCACTTCATCGCGGCCATCGGGTCGGTGCCCGGGCGGACCTTCTCGGCCTCGGCCTCCATCTGCGCGAGCAGGTCGTGGAACTCGCCCCAGGCCCACGCGTAGGCCTCGTCCAGGTCCAGGTCGGAGCCGGTCCAGAAGCGGACGAACCGGCGGTAGCGCTCCCGGCCGGTGGTGTCGGGGGTGTCGGCGGCGGCCGGGCCGTAGACGTCGCGCAGCCAGTCGCGCAGGGCGGCCAGCGCCTCGGCGGCGGCCACCGCGTGCTCGGACAGCCCGGCGCGCACGCCCTCCGGCGCGCCCTGGACGAACTCGCCGAACCAGCCACCGGGCACGTCCCCCGCCAGCCACTCGCCGAACTGCCCGACCACGGTGGTCACCTGGCGCGGGCCGGACAGCAGGCCGCGCTCGATGCCGGCGGCCAGCGTCTCGCGGTACTGCTCCAGCGCGAGCGGGATGCGGGCCAGCCGGCGGCCGACGATCTGCCACTCGGCCTCGGTGTCGGTCGCCATCAGGGTGAAGACGTCACGGACGTCGTGCACCGGGGAGCCCAGGTTGCGGACCGCGCGGAAGTTCTCCCCGGCCTCGTGGACGGCGAGTTCGGCGGTCAGCCGCTCGCGCAGCAGGCGGGCGCAGCGGCGCTCGGCCTCGTCCTCGGCGGCGCCGGCCCGTTCGGCCTCAGCGAGGGCCGCCAGGGTGCGGCGGCCGAGGTCGGCGATCGCCTCGGCGCCGGTCGGCGAGAGGTCGGGCAGCCGGTCGTCCTCGGGATTGAGCCCCAGGTAGACCGCGGTCAGCGGGTCGAGTTCGGCCAGGGCCCGGACGTAACCGTCGGCGATGCGGCGCGGGGTGGTGGCATCGGAGGTGATCAGTTCTTCAACCATTCGGACATCATGGCGTGACACGGGCCGAATGCAAGCCCTTACCGGCGATCGGTGACATGTACCGGCCGAATCCCGGCCAGGGTGCGTCCGGCGGACGCACCCTGAGCGGGAACCTCGCAAACACGCGTTCGGGAAACCACCGCGCGCGACAGGACCCGATCCGGCCGGCGCCCATTACGCTGACCGCCATGGAAGCCCGCCCCGCCACGGCAACCGACCCGGTGCCCACCCCGGCCGCACCCGCCGCCCGCCCGCGCCGCACCGGATACCGGCGGCTGCCGGTGCAGCAGCGGCGCGAGCAGCTGATCGCGGTCGCCCTGGAGCTGTTCGCCGCCCGGCCGCCCGAGGAGGTGAGCCTGGACGACGTCGCCGAGGCCGCCGGGGCCTCCCGCCCACTGGTCTACCGCTACTTCGCGGGCGGCAAGCAGCAGTTGTACGAGGCGGCGCTGCGCAGCGCCGCCGACGAGCTGACCAGCCGCTTCGCCGTCCCGCTGGCCGGGACCCCGTCCGAGCAGCTGGCGGCCGTCCTGGACGGCTACTTCGCCTTCGTGGCCGAGCACGACGCCGGCTACTCGGCGCTGCTGCGCGGCGGTTCGGTGGTGGAGACGACCCGTACCTCGGCGATCGTCGACGACGTCCGGCGGGCGGCGCTCAAGCGGACCCTGCGGCACCTCGGCGTGCGGGAGGCCGGTCCGCGGCTGACGCTGCTGGTGCGCTCGTGGATCTCGGTGGTCGAGGGCGCGTCGCTGAGCTGGCTGGACGAGGGGCGCACGCTGCCGGTGGGCGAGCTGCGCGACTGGCTGGTGGACCAGTTCACGGCGATGGCGGCGGCGACCGCGCTGCACGATCCGCAGACCGCGCAGGTGCTGTCGGTGCTGCTCGCGCTGGAGGGGCCGCGGGCGACGCGGGCCGAGCGGCTGCGCGAGGTGCTGGCGGCCCGGTGACCCGACCCCCGTGCCCGGGGTCGGGGCGGCCGGCGCCGCGGGAGGGTCAGGCCTTCCCGAGTACCTGGCGCTGGCGGCCGAGGCCGTCGACCTCGATCTCGACGATGTCGCCCGGAGCCAGGAACGGCGTGCCGGGGTGGCCCAGGGTGACGCCCGCCGGAGTGCCGGTGACGATCACGTCGCCGGGCTCCAGGACCATGAACTGGCTGACGTAGCGGACCAGTTCGAGCACCGGGAAGACCATCTTCCCGGTGTTGCCGTCCTGCCGCAGTTCGCCGTTGACCCAGAGCCGCAACGGCAGCTGCTGCGGGTCGGCCACCTCGTCGGCGGTGACCAGCCAGGGCCCCAGCGGGGTGAAGGTCTCCGCCGACTTGCCCTTGTCCCACTGGCCGCCGCGCTCGAACTGGAAGGCCCGCTCGGTGACGTCGTTGGCGATCGCGTAGCCGGCGATCACCTCCGCGGCCTCCTCGTGCCCGGCCAGGTAGCGGGCGGTGCGGCCGATCACGATGGCCAGTTCGGCCTCGTAGTCGGTCTTCTCGCCGCCGCGCGGCACCAGCACCTCGTCGTACGGGCCGACCACGGTGTAGCTCGGCTTGAGGAAGATCACCGGCTCGTCCGGGATCGCGGCCCCGGCCTCGGCGGCGTGGTCGCGGTAGTTGAGCCCGATGCCGACCACCTTGCCCGGACGGGCGACCGGCGCGCCCACCCGCTGCCCGGCGAGGTCCACCCGGGGCAGGACGCCGGCGGCCACGTCCCGCGCCAGCACGGCGGTGTCCAACCCGGCCAGGAAAGCCCCGTCGATGTCCCGGGCACGCCCGGAGAGGTCGTACCCGGTGCCGTCCTGGCCCAGCACGACCGGGCGCTCGGCGCCCGGGGGTCCGACGCGGAGGAGCTTCATCGATCCGTCACCAGCCTTTCGTCGCAGCTCGCCGGGGCGGCGCAGGACACCGCACCCGACCCTGGCAACGAGGTATATCAACGCCACCGGTCGGCGAACCAGACAGTTCCGGGGGGCGAATTCCTATCAATTCCCACAGCCGCCGGGAGCCCCGAATCGGCGGCCCGCACGGTTGACAGCCCGCCGGGCCGGGCCGAGGGACCGGGCGTGCTGTTCACCGGCGACGCGGTCTCCAACGTCCGGGGGCGGACCAGGTGCGGGGTGTTCAACACCGATCCGGCCCGGGCGCGGGCCGCCTTCCGGCGGCTGGCCGCACTGCCGGTGGAGACCGTGGTGTTCGGGCACGGCGACCCGATCGCCGCGGGCGCCTCAGCCGCTCTGCGGGCCGCCGCCGAGCAGGCCGGCCAGGCTTAGCGCCCGCGGCAGGCCCGGTCCGGTCCGGGCGACCTCCCGGTGCCAGCGGTCGAGGTCGCGCAGCACGTCGGCCCGGGCGTCCGGCTCGGCGGCCGCCACCGCGGCCAGGTCGCGCAGCAGCGCGACGGCGGCGCCCGGGCTGCCGTCCTGGGCCAGCCAGAGGGCCAGGTCGTGGCAGGTGCGCAGGGTCCGCGGGTCGGCCGGGCCGCAGATCCGGGCGAGGTCGGGGATGAGCGCGGTGAGCATCCCGACGGCCTCCGCGGGGGCGCCCTGCGCGCCGCGCTGCCAGGCCTGGTCGGCCCGGCGGCGCAGCTGCTCCGGGCTGGGGTCGTCCGGGCGCAGCACCCCGGGCCGGATCCGGCGCAGCCGCTCCAGCACCTCGACGGCGGTGGCGGGCCGGTCCGCCGGCCGCTTGGCGAGCAGCCCGGCGACCAGGTCGGCCAGCGCCGGGTCGGTGCTGCGGACCCGGGGCGGGGTCTCCTCCAGGTGCTTGTACATGTACTCGGCGGCCGAGGTGGCGCGGAACGGCCGCCGCCCGGCGCAGAGTTCGTACAGCATGACGCCGAGCGCGTAGAGGTCGGCCCGGCCGTCCACGGCGGCGCCGGACCAGCACTCGGGCGCCAGGTAGGGGACGGTGCCGACCACGTTGCCGGTGGAGGTGAGCACGGCGGACTGGGTGAGCAGCCGGGCGATGCCGAAGTCCAGCACCTTGGCCTTGCCGCCGTCGTCGATCATCACGTTCTCGGGCTTGATGTCCCGGTGGACGATGCCCGAGCGGTGCGCGGCGTCCAGCGCCTTGCAGACCTGGCGCATCCACTTCAGCGCGACCTCCTGGTCCGGGACGCCGTCCTTGAGGACCGCGGACAGGGCCCGGCCGCGGACCAGTTCCAGGACCAGGTAGTGGGTCTCCCCGGCGCCGGTCGCGACCCGGCCGTAGTCGTGCACCGTCACGATGTGCGGGTTGGACAGGCCGCCGGCCGTCCGGGCCTCGCGGACGAACCGTCCGATGGCCTCCCGGTCGGTGGCGTGCTCCTCCAGCAGCACCTTGACCGCGACCTCACGGTCGAGCCGCAGGTCGGTGGCCTTCCAGACCACGCCGAATCCGCCCCGGCCCAGCAGCGCGTCCAGCCGGTAGCGGCCGTCGAGCACCTCCCCCTGCCGCATGTCCTCCCCCAACTCCAGGTCCTCCGGACGGCGTTCGCCGTCGGCTGGGTCACCATAGCGGCGGGGGGAGGCGAACGGGTGAACGGATCAGGGCTTCGGCTTGGGCAGCCCGGGCGGGTTGATCTCGGAGGTCGTCACGGCCTCGTTGTCGAGGCCCCAGCGCTTGAGCACCTGGCCGTACGTGCCGTTCCCGATCACCTCGTTCAGCGCCCCGTTGAGCGCCTGGACCAGCCCGTTGTCCTTCCGGGTGGTCGCGGCGATCTTGCCGAGGACGTCCGCGCCGCCGCCCGAGTAGGTGCCGACCACCTCGGTCTCGCCGGTCTGCGCGACGTGGAAGGCCAGGCTCGGGTTGGGGCCGACGTAGGCGTCGATCCGGCCGGAGGAGAGCGCCAGGTAGAACTCGGTGCCCTGGAAGTACTTGATGTCGATCGGCTTGAGGCCGTTCCTGACGTTGTCCTCACTCCAGGAGATCAGCAGCTTCTCCTGGTTGGTGCCGGAGGCGACGCCGACCGACCGGCCGGCGAGGTCCTTGGCGCCGGCGACCTTGAGGCCGCTGCCCTTCTTCGCCTCGAAGCCGAGGACGTCCAGCCGGTAGGTGGCGAAGTCGTACTTCTCCTTGCGGGCCTCGGTGACGGTGATGTTGGAGAGCCCGACGTCGTACTTTCCGCTGTCCAGGCCGACGAAGATGTTCTCCCAGGAGACCGGGTTGAACTCGACCTTGAGGCCGAGGACGTTGCCGACCAGGGAGGCGAGGTCCGGCTCGACGCCGATGACGGTCCGGTCGTCGTCGGCGTAGAAGTCCAGCGGCGGGGTGGTGCCGAGGGAGTCGACGACGGTCAGCGTCCCCCGCCTTCTGATCTCCTCCGGGACGAGCGCCGCGATCGCGTCGACCTTGGGCGTGGTCACCCGGTTCTGATGGGGCGTCAGATTCACCGCGGTGCCGTTCGGCGCCGTGGTGCCCCTGGCCGGGGCGAGTCCCGCCGAGGCTCCCGAGGACGCGCCGCCGCAGGCGGCCAGGGCGAGGGCGGCGGCGAACACGCCGGCGGCGGCCACCAGGGCGCGACGGGGTAGGGACATGGCGGAACTCCTGCTCGGTGAAAGGGATTTCGGCAGTAAGGGGGGTGATGGCGGTGCGGCGGGTCAGAGCACCTTGGCCAGGAAGGCCCGGGTGCGCTCGTGCCGCGGGTGGTCCAGGACCTCGGCCGGCGGGCCCTGCTCGACCACCACGCCGCCGTCCATGAAGACGACGGTGTCGGCGACCTCGCGGGCGAAGCCGATCTCGTGGGTGACTACGATCATGGTGGTGCCGGTCCGGGCGAGGTCCTTGATGACGTCCAGCACCTCGCCGACCAGCTCCGGGTCGAGCGCCGAGGTGGGCTCGTCGAACAGCAGCACCTTCGGCTCCAGGGCCAGCGCCCGGGCGATCGCCACCCGCTGCTGCTGGCCGCCGGACAGCTGCCGGGGGTACGCGTCGGCCTTGTCGGCCAGCCCGACCCGCTCCAGCAGCGCCAGCGCCGCCGTCCTGGCCTCGGCCCGGGGCCGGCGCAGCGCCGCGATCGGCGCCTCGACCAGGTTCTCCAGCACGGTGAGGTGCGGGAACAGGTTGAAGTTCTGGAACACGAAGCCGATGTCGGTGCGCTGGCGCAGCACCTCGCGCTCCTTGAGCTCGTGCAGCCGGTCGCCGGAGCGCCGGTAGCCGATCAGCTCGCCGTCGATGGCGACGTAGCCGCCGTCGAGCTTCTCCAGGTGGTTGATCGCGCGCAGCAACGTGGACTTGCCGGAGCCGGACGGGCCGAGCACCACCGTCACCGAGCCGGCCGGGACGTCCAGGTCGAGCCCGCGCAGCACCGCCAGTTGCCCGAAGCTCTTGTGCAGGCCGCGGACCTGCACCATCGGCGCGGCGGTGTCCGGGGCGGGCTTGGCGAGCGCGGTCATGAACGTCCTCCGGGGGTACGGGCGGCGGCCGGCGTGCGGGCCGGCCGGGCCCGGACGAAGGCCCGGGCGCGCTGGAGCGGGGTGGGCGGCGGGGTGCGCTGCGCGCCGCGGGCGAAGTAGCGCTCGACGTAGTACTGGCCGATCGACAGCACCGTGGTCAGCAGCACGTACCAGACGGTGGCGACCATCAGCAGCGGCACCACCCGGCCGGTCCGGCCGTAGACCACCTGGGCCTGGTAGAAGAGCTCGCCGATGGCCATCACGTAGACCACCGAGGTGCCCTTGAGCAGCGAGATCACCTCGTTGGCGGCGGCCGGCAGGATGCCGCGCATCGCCTGCGGCAGCACGATCCGCCAGCCCTGGCGCCAGCGCGGGATGCCGAGCGCGGCGGCGGCCTCCCGCTGGCCGGCGTCCACCGCGATGATGCCGCCGCGGATGATCTCGGCGGCGAACGCGCCCTGGTGCAGCCCGAGGCCGAGCACGGCGGCGCCGAGCGCGCTCAGCACGCCGCCCGTCTCCACGTCCCCGAAGGTCGGACCGAACGGGATGCCGATCCCGAACCGCTTGTACAGGTACGACAGGTTGAACCAGAACACCAGCTGGACGATCAGCGGGATCGACCGGAACACCCAGACGTACGCCCAGGCGATGGACCGCAGGATCGCGCTGCGGGACAGTCGCATCCCGGCCACCACGGCGCCCAGCAGGAAGCCCAGCAGCGTGCCGTAGGCGGTGAGTTCGAGGGTGCGGCCGACCGCCTGGACGATGGTGTCGGCGGTGAAGTAGACCCGGAAGGTGGCCCAGTCCCAGCCGGGGTTGGTGGCCAGCCCGTGGGCGAACTGGGCGAGGACGACGAGCGCGGCGATCCCGATCCCCCAGCGCCAGGGGTGCCGGGCGGGGACGGTCCGCAGTCCGGCCAGTTCGTCGAGGTCGAGGCGGGGATCGGGGCCGGGGTCGGAACCGGGGCCGGGCGCGGGCCCGCGGCGGGCCGGGGCCCCGGGCGGTGCGGTGATGCTGACGGTCATCGGGGGGCTCCTTCGGCAGACCCGGGGATCACGGGTGTTCGGGCGGGCTGATCCGGGACTCCGCGATCGCCGAGTCGGTGACCCCCCACTTCCGGAGGATCCGCTCGTACGTCCCGTCCTTGATCAGCTGGTTGACCGCCGCCTGGAAGGCCGGGGTGAGCTTCGAGCCCTTCTTGAACGCGAAGCCGACGTCCAGCCGGTGGAACTCGCCGAGGAAGCGCGTCCCCGAGGCCTCCTGCGCGGCCTGGTAGCGCAGGCCGTTGATGGTGGACATCAGGACGTCCACCCGGCCCTGCTGGAGGCCGGTGAGCACGGCGCCGCCGTCGCTGAACGCCTTGACCTCGTACGGCTTCTTCCCGGCGTCGGTGCAGACGTTCCTCCTCGCGTTCAGCGTGGTCTCGAAGGTGGTGCCGGCGCCGGTGCCGATGGTCAGCCCGCAGAGCTGGACCAGGTCGGTGACCGGCTGGACGTCCTTGTCGTCCTTCCTGACCGCGAAGCCCTGGCCGTCGTCGATGTAGGTGACGAAGTCGATGGTCTTCAGCCGGGCCGTGGTGACCCCGAAGTTGCCGGTGCCGACGTCGAACTTGCCGCTGTCCAGGGCGGGCAGGATGGTCTCGAAGGCGGCCTCCTCGCGCCGCACGGTCAGCCCGAGCAGCCTGGCCACCGCATCGGTGAAGTCCACGTCGATCCCGGCCGGCTTCTTCGTGGCCTGGTCGGCGTAGAAGGCGGTGGGCGGCGCGCCGAAGGACGCGCCGAACGTCAGCGTGCCGGCCTTGCGGACCTCCTCGGGCAGCAGCGCGGCGACGGCGTCCGACTTCGCGAGGCCGGAGACGACGTCCTGGGAGGCGGCGGTGGCGGCGGGCCCGCTCGCCCCCGCCGCACCCGCGATCTTCGGGTCCGAGCCGCACGCGGCCAGCGCCAGCACCGGCAGCAGGGCGGTGGCCGCGAGCAGGCGGCGGACGGTGGTGGTTCTCACGAAGGGCCTTTCAGGGGGTCGGAGCCAGCACCGGCAGGTGCTTCTCGAAGGGGAGCGGGCCGATCGGAATGGGCCCCTCCTGCCCGTCGGCGGGCAAGGAGGGAGGATCGGCGGCGACGTCGAACAGCGGGGTGTAGCCGGCCGCCAGGTAGAGACCCCTGGCCTCGGGTTGGCGCGGGCCGGTGGTGAGGTGGATCCGGGCGTAGCCGGCGGCCGCCGCCGTCCGCTCCAGCTCGGCCAGCACCCGGCGGGCCAGGCCGCGACGGCGGTGCGCGGAGTGCGTCCACATCCGCTTCAGCTCGGCGGTGCGCTCGTCGTACCGCTTGTACGCGCCGCCGGCCACCGGCTCGCCGTCCTCCAGCAGGAGCAGCAGCACGCCGTGCGGCTCGGCGAAGGCGTCCCGGGGATAGCGGGTCATCTCCTGGCGCGCCTCGGGGCCGTAGCGGCTGACGTACTCGTGGGTGAGTTCGCGCAGCAGCGGCTCGACCAGCGGGTCGTCGATGGTGACCCGGCGGAACTCGGCCACCGGGCCCGCGCCACTCGTGCCGCTCCTGCTCGCACCGCCCGTGCGGGAACCGCTCACGCCTGCACCGCGATCAGCTGGTGCCGGTCGCGCTCGGCCCGCTCGGCCGCCGCCTCGGCGGCCTTGGCGGCGTCCCGCTTCGCGACCTCCTCGCGGACGATCGGGATGACGTGGCGGCCGAAGTCGATCGCGTCGTCGAGCAGGTGGTAGCCGCGGGCGGAGAGGATGTCCACGCCGAGGTCGTAGTAGTCGAGCAGCGCCTCGGCGACCGTCTCCGGGGTGCCGACCAGGGCGTTGGAGTTGCCGGCCCCGCCGGTGGCCGCGGCGGTCGGGGTCCACAGCGCGCGGTCGTAGCGCTCGCCGGCCTCGGCGATCTCGATCAGGCGCTGGGAGCCCGTGTTCTCCGGCGTCACGGCCGCGGCGCCGAGCGGGCGGCCCCGGCGGACCAGGTCCCCGGCGGCCCTGCGGGCCTTGATCGCCGCCACCGTCCGGTGCGCCTTCTCCCAGGCCAGCTCCTCGGTCGGCGCGATGATCGGCCGGAACGCCACCTGGATCCGCGGCACGTCGGTGCGCCCGGCGGCCCGGGCCGCCTCCTTCACCCGCTCGATCTGCTCGGCGGTGCGGGCCAGCGGCTCGCCCCACAGGCAGTAGATGTCCGCCTCGGCGCCGCCGGCCGCGTAGGCGGCGTCCGAGGAGCCGCCGAAGGAGACCGCCGGGCGCGGCTGCTGGACGGGGAAGACGTCGGAGACGAAGTCGTTGAAGCGGTAGTGGGCGCCCTCGTGGTCGAAGGGCTCCCGGCTGGTCCACGCCTTCTTGACGATGCCGATGTACTCGCGGGTGCGCTCGTAGCGCTGGTCCTTGGCGAGGAAGTCGCCCTCGCGCTGCTGCTCGTGGTCGCTGCCGCCGGTGATGAAGTGGACGGTCAGCCGCCCGTCGCTGATCTGGTCCAGGGTCGCGAAGGTCTTGGCGGCGAAGGTCGGGTAGGAGACGTTGGGCCGGTGCGCCAGCAGGATCTGCAGCCGGTCGAGGTGCGAGGCGAGGAAGGCCGCCGCGGCCGCCGGCTCCGGGGAGCCGGCGCCGTACGCGAAGAGCACCCGGTCCCAGCCGTGGTCCTCGTGGGCCCGGGCCAGCCGCAGGGTGTAGTCGCGGTCGAAGGCGGCGGTGGAGCGGGGGGTGGTCTCCGAGCCGTCGCCGGTGGCGGCGATACCGAGGAATTCGACGGGCATGGCGGAACCTTTCGGGTGAGCGGAGTCCGGCGGACTGCGGGTGGGCAGGCCGGAGTCGGCCGGGAGGGACGGCCGTCAGTTCCTGTCCGACCGAGTAGGGGTGCGCGGCGGGCGCGCCGACAACGGTGTCGGCGCCCGGGCTCGGCGGGAGGCAGGCGTGGACGAGGGAGTACTGCCGGAGTTCAGTGCGAGGTCGTCGGACGGCAGCGTGCGCCTGGGGCGCCGTCAGCTACGAACGGCGGATCCCGGCCCGCGACGGGGCGGACCGAGGGAGGACTCCCCGGGGGAGATCAGGGCCGGACGGGCGGCCCGCTACCGGGTCAGCCGCGACACGCCGCGGACCACACCCGACCGAAGTCGATGTGGTCGCGGGTGACCAGGGGCTGCTCGGCGTACATGACCTCAAGTTGAGCAGCCGCCCGAGTGGTCCGTCAACCATCCATCATTGCCGCTCTGTTGCGATCTCCTGTCGTCCTGCAACCGGCCCCGGCCAGGGCTCGATCCGGATCCGGACCGCCCTTGACAGCCGTCGATCGCGCATGCGTACGATCACGGCGGAGTGCAGTGCACAGCGCCGGCCGTGTTGAGGGACGCGGGCCGGTGCGACGGCCGTACGTGACCACACCCGTACCTCCCGCCCGCCCGTACCTCCGCCAGGAGCCGCCGTCATGGCCACCCCGCAGGACGTCCTGCCCGCCCCGTCCGCCCTCGACCGCCCCGCCCCGCCGCCCGGCCCCGCCCCGGACGCCCGGATCGTCGCCCGCCGCCGGCCCGGCCAGTGGGTCTTCGCCGGGATCGCACTGCTGCTGGCCGCGATGGCCGTCCACTCGATCGTCCGCAACAAGGCCTTCCAGTGGAGCGTGGTCGCCGACTGGTTCACCGCGCGATCGGTGCTCGACGGCCTCACCCTGACCCTCTGGCTCACCGCCGTCACCCTCGCCCTCGGCTTCGTCCTCGGCACTGGCCTCGCCAGCATGCGACTGTCCACCAACCCGGTGCTGCGCACCCTGAGTTGGGGCTACATCTGGGTCTTCCGCTCCACCCCGCCGCTGGTGCAGCTGCTGTTCTTCTTCAACATCGGCGCGCTCTACCCGACCCTCGGCCTCGGCATCCCGTTCGGCCCCGAGTTCGTCACCGTCAAGACCGTCAACCTGATCGGCCCCACCCTCACCGCCGTCATCGGCCTCACCCTGCTGGAGACCGCGTACGCCGCCGAGGTGATCCGCGGCGGCATCCTGTCCGTCGACCGCGGCCAGCTGGAGGCCGCCGCGGCGCTCGGCCTCGGCCGGTGGCGGGTGCTGCGCCGGATCGTCGCCCCGCAGGCGATGCGCTCGATCGTGCCGACCGCCGGGAACATGCTGATCAGCGCGCTCAAGGGCACCAGCATCGTCAGCGTGCTGGCCGTCTCCGACCTGCTCTACTCGGTCCAGCTGGTCTACCTGCAGTCGTACCAGGTCATCCCGATGCTGGTGGTCGCCACCATCTGGTACCTGGCGATCACCACCCTGCTGTCCATCGGCCAGTACTACGTCGAACGCCACTACGCCAAGGGCGCCACCCGGGACGGCCTGCCGCCCACCCCGCTCCAACGGGCCCGGGCCGGGCTGCGACGGCTGCGCGAGGTGGCGGCGTGAACCGGCTCGCGATCGTCGGCGCGGGCCCGCGCGGCACCGGCCTGCTGGAGCGGATCGCCGCCAACGCGACCGAACTCCTGCCCGCCGACCGGCCGTTGCACATCCACCTGATCGACCCGCACCCGCCCGGCGCGGGCCGGATCTGGCGCCACGACCAGTCCCCGCTGCTGCGGATGAACTCGATGGCCGAGGACGTCACCATGTTCACCGACGAGCGCTCGACCATCGACGGGCCGGTCCGGCCGGGCCCCTCGCTGGCCGAATGGGCGCTCCGGCAGCGGGAGTTCGCGCCCTACCGGGAGGTCGCCGACCCGGCCGTCCGGGCCGAACTGGACACCCTCGCCCCCACCGACTTCCCCACCCGCCGGGCCCAGAGCGCCTACCTGGACTGGGTGTTCCGCCGCGCGGTCGCCGACCTGCCGCCGCACGTCACGGTCACCGTGCACCGGGACACCGTCCAGCGGATCGACGGCCCGGCCGACGGCCCGCAGACCGTCCACCTCGCCGACCGGACGCTCACCGCCGACCACGTCGTCCTCACCCTCGGGCACCTCGACTCCACCCCGCACCCCCGGTACGCCGCCGACGCCGACTTCGCCGCCCGGCACGGCCGCTTCCACCTCCCGCCCGCCTACTCCGCCGACGCCGACGCCGACCTGGACGGCATCGCCCCCGGCGAGCACGTCGTCCTGCGCGGCCTCGGCCTGGCCTCCGTCGACCTGGTCGCCCTGCTCACCGAGGGGCGCGGCGGCCGCTTCGAACCCGCCTCCGCCGGGCTGCGCTACCGCCCGTCCGGCCGCGAGCCGGTGCTGCACCTCGGCTCCCGGCGCGGCGTCCCGTACCACTCCAAGACCGGCTACCGCCTCCAGGGGCCGCCCGCCCCGCTCCCCCGGTACTTCGACGCGGCCGCCGTGGACGCCGCCCTCGCCACCGAGGGGCCGCTCGAACTCCGGCGCGACTTCTGGCCGTTGATGGCCAAGGAGACCGCCTTCGGGCACTACCACGAGCTGTTCCACGCCCACCCCGAGCGCACCACGCTGCCCTGGTCGGAGTTCCTGGCCCGGTACGACCGGCACGACTGGTACTCCCCCCGGCTCGCCGCCCTGATCGCCGAGGCCGTGCCCGACCCGGCCGACCGGATCGACTTCGAACGGCTCGACCACCCGCTGGCCGGCCTCGAACTCGGCTCCGCCGACGAGCTCCAACAGCACCTGCGCGCCTACGTCACCGCCGACGCCGACCGCCGCGCCGACCCCGCGCACAGCGCCGACCTCGGCGCCTTCCTCGCCCTGCTCTCGCTGTTCGGCCAGCTCCCGCGCATCCTCGCGACCGGCCGGCTCACCGCCCGCTCGGTCGCCGAGGAGGTGGACGGGTGGTTCTTCGGCTACTTCAGCCACCTCGCCTCCGGCCCGCCCGGCTTCCGGCTGCGCCAGCTGCTCGCCCTCTCCGAGGCCGGGGTCGTCCGCTTTCTGGGCGCGGGCGTCCGGACCGAGCGGGACGAGGCCACCGGCACCTGGCGGGCCTGCGGCGACACCGTGCCGGGCCACACCGTCACCGTCACCGCACTGGTCGAGGCGTACCTGCCCAAGCACCAGCTGGCCCGCACCCTCGACCCGGTGCTGCGCGCACTGCACCGCGCCGGGCGGATCGTGGAGGAGGTGGTCGCCGACGAGGAGTACACCCACCGCTCCGGCCTGGTCACCATCGCCCCCGGCGACAGCCAGCTGCTCGACCCCGCCCTGGACGGTGCCCCGCACCCGCGGCGCACCGCGCTCGGCCCGCACACCAGCCTGCGCGCCGCCGCCGCCTTCGCCCGCCCCCGCACCGACTCCCCGGGGTTCCGGCAGAACGACGCCGCCGCCCGCGCACTGCTGCGGGCACTGGCCGCGCTGCCGGCGGCCGCCCTGGCCGCGTAGCGTTCGCGCGCGGCGCCTCAGGGCCCGAAGATCTCCTCCACCAGGTCCTCGGCCGAGACGTGGTCCGGGGCGTTGAGCACCACCTCCGCGACGCCCTTCAGCCCGGTGCCGCGCTCCAGCGCGGTGATGCAGGCCCGCGCCTCCTGGTCGGTGGCGAAGTCCCAGGCCAGGAGGCGCCGGACCAGCACCACCGCCTCCATCGGGCTGATCCGCGGCCGCCGGGCGGCTCCGGACGGCGCCCGGCGGCCGGCCTCGGCGAGCCGCTGCTGGTAGCCGGCCAGGTCGTGCCAGGCCTGGACGGTGCTCGGGTGGCCCTCCCCCAGCACCCGGGCGAGCTCCGGCAGCAGGGCGTGCAGCTGGCGCGCGGCGCCCTGGAGATCGCCCCGGTTGGCCCGGTGGACCGCGAGGTCGTGCCGGGCCTTCAGGACGCGGGTGTCGTGCGGGCCCCAGGTGGCGTGCAGGTCGGGCAGCAGCTCGGACATCAGCCGGACCGCGGTGACCGCCGCGCCGCTCTCGCCGATGCACCACACCAGGTGGTACCGGGCACCGAGGGTGTCCGGGTCGGTCGGGCCGAGCGCCGAGCGCATGTCCTCCACCACGGTCGACAGCAGCCGGATCGCGCCGTCCAGGTCGCCCGCCCGGCTGAGGTACCAGGTGAAGTCCCGCCAGGTGCACAGGGTGTCCCGGTCGGCGGCGCCGAGCGCGGTGACGCAGTCCTGGGCGACCGCCTGGAGCAGGATCACCGACTCGCCCGCGGTCGCCGCCCGGAAGGCGGCCGAACGCCGCTCGCGCAGCGCGGCCCGGACGCCGTCCGGCGGGGGCGCGGCGACCACCGGCGGCGTGGTGAGCGGCGACAGCACCGATGACGGCGCCGCCGGCGCCACCGCCGTCGGCGGGACGGCCGGAACAGGCGGCGGCCCCACCGGAACGGCCGGCGGTGCAGGCGGCAGGGTCGGCGGCGCCGGCGGAACCGGCGGCACGACAGCCGACGGCACCGACGGCACCGGCGTCCCGCCCGTCCCACCGAGCCGTCGCTCGACCGTCCGGGCGTCGGCCGGCCGGTCCGCCGGGTCCTTGGCCAGCAGCTCGGCGACCAGCCCGGCCACCTCCGGCGGCAGCCCGAACCGCGCCGGATCCAGCGCCGGGGGCGGCTCGTTGAGGTGCTGGTACATCAGCACCGGCGTCGAGTCCCCACCGAACGGCCTCGCCCCGGTGAAGAGTTCGACCAGCACGCAGCCGAGCGCGTACAGGTCCGTCCGGCCGTCCACCCGCCCGCCGGTCCAGCGCTCCGGCGCCATGTACGCGGGGCTGCCGACGATCGTCCCGGTGGTGGTCAGCCCGCCCGCGCCGATGTCCAGCTGGGCGATGCCGAAGTCGAGCACCTTCAGGCTCCCGGCCTCGGTGATCATGATGTTCTCCGGCTTGACGTCCCGGTGCACCATGCCCGCGTCGTGCGCCACCGCCAGCGCCTCGCAGAGCTGCCGCGCCCAGCGCAGGCTCTGCTCCGGAGCCGGCAGGCCGGCCCGCAGCACCTCGGTCAAGGTGCGGCCGGTGAGCAGTTCCATCACCAGGAAGGTCACCTGCCGGTCGCCGAGCACGCACGCGCCGAGGTCGTGCACGGTGACGATGTGAGGATGGGACAGGTTGCCGGCCGCACAGGCCTCCCGGACGAACCGCAGCGCCGCCTTCGCCTGGTCACCGCCGTGGTGCCCGATGACCTTGACCGCCACCGGCCGCCGCATCCGGGTGTCGAGCGCCCGCCACACCACCCCGAAACCGCCCTGGCCGAGCTTCTCCACCAGCTCGTACCGGCCGTCGAGGACATCACCGACGCGCATCCGCCCCTCCCCCACCCCTCCTGGACCCCCCGAGACTCTACCGACGCCCGTTCGGCCCCCCTCCCCCCGCCTTCACCCAGGTGGAAGGATGGGCCGGAGCCCCCGCGACGGCGCGGCGGCGCCGGTGGCGCGGCCGCCGGACGAGCAGAGCCGAGGAGAAGCGGTCATGGCCAAGCAGGCCCCGCAGAGCGACCCGGCGCAGGACGCCCCCGAGGTGTCCGCGCCCCAGCAAGCGGCCGCCGGGCTCCCGGCGGTCGGCCACAGCCTGCGGATGGCCGCCGAACAGATGGGCGCCCGCCGCACCCTGGCCACCCTGCTCAAGGTCAACCAGCCGGACGGCTTCGACTGCCCCGGCTGCGCCTGGCCGGAACCGGGCAAGACGCACACGGCCGAGTTCTGCGAGAACGGCGCCAAGGCCGTCGCCGAGGAGGCCACCGAGCGCCGGATCCGTGCCGAGTTCTTCGCCGCCCACCCGGTCGCCGAGCTGGCCGAGCGCTCCGGCTACTGGCTGGGCCAGCAAGGCCGGCTCACCCAGCCGATGCTGCTCGACGAGGGCGCCACCCACTACACGCCGGTCTCCTGGGACGACGCCTTCGCGCTGATCGCCGAGGAGCTGCACGCGCTGGACACCCCGGACGCCGCCGCCTTCTACACCTCGGGCCGGACCAGCAACGAGGCCGCCTTCGCGTACCAGCTGTTCGCCCGCCGGCTGGGCACCAACAACCTGCCGGACTGCTCCAACATGTGCCACGAGTCGTCCGGTTCGGCGCTCACCGAGACGCTCGGCGTCGGCAAGGGCAGCGTCAGCCTGAAGGACCTCTACCAGGCCGACCTGATCATCGTGGCCGGCCAGAACCCGGGCACCAACCACCCCCGGATGCTCTCCGCGCTGGAGCGCGCCAAGCGGGCCGGCGCCACCATCGTCAGCGTCAACCCGCTGCCCGAGGCGGGCCTGGAGCGCTTCAAGAACCCGCAGCAGGCGCGCGGCCTGGTCGGCCACGGCACCAAGCTGACCGACCTGTTCCTGCAGATCCGCCTCGGCGGGGACCTGGCGCTGTTCCGCGCGCTCAACCGGATCGTCCTGGAGCAGGACGGCGTCGACCGCGCGTTCGTCGACGAACACTGCCACGGCTTCGAGGAGTTCGACGAACAGGCCCGGACGACCGACCGCGCCGAGGTGCTCGCCGCGACCGGTCTGCCGTGGGAGCAGATCGAGGAGCTCGGCCGGCTGGTGCTGGCCTCCCGGAAGGTCATCGTCTGCTGGGCGATGGGCCTCACCCAGCACAAGCACGCCGTCCCCACCATCCGCGAGGCGGTCAACTTCCTGCTGCTGCGCGGCAACGTGGGCCGCCCCGGCGCCGGGGTCTGCCCGGTGCGCGGGCACAGCAACGTCCAGGGCGACCGGACGATGGGCATCTTCGAGCGGCCCGCCGCGGCCTTCCTGGACGCACTCGGCAAGGAGTTCGGCTTCGAGCCGCCGAGGGCGCACGGCCACGACGCGGTGGACACCATCCGGGCGATGCGCGACGGCCGGGTCCGGGTGTTCTTCGCGATGGGCGGCAACTTCGTCGCGGCCAGCCCGGACACCGACGTCACCGAGGCCGCGATACGCCGCTGCCGGCTGACCGTGCACGTCTCCACCAAGCTCAACCGCTCGCACGTGGTCACCGGCGCCCGCGCGCTGATCCTGCCCACCCTGGGCCGTACCGACCGGGACGTCACCGGCACCGGCGCCCAGTTCGTCAGCGTCGAGGACTCGATGGGCCAGGTGCACTCCTCCCGCGGCGGCCTGCGCCCGCCCGCACCGGGCCTGCTCTCCGAGACCGCGATCGTCTGCCGGCTCGCCCGTACCGTCCTCGGCCCCGGGGACACCGTGCCGTGGGAGGACTTCGCCGCCGACTACGACACCCTGCGGGACCGGATCGCCCGGGTCGTCCCCGGCTTCGAGGACTACAACGAGAAGGTCCGCCGCCCCGGCGGCTTCACCCTGCCGCACGGCCCGCGCGACTCCAGGACCTTCCCGACCGCGACCGGGCGGGCCAACTTCACCGTCAACCCGCTCACCGCCCCCGAGGTCCCGCCGGGCCGCCTGCTGCTCCAGACGCTGCGCTCGCACGACCAGTACAACACCACCGTCTACGGCCTGGACGACCGCTACCGCGGGATCAAGGGCGGCCGCCGGGTGGTCCTGGTCAACCCGGCCGACGCCGCCGAACTGGGCCTGGCCGAGGGCGGGTTCGTCGACCTGGTGAGCGAGTGGCGGGACGGTGTCGAGCGCCGCGCCCCGCACTTCCGGGTGGTCCACTACCCGGTCGCCCGCGGCGGTGCGGCCGCCTACTACCCGGAGACCAACGTGCTCGTCCCGCTGGACTCCACCGCCGACATCAGCAACACGCCGACCTCCAAGGCCGTGGTCGTCCGCTTCGAACCGGACAGCGGCGCCCCGGCGTGACCGACGCGAAGGCCGCCCGGTGTCCCGAGGGACGCCGGGCGGCCTTGGGGCTGGTCTCAGTGGGTGCCCGCGGTGGCGCCGCCCGGGGCCGAGGCGCTCGCCGAGCCGGTGGTCCCCGTGGTGGCGGTGCCGGTGGTCCCCGTGGTGGCGGTGCCGGTGGAGCTCGGGGTGCCGGTGCCCGTCGGGGTGGGCGTCGCCGGGGTGCCGGTCGACGTCGGGGTCCCGGGGCCGGTCGGCGTGCCGGTCGGCGTCGGGGTGGGTGTCGGCGGCGGGGTGGGCGTCGACGTGCCAGTGCCGGTGGGCGTGCCGGGCGTGGTGGTCCCGGTGCCGGACGGCGTCCCCGGGTCGGCGGGCGTCCCGGTGCCGGACGGCGTGCCCGGGGTGGTGGACGGCGTGCCCGGAGTGGCCGGCGGGTTGGCGGGCGTGCCGGGGGCCGGGGTGGCCGGGACCTGGTTGGCCGGGCTGGGCGCGATCGGGGTGACGGTGTCCCAACCGGCGGGCAGGTCGGGCACCTTCCAGCTGCCGCCGGCCTCGTCCGCCGCGCCGGACGGGTCGGGCCGCACTGCCCCGAGGATCGGCATCGAGCCGATCGGCGACACCTTGATGACGGCGCCCGGCCGGGGCGCCTGGACGACCAGCCCGCCACCGATGTACATCGCGACGTGCGTGGCGCCCTCGAAGTAGATGACCAGGTCGCCGGGGCGGAGCTGGTTCAGCGGGATGTGCTGGAGCTGGGCCCACTGCTCCTGGCTGGTGCGCGGGATCGGCCGCCCGGCGTGCAGCCAGGCCTGCGAGGTGAGGCCCGAGCAGTCGTAGGAGTCCGGCCCCTCCCCGCCCCACAGGTACGGCTTGTTCAGCTGGGCGAGCGCGAAGGCGACGGCGGCGCGGCCGGCCAGCGACGGGGTGCGCTCGCCCTGGCCGAGGGCGCCGGAGGCGAGGAAGGCGAGCTGGGCCTCGTCGGCCTTGGCCTTCTCCAGCTTCTCCAGCTCGGTGCGCTGCGCGCCGGTGAGCGAGGCGACCAGCTGTTCGACGGACGCGAGGTCGGAGGCGACCTTGGCCTTGGCGGCGTCCTGCTGGGCGACCAGCGTCTGGGAGGTCTTGAGCGCGTCCTCGGTCTGCTTCGTCAGGCCCGCGAGGGCCTCGCGGTCGCTCTTCAGCCGGTCCAGGAACTCGGACTGCGAGCGGCTGGCGGCGGCGAGCAGCTCCGCGATGGTGACGGCCTCGTACGGGTCCTTGGAGAGCAGCAGCTCGGCGTAGGCGGAGGCGGCACCGTTGCGGTACTGGGCCGCGGCGAGCTGCGAGGCGATGTCGGTGCCGGCGTCGACCTGCTTCTGCTGGCGATCCAGCCGGCCCTGCAGGTCGGTGAGCGCGGCCTGCTGCTCGGTGACCTTGGCGACGGCGCCGTTGTACTGCTCGGTGGCGGTCTCGGCGCTCTGGTAGAGCGTGTGCAGCTGGTCGAGCAGCGGGCCGAGGGTGGCCTTGGCGGCGGCGAGCGGGTCGTCGCCCGGGCTGGCGGCGATCGGGGCGCCCGGATCGGGGGCCGCGTACGCGGCCTGGGTGGCGAGCGGGAGGGCGAGTGCGGCGGCCGCGAGGACGGCTCCGCACCGCAGCGCCGCCCGCAGCCAGGGCCGTACACCTGTCGCCTCCGTGCGCTGTGCAGCCCCGCCCATGGGTTGGTCCTCCCCGCCCCAGCCTTCTCCGGCCTCCCCGGAACCCGCCGATCCTCCCACGGGTTACTCGCCGGAAACAGAGCACATCCGGACCGGGAGGTTAATTCTCGATTGATCTGTGAGACAGCTCTCAGCAAACCGGATCGAACCGGGGCGAACTTCGCTAATGTCCAGCTCAGCGCGACCAAAGACACCCCTCCGAAAGCTGCTGGACACCACTGGGACACCATCAGAACCACGATTCCCGACCTAGTTCACCTTCCGTTTACCAAACAGACCTACGGTCGCGACGACACCAACGTCTCCGTGCGACAACTACGACGATTGTTTGGGTATGGAACACATCTCGTTCCTGGTGGCCGTTGTGATCATCACGGCGCTCGCCTTCGACTTCACCAACGGGTTCCACGACACCGCCAACGCGATGGCCACCTCCATCGCGACGGGAGCCCTCCGGCCGAAGGTCGCGGTCACCATCGCGGCCGTCCTCAACTTCGCGGGCGCGTTCCTGTCCGTGAAGGTCGCCACCACCATCTCCGGCGGCATCGTCAACGAGAAGACCGGCATCCACCCCGAGATCATCTTCGCCGCACTGGCGGGCGCGATCCTGTGGAACCTGCTGACCTGGCTGCGCGGCCTGCCGTCCAGTTCCTCGCACGCGCTGTACGGCGGCCTGATCGGCGCCACCGTGGTCGGCGTCGGCATGAACGGCGTCAACTTCGACACCGTCCTCTCCAAGATCCTGATCCCGGCGATCGCCTCCCCGCTGGTCGCCGGCCTGGCCTCCTGGGGCGCCACCAAGCTGGCCTACGCGATCACCCGCAAGGGCAACGCGGAGACCGCCACCAAGGGCTTCAAGACCGGCCAGATCTTCTCGTCCTCGCTGATCTCGCTCGCGCACGGCACCAACGACGCCCAGAAGACGATGGGCATCATCACCCTCACCCTGGTCTCGGTCGGCGCCCTGCCGCACGGCGCGCTGCCCCCCACCTGGGTGATCGTCTCGGCCGGCGGCGCGATCGCGCTCGGCACCTACATGGGCGGCTGGCGGATCATCCGCTCGATGGGCAAGGGCCTGGCGGACATCAAGGCGCCGCAGGGCTTCGCCTCCGAGTCGGCCGCCGCGACCGTCATCCTGACCTCGTCGCACATGGGCTTCGGCCTCTCCACCACCCAGGTCTGCTCCGGCGGCATCATGGGCGCCGGTCTCGGCGGCCCGAAGGCCGAGCTGCGCTGGAGCCTGGTCCGCCGCATGGTCTACACCTGGGCGCTGACCCTGCCGGCCGCCGCACTGGTCTCGGGCGGCGCGGCGCTGCTGGTCCGCCAGGGCACCTGGGGCATCGTCCTGGTCGGCGCCGTGCTGGTGGCCGGCTCGGGCGCGATGTGGCTGATCTCCCGCCGCCAGCCGATCAGCGCGGACAACGTCAACGACGTCACCCCGGTGGAGGTCCCCGCGACCGCCCCCGCGAACGCCCCCACCCCCGCCTCGACCACGGTCGCGGCCTGAGCGCCGCAGGCTGAGGAGCACCCGCCATGCACATCAAGTGGAACGCCCTGGCCCAGACCGCCGGTGCCAGCTTCGGCATCACCGTCGCCGTGGTCGCCGTCTTCGCGCTCGGCATCCTGGCCCTGTCCCGCCGCGAGGCCGCGCTGAGCGCCCGCGAGGGCGAGGCCGCCCCGGCGGCGGGCGGCGGCCGACTGGCCCTGGCCGGCGCCTACGTCTGCTTCGGCCTCTGCGCCGCGGCCGTCGTCTACGGGCTGGTGCTGATCGCCGCGCCGTAGCGTCCGACGGTTCCCGCCCGGGACGCCGAAGGGGCCGGGGAGTGTGGTCCACACTCCCCGGCCCCTTCGCGCATCCCCGCCGGCGGTCAGCCCTGCTGGCTGGTCTTCAGCGCGGTCTCCCGGATGAACAGCACCGTTATGAAGGCCAGCAGCGCGAACGGCGCCGCGAAGAGGAACACCATGCCGACGCCGTGCCCGAACGCGTCCGTCACCAGCGGGACGATCGGGGCCGGCAGCTTGTGCAGGTCCGGGATGCCCCCGCCGCCGACCGCGCCGCCGGCCGGGATGTGCGCGGCGGCGAGGTTCTCCGTCAGGTAGTGGGTCACCTTGTTGTTCATCAGCGCGCCGAGCGCGGAGACGCCCATCGCGCCGCCCATGGTGCGGAAGAAGGTGACCACCGAGCTGGCCGCGCCGAGTTCGTGCCGCGGCACGGTGTTCTGCACCGCCAGGACGAGGTTCTGCATGGTCAGGCCGAGGCCGATGCCGGTGATCGCCATGTAGACGGACAGCAGCGTGTAGTCGGTGTCGGCGCGCACGGTGCCGAGTAGGCCGAAACCGATGGCGAGCAGCGCCGTGCCGGAGACCAGGTAGGCCTTCCACTTGCCGTACTTGGTGATCAGTCGGCCGGCCACGGTGGAGGAGAGCGCCAGGCCGAGGATCATCGGCAGGGTCATCAGGCCGGCCATGGTCGGGGACTTGTCGCGGGCCAGCTGGAAGTACTGGCTGAGGAAGGTGGTCGCGCCGTACATCCCGACGCCGACCAGCACGCTGGCGAGCGCGGCCAGGCTGACGGTGCGGTACTTGAAGAGGTCCGGCGGGATGATCGGCTCGGCGGCGCGACGCTCGATCACCACGGCGAGCGCGCCCAGCAGCAGGCCGCCGCCGACCATCGCGGCGGTCTGCCAGGACAGCCAGTCGTAGTTCTTGCCGGCCAGCGTGATCCAGATCATCAGCAGGCTGACGGCACCGGTGATGACCAGCGCGCCCAGGTAGTCGATCTTCGCCTTGCGCTTGACCACCGGCAGCTTGAGGGTGCGCTGGATCACCAGGATCGCGGCGATCGCGAACGGGATGCCGACGTAGAAGCACCAGCGCCAGCCCAGCCAGGAGGTGTCCACGATGACGCCGCCGATCAGCGGGCCGCCGATGGTGGCCAGCGCGAAGACCGCGCCGAAGTAGCCGCTGTACCGGCCGCGCTCGCGCGGCGAGACCATCGCGGCCAGGCAGATCTGGCCCAGCGCGACGACGCCGCCGGCACCGATGCCCTGGAGAGCCCGGCAGGCGATCAGCTGACCGGTGTTCTGGGAGAGGCCGGCCAGCGCCGAGGTGGCGATGTAGATCACCAGGGCTATCTGCAGCAGCAGCTTCTTGCTGGCGAGGTCGGAGAGCTTGCCCCAGATCGGGGTGGAGGCGGTCAGGGTGAGCAGGGCCGCGGTGATCACCCAGGTGTAGGCGGACTGGCCGCCGTGCAGGTCGGTGAGGATGTGCGGCAGGGCGTTGGAGACGACGGTCGACGAGAGCACGGCCACGAAGAGGCCGAGCAGCAGGCCGGACAGCGCCTCCATCACCTGCCGGTGGGTCATCGGTCGGTCGTCGACGGCGGCGGCTGTGCCGGTCGCGGCCTCGGTGGTCACGGTCATCTGGGTCCTTCGGCGAGGCGTGCGGGGATACGCGGGCGGGGTACGCGGGCGGCGGCGCGGACGCTGTCCGCGCGCGGCGAAAATTCGTTGCCTTAGGCAACCATAAGACCAATGGTTGACTTAGGCAACTTTCTTCAAGGCCACGTAAAGCCCGGCCGGATCCCGCACCACGCGGGCCCGCCGGGCTCACCCCGTCGCCGCCGGTCACTCCACCGGAGGCTCCCCGATCACGTCGTTGAAGCGGTGCAGCAGCTCCGCGAAGCGGTCGACGTCCCCCCGGGACCAGTTGCCCAGCAGCTCGCGCACCCGCCGCATCCGGACGTCCCGGGCCGCCAGGTAGCGCCGTCGCCCGTCCTCGGTCAGCGAGACCAGCGCGGCCCGGCCGTCCTGCGGGTCCGCCTCCCTGGCCACCAGACCCAGCTCCTCCAGCGCCCGGATCTGCCGGCTCACCGTCGCCTTGCCGACCGCGAAGTGCACGCCGACGTCCGTCACCCGCACCGGCCCGGCCTGCTCGACGTAGCCGAGCAGGCTGTACGCCATCCCCTCCAGCTCGGGGTGCACCCGGCGTGAGAGCTCCGCCACTCGGGCCCGGCCCCGCCGGAACATCAGCGCGACCTCGTGCTCCACCGCCAGCAGGGCTTTCTCGTCACTCACCGCGCCAGTATCCCGCAGCCGCACGGGCCCGGACCCGGCGCGCGAGGTGAGACAAGACAACTAGTTCATGGTATGAAGTATCCGTTTTCCCCCTATACACAAGGAGATGTGGATGGCCGCCCCGGGGCAGGGTTTCATCGCCGAACTCAAGGGCGCGGTCACGCCGCGCGCGGCGCTGCTGGTGGTCGCCGTACTGCTGCTCCAACTCGGCTTCATCACCTCGTACGTCGGGGCGCTGCACCACCCGACCCCGCACAACCTGTCGATCGCGGTGGTCGCCCCGCCGCAGGTCGCCCCCAAGCTGGTCCAGGCACTGGACTCGGCGCCGAACGACGCCGTCAAGGCCGTCACCGCGCCGGACGCCGAGACCGCCACCCAGCAGATCAAGGACCAGAAGATCTACGCCGCGCTGGTCGTGAACCCGGCCGGCAACCAGGACACCCTGCTGGTCGGCGGCGCCCGCGGCCCGTCCGCCGCCAAGGCCGCCGAGACCATCACTACCGCGGTGGAGCAGACCCAGGGCCGCACGGTCAAGGTCGAGGACGTCGTGCCGCTCGCCAAGGGCGACACCAACGGCCTCTCCGCCTTCTACCTGGTGATCGGCTGGTGCGTCGGCGGCTACCTGGTCGCCTCGATCCTCGGCATCAGCGCCGGCTCCAAGCCCGCCAACGCCCACCGCGCGGTGATCCGGCTCGGCGTGCTGGCCCTGTACTCGATCGCGGCCGGCATCGGCGGCACGGTGATCGCCGGGCCGGTCCTGGACGCGCTGCCCGGCTCGATCCCGGGCCTGTCCGCGGTCGGCACCCTGGTGGTGTTCACGGTCGGCGCGTTCACCATGGCCCTGCAGTGCCTGTTCGACATCGTCGGCATCGGCATCGCGGTGCTGATCTTCGTGGTGCTGGGCAACCCGAGCGCGGGCGGGGTCTACCCGCCGCCGATGATGCCGGCCTTCTGGCGGGCGATCGGCTCCGTGATCCCGAACGGCGCCGGCACCAGCGCCGCCCGGTCGATCGCCTACTTCGGCTCCACCAACCTGGCGATGCCGATCGTGGTACTGGTGGTCTGGGCGGTGGCCGGCGTCGCCGTCACCTTCCTGGCCGTCCTGCGCGGCCCCCGCTCCGGCGGCCGCGAGCTGGTCAAGGAGGCCTGAGCCTCCCGGTCCGGACGACCGCGCCCCGGCCCTCGGCCGGGGCGCGGTCGCGTTCCGGCGGCTCGGCGGCTCCGGCCACTCCGGCCGCTCCGGCCGGAGGACGTCCGCCGTCGGTGCTCAACCGCCGGCCAGCCGGCCCGGGTCGGCGACGACGGCGCGCACCACGCCCACCGCGGCACCCAGCAGCGGTCCGCGCCGGCCGAGCCGGGACACCGTCAGCCGCTCGTCCGACCAGGGCCGTACCGTCACCCGGGCGGCCAGCTCGGCCCGCATCGCCGGCAGCAGCCAGGGCGCCAGCCGCGCGTAGCCGCCGCCCAGCACCACCTCGGCCGGGTCCAGCAGGTTGACCGCCCCGGCGGCCGCGGTGCCCAGCGCCGATCCGGCCCCGGCCAAGGCCGCCCGCGCCGGTTCGTCCCCGGCCTCGGCGCGCTCGGCGAGCAGCGTCACCCAGTCGCCCCGCACGTTCGCCGACCCGGCCGCCCGCAGCACCGCCTCCCCCGCGTACTGCTCCAGGCAGCCGTGCGCGCCGCAGGCGCAGCGGGGCCCGTCCGGGTGAACCGGCACATGGCCGAACTCCCCCGCGTAGCCGCGCGCCCCGCGCAACAGCCGCCCGCCGACGACGATCGCCGCGCCGACACCGGCCTCCGCCGAGACGTACAGGAAGTCCTCCGGCCCGTCGTCCAGCCACCGCTCGGCCAGGCCACCCAGGTTGGCCTCGTTGTCCGCCTCCACCGGCAGCTCGGCCAGGTCGGCCGCACCGGCCGCGCGCAGGGCCGGGCGCAGTTCGGCCGCCAGCGGGACGTCCTGCCAGCCCAGGTTGGCCGCCCGCTGGAGCACTCCGCCGGAGGTGCCGACCAGTCCGGGGACGGCCAGGGTCAGCCCGGCCGGGCGCAGACCCGACTCGGCGACGGCCGAGCGCAGCAGTTCGGCGAGGTCGGCCATGACGGCGGCGGGCTGCCGGCCCCGGTTGCTGACCTCCCGGCGGAGCCAGGCCCGGACCTCACCGCGCAGGTCGACCACGCAGGCGCCGAGGTGCTCCACGCCGATCTCGGCGCCGAGGCCGCCGGGCCCGAGCGGGTTGAGCCCGAGCGCGGTGCCGGGGCGGCCGACCTTGCCGCTGGGCGCGGCCGGGCCCTCCTCGACGACCAGGGCGTCGGCGATCAGCTGCTCGGCGAGCGAGGAGACGGCGGCCCTGGTCAGCCCGGTCTCGGCGGCCACCTCGGCCCGCGAGCGCGGGGCCCGCGCGATCACCCCGAGCACCAGGGCCAGGTTGGCCCTGCGCATCCCCTGCTGGCTGGCGGGCCCGCGCCGGAGGCCGTCCGGCTCACGCATCACGTTCATGCGCCCACCTCGCTTCGCTCGCGCCGCTCTCTCACGCCGCTGGTACTAAGGCATGTTTGGTGGCATCTCGGGTGCAGCGTAACCGGGTTCCGGGGACGGCGTCCTCACCAGGGCGGGCCCGGCGGGCAGTACGGTGCGGGGGCGCTCGGCGGGACAGGTGAAGACCCAGCGCTGCATCGCCCAGAAGCGGAACAGCATGGCGACGAAGGTGCCGACGACCATCCCGCTGAGGAAGTCCGCGGCCTCCTGGGCGAACGGGCCGACGTACGGCTCGCGCAGGTCCAGGACGTAGCGGGAGACCACCAGCGGCAGGTCGTTCACCGCGATCGCCACCACGCTGACCAGGGAGAACAGCAGCGCCTCCCGGTGGCGGCCGGCGGCCCGGAAGGACCACCGCCGGTTCAGCACGTAGGAGACCCCCGTCCCGATCACGGTGGCGACGGTCAGCGCGGCCACCGGCTTGTGCGCCAGCACGGTGAACTTCAGCTCGAAGTCGATCACCAGGGTGAGGGTGAAGCAGAGCGCGCCGACCAGCAGGAACTTCACCAGCCTGCGGTGCCGGAGCAGGAACGGGCACAGCCGGGCCGGCACCCGGGCCAGGGCACGCTGCGTGGGGGACGGCATCTTCGCAGTCTCGCACGCGTGCCGCCGTCCCTCCCGTCACCGTCGCTGCGCGGGTGAACCCGCCCGCCCGTTCGCGGAGGGGCCGTGGAGCGCACGGGCAGGGGCCCGCCCGGCGGTCGATCCGCCAGGAGGGCCCCTTGCGCGCCCGTCAGGCCGCCGCGACCAGGACCTCGGCCGGCTCCAGGGCCAGCGTCAGCACCTCGCGCACGTCCGCCACCGGGTGGACGGTGAGCCGCTCCAGCACCTCGGCCGGGACGTCGTCCAGGTCGGCCTCGTTGCGCTTGGGGATGATCACCGTGGTGACGCCGGCCCGGTCGGCGGCGAGCAGCTTCTGCTTCACCCCGCCGATCGGCAGTACCCGCCCGGTCAGCGACACCTCGCCCGTCATCGCCACGTCGGTGCGCACCCGGCGGCCGGACAGCAGCGAGGCCAGCGCCGTGGTCATGGTGATGCCGGCGCTCGGCCCGTCCTTGGGGACGGCCCCGGCCGGGACGTGCAGGTGCACGCCGCGGTCGCGCAGCGAGGTGACCGGCAGCTCCAGTTCGGCGCCGCGCGAACGCAGGTAGGAGAGCGCGATGTGCGCGGACTCCTTCATCACGTCGCCCAACTGCCCGGTGAGGGTGAGTCCGGTGCCGCCGGTCTCGGCGTCGGCGAGCGAGGCCTCGATGTAGAGGACGTCGCCGCCGGCGCCGGTGACCGCGAGGCCGGTGGCCACGCCGGGGACGGCGGTGCGCCGCTCGGCCGGCTCCTGGGCGGCCTCCGGCGCGTGGTGGGGCCGCCCGATCAGGGCGCGCAGGTCGTCCGGGCCGATCGCGACGGGCAGTTCGCGCTCGCCGAGCTCGGCCTGGGCGGCGATCCTGCGCAGCACCCGGGCGATCGAGCGCTCCAGGTTCCGCACTCCGGCCTCCCGGGTGTACTCCCCGGCCAGCCGGCGCAGCGCCGCCTCGTCGACGCTGACCTGCTCGCCGCCCAGCCCGGCCTTCTCCCGCTGGCGCGGGAGGAGGTGGTCGCGGGCGATGACGACCTTCTCGTCCTCGGTGTAGCCGTCGAGGCGGACCAGCTCCATCCGGTCGAGCAGCGGCTCGGGGATGGCCTCCAGCACGTTGGCGGTGGCGAGGAAGACGACGTCGGAGAGGTCGAGCTCGACCTCCAGGTAGTGGTCCCGGAAGGTGTGGTTCTGCGCCGGATCCAGCACCTCCAGCAGTGCGGCGGCCGGGTCTCCCCGGTAGTCCGAGCCGACCTTGTCGATCTCGTCGAGCAGGACGACCGGGTTCATCGAGCCGGCCTCCTTGATCGCCCGCACCAGCCGGCCGGGCTGCGCGCCGACGTAGGTGCGCCGGTGGCCGCGGATCTCGGCCTCGTCCCGCACGCCGCCGAGCGCGACCCGGACGAAGCCGCGGCCCATGGCGCGGGCCACCGACTCGCCGAGCGAGGTCTTGCCGACGCCGGGCGGGCCGACCAGCGCCAGCACCGCTCCCCCGCGGCGGCCGCCGACCAGCCCGAGCCCCTGGTCGGCCCGGCGCTTGCGCACCGCGAGGTACTCGACGATGCGGTCCTTCACGTCCGCCAGGCCCGCGTGGTCGGCGTCCAGCACCGCGCGGGCGCCGGCGATGTCGTACGCGTCCTCGGTGCGCTCGTTCCAGGGCAGCTCCAGGACGGTGTCCAGCCAGGTGCGGATCCAGGAGCCCTCGGGCGACTGGTCGGAGGACCGCTCCAGCTTGTCGACCTCCTTGAGCGCCGCCTCCCGGACCTTCTCGGGCAGCTCCGCGGCCTCGACCCGGGCGCGGTAGTCGCCCTCCTCGTCGGCCGGGTCGCCGTTCAGCTCGGCCAGCTCCTTGCGGACGGCCTCCAGCTGGCGGCGGAGCAGGAACTCCTTCTGCTGCTTGGCCACACCCTCCTCGACGTCCTTGCGGATGGTGTCGTTGACCTCCTCCTCGGCGAGGTGGTCGCGCAGCAGGGTCAGCGCGTACTCCAGGCGGGCGACCTGGTCGGCCTCCAGCAGCACCTTGAGCTTCTGCTCGGCGGTGACGAAGGCCGCGTAGCCGATGTTGTCGGCGAGCTCGCCGACGCCCTCGATCTGGGCCACCCGGTCGACGATCTGCCAGGCGCCGCGCCGGCGCAGCCACTGGGTGGACAGCGCCTTGTACTCCTTGACCAGCTCGGCGGCCCGGCCGGCCACCGGGGTGTCCACCGAGGACTCCCGGAACGGCGTGGTCTCCACCCACAGGGCGGCGCCGGGGCCGGTGGTGCCGACCCCGATCCGGACCCGGCGCACGGCGCGCACCAGCGCCGCCGGCTCCCCATCGGCCAGTCGGCCGACCTGCTCGACGGTGGCCAGGGTGCCGACCGCCGCGTACGAGCCGTCCACCCGCGGGACCAGCAGGACCTGCGGCTTGCCGGCGCCGGTGGCCGCCGCGCGGGCGGCCTCGACCGCGGCCCGCACCTCGGTGTCCTTCAGGTCCAGCGGAACGACCATGCCCGGCAGGACGACCTCGTCGTCGAGCGGCAGCACGGGCAGGGTGAGCGGTGTGGACGTCGATGCCATGATCTCTCCCCAGTCAGTGAAGTTGAGTCGACCTGACTAAGGCCTGGCGCCCGCCGGATGTTCCCGCGGGCTTGTTCGCCGTGAGCGAACGGGAGGGAGCGGCAGGCGGCGCCGTCAAAAGCGTCCGGGGAAAGCACCCGAAGGGGTCAGCGCGCGTCCAGGACCGGGGCGCCACCCGGTGCGGGCGCGGAGCCCGCGGCCTCCACCCCGGTACGACGCGGCCGCGGCCGACGCGCCTGGGTCCGGCGCAGCCAGCGCCACAGCGCCACCCCGGTGAGCACCGCGGCCGGGTGCCCGACGGCGGTGACCACGTCCCGATCGGTGAGGATCTGCTCGGCGATCAGCAGCCCGGCGCCGCCGAGCGCCACCAGCCGGCCGCGCCGGGGGAGCAGTCCGGCCACCGCGCCCAGGCAGGCGAGCACGCCGTAGCTGACGCCGATGTCCAGGTAGTCCAGCGCCCGGGTCTCCAGCCGTCCGGTCTCCACCGCGACGATCACCACGCCCTGGGACAGCAGGGTGGCCGTGACGTGTCCGATCGCGAAGACCGCCGCCGCCCGGGCCGAGCCGATCCGGCGCTCCAGCGGCGCGAGGGTGACGGCGAATCCCCACAGGTACGGCATCCACACCTCGCCGGCCACCCAGAAACCGCTGAGCAGCAGCGCGCGCAGCGGATGCTGCAGGAGGTTGTGACCGTCGGAACTGGAGGCCTCCTGCAGCCGCTGCACGAGTTCCGGATCGGCGAGTTTGGCAAAAGTCGTGGTGGCACCCACCACCGCGAGATAGCCGAGGGTGAAGGGGTTGCGCCGGGGGGTCGGCACCCGCGCCAGCAGCCATTCGACGACGCCGGTGCGCAGGCCGTGGCGCAGCATCCCGTACGGCGGGCCCGCCGACGGCGCCCCGACGTGTCCGGCGCCTCGCCGCACCCCAGCCATGCCGCCTCCGCTCCACGCCCGCAGCCACCGGCCCCTCACCCAGGTGCCCAACGTACCGGCGCGCGCCGCGGATCCCACCCGGCGGGGCGTTGTCGTGACCACGTTACGTCGAGGTTCTGAGAGGCACCTGAGAAAAGCCGGTGAAGACCATCGGGAAACCGGTCGGCCGGATTCCCGCTATTGGTCCAGACCTTCTTCCGATCAACCCGCCGACAGGGGCTCTGACCGGCGACTTGGCGTCAACTCGACTGCATACGTACCGTTACGCAGGGAAAAATCGCCGGGTAAGGTATCGGCCCGTGCCCACTCGTGCAGTGGGTCCGCGGGCGGCCCGACGGCCAGTCCACGGGCCGGAAATGTCCGGTCCACCTGCCGGGAAGCATCCACTGTCCGTACGCTGCGAAGTGCGCGGGAGAAGTGGGCGGCCGACAATCCGCCCACCGACCCGGGCGCGCGACGGGACGGCGGACCCGGCACAGTCCACGACGGAACAAGACTACGAGCGGAGCCCCGCCATCCCCACAGGTGGCCGGCCCGCAGCCCTGGGGGCGGTGGCGTGACCGTGACAGAACTTCAGCAGGACAACAACAACAGCGGCGGCACGGTGAGCAGCCAACGCAGAGTGCTGGTGGTGGAGGACGAGCCGACGATCGCGGAGTCGATCGCGGCCCGGTTGGGCGCGGAGGGCTTCAAGGTCGCCGTGGCCCACGACGGGCCGGGCGCGGTCGACGGCTTCCACACCTGGCAGCCGGACCTGGTGGTCCTCGACATCATGCTGCCCGGCTTCGACGGCCTTGAGGTGTGCCGCCGGATCCAGGCCCAGCGCCCGGTGCCGGTGCTGATGCTGACCGCGCGCGACGACGAGACGGACCTGTTGGTCGGCCTCGGCGTGGGCGCGGACGACTACATGACCAAACCGTTCTCGATGCGCGAACTGGCCGCCCGGGTCAACGTGCTGCTGCGCCGCGTCGAGCGCGCCCAGCAGGCGGCCCGTACGCCCGCGCTCGGCTCGCTGCGCTTCGGCGAGCTGGAGATCGACCACGTGCAGCGCCGGGTCCGGCTCGCCTCGGGCGACGTCCACCTGACGCCCACCGAGTTCGACCTGCTCGCCTGCCTGGCCGCCCAACCGCGCGCCGTGCTGACCCGCGAGCAGCTGCTGGCCGAGGTCTGGGACTGGACGGACGCGTCCGGCACCCGCACCGTGGACAGCCACGTCAAGGCGCTGCGCCGCAAGATCGGGGCGAGCTGGATCCGTACCGTCCACGGTGTCGGGTACGCGCTGGAGGCTCCGCTCTCGTAGCGCGCGCCTCGGGCGACGGGCCTCCGGGGGGCCCGTGTCCCGAACCGCCGCGCACACCACGCGAGGGACGTACGCGGGGATCACAGGGGACCGATGACCTTTCCACAGCAACGCAACGGGGACACCGGCGGCACGCGGTCGCAGACGCTGGCCGCCCGCGCCGCCCGCCGGGTCTGGGCCGACATCCGGCCGCTCGACCCGGTCCGCTCGATCAAGGGCAAACTCGCCCTGCTGGTGATCGTCTCCGTCTTCCTGGCCACCGGCATGGTGGTCGTGGCGATCCGGTCCGAGACCCAGATCCGGATCATCATGGTCTTCTCCATGATCGCCTCGCTGCTCTTCATGCAGTTCCTCGCACACGGGCTGACCGCCCCGCTGCGCGAGATGACGGCCGCCGCCCGCGCGATGGCCTCCGGCGACTACAGCCGCCGGGTCGAGGTGAACTCGCGCGACGAGATCGGCGAGCTGGCGGCCGCCTTCAACCAGATGGCCGCCGACCTGGGGGCCGCCGACCGGCACCGCCGCGAGCTGGTCGCCAACGTCTCGCACGAGCTGCGCACACCCATCGCCGCACTGCGCGCCGTCCTGGAGAACGTGGTGGACGGCGTCGTCCAGCCCAACCCGGCGACCCTGGGGGCCGCGCTGGAGCAGACCGAGCGGCTCGGCCGCCTGGTCACCCACCTGTTGGACCTCTCCAAGATCGACGACGGCGTGGTCGACCTGGACGCCCGCCCCTTCGAGGTGCGCGAGTTCCTGGACGGCGTGCTGCGCGGGGTCACCGTGGACGGCGCGACGGCCGGCGGGGCGTTCTCCCGGCGCGGCGACGTCCGGCTGGCCCTGGAGGTCAGCCCGACCGGCCTGACCGGGGTGGCGGACCCGGAACGGCTCCACCAGGTGGTCGCCAACCTGGTCGACAACGCCTGCAAGCACTCCCCGCCCGACGGCACCGTGACGGTCCGCGCGCGGCCCGACGGCGGGCCCGGCGGCCTGCTGCTGGAGGTCGAGGACGAGGGCCCGGGCATCCCGCCGGCGGACCGCGGCCGGGTGTTCGAGCGGTTCAGCCGCAGCGGCACCGCGACCGCCCAGGGGCCCGGCTCGGACGGCGGCACCGGCCTCGGCCTGGCCATCGCCCGCTGGGCGGTGGACCTGCACGGCGGCCGGATCGCGGTCGCCGAGTCGCCCCGCGGCTGCCGGATCGAGGTCCGGCTGCCGGGGCAGCGCTGAGCCGTGGACGGCCGGGCCGGACCCTCCCCCTGGTCGGATCGTCCAACCGCATGCGGGGAGGGCTGTGTCACAGAACCGACACAGACGTATACGAAGATCATTCGACGATCCGGCCGGGTCTTTGTCCGTTTTCATCCCGGTTTGTCACGCGATCGGGCGCGATCAGTTCCCCTCAGATACGGCTTTCTAACGTACGTTTCCAGCCAATCTGCAGGTCAGGACTGTGATCTGGGCGACGCCGGACCCCCGGGGACTGCGCGATCACTGGTCAGGGGCGTAGCCTTAATCCCCGCTGTCCAAACATCCCAAAAGGAAGCGGAAGAGGGCGGTTGCCGCCGTGTCGCCACAGTCCCCTGAAACCCCCAATAGCTCGGCAAGCTCCACTGGCTTCGGCCCCAATGAGTGGCTCGTCGATGAGATCTACCAGCAGTACCTCCAGGACCCGAACTCGGTCGACCGAGCCTGGTGGGACTTTTTCGCCGACTACAAGCCCGGTACCGAGGTGACTCCAGTGACCCAGGCCGCGACCCAGGCCGGCCCCACGCCGACCCCTGCCGCTGCCCCCGCGCCCGCCGCTGCTGCTCCGGCCGCGCCCGCGCCCGCCGCTGCTGCTCCGGCCGCGCCCGCGCCCGCCGCACCGGCCGCTCCGGCGCCGGCCCCCGCGCCGCTCGCCGCAGCTCCCGCCGCGCCCCCGGCCCCCAAGGCCGCCGCCCCGGCCGCCGCTGCCGCTCCGGCCGCGACCGCCGGCCCCGAGCTGGTCCAGCTGCGCGGCCCGGCGAAGGCCGTCGCCACCAACATGGACGCCTCGCTGGAGGTGCCGACCGCGACCTCGGTCCGCGCGGTGCCCGCGAAGCTGTTGATCGACAACCGCATCGTCATCAACAACCACCTGCAGCGCGCCCGCGGCGGCAAGGTCTCCTTCACCCACCTGATCGGCTACGCCCTGGTCCAGGCCATCAAGGCCTCCCCGGGGATGAACTACAGCTACAAGGTGGAGGACGGCAAGGCCTTCCTGGTCAAGCCCGAGCACGTCAACCTCGGCCTGGCCATCGACCTGGTCAAGCCGAACGGCGACCGCCAGCTCGTCGTCGCGGCCATCAAGAAGGCCGAGACGCTCGACTTCTTCGGCTTCTGGCAGGCCTACGAGGACATCGTCCGCCGGGCCCGCGCCAACAAGCTGACCATGGACGACTTCACCGGCGTCACGGTCTCGCTGACCAACCCCGGCGGCATCGGCACCGTGCACTCCGTGCCGCGCCTGATGCAGAACCAGGGCACCATCGTCGGCGTCGGCGCCATGGAGTACCCGGCCGAGTTCCAGGGCTCCGCCCCGGAGACCCTGTCCCGCCTGGGCGTCTCCAAGATCATGACGCTGACCTCGACCTACGACCACCGCGTCATCCAGGGCGCGGCGTCCGGCGAGTTCCTGCGCGAGATCCACCGCCTGCTGCTCGGCGAGAGCGGTTTCTACGACGAGATCTTCGAGTCGCTGCGGATCCCGTACGAGCCGGTCCGCTGGGCCACCGACGTCGCCACCACCCACGACGACGAGGTCAACAAGACCGCCCGCGTCATGGAGCTCATCCACGCGTACCGCGTGCGCGGCCACCTGATGGCCGACACCGACCCGCTGGAGTACAAGCAGCGCAAGCACCCCGACCTGGACGTCACCACCCACGGCCTCACCCTGTGGGACCTGGAGCGCGAGTTCGCGGTCGGCGGCTTCGGCGGCCAGAAGATGATGAAGCTCCGCGACATCCTCGGCCTGCTGCGCAACACCTACTGCCGCACCGTCGGCGTCGAGTACATGCACATCCAGGACCCGAAGCAGCGCAGGTGGCTGCAGGAGCGCCTGGAGAAGCCGTACTCCAAGCCGGAGCGCGAGGAGCAGCTGCGCATCCTGCGCCGGCTGAACTCGGCCGAGGCCTTCGAGACCTTCCTGCAGACCAAGTACGTCGGGCAGAAGCGCTTCTCGCTGGAGGGCGGCGAGTCGCTCATCCCGCTGCTGGACGCCACCATCGACGCCGCCGCCGAGCACCGCCTCGACGAGGCCGTGATCGGCATGGCCCACCGCGGCCGCCTCAACGTGCTGGCCAACATCGTCGGCAAGCCGTACGGCAAGATCTTCGGCGAGTTCGAGGGCAACCTCGACCCGAAGTCGATGCACGGCTCCGGCGACGTGAAGTACCACCTCGGCTCCGAGGGCACCTTCACCGGCCTGGACGGCGAGACCATCAAGGTCTCGCTCGCCGCGAACCCCTCCCACCTGGAGACGGTCGACCCGGTCGTCGAGGGCATCGCCCGCGCCAAGCAGGACATCCTGGACCAGGGCGGCACCACCTTCCCGGTGCTGCCGATCCAGATCCACGGCGACGCGGCCTTCGCCGGCCAGGGCGTCGTCGCGGAGACCCTGAACATGTCGCAGCTGCGCGGCTACCGCACCGGCGGCACGATCCACCTGGTGGTCAACAACCAGGTCGGCTTCACCGCGGCCCCGGCGTCCTCGCGCTCCTCGATGTACTGCACCGACGTGGCCCGCATGATCGAGGCCCCGATCTTCCACGTGAACGGCGACGACCCGGAGGCCGTGGTCCGCGTCGCGCGGCTCGCCTTCGAGTTCCGTCAGACGTTCCACAAGGACGTCGTGATCGACCTCATCTGCTACCGCCGCCGCGGTCACAACGAGGCCGACAACCCGTCGTTCACCCAGCCGCTGATGTACGACCTGATCGACAAGAAGCGCTCGGTGCGCAAGCTGTACACCGAGGGCCTGATCGGTCGCGGCGACATCACCATGGAAGAGGCGGAGCAGGCGCTCCAGGACTTCCAGGGCCAGCTGGAGAAGGTCTTCGCCGAGGTCCGCGACGCCGCCCAGACCCCGGCCGTGGCCCCCGCCGGCAAGCCGGTCGCCGACTTCCCGGTCAACATCCAGACCGGCATCTCCCAGGAGATGGTCAAGCGGATCGCCGCCTCCCAGGTCAACCTGCCGGACTGGCTCACCGTCCACCCGCGCCTGCTGCCGCAGCTGCAGCGCCGCGCCGCCTCGGTCGAGGACAACACCATCGACTGGGCGACGGGCGAGACCCTCGCCATCGGCTCGCTGCTCATGGAGGGCCACCCGGTCCGCCTGGCCGGCCAGGACAGCCGCCGCGGCACCTTCGGCCAGCGGCACGCCGTCCTGATCGACCGCAACACCGGCGAGGACTACACCCCGCTGCAGTACCTCACCGAGGACCAGGCCCGCTACACCGTCTACGACAGCCTGCTGTCGGAGTACGCGGCGATGGGCTTCGAGTACGGCTACTCGCTGACCCGCCCGAACTCGCTGGTCATGTGGGAGGCGCAGTTCGGCGACTTCGTCAACGGCGCGCAGACCGTGGTGGACGAGTACATCGCCTCCGCCGAGCAGAAGTGGGGCCAGCACTCGGGCGTCACCCTGCTGCTGCCGCACGGCTACGAGGGCCAGGGCCCGGACCACTCGTCCGCCCGCCCGGAGCGCTTCCTGCAGCTGTGCGCGCAGAACAACATGACGGTCGCCATGCCGACCCTGCCGTCGAACTACTTCCACCTGCTGCGCTGGCAGGCGCACAACCCGCACCACAAGCCGCTGGTCGTCTTCACCCCGAAGTCGATGCTGCGTCTCAAGGCCGCGGCGAGTGCGACCGAGGAGTTCCTGTCCGGCTCGTTCCGCCCGGTCATCGGCGACAACACCGTCGACCCGGCGCAGGTGCGCAAGGTCGTCATCACCGCCGGCAAGTTCTACTACGACCTGGCGGCGGCCCGCACCGAGCGCGGCGTCACCGACACCGCGATCGTCCGGGTCGAGCGGCTCTACCCGCTGCCGGTGGCAGAGCTCCAGGAGGAGCTGGCCCGCTACGGCGAGAACGTCCAGTTCGTCTGGGCGCAGGAGGAGCCGGCCAACCAGGGCGCCTGGCCGTTCATCGCGATGAACCTGGTCGACCACCTGCAGGTCGTCATCGGCCGCAGCGCCAACGGCTCGCGGCTGCGCCGCGTCGCCCGCGGGGCGGCCTCGTCCCCGGCGGTCGGCTCGGCCAAGCGGCACGCCGCCGAGCAGCAGGCGCTGATCGAAGAGGTCTACTCGCTCTGAGGCCGTACGCCCCGAGGCGCTGAAGCACCGACGCCCGCGGCCCCCGCCCCTCCCACCCGGGAGGACGGGGGCCGCGGGCGTTCGCGCTTCGCACTGCCGTCGTGCCGAGGTCGCGGCTCTGCAACCAATCCGACACCGCCCTGCACGGTCACCTGGCGGATCGATAGGTTATGCCTCGCCAGATCGCCGCCCGGCGCCCGTCATCGCGCCCCGGCCCTGGTCGGACGACCGCACCGCTCTCCCAGGGGGAACACCGCATGACCGCCGACACGCCACGGGACGCCAGCCAGCTCCCACCGGTCTTCCAGCCGCTGCACCCGGACGACCCCCGGGAGGTCGGCGGCTACCGGCTGTTCGCCCGGCTCGGCGCCGGCGGCATGGGCCGGGTCTACCTGTCGTACACGCCGGGCGGGCGCCCGGTCGCCCTCAAGGTGGTCCGCCCGGAGTTCGCCGAGGACGGCGAGTTCCGCCGCCGCTTCGCCCAGGAGGTCAGCAACGCCCAGCGGATCCACGGCCTCTACACCGCGCAGGTGATCGACTCCGGTGGTCTGGACTCGGACGCCCCCTGGCTGGTCACCGCGTACGTCCCGGGCCCGTCCCTGCAGCAGGTGGTGCGCGAGCACGGCGCGCTGCCGGTGCGCACCGTGCTGCTGCTGATCGGCGGCATCGCCGAGGCGCTGCAGGCGATCCACAGCGTCGAGGTGGTGCACCGCGACCTCAAGCCCGCCAACGTGCTGGTCGCCGGGGACGGCCCGCGGGTGATCGACTTCGGCATCGCCCGGGCCGCCGACGCCACCGCACTGACCGGCACCGGCTACCGGATCGGCTCCCCCGCCTTCATGTCCCCCGAGCAGGCCCAGGGCCGCCCGGTCACCCCGGCCACCGACGTCTTCGCGCTCGGCGCGCTGGCCGCGTACGTGGCCGGCGGCACCGCGCCGTTCGGCGACGGGCCGGACACCGCGGTGCTCTACCGGGTGGTGCACGAGGAGCCCGACCTGACGGCCGTCCCGGCGGACCTGCGCGAGCTGGTCGAGCGCTGCCTGGCGAAGTCCCCGGAGGACCGGCCCCTGCCCGCCGAGATCATCCGGATCGCCCGCAACCACCCGGAGGTCGGCGGCCAGCTGCGGTTCGGCGACGACTGGCTGCCGCGGCAGGTCAACACCGAGATCACCCGCCGCTCGAACCTCCCGCAGACTCCGCCCACCCCGCTGCCGGCCGCCCCCGCCACTCCCCCGCCGCCGGCCGCCGCGCCGACCCACCCGGCCACCGCGCCCGTCCGGCCGCCGCAGCCGCCCGCCGGGCCGCCGCCGGGCTTCGTACCGCCGCCGCTCGGCGCGTACGGCGCCCCGCAGCCGCCCACCGAGACGCCGACCGCGCCGGTGCTGTCCGCCCCGCCGACCGCGCGGCTCCACCCGGAGCCGCCGTCCTACGACACCCCGCCGCCCGGCCCGGTGGTCACCGGCACCCCGGAGCCCGAGCCGGAGCCCAAGCGCAAGGGCGGGGTCTCCTGGAAGGTGCTACTCACCGTCGCCCTGGTGATGGCGATCGGCGGCACGGCGGGCGGCGTGGTGCTGATGAAGAAGCTGGGCGACGGCAGGAAGAGCGACGCCGCCGCGACGACCTCGCAGCAGCCCACCGGGCAGCCCAAGCCGCCCGCGCCCGCCCAGACCATCCCCAGCCCGAGCGCCACCGCCTCCGACACCCCGGTGACGGCCGCGCCCTCGAAGTCCGCCCAGAGCTCCGTCTCGGCCCCCGCCCGGCCGACCGGCTACACCCCGATGCTGGACAAGAAGTCGCTGGCCATTCCCGGCGCCGACTACTCCTCCGACGCCTACCGGATCGACCTGGACGCAGGCACCGTGGTGCCGCACTCCAACGACCTGAAGTGGGGCCTGGGGGTGACCAACAACGCCAGCGGCAGCAAGGCCAACTCCTTCGCCAGCACCGGGGACGACCGGTCGGACTTCGCGGTGATCACCGAGGCGTCCGTCACCGCCGAGCAGTGCGCCGCCGCGATCGACTCCCGACCGGACACCGACCTCTCGTACAACCGGGTCGCGCCCGGCCGCCTGCTGTGCGTCCGCGACCGGGTCACCCACAACGTCGCCGTCGCGGCGATCGAGGCGGCGGATCCGACCACCGGCGCCGCCAAGGTCACCGTCAGCACCTGGCGGGCCAGCTGACCGCCCCGACTATCCTGACCAGGTCAATCCCCACCGGACCGGAGTGAACCGTGTACTTCACCGACCGCGGCATCGAGGAGCTGGAGAACCGGCGCGGCGACGAGGAGGTCACCTTCGAGTGGCTGGCCGAGCGACTGCGCGAGTTCGTCGACCTCAACCCGGACTTCGAGATCCCGGTCGAGCGGCTGGCCACCTGGCTGGCGCGGCTCGACGACGAGGACGACGAGTGACCTGGTGAACCGCTGGTGAGGGGCCCGGGAGGCGATTGCCTCCCGGGCCCCTCGCATGCCCCGGCCTCCCCGTAGGGGGCGCCTCGGGGACGGTTCAGGGACGACTCGGGGCCGCGATCGGGGCGGGCACGCTTGACTTGCGCGGCACGCGATATATCGTCTTTACCAGAGAACGCGATACATCGCGATCGGCAACGGGAGGCGGCAGAGATGAGCCAGTGGACGGTCGAAGGACCCGACAGGATCACCATCGACGAGGCGGTCCGGGCGCTGCACGTGCGGATCATCGACGGCACGGTGAACGTGGTGGCGGCCGAGGGCCCGGCCCGCCTGGAGGTCACCGAGCTCCAGGGCGAGCCGCTGCACGTGACCCTGGTGGACGGCGTCCTGACGATCACCTACAAGGACATCAACAGCTGGGGCGAGTTCGGCGACCGGCTCAAGTCGGTCGACGCCGTCAAGGGCTTCTTCGGTTCCTTCAAGCGCAAGCGGGTCGCCGGCATCACCCTGACCGTCCCGGCCGACGCCGAGGTCAAGGTCGGCACCGTCTCGGCCGACGCCACCGTCTCCGGCATCACCGGGCACGTCTCGGTGCAGAGCGCCAGCGGTGACGCCACCCTGGTCGGGCTCACCGGCCGCACCGACGCCAACACCGTCACCGGCGACGTGGACGCCCAGTCGGTGGCCGGCCAGCTCAAGGTGAACACCGTCTCCGGGCAGCTCACCGTGGTCGCCGGCACCGCCGACCGGGTCCAGGCCAACGCCGTCACCGGCGCGGTCACCCTGGACCTCGACGTCTCCAGCCCGGCCGACGTCAAGGTCGCCACCGTCAGCGGCCCGGTCGTGATCCGGATCCCCTCGGTCACCGACGCCAAGGTCGAGGCCGGCTCCACCAGCGGCGACATCTCCAGCACCTTCGAGGGGCTCAAGCTGAGCGGCAGCTGGGGCGCCAAGCGCCTGTCCGGCCAGCTCGGCGACGGCCGGGGCAGCCTCTCCGTGACCACCGTCTCCGGCGGCATCACCGTGCTGCGCCGCCCCGACCCCGAGGACGACGCGCCGGTGGTCGTCAAGGAGCTCCCGGCCGGCCTCGGCAAGCCCGACCTCACCAAGGAGGCCTGAGATGACGCCCGTGTTCGGCCACGGCCGGCTCCGGCTCTACCTGCTGAAGCTGCTCGACGAGGCCCCGCGGCACGGCTACGAGGTGATCCGCCTGCTGGAGGAGCGCTTCCAGGGCCTGTACGCGCCCTCCGCCGGGACGGTCTACCCCCGGCTCGCGAAGCTGGAGCAGGAGGGCCTGGTCACCCACAGCACCGAGGGCGGCCGCAAGGTCTACCGGCTGACCGACGCCGGGCGCGCCGAACTGGAAGCCCGCCGGGGCGAGTTGGACGACCTGGAGCTGGAGATCCACGACTCCGTGGCGCAGTTGGCCGGGGCGATCCGCGAGGACGTCCGGGACAGCGCCAAGGATCTGCGCGAGGAGCTGTGGCAGGCCGCCAAGCAGGCCCCCCGGCCCGACCGCGCCGAGGGCGGGGACCCGTGGTCCGGCCCGTGGGGTGACAACGAGTCCTGGCAGCGCGCCAAGGAGGAGTTCGCCCAGTTCAAGCGGCAGGCCAAGGACCAGGCCAAGCGCGCCCGGGAGCAGGAGAAGGCGGCCAAGGCCAAGGCGAAGGCCGCCGAGGAGGAGGCCCGCCGGCTGCGCGAGCAGGCCAAGGCCTCACGGACGGCCGCGCAGCAGGAGGCGCTGCGGATCAAGCGCCGGGTCGAGCAGCAGGTGCGCGAGCACGCCGCGAAGGGCGACTGGCCGACCGGCCTGGCCGAGGGACTGTCGGAGCTGACCAAGGGCCTGTCGGGGCTGGCCGACGCGGCCCGTTGGGGCCAGCCGTCCGACGAGCCGGCCGAGCAGGTCACCGTCACCCGGATCGACCTGGACAAGGACGGGCCGACCACCCCGACCGCCCCGGCCGACCTGCCGCCGTGGGCGCGGACCGACCCGGCCGGCGACCCGGCCCGCGAGCTGGAGCGGCTGCTCGACCGCTTCCGCGACCAGGTCCGCGACGCGGCCCGGGACGGCGTCGTGAGCGCCGACGGGCTGGCCGAGGCCCGCTCGGTGCTGGGCGCGGCCGGCGAGCGGCTGAAGCGCCTGCTCGGCTGAACACCGGACCGCATCACCGGCCCGGCACGCTCCGCGGAGCGTGCCGGGCCGGTCCGCGTCAGGACCGCACGAGGTCAGGACCGTCCGACGCCAGGACCGCACGACGTCAGCGCCTCACGGGGTCAGCACGATCTTGCCGAAGACGTCGCCCTTGGCGAGCCGCGCGAAGCCGTCCCGGGCCTCGGCCAGCGGCAGCACCGAGTCGATCACCGGCCGGACGCCGGTGGTCGCGCAGAGCGAGAGCAGCCCGGCCAGCTCCTCCTTGGTGCCCATGGTCGAGCCGACCACCTTGAGCTCCAGGAAGAAGATCCGGTTCAGCTCGGTGGCACTCGGGTTGGAGCCGGAGGTGGCACCGGAGATGACGATGGTGCCGCCCGGGCGCAGCGCCTTCACCGAGTGCGACCAGGTGGCGGCGCCGACCGTCTCCATCACCGCGTCCACCCGGGCGGGCAGCCGGGCACCGCTCTCGAAGGCGGCGTCGGCGCCGAGTTCGACCGCCCGGTGGCGCTTGGCCTCGTCCCGGCCGGTGACCCAGACCCGCAGCCCGGCGGCCTTGCCGAGGACGATCAGCGCGGTCGCCACGCCGCCTCCCGCCCCCTGCACCAGGACGGTGTCACCGGGCCTGACCCCGGCGTTGGTGAACAGCATCCGGTAGGCCGTCAGCCAGGCCGTGGGCAGGCAGGCGGCCTGTTCGAAACTCAGCTCGGCGGGCTTGGGCAGCAGGTTCCAGGTGGGCACGGCCACCTGCTGGGCGAAGGTGCCCTGGTAGCGCTCGGTCAGGATGGAGCGGGGCTCGTCCGGGCCCACCCCGTGGCCGGTCTGGCCGATCACCGAGTGGACGACCACCTCGTTGCCGTGCTCGTCGACGCCCGCGGCGTCGCAGCCGAGGATCATCGGCAGCTTCCCGGCGGGCAGGCCGACCCCGCGCAGCGACCACAGGTCGTGGTGGTTGAGGCTGGCGGCCCTGACCGTGACCAGGCTCCACCCGGGACGGGCCTGCGGCTCGGGGAGTTCGCCCAACTCCAGCCCGCTGAGCGGGTCGTCGGCGTCGATACGTGCGGCGTAGGCAGCAAACATGCTGCGGACGATAGCCGCGACGGCCGGGGCCGGGAACCACGCGTGGGTGTGACGCGTGTCCCGGCCCCGGCCGTCGGCGGGGTTCGGACCGTCAGATCCGGGCCACGCCCTCGGCCCGGGCCGCCTCGGCGACGGCCTTGGTGACCGCCGGGGCGACCCGCTCGTCGAACGGCGACGGGATCACCTTCTGCGGCGTCAGCTCGTCGGCGACGACGCCGGCCAGCGCCTTGGCGGCGGCCAGCTTCATGCCCTCGGTGATCCGGCTGGCCCGCACCTGCAGGGCGCCGGCGAAGATGCCGGGGAAGGCCAGCACGTTGTTGATCTGGTTCGGGAAGTCGCTGCGCCCGGTGGCGACGACCGCCGCGTACTTGTGCGCGACCTCGGGGTGGATCTCCGGGGTGGGGTTGGCCATCGCGAAGATGAACGCGCCCTCTGCCATGGTCGCGACGACCTCCTCCGGCACGGTGCCGCCGGAGACGCCGATGAACACGTCGGCGCCGGCCAGCGCCTCGGCCAGCGAGCCCTTGAGGCCGGTGCGGTTGGTCAGCTCGGCGATCTCGGCCTTGACGTCGGTGAGGTCGCCGCGGCCGTCGTACACCACGCCCTTGCGGTCGCAGACCGCGACGTCGCCGATGCCCGCCGCCACCAGCATCTTGGCGATGGCGATGCCGGCCGCGCCGGCGCCGGAGATGACGGCCCGCAGCGAGCCGATCTCGCGGCCGGTCACCGCGGCCGCGTTCCACAGGGCGGCGGTGGTGACGATCGCGGTGCCGTGCTGGTCGTCGTGGAAGACCGGGATGTCCACGGCCTCCTGGAGCCGGCGCTCGATCTCGAAGCAGCGGGGGGCGGAGATGTCCTCCAGGTTGACGCCGCCGAAGGAGGGGGCCAGCCGGACCACGGTCTCGACGATCTCGTCGACCTCGGTGCAGGCCAGCGCGATCGGCACCGCGTCCACGCCGCCGAACTGCTTGAACAGGATGGCCTTGCCCTCCATCACGGGCAGGGAGGCCTCCGGGCCGATGTCGCCGAGGCCCAGCACGGCGGTGCCGTCGGTGACCACGGCGACGGTGTTGGACTTCCAGGTGTAGTCGTTGACCAGCTCCGGCTGCTCGGCGATGGCCGTGCAGACGCGGGCGACACCCGGGGTGTAGGCGAGGGACAGGTCGTCCGCGTCGCGCACCGGGACGGTCGCCCGGATCTCCATCTTGCCGCCGCGGTGGAGCGCGAAGACGGCGTCGATCGGATCGTCGGTGTCCTGGGTGCTGCTGTGCATGATCTCCGCTGCCACGATGACCTCTTCGTCATTGATCTGGCGAGGGTGCACGACCGACGGGCAGGACGACCCGTCCGGAAACCGGAAACCGGGTACGCCGAAGCGGACCCGGGGGCTGGGTCGGGGCGCTGCCGTCGGGCGGCGCCCTCGGATGAGGGTTTATGGGTCTTGTTTGTCCGCGTTGTGCTTCCGGGCCGAGCGTAGGACGGACAAAGGCATCGCACCTATGCCTTTTCGTCCTCGTCACGTGCAGTTCATCGCCGAGCTGTCGCGTCACTGGGGCCCGGCGTCGGAAGCGCCGGGCTCCGGCGGCGGCGACGGCGATGGCGCACGCGCACCCGCAGGAGTGAACGCAGACGCGAAGGGGAGTCGGCGCCCCGGATACGGAGCCACGTGATGACTTCCGTTCCCGGACACCCCGAGCCTGTCGGGACTCGTCGGTCTGGTTCGAGCGTTCGGGGGTCACCCGGTACCGAATTCTGACACACCCGCCGCCGGGCCCGGCAGGGCGGGATGGCGGGATCGCCCGTCCGCCATGTCGCGTCCACCCGCGCTCCACTGTCGCGCCGGGCGGCGGGCCTCCGGCCACCTGACAGCGGGATCTGCATACTTATGCACGGAGTGACAGGGACGCTGAATAAGTCCGAATAGCGGACAACCAGAACCCTCGTTATCCGATTTTGACCTGGATGAGGGCCATCTGACCGTCCTCAGATGGCAGGATTCCCCCCATCTCGGATCGAGCCGGCCCCTGGTCGAGGCGGTTCGCTCGACGTCCACCTCGGCGGAGGGTGGCGCACGCAGTACCCCGCACCACCCTGCGCGGTTCGCCCGCACAGGCACCGCACCACCCGGCCCTGCATGTACGACGACGTACAGCGAAATACACCCGTACAGCGCCGTACCCCGGTGTGCCGCCCCCCGCGGCGCGCTCCGCCCGACCTCTCCCTCAGGAGGAGATCCCCCTCATGACCGCCCGTACCCAGCGCACCCGGCTCCTCGCAGCCGGCGCGGTTGCCGCCTCCGTGACCCTTGTCCTGACCGGCTGCAGCAGCAGCAAGAGCGACAACGGCGGCGGCGCGCCCAACGCCTCCGCGACCGTCAACGAGGTGAAGGCCGACGACAAGCTGGCCGCCCTCGTCCCCGCCGACGTCAAGTCCTCCGGCAAGCTCGTGGTCGGCTCGGACGCCTCGTACGCGCCGGACGAGTTCAAGGACGACAGCGGCAAGGTCATCGGCATGGACGTGGACCTGGCCAACGCCATCGCGGCCAAGCTCGGCCTGAAGGCCGACGTCCAGGACTCCGGCTTCACCGCGATCATCCCGGGCATCCAGTCGAACAAGTTCCAGCTCGGCATGTCGTCCTTCACGGACAACAAGGAGCGCGAGCAGATCGTCGACATGGTGACCTACTTCAACTCCGGCAGCGCCGTCGCGGTCAAGAAGGGCAACCCCGACAAGGTCGACCCCAACGACCTCTGCGGCAAGAAGGTCGCCGTCCAGACCGGCACCACCCAGGCCGACGAGATCAAGGACACCCGCAACCCGGACTGCGCCAAGGCCGGGAAGCCGGGCATCCCGAACGACGGCGACAAGTTCGACCTCCAGACGGACGTCACCAACGCCGTCGTCTCCGGCCGCGACCAGGCCTTGATGGCCGACTCCCAGGTCGTCGACTACGCGATCAAGCAGTCCGGCGGCCAGCTGGAGAAGCTCGGCTCCACCTACGGCGTGGCCCCCTACGGCGTCGCCGTCGCCAAGGGCTCCAAGCTCACCCCCGCGATCCAGGGCGCCGTCCAGTCGCTGATCGACGACGGCACCTACAAGCAGATCCTCACCAAGTGGGGTGTCGACGCCGGCGCCCTCGACAAGTCGGTCATCAACGGCGCCGCGAGCTGACCGTCCCCCTGCTCCATCTCTCACCCGAGGCCACACCGTGAACTCTCTGGACAAGGGGCGGGCGGAGGAGGGACGGCCTGAGACCATCAAGGCCATCCCGGTCCGCCACCCCGGACGTTGGGCGGGCGCCGTCGTCATCGCCCTGCTCGCGGCGATGCTGCTGAGCGCCCTCTTCACCAATCCCGCCTTCAAGTGGGACATCGTCGGGCAGTACCTGTTCCACGACAGCATCGTGCACGGCATGGTCGTCACCCTGGAACTGACCGTCCTCGCCATGCTGATGGGCGTGGTCGGCGGCATCGCCCTCGCCGTCATGCGCCTGTCCCCGAACCCGCTGCTCTCCGGCACCGCCTGGCTCTACATCTGGATCTTCCGCGGGACCCCGGTGCTGGTGCAGCTGGTGTTCTGGAACTTCCTCGGCCTGATCTGGGCCAAGCTGTCGATCGGCGTCCCGTGGGGACCGGAGTTCTGGTCCGAGTCCACCAACGTCCTGATCCCGACCTTCGTCGCCGCCCTGCTGGGCCTCGGCCTCAACGAGGCCGCCTACATGGCGGAGATCGTCCGCGGCGGCATCCAGTCGGTGGACGAGGGGCAGACCGAGGCCGCCCACGCGCTGGGCATGAGCCGGTTCCAGACCATGCGGCGGATCGTCCTGCCGCAGGCCATGCGGGTGATCATCCCGCCGACCGGCAACGAGACCATCTCGATGCTCAAGACCACCTCGCTGGTCAGCGTGATCTCCCTGGAGGAGATCTTCCGGGCCGGCCAGGTCATCTACTCTCGGAACTACCAGAACATCCCGCTGCTGATCGTGGTCAGCCTCTGGTACCTGTTCTTCACCTCGGTGCTGACCATCGGCCAGTACTACATCGAGCGCTACTACGCCCGCGGCTCCAACCGGACCCTCCCGCCCACCCCGCTGCAGCGGCTGCGGGGCCTGTTCGCCGGAAGGCCCACCCCGAAGACCGGCGCCGACGTCGTCCCGGGGCTTGAGGGAGGTGGTCACGTATGACCGATCTGAGCAAGACCCCGGCCGACGCCACCGCCACCGGCCACCCGATGGTCCGTGCCGAGAACGTCCACAAGTCCTACGGCGCCGTCCACGTGCTGAAGGGCATCGACCTGGAGGTCCGACAGGGCGAGGTGTTCTGCCTGATCGGCCCGTCCGGCTCCGGCAAGTCGACCTTCCTGCGGTGCATCAACCACCTGGAGAAGGTCAACGCCGGCCGCCTCTGGGTGGACGGCGAACTGGTCGGCTACCAGCAGAAGGGCGACAAGCTCCACGAGCTCAAGGACCGCGAGGTCGCCGTCAAGCGGCGCGACATCGGCATGGTCTTCCAGCGCTTCAACCTGTTCCCGCACATGACGGCCGTCGAGAACGTCATGGAGGCCCCGGTCCAGGTCAAGGGCGAGAGCAAGGCCGTCGCCCGGGAGCGGGCGATGAGCCTGCTGGAGCGGGTCGGCCTCGCCGACAAGGCGAGGAACTACCCCTCCCAGCTCTCCGGCGGCCAGCAGCAGCGCGTCGCGATCGCCCGCGCGCTGGCCATGAAGCCCAAGCTGATGCTCTTCGACGAGCCCACCTCGGCGCTCGACCCCGAGCTGGTCGGCGACGTCCTGGACGTCATGCGCGGCCTCGCCGAGGAGGGCATGACCATGGTGGTCGTCACCCACGAGATGGGCTTCGCCCGCGAGGTCGGCGACGCGCTGGTGTTCATGGACGGTGGCGTGGTGGTCGAGTCCGGCAACCCCCGCGAGGTGCTCACCGACCCCCAGCACGAGCGCACCCGGGCGTTCCTCTCCAAGGTGCTGTAGAGCCCGTACCGTCGGCGCCCGGCAGGCTGCTCCTGCCGGGCGCCGACGTTTTCCCCACCCAGGTAATAGGCTGGACGCAGTCAGCCCGTTACCGACCCTTCTGGAAGGACCTCCGTGGAGCTCGCCTCGTACGCCGATCTCGCCGTTCGGCTGGTGAACACCGAGGAGCCCGAGCGCGGCACCGACGCGCTGACGTCCGTGGACGCGGTGCGCGCCCTGTTCTCCGACTCCTCACGGGCCGCCGCACAGGCCGACGAATCCGACCTGCCCCGGCTGCGGGCGGTGCGCACCAGGCTGCGCGGGGTCTTCGAGGCCGCCGCCGAGGGCGACGAGATCCGGGGCGTCGACCTGCTGAACAGCCTGCTGATGGAGTACCCGGTCAGCCCGCTGGTCTCCGGGCACGACTTCCTGGACGACGCCGGCCGGCCGCGCTGGCACCTGCACCTGGCCGACAACTCCCCGACCGCCACCGCGCACTTCAGCGCGGTCGCCTGCATGGGCCTGGCCGTCCACCTGACCGAGCTGGGCGCCGACCGGCTCGGCATCTGCCAGGCCGCGCCCTGCCGCAACGCCTACCTGGACACCTCGACCAACCGCTCCCGCCGGTACTGCTCGGACCGCTGCGCGACCCGCGCCAACGTCGCCGCGTACCGGGCCCGCAAGCGCCAGGAGGCGGAGGCCGCGGCCCTCGGCGCCGCAGGGTAAGCGGCGCCTTTAGAGCTCCTCCGCCCAGACGCCCAGGCGGCGGGCCAGGCCCGGCACCCGGGCCAGCCGGGTGGTCAGCAGCAGCCGCTCCAGCCGGCGTCCCGGCGCCAGCCAGGCCGGGCGCGGGCGCAGCCGCAGCAGCACCCGGCCGAGCACCAGTTCGTCCGGCACCGGGCCGTAGCTGCGGCTGTCGCTGTCCACCGGCCGGTTGTCGGACAGCAGCCACCAGCCCCGGGGGCGCCGTTCGGCGGCCCGCTTCACCACCAGCAGGTCCTGCTGGAAGGGGTGCCGGAAGAGCACCACCGCGCCGGGCCGGATCGGCGCGCCGTAGCGCACCAGCAGCTGGTCGCCCTCGCGCAGGGTCGGGACCATCGACGGGCCCGCCACGTCGACCAGCCCGAACGGCACCGCGCCGCCGCCCCGGCCCCGCCCCTGGGGTTCCGTGCCCTCCGGTTCCGTGCTCCGCGCCACGACTCCTCCTCCCGGACCACCCGGTCCCAGTCTGCCGTACGGACCGTCACCCTGTTCGATGTCCGGAATACCCCGGTTGCGGGTCCGCCTTTTGCCCTAGGCCCACCGCCCGATCGCGAAACGGCGGGGGCGGAAGGGTAATCTCGGGCGCGGGAAGACGATCTAAGGAAGGACTCCCATGTTCTCTCGTCTGTTTGCACCGCGCGCCACCGCCCACGCCCACTGCGACCTGCCCTGCGGCGTGTACGACCCGGCGCAGGCGCGGCTCGAGGCCGAGTCGGTCAAGGCCACCCAGGAGAAGTACCAGGCCAACGAGGACCCGCACTTCCGCGCCCGCGCCATCATCATCAAGGAGCAGCGCGCCGAGGCCGTCAAGCACCACATCTCGGTGCTGTGGAGCGACTACTTCAAGGCCCCGCACTTCGAGAAGTACCCGCAGCTGCACCAGCTGGTCAACGACACCCTGAAGGCCGCCTCGGCCGCCAAGGCGTCCACCGACCCGGCCACCGGCCAGGCCCTGCTGGACCTGATCGCCGAGGTCGACAAGATCTTCTGGGAGACCAAGCAGGCCTGAGCCTGACGCGTCGCCACCCGACCGCCCCCGTCCGCAGCGCCGGACGGGGGCGGTCGTGCGTCCACGCCCGATCCCGGCCCCGGTAAGGGTTGCCTGGCCTGAGTGGCTGTTATGCTGCCAGGGCGTCCGAGGGGGAAGTCCGGTGTGAATCCGGCGCTGACCCGCAACGGTGAGCGCGGCCCGTCGGCCGTGCCAGCCCGATCGCCCTCGGCCGCCGACCTCCCGACAACTCGCCGTGGACTGCGAGGGGATGGCGCCCGGGCCCGCGCCCGTCCGGCGCCCGCCCCCGCACACCCGCGGCCCGAGGCAAGGCGCACCCGTGGACGAGCGGAGCGAGAGAACCACCCGGAGGTGCGCGTGAGCACCGCACCCGTGGGCGGCGGCGCGGTGAGCCCACCCGCCCGTCGCATACCCGCCGCACCCCTCGCCGTCGGCCTGGCCGCCGCCCTGCTGCTCTCACTGGTCTGCGGGGTCGCCCTGGGCGCCGCCGGGATCGGCCTGCCCCGCGCCCTGCGGCTGCTGGCCGCCGGACTGACGGGCGGACGGCTGGAGGCGGGCGAGGCCGCTGCCTACGCGATCGTCTGGGAGATCCGGCTGCCGCGCACCGTGCTGGCCGCCGTGGTCGGCGCCGGGCTGGCCGCCACCGGGGTCGCCGTACAGGCCCTGGTGCGCAACGCGCTGGCCGATCCCTTCGTGCTCGGCGTCTCCTCCGGCGCGGCCGTCGGCGCCAACGCCGTCCTGCTGCTCGGCGCCTTCGCCTCGCTCGGGGTGTGGGCCATCTCGGTCTCCGCGTTCGGCTCCGCGCTGCTCGCCATGGTGCTGGTCTACCTCGCGGCGCGGACCGCCTACGGGCTCACCCCGCTGCGGCTGGTGCTCACCGGCACCGCGCTCTCCTACGGCTTCTCCGCGCTCACCGCGCTGATGGTCTTCGCGGCCGCCCGCGGCGAGGCCGCCCGGGACGCCATGATGTGGCTGCTCGGCAGCCTCGGCGGCGCCACCTGGGGCTCGGTGCCGATCGCCGCCGCCACCGTGCTGGCCGGCCTGGCGTACCTGGCCTGCGCGGCCGGCCGGCTGGACGCGCTCGCCATGGGCGACGAGACGGCCGCCTCGCTCGGCGTGGACCCGGACCGGCTGCGCCGCGAGCTGTTCGTGGTGACCGCCGCCGTCACCGGCACGGTGGTCGCCGTCAGCGGGGCGATCGGCTTCGTCGGGCTGATGGTGCCGCACGTGGCCCGGATGCTGGTCGGCGCCGGACACCGCCGGGTGCTGCTGGTCGCGCCGCTCGCCGGGGCGCTGCTGCTGGTCTGGGTGGACATCGTCTCGCGCACCCTGCTGGCGCCCGCCGAACTGCCGGTCGGGGTGGTCACCGCGGTCCTCGGGGTGCCCTGCTTCCTGCTGCTGATGCGCCGGCGCGGCTACTCCTTCGGAGGCCGCTGATGGACCTCACCCTGGACTCCGTCTCGGTCGAACTGGCCGGCGCCCGGCTGGTCCACGACGTCGCCCTGGACGCCGCCGCCGGGCAGGTGGTCGGGCTGGTCGGGCCGAACGGCAGCGGCAAGTCGACCCTGCTGCGCTGCGTCTACCGGGCGCTGCGGCCCGCCACCGGGGCCGTCCGGCTGGACGGCGACGACCTGCACGCGCTCACCGCGCGCGAGGCCGCCCGACGGGTGGCCGCGCTGCCCCAGGAACACTCCGCCGAGTTCGACTTCACGGTCGCCGAGGTGGTCGCCATGGGCCGGCTGCCGCACCGGCGCGGGCTGGGCGGCCCGGGCGCGGGCGACCACGCGCGCTGCGCGGGGGCGCTGCGCAGGGTCGGCGCCGAACACCTGGCCGGGCGGGGCTTCCTGAGCCTGTCCGGCGGCGAGAAGCAGCGGGTGCTGATCGCCCGCGCACTGGTCCAGGAACCCCGGCTGCTGGTGCTGGACGAGCCCACCAACCACCTGGACATCGCCCACCAGTTGGACGTCCTGGCGCTGGTCCGGCAGGCCGGTCCGACGGTGCTCACCGCGCTGCACGACCTCAACCTGGCGGCCGGCCACTGCGACCTGCTGTACGTGCTGCGGGCCGGCCGGATCGTCGCCTCGGGGCCGCCCGCCGAGGTGCTCCGCACCGACCTGCTGGCCGAGGTGTTCGGCGTCCGGGCCACCCCCGTGCGGCACCCGGTGACCGGCGCCGTCCAACTCCTCTTCGACCGGATCCGGCCCACCCCCGAAGACTGATCGACCCCGCAGACCGATCGACCCCGAAAGCTGTTCGACCTCGAAAGAAGGCCCGTGCGCACCAAGGCCGTTGCCGCCACCGCCCTGCTCGCCCTCGGACTCACCGCCTGCGGCGCCGAGATCGCCCCGAGCGCCGACTCCACCGCCGCCTCCGCCCACTACCCGGTGACCGTGGAGAACTGCGGCACCAAGCTCACCTTCCCGCAGAAGCCCGCCCGGACGGTGACCAACGACGTCGGCATCACCGAGCTGATGCTCGCCCTCGGCCTCGCCGACCGGATGGCCGGCTACGTGATGCCCGACGACAAGGGCAAGGTCGACCAGGTCGCCTGGAAGGACGGCTACCGGCAGACCGGTTGGCTCTCCAGGAAGCAGATCACCAAGGAGATCGTGCTGGGCGCCAAGGCCGACCTGGTCTTCGCCGGCTGGCACTACGGCTTCGACGAGGGCAGCGGCTTCACCCCGCAGGCGCTCAAGGACCTCGGCATCGCCTCGTACGTGCTCAGCGAGTCCTGCCGCAGCGGCAAGGGCACCGAGCGCGGCGTGATGTCCCCGCTGGACGCGCTCTACACCGACCTGGCCAACCTCGGCGAGGTCTTCGACGTCCGGGACCGGGCCGACAAGCTGATCGCCGACTTCAAGGCGCAGGTCGCCGCCGTCCCGCAGCCCGGGCGCCGGCCCTCCGTGTTCCTGTACGACAGCGGGCAGGACAAGCCGTACACCGCGGGCAGGTTCGCCGCGGCCGACGAGATCATCACCAAGGCCGGCGGCACCAACGTCATGGGCGATCTGGCGGACTCCTGGGTCACCACCGGCTGGGAGAGCGTCGTCCAGCGCGACCCCGAGGTGATCGTGATCAACGACTACGGCGAGACCGGCGCCGAGGCCAAGCGGAACTTCCTCACGTCCTTCCCGCCGCTGGCCGGCGTCTCCGCGATCAGGAACGACCGGATCTTCGTGCTGGACTACGTCGACCTGGTGGAGAGCCCGCGCAACCCGGCCGCGATCTCCGCGCTGGCCGCCTACCTGGGCACCGTCCCCGCCCGCTGACCGGTCCGCCGCCCGGGCAGGCGGATCGCCGAACGGACCCCGTCCGGTCCTGGGCCGGGACGGGGCCCGCGCAGTAGGCTCGCAGCATGATCCGCACCGCCGTCGTGACCGACGTTCCCGTCATCCACGCCCTGATCCGCGAGCTCGCGGACTACGAGAAGGCCCCGCACGAGGCCGTGGCCACCGAGGAACAGCTGCGCGACGCCCTGTTCGGAGCCGCCCCGGCGGTGTTCGGCCTGATCGCCGAGGACGACACCACGGGCGAACCGGTCGGTTTCGCGATCTGGTTCCTCAACTTCTCGACCTGGCGCGGCACCCACGGGATCTACCTGGAGGACCTGTACGTCCGCCCGCAGGCCCGCGGCGGCGGCCACGGCAAGGCGCTGCTGCTGGAACTGGCGCGGATCGCCGTCGAACGCGGCTACTCCCGGATGGAGTGGTCGGTGCTTGACTGGAACGTGCCCTCGATCAACTTCTACAAGTCCCTCGGCGCGGTGCCGATGGACGGTTGGAGCGTCTACCGGCTCACCGGCGAGGCCCTCGCCGCCGCCGGCGGCCGCTGAACGGACCGCCTTGAACCCCTGCCACCCTGCGTCGCGATGGCTTACCATGAGTGACTCCCGAGCCCTGGCCGGCGTGCGGGAAGCGGTAAGGTCTCAGGCGGATACGCGGCGTCCGGTCGCCCTGCGAAGGGTATGACCGGTACGTACCGCACCACCCCTCTGGACAGTTGGGGCGAAGCAGTTGAGCCAAGCAACAGACAGTGCCGCGGCCACCGGCCCGGAAGCACAGCGCGTCACCCAGGAGGTGAGGGTGTCCCAGATCAACGGCGAGCCCGGAGTGCAGGACTTCGTGGAGGTCCGGCTGCCCGCGGCAGGGGCCTACCTCTCGGTCCTGCGAACAGCGACAGCCGGCCTGGCGGCGCGGCTCGACTTCACCCTCGACGAGATCGAGGACCTGCGGATCGCGGTGGACGAAGCCTGCGCCATCCTGCTCCAGCAGGCGGTGCCCGGCTCCGTCCTGTCCTGCGAGTTCCGGCTGGTCGGCGACTCGCTGAAGGTGACCGTCGCCGCCCCGACCACCGACGGCAAGGCGCCCGAACGGGACACCTTCGCCTGGACGGTGCTCTCCGCACTGGCCGGCGAGGTCGACTCCTCGGTCGCCGAGGACAAGACCGTGTCGATCAGCCTGCACAAGAAGCGCGGCGGCCCCTCCGCCCACTAGGCGGGACGTCGAACAGCAGCACCGCACAAGGGCCGTCCGCCCGGCACCCGATCCGGGGCCGGGCGGACGGCGCCCGGTACCGCCCCCACGCGGTACGACCAACGAGACGATGCCGGGGCCCCGAGGCCCCGGTGCTCCCGGAACGGAACGGGGGAATGGCCGTGAGTGATCTGGACCGTACCGGCCTCGCGACGGCGGGACCTGCCGTACCGACCCAGGCGAGCGTCCCTGGCCTCGCCGCCAACGACGAAGCGCACCCGAAGGACGCCCACCGGATGAGCCACCCGACCGAGCCGACGTCTGATCCGTCGCCCGCCTCCCCGCCCCCGCCCGATCCGGCGGACGGGACCGGGGACCTGCGCGGCGCGGTGCCCACCCAGGCCCCGCACCGCTCGGGCGCCCCGGACCGGGAGGCGGCCCGCGCGCTGTTCGTCCGGCTGTCCGTGCTGCCCGAGGGCTCCCCGGAGCGCGTCGAGCTGCGCAACCAGCTGGTGCGGATGCACATCCCGCTGGTCGAGCACCTGGCCCGGCGGTTCCGCAACCGGGGCGAGCCGCTGGACGACCTGACCCAGGTCGCCACCATCGGCCTGATCAAGTCGGTGGACCGCTTCGACCACGAGCGCGGGGTCGAGTTCTCCACCTACGCCACGCCGACCATCGTCGGCGAGATCAAACGGCACTTCCGCGACAAGGGCTGGGCGGTCCGGGTGCCGCGCCGGCTCCAGGAGCTGCGGCTGTCGCTCACCACGGCGACCAGCGAGCTCTCCCAGCGGCACGGGCGCTCCCCCACGGTGCACGAGCTCGCCGAGCACCTGGGCATCTCCGAGGAGGACGTCCTGGAGGGCCTGGAGTCCGCCAACGCGTACTCCACGCTGTCCCTGGACGTGCCGGACAGCGACGACGAGTCGCCGGCCGTGGCGGACACCCTGGGCGCCACCGACGAGGCGCTGGAGGGCGTCGAGTACCGCGAGTCGCTCAAGCCGCTGCTGGCCCAACTGCCGCCCCGGGAGCAGAAGATCCTGGTGCTGCGGTTCTTCCGGAACATGACCCAGTCGCAGATCGCCGCCGAGGTGGGGATCTCCCAGATGCACGTGTCCCGCCTGCTGGCCAGGACCCTGGCCCAGCTGCGGGAGAAGCTCCTCGTGGAGGAGTAGGACCGACGGCCGCCGAACCGGCGGCCGGTCCCGGCGGCCCTGTGTGCTCAGTCCTCGCGCGGAGCGTACAGGGCCGCCGTCGACTTCGGGTTCAGCAGCGAGCCGATGCCCACCAGCCCGAGCAGGCCGACCAGCACGCCGACGCCGACCATCACACCGCCGCTCTCCAGCATGTAGTACCCGATCGGCAGGCAGATCGAGTTGGTGAGCACGGCCGGGCTGCGGCCCCAACGGCGCTCCTTGAGCAGCGCGCGGGCGGCCAGCACCGGCAGCACGCCGAGCAGCACGATGACCACGCCGCCGAACTCGTTCAGGACGAGTTGCTTGGACTGGCCGGACAGCGCGGACACCATGTCCCAGACGCCGACGACGGCCAGCGCGGCGCCCTCCAGGGCGGTGATGGCGGCGCCCACGGTCAGCGGCAGGGGGCGGGCCGGGGCCGCCGTGGGTACGGGTGCGGAGGATTCTGCGGTCACTCCAGCAGGGTAGCCGCCGGTTGGTCCGTACCGACCCGTAGGCTTTCCCCATGCGCGCTCTCCTGGTCGTGAACCACAACGCCACCACCACCAGTGGCCGCACCAGGGACGTGCTGATCCACGCGCTGCGCAGCGACCTCAAGTTGGACGTGGCCGAGACGCAGTACCGGGGCCACGCGCGTGACCTGGCCCGCGCGGCCTCCGAGGACGGCACGGTCGACCTGGTGGTCGCGCTCGGCGGTGACGGCACCGTCAACGAGGTGGTGAACGGGCTGCTGGCGCACGGCCCGGGCGAGAAGGTCCCGCGACTGGCCGTGGTGCCGGGCGGTTCGACCAATGTGTTCGCCCGTGCGCTCGGCCTGCCCAACGACCCGGTGGAGGCCACCGGCGCCCTGCTGGACGCGCTGGAGCACGGGCGCGAGCGGCCGGTCGGCCTGGGCAAGGCGATGACCGAGGGGCTGCCGGACCGCTGGTTCACCTTCACCGCCGGCCTCGGCTTCGACGCCGGGGTGGTCGGCCGGGTCGAGGAGCAGCGCCGGGCGGGGCGCAAGTCCACCCACGCCCTCTACGTGGGGCAGGCGCTGCGGCACTACGTCACCCAGCGTGAGCAACGCCGTTCCGGCCCGGTGACCCTGGAACTGCCGGGCCACCAGGACCTGCCGGGCCTGGCGCTGACCATAGTCAGCAACACCTCGCCGTGGACGTTCCTCGGCAACCGTCCGGTGTACCCCTCGCCGCTCGCCTCCTTCGACACCGATCTCGACGTCTTCGGCATCACTCGGATGACGGCGTTCGGCACCGCTCGAACGATCCGTCAGATCCTGCGGTCGCACACGCCTTCGAGCGACGGCGCCCCGCCGGCCGGCCCGTCCGGCAAGCACGTCGTCACCTATCACGACGTCAGACACTTCACCTTGGTTTCAGAGGAACCCGCCCCGTTCCAGGTTGACGGGGATCACCTTGGAGACAGGAGTCGCGTCAGTTTCACAGGCGTACGGCGGGCACTGCGTGTGATTGTGTGACCGGAAGGGGGTTTCACCCTTCTTCTCGAACGCACAAGCCCCCTTCACTCCATAGAAGTACTGGCTGTGAGCTAGGCGACACCGAAGAATCAAAAATTCCTCCCTGAAGGGGGTTGTATCCGGGCCCGAGGTTTGCGAACCTCTACATGGCGATCGGGACACATCGCAGCGACGGCAACCTCAGATCCTGACGGGTGCCGACCGCGGAGCGTCCCTCGAATTGCCGAATCCCTCCCCAGCACAGACCACCCGGGCCCGGTGGGCCTTTGGTCTCTTTTGCTGTTGCGGGATTCGTGAAAGCGTTCACATTCACAAGCCATCGATTATGCCGATCGGGTGACCCCCGCCGGCAGGAGGAGTTGGACGACCATGGACTGGCGCCACCGCGCTGTCTGCCGCGAAGAGGACCCGGAGCTGTTCTTCCCGATCGGGAACACCGGTCCTGCTCTGCTGCAGATCGAGGAAGCCAAGGCCGTGTGCCGCCGCTGTCCGGTCATGGAGCAGTGCCTGCAGTGGGCTCTCGAGACCGGCCAGGACGCCGGCGTCTGGGGCGGCATGAGCGAGGACGAGCGTCGCGCGATGAAGCGCCGTGCCGCCCGCAACCGCGCCCGCACCGCCTGATCACACGCCGTAGTACCAGCAGTAACCGCAGCACCGATCAACACATGATCAAAGGCTTCCCTGCACTTCCTGGTGAAGCCTTCCGCACAAAGGGCCTTGCCTGGCGAGGTCCCGCGACACCGGACCGTCCAGCCACTTGATACTGTTCACTTAGAGCAATATTGTGGAGCTGTGGCGCTCACCGTGTGCAACGCACCGGCGAGGTGTCGCACCACCTAGAGCCCCCGTTCCGGCCGACTCCCCCCGACGGCCGGAACGGGTTGAGAGGCCCTGTCGACCCACCCCCCCCGGTCGACAGGGCCTCGTTTTTGTGTCCGCGCCCCAGCGGACCGGCCGTGCGCGGGGCTCGCACGGCGGGCGCCCGGCGCCTTCGCCGCGCGCACGCCCCCACCGCGCTCCTCGATGCACCGATCCGCACCGGTGCACCGGTCCGCAGAGCCGTCGGCGTCAGCGGACCGGGATCTCCAGGATCACCTTGGTGCCGCCGTCCGGGCCGGCCACCATGTCGAAGGTGCCGCCCAACTCCCCGGTGGCCAGCGTGCGGACGATCTGCAGGCCGAGGTTGCCCGCCGTCTGCGGGTCGAACCCCTCGGGCATGCCGCGGCCGTCGTCCTGCACCGTGATCAGCAGGTACTCCTCCGGGCGGGCGCCGCCGTTCCAGCTGTCCGACCAGCCCATCCCGGTCGCCGGCGCCCGCCCGCGCAGCGCGCTGACCTCCAGGTTCCCGGAGGCGGTCGGGCCGAAGGCGTGCTCCAGGGCGTTCTGCAGCAGCTCGGTCAGCACCATCGACAGCGGGGTGGCGACCTCGGCGGACAGGATGCCGAAGCTGCCGCTGCGGCGGGTCGCCACCCGACCGTCCTGGGACAGCTCCATCACCATCGCCAGCACCCGGTCGGCGATCTCGTCGAAGGCCACCTGCTCGTCCAGCGCCTGGGAGAGCGTCTCGTGCACGATCGCGATCGAGCCGACCCGGCGCACCGCCTCGTCCAGCGCGGCCCGGCCGGCCTCCGACTCCATCCGGCGGGACTGCAGCCGCAGCAGCGCCGCGACGGTCTGCAGGTTGTTCTTCACCCGGTGGTGGATCTCCCGGATGGTGGCGTCCTTGGTCATCAGCTCGCGGTCGCGGCGGCGCAGCTCGGTAACGTCCCGGCAGAGCACCAGCGAACCGGTCAGCGTGCCCTTGGGCTTGAGCGGGATCGCCCGCAGGGTCACCACTCCCCCCTGGACCTCGACCTCGGTCTGCCGCGGCGCCCAGCCGCTCGCCAGCTTCACCAGCGCCTCGTGCACGGCCGCCCGGGAGGGCGGGACGAGGTCGGCGGTGGCGCGGCCGAGGTGGCTGCCGACCAGGTCGGTGGTGAGGCCGAGGCGGTGGTAGGCGGAGAGCGCGTTGGGGCTGGCGTAGGTGACGATGCCGTCCGCGTCGAGCCGGATCAGGCCGTCGCCGACCCGGGGGGCGGCGTCCATGTCGATCTGCTCGACGCCGGGGAACGGGAAGCTGCCGGCGGCGATCATCTGGGCCAGGTCGGAGGCGCTCTGCAGGTAGGTGAGCTCCAGCCGGCTGGGGGTGCGGACGGTCAGCAGGTTGGTGTTGCGGGCGATCACCCCGAGCACCTTGCCCTCGCGCCGGACCGGGATGGACTCGACCCGGACGGGCACCTCCTCACGCCACTCCGGGTCGCCCTCGCGCACGATCCGCCCCTCGTCGAAGGCGGCGTCCAGCAGCGGGCGGCGCCCGCGCGGGACGAGGTGGCCGACCATGTCGTCCTGGTAGGAGGTGGGGCCGGTGTTGGGCCGCATCTGCGCCACCGAGACGTAGCGGATGCCGTCCCAGGTGGGGATCCACAGGACGAGGTCGGCGAAGGAGAGGTCGGAGAGGAGCTGCCACTCCGAGACCAGCATGTGGAGCCATTCCACGTCGGCCCCGGTGAGGGTGGTGTGGCGGCGGACGAGTTCGTTCAACGAGGGCACATGGCGAGGGTAGCGCCGCCGGTCCGCGCGGGGCGCGGCGGACCGGCGGGCGGATCATGCTCCGGGCCTGCGACGGGACCGTGCGGGCGAAGTTGTCCAGACCAATTTTTGGAGCGGCCTGGACAACCCAGATTGGTCTAGTCCACAATGAAAGGGCACCAAGGAGAGGCCCACCGCGCAACTGCCCTGACCGCGCGAGGCCTTTCCTCGGTCGGACGCCGCCGAACGAGGACCCCGCACAGTTCTCGCTCGACTCCGGTGCCCGACGACAGCTCCGGGCTACGGTGCCGCATGGGTTGAGGGTCCCGTGTCGGCGCCGTGGCCCGTAGTGCTTTCCGGGGCCGGTTCCGTTCGCGGCCGGGAAGCACCACGAAGCACCACGGGGCTCCCCCACCGAAGCCATGTTCCGCCGCTCAACGAGTCGGGCCCCCGTCCACAGGCTGTGGACGGGGGCCCGGCTCGTGGCGCCGTACGTCAGTGCGTCTCGGTGACCTTGGCCAGGGCGCGCGGGGCGTCCGGGTCCTGACCGCGGGCGATGGTGACCTCGTAGGCCAGCAGCTGCAGCGGCAGGATCTCCAGGATCGGCTGGACCTCCTCGGGCACGCCGGCCGGCAGCGCGAAGCCGGCCGAGGCGGCGTTCACCTGCGGCTGCTGGCCGACCACGACCAGGTCCGCGCCGCGACCGCGCAGGCGGTCCAGCACCGGCTGCAGGGCCTCGCCGCCCTTGCCGTCCGGGACGATCGCGATGACCGGCGAGACGTTGTCCACCATGGCCAGCGGGCCGTGCAGCAGGTCGGCGCCGGAGAACGGGGAGGCCGGGATGTAGGTGGTCTCCATGAGCTTCAGCGCCGCCTCGCGGGCGGTCGGGTAGCCGTAGCCGCGCGAGGTGATGACCAGGCGCTGGGCGAAGCGGTAGCGCTCGGCCAGCGCCTTCACCTCGGCATGACGGGACAGGACGCCGGCGGCCAGGCCCGGCAGCTCCTTGGCCGCCGACCCGTCGCCGCCCCGCAGGCCCTCGACCAGTAGGTAGAGCGCCAGCAGCTCGGCGGTGTAGGTCTTGGTGGCGGGCAGCGCCTTCTCCGGGCCGGCCAGCACGTCGATGTGGTACTCGGAGACCTCGGCCAGCGGCGAGGCCGCGTTGTTGGTGACGGCGAGGGTGATGGCACCGGCCTCGCGGGCGGCCTTGGTGGAGGCCACCAGGTCCGGCGAGCCGCCGGACTGGCTGACGGTGATCACCAGCACGTCGGTGAGGTCCGGCTTGGCGCCGTAGGCGGTGGTGGTGGACATCGAGGTCAGGCCGGCGGGCTTGCCGAGCAGGATCTCGATCAGGTACTTGGCGTACAGCGCCGCGTTGTCGGACGTGCCGCGCGCGGTCAGCAGGACGAAGCGAGGGTTGCGGGCGGCGATCTCGGCTGCGATCTCGCGGATCTTCGGAGCGCCCTCGTCGAGGATGCGCTGGAGGACGGCCGGCTGCTCGGCCATCTCCGCCGCCATGATCCGGCCGGGGACGGAAACAGTCTGCGGGTCGGACATCAGGATGTGCCTCCGATGAGATGGTTCGACCCCGACCGGGCAGTTGCCCGGCGGGGACCTCTACGGCGGCGAGTCCGCACACTCGCTGCGGTGGTTTCCTGCCGCAATCCTACGGTGGGCGCCCCGGGCGGGCACACCCGAACCGCCCCGCCCCGGGCGCTCGGCGGCGGCGCCCGGGGACGGGACGGACGGTCAGGACGGGGTGTTGATCAGCTGGTCGATCGCGGCGTCGGCCTCCTTGGTGGCCTGGTCCACCGACTTGCCCTTGAGGATGGCGCTCAGCATGTCGGGCAGGATCTTCTGCTTCTCGATCGCGCCCCAGCCGGGCGCCAGCGGGGTGAACCAGGCGTCCGGCACCGCGTTGGCCGCGGCGGAGGTGCTCGGCTTGCTCTTCAGCGGGTTCAGCTGGGTGAGGTTGTTCGGCAGGATGTCCTTGTCGGCCAGCGCCTGCTGGGACTTGGTGCCGGTGAACATCCGCACCCAGTCGGTGGCCAGCGCGACCTGCGCGGACTTGGCGGTGACGGCGAGGTCGGAGCCGCCGATGAAGGTGGGCAGCGGCTTGCCGTCCGGGCCGGGCATGGTGGCCACCTTGACGGCGTCCTTGAGTCCCGGGTCGCCGGTGACCGGCGCGGTCACGCTGGCCGCCTCGTAGCCGTTGCCGTAGAAGGACGCGGCGTGCCCCCGGGCCATCGACTCGAACTGGTTCTGCTCGTTCACCGCCAGGTCGCCCTTGTTGTACTTGCGGACCAGGTCGATGAAGTGGCTGACGCCCTGCTGGGACTTGGCGTCGTGCAGGGTTCCGTGCCAGTTGCCGGAGCTGTCGAACTTGGCGATGCTGCCGCCGTACGCGGCCACGTAGCTCATCGCGGCGTACCAGTACGGGCCGGGCAGGTAGAGCGGGGAGAAGCTCTTGTCGGCCTTGTTCTTGTCGGCGACCTTGTCCAGGGCCGTCAGCAGGTCGGCTTCGGTCTTGGGGAACTCCGCGCTGCCGGTGGCCTGTTGGAAGCCGGCGGAGTTGTAGATGGCGACCCGGGCGCCGGCGTAGTAGGGCACGCACCAGAGCTTGTCCTGGTACGTACAGGTGTTGGCGAGCGCCTTGATCCAGCTGTCGGAGTTGTCGAAGCTGGTCCGGTCGACCGGAGCCAGCGCGCCGGAGAGCACGTACTTCATGGTCTCGGTGTTGCCCAGCTCGACCACGTCGGGGGCGCCGCCCTCGGCGATGGCCTTGTCGAGCTTGGTCACCTTGTCGGCCCAGCCCTGGTACGAAAGCCTGAGGGTGACGTTCGGGTACTTCGCGGCGAACTGGTCGTTGACCTGCTGCACCAGGTCGGGCCAGTTCTTCTGGGCGTCGTCCATCAGCCAGACGGTGACGGTGCCGGTCGCGGCCTTCGGATCGGCGGCGGGGCTCCTGCCGTCCGTCGACGATGTGCCGGCCGAGGAACAGGCCGTCAGTCCGACCGCCAGGGCTGTGATTCCGAACGTCGACATGAGCTGACGCTTCTTCACGCCATCCTCCGAGGGTGCTAGAGCCGTGTTGCCCGCCGGCAGCGTGATGGCGCCCGCAGCGGAGAGTCCGGGCAGGGGCGAAGAGCTTCGGGGAGGGCCGGTACCACATCCGGTGAGGTTGAAGTTCGAACCGGATGACTGGACTCTGGCCTAGACCAAAGGTGGTGTCAACGGCCAAAAGCCCTCGTCACCAAGGCCGTTGCAGAGCCGTTGTACCCCGTGGCCAACCGTTGCCGTTCCATCACCCTCAGTCGAACTTAAGGTGAATTTAAGGCTCACTTGAGGGAGCACGGTCACATGGTGAACTCGCAGGTCAACGCGGGGAAAACGGGACGGGCCCGCCATGCGACATGCGCATGACGGGCCCGTCGGCCAACGCCCTCCGGACACCGCCGGTGACGTTCCCCCCTCGGCTCAGCCGATCGCTCCCGGCTGCCCGGTGAGCACCTCCACGGCCGCCAGCCCGCAGACCCGGGCGGCGCCGTGGGTGGCGATGTAGAGCGCGCCGACCGGCTCGGACTGCGGCAGCCCCATCTCGACCACCGCGGCGTCCGGGCGGGCCGCCACCAGGCGGCCCAGCGCGGCGGACATCCAGGCGTGCCGGTGCGCGTCGCGGACCACCAGCACCAGGCGACGCCCCTCGGCGGCGGCCACCAGCCCGGCGACCAGCGCGTCCAGCAGCTCGGGGGTGGCCTCGGCCGCCGAGACCGCGCGGGTGCGGGTGCCGGGGAAGCGGTCGGCCAGCATGCCGGCCACGCCCCACGGGGTGACGTCGCCGACGGCGATGTTCGGCTCGTCCGAGAACGAGGCCACGAACGGGCGCTCGGACACCGGCAGCGGCTCGTGGCCCGGCGCCCGGACCACCTTCAGCGCCCGGCGGGCGGCCCGCAGGCCGACCGCGAGGTCCGGCTCCGGCCGCTCGCCCTGGGCCGAGATCCGGCCCCAGCTGCCGAGCGCGCGGACCCGGTCGGCGGCGTCCGCCAACCGCTCCTCGGAGAGCCGGCCAGCCCGCACGCCCGCCACGATGGCGTCGCGCAGCATCAGCACGGTCTCCTCGTCGGCCAGCCCGCCGCCGACGCAGATCGCGTCCGCGCCGGCCGCCAGGGCCAGTACGGTGCCCTCGCCCATCCCGAAGGTGTCGGCGATGGCGCCCATCTCGATCGCGTCGCTGACGATCAGGCCCTGGTAGCCGAGGCCGCCGTCGGCCGGGGCGGCGCGCAGCAGGTCGCGCAGCACGGTGGGGCTGAGGGTGGCCGGCAGCTTCGGGTCGAGCGCCGGGATCATGATGTGGGCGGTCATCACGGCCTTGGTGCCGGCCGCGATCGCCGCCTGGAACGGGATCAGGTCGCGGGCCCGCAGCACGTCCAGGTCGACGTCGATGACCGGCAGGCCGTGGTGCGAGTCGACCGCGGTGTCGCCGTGGCCGGGGAAGTGCTTGGAGCAGGCGGCCACGCCGGCCGACTGCAGGCCCTCCACCCAGGCGGCGGTGTGCCGGGCGCACAGCTCCGGGTCGGCGCCGAAGGAGCGGACGCCGATCACCGGGTTGCGCGGGTTGGAGTTGACGTCCGCGGTGGGCGCCCAGTTGTAGTTGACGCCGGCCGCGGCCAGCGCCCGGCCCAGCTCGCGGGCGACGTCCCGGGTCAGCGCCGGGTCGTCGATCGCGCCGAGCGCGAGGTTGCCGGGCCAGGACGAGCCGGAGCCCGCCTCCAGCCGGGTGACGTCCCCGCTCTCCTCGTCGATCGCGATCAGGAGGTCGGGGTTCTCCTCGCGCAGCGCCCTGGTGAGCGTGGCGAGCTGGTCGAGGTCGACCACGTTGCGGTCGAACAGCGCGACCGAGCCGAGCCCGGCGGCGAGGTGGCGGCGCAGCCACTGCGGCACCTTGGTGCCGACGAAGCCGGGCTGCAGGACGGTCAGGGCGTCGCGGTGCAGCTGGTCGCTGTCCGGCACGGTGGGAACGAGGATGCTCACGATGACTCAGCCCTTCACGGCGCCGTCGGTCAGTCCACCGACCGCCTTGCGCTGCAGGAAGACGAACAGGATCAGCACGGGGATGGCGAACATCGTGGACGCCGCCATGGTGGCGCCCCAGTCGTTGCCGAAGGCGGTCTTGAAGGAGGACAGCCAGAGCGGGAGGGTCTTGCCCTCCTCCTTGTTGAGGATCAGGACGAGCGGGAACTCGTTCCACGCGGTGATGAAGCCGAACAGCGAGGTCGACATCAGACCGGGGGCCAGCAGCGGGAAGATCACCTTCACGAAGGCCTGGGTGCGGGTGCAGCCGTCCACCATGGCCGACTCCTCCAGCTCCTTCGGCACGGCGGCGATGAAGCTGCGCAGCGTCCAGATGGTGAAGGGCAGGACCATCATCATGTAGAAGAAGGTCAGCGGCACCAGGCTGTTCAGCATGCCGTTGTCGCGGGAGATGATGTAGACCGCGATGGTCATGACCTCCCACGGCGCCATCTGCGCGATCATGACGACCAGCACGAAGGACTTGCGGCCGCGGAACTTCATCCGGGCGATGGCGAAGGCCGCCAGGGTCGCGATCACCAGCGAGGCCAGCACCGCACCGACGGTGGCGATGAGGCTGTTGGTGACGTACGTCCAGAAGTTCGGCGCGTTCACCGCGGTGGTGAAGTGCTCGAAGGTGCCGTTGAACGGGATGAAGACCGGCGTCTTGCTGATGATGTCGTTGTTCTGCTTGAAGGCAGTCGCGACCATCCAGTAGACGGGGAAGATGAAGAAGACGAAGAGGACGACCGCGATCACGTTCGGCCAGGTACGTCCGAAGAGAGAGCGCCTCACAGCTCGTCCTCCTGCTTGATCATGATGCGGAAGTAGTACGCCATCAGCGCGCCCAGCATCAGGATGGTGAGCACCGCGATCGCGGAGCCGACGCCGTAGTGCTGGCCGGACGAGCCTTCGAGGAAGGCGTGCACGGGCAGGGTGCGGGTCAGCTTCTCGGGACCGCCGGCGTTGATCGCGTACACCTGGGTGAAGGCCTTGAAGACCCAGATGATCTCCAGGAAGGTCGTGGCCAGGAAGAACGGCTTCAGGCTGGGGAAGATCACCGAGCCGAAGATCTTGAAGGAGCCGGCGCCGTCCATCCGGGCGGCCTCGTAGAGCTCCCTGGGGATGGTGGTCAGGCCGGCGTACATGTTGAACGCCACGAACGGCACCGACTGCCAGACGATCAGCAGGATGACGACGAAGAAGGTCGAGTACTGGTCGCTCATCCAGTTGTAGTCGGCCATCGAGTGCCAACCCAGCTGGTCCAGGACCCAGTTGACGACACCCCACTGCTGGTCGAACAGCCAGCTGTAGACGGTGGTCGCGGCGACCACCGGCATGGCCCAGGCCATCAGCAGCCCGATCGACAGCACCAGGCGCATCTTCTTGCCGAGGTGGTTGAGCAGCAGGCCGATCAGGGTGCCGCCGACCATGATCAGCACCACGTTGACCAGGGTGAAGACGACGGTGCGCCCGGTGACCGACCAGAACTCCGGGTCGGTCAGCTGCTCCTTGTAGTTGTCGAAGCCGTTCCACTCGGTCAGGTGCAGGACCAGCTGGCGCTTGTTGAGGTTCTGGAACGACAGCAGGACGGTCTTCACCAGCGGCCAGCCCAGCAGGGCGATGGTCGCCACGGTGGCCGGCAGCAGCAGCAGGTACGGGGCGAGACGGGAGCCCAGGCCGGGGCCGTCCGCGGATCTGGTGCCCTTCGGGGCGGAGCCCTTGGCACCGCCGCCCGCGGCACGCGTCTCAATACTGGCCACAACAGCCTTCCCTGGCTCCGGGGACTGTGTCTGCACCCGCTCTGAATGCACAGCCATCGTTCTCACTTCCTCACAACCCGACCACGACGGACAGGCGTCGCTCACCGACCCCCCGCCGGGGGCCGGTGAGCGACGCCGCTCGGTGCCTACTGCTTCTGGTTGAGCCGCTTCGCGATCTCGTCGTCGTACTTCTTGGCCGTGGCCGCGTAGTCGCCACCCTGCAGGACCGCGGTCAGGAAGTCCTTGACCGGGTTCGGGTTGTCCTCGACGCTGGCCCAGTTCGGGGTGTTCGGGGTGATCCCGCCGACCGCGGCGGCCGACTGGGCGGCCTTCGCGAAGTCACCGGTGAGCTGGCTGTTCAGCGCGGCCTTGTTCGGGATGTTGCCCGCGGCGGCGACCAGACCCTCGTTCTTGTCGTTGAGGGCGACCTTCAGGAAGTCCTTCGCCATGTCGGTGTTCTTGCCCTGCGAGGCGATCGCCAGGTTCGAGCCGCCGAGGAAGACGCCGGAGGGCTTGTCGGCGGTCTTGCCCGGGAGCGGGAAGAAGCCGATCTTGTCCTTGGGCATGGTCTTCTCGTCGGGCAGCTCCCAGCCGAGGCCGATCATGGCGCCGACGTTGCCCTTGCCGAAGACGTCCTTCTGCTGCGGGGTGGCCTCGTCCTTGTCCTTCGGGCCGGTGACCGAGTAGCCCTGCAGCTTCTTGTAGGTCTCGAAGGCCTTCTGCGCCTCGGGCGAGGACAGGCCGCCGACCCACTTGTCGCCGTCCTTCTTGGCGATCTTGCCGCCCTCACCGGTGAGCAAGCCGAAGTAGGTGTACCACTCCTGACCCGGCAGGTAGATCGGGTCGGCGACGCCGTCGGTGGCCTTCAGCTTCTCCAGGTCGGTGTAGAACTCGTCCAGGGTCTTCGGCGCGTCGGTCAGGCCGGCCTTGGTCCACAGGTCCTTGTTGTAGGCGACGACGCGGTTGGAGACCCACCACGGGGCGGCGTACTGCTTGCCGTCCAGGATCGCGGACTCGTTCTGGTTGGCGGCCCAGTCGGCCCCGCCCAGGTTGGCCTTGTCCTTGGTGATGTCGAGCAGGCCGCCCGAGGCCGCGTAGCCGGCGGTCTGGGTGTTGCCGACCTCCACGACGTCGACCGAGCCCTCGGACAGCGCGGCGGTGACCTTCGCGCCGATGCCGCCCCACTCCTGGATCTGGAAGTCGACCTTCGAACCCGGGTAGGTGGTCTCGAACTCGGTCTTGACCGCGTCGGTCCAGCCCTTCGGGGCGGAGCCGCTCATCAGCCACACCTTCAGCGTCTTGCCGCTGTAGTTCTTGGCGCCCGCCGCGGACGACGAGCCCGAACCGGCGTTGTCGTCCTTCTTGCCGTCGGAGCCACAAGCCGCCAGGCCGACGACCATTGCTGCGACGCCGACCGCCGCGATGAGCTGACGCTTCACGCCATCCTCCTGAGGGATGCCTGGGTTACCCCCGTCGGGCGGCAGCGGCAGACCCACGTAGAGCGGGGGGAAAGGTGCCGCGGACCCCTTCGAGCGGGTGGGGGGATTCGTAGTGACCGGCCTAGTGGTGTAGACCAGATGCCTGGAGCTTGGCCTAGACCAATGGGCCTGTCAACGGGAGTTCGACCGATCCGGACCACCCGTTATCAAGCCGACACCGCACATCGTTCATCGCGTGATGAGGTATTCGTTCCGTAGCCATACATGCAACGATGTCACCCGTTAACGATGTGGCGGGGTCCGTAAAGACCCTGTGAGAAGCGGGAGAACAGGTCCGATGAGCAGCGACGGGGGATCCACCGCCCAGGTCAACGACCCCGAGGTGAAAAACCTCCCGGCGCAGGCCGGCACCGACCCGACCGCGCGCGTCCCCAAGTACTACGGTCTCAAGCGCCACCTGCTCCAACTGACCGAGACCCAGCCCGCCGGCACCCCGGTCCCGCCGGAGCGCGCGCTGGCCGCCCAGTTCGACACCTCGCGCACCACCGTCCGCCAGGCACTGCAGGAACTGGTCGTCGAGGGCCGGCTGGAGCGCATCCAGGGCAAGGGCACCTTCGTCGCCAAGCCCAAGGTCGCCCAGGCCCTCCAGCTCACCTCCTACACCGAGGACATGCGGGCCCAGGGCCTGGAGCCCGCCTCGCGGCTGATCGAGATCGGCTACATCACCGCCGACGACCGGCTCGCCCCGCTGCTCGACATCAAGCCCGGCGGCCGGGTGCTGCGGATCGAGCGCCTGCGGCTGGCCAACGGCGACCCGATGGCCATCGAGGTCGCGCACCTGTCCGCCAAGCGCTTCCCCGCGCTGCGCCGCAACCTCGCCAAGCACAACTCGCTCTACGCGGCGCTGCGCGAGGTGTACGGGGTCACCGTGGCCGAGGCCGAGGAGACCATCGAGACCACCCTCGCCAACCCGCGCGAGGCCGGGCTGCTCGGCTCCGACCTCGGGCTGCCGATGCTCCAGCTCTCCCGGCACTCCTTCGACGCCGAGGGCGACCCGGTGGAGTGGGTCCGCTCGATCTACCGCGGCGACCGCTACAAGTTCATCACCCGGCTCAAGCGGCCGGAGTAGTCGACGGCGGCTCACGCCCCCTTCGCACCACGGGCACCGGCGCGCGCGACCCGCGCGCCGGTGCCCGTTCGCGTCACCCGGACGGCCCGTACCGGTCGAATACACCCGGACGGCGTCCGAATGGCGGGAAGTCGCCCCGATCCCGGTGACATGGATCACCCCATGCCCTAGATTGCGCAGCCGTACTGACTGCCGATCACCGATGGTGCTGCTCGGCGGGCTCGCGGGGGCGTGCGGTGCTCCCGGGGCTGCGGCGCCGACGGGGAACCCTCCGGAGCGGAGCCGAAGATGCCGTCTGATCCCGATGCCACCGAACCTGTCATGCCCGAGCCACCCGGGGACCGGGTGCCGGCGGTGACCCCCGAGCGGGTGCTGGCCGGGCTCGCCCTGCTGGTGCCGATCGTCGCGTTGCTCTGGGTGTCCTCGTACGACAAGACCGACCCGCCCGCGGGCGGGGTGCCGTTCTTCTACTGGTACCAGCTGCTCTGGGTGCCGGTGTCGGCGGTGTTCACCGTCGCCGCGTACCTGCTGATCAACCGGGACGAGAAGGCCCGCACGGCGGCCCGGAAGGCGGGTGGCGCGCGATGAAGGACGTCAACGTGCCGGCCCTCGTGGTCTTCGTGCTGTTCTTCGCCCTGGTCACCGTGATGGGCTTCCTCGCCTCGCGCTGGCGCCGGGCCGACGACGCGGCGCACCTGGACGAGTGGGGCCTGGGCGGCCGCAGCTTCGGGACCTGGGTCACCTGGTTCCTGCTCGGCGGCGACCTCTACACCGCGTACACCTTCGTCGCCGTCCCGGCGGCGGTCTACGCGACCGGCGCGGCGGGCTTCTTCGCGGTGCCGTACACGATCGTCGCCTACCCGCTGGTCTTCCTCTTCCTGCCCCGGCTCTGGTCGGTCTCCCGGGTGCACGGGTACGTCACCCCGGCCGACTTCGTCCGCGGCCGGTACGGCTCGCGGCCGCTCTCCCTGGTCGTCGCGCTGACCGGGATCCTGGCCACCATGCCGTACATCGCGCTCCAGCTCGTCGGCATCCAGGCGGTGCTGGACGTGCTCGGCGTCGGCGGCGGCGAGCACGCCAACTGGTTCGTCAAGGACCTGCCGCTGTTCATCGCCTTCGGCGTGCTGGCCGCCTACACCTACTCCTCCGGGCTGCGCGCCCCGGCGCTGATCGCCTTCGTCAAGGACGCGCTGATCTACATCGTGATCATCGTCGCGGTGATCTACATCCCGATCCGGCTCGGCGGCTACGGGCACATCTTCGACGCGGCGGCGCACAAGTTCAGCGCCCCCAAGTCCGGCGGCTCGATGACCCTCCCAGACAACAAGCAGTGGACGTACGCGACGCTGGCGCTGGGCTCGGCGATGGCGCTGTTCATGTACCCGCACTCGGTGACCGGCGTGCTGGCCTCCAAGTCCCGCAACACCGTGCGCCGCAACATGGCCATCATGCCCGCGTACTCGCTGATGCTGGGCCTGCTGGCGCTGCTCGGCTTCATGGCGATCGCCGCGGGCGTCGGCCAGGGCGACAAGAAGTTCAACGCCCAGCTGTCGGTGCCGCAGCTGTTCGCCGACATGTTCCCGGACTGGTTCACCGGCGTGGCCTTCGCCGCGATCGGAATCGGCGCGCTGGTGCCGGCCGCCATCATGTCGATCGCGGCGGCCAACCTGTTCACCCGCAACGTCTACAAGGAGTGGCTGAAGCCCACCGCCAGCCCCGCGGACGAGACCCGGATCGCCAAGCTGGTCTCACTGCTGGTCAAGGTCGGCGCGCTGGTCTTCGTGCTCGGCATGGACAAGCAGGCCGCGATCAACCTCCAGCTGCTCGGCGGCCTGTGGATCCTGCAGACCTTCGTGGCGATCGTCGGCGGCCTGTTCACCCGCTGGTTCCACCACTGGGCGCTGTTCGCCGGCTGGGCGGCCGGCATGGCGTACGGCACCTGGACGGCGTACGGCATCGCCAGCCCGGCCACCAAGCACTTCGGCGGCAACGCGGCCGCGATCCCCGGCATCGGCGAGATCGGCTACATCGGCCTGACCGCCTTCGCGCTCAACCTGCTCGTCGCGGTGGCGCTCACCCTGGTGCTGCGCGCGGTCAAGGCGCCCGAGGGCCCGGACGAGACCCGACCCGCCGACTACAGCGCCGAAGCCGGCGACGAGGAGCCGGAGAACGCGCCGGAGCCCGTAGCAGCGCACTGATTCGCGCTGCACGCGCCCTGTGATCGCGCCGCCCTCTCCGTGAACACTGGAGAAGGCGGCGCGATCATATGTATGAACAGCCGCCTTCGCAGGGCACCACCAGACCGGACCGGCGACCGGCCGGAAACTGATCGACCCACGGGGAGCACGCGGCCATGGCAGAACTCGGCACCACCCTCAACGGCCAGCACCAGTCCACCCAGAGCCCGCACCACCTCACCACCCACCGCCCGGCGACGGCCACCCGGCTGCCGTCCGTCCTGATCGCCACCCGGCACGGCGAGTCCACCGCCAACGTCGAGTTCCAGCTGGCCGAGGCCGCCGGCGCGCTCAGCGTCCCGATCAGCTGCCGGGACGCCGACATCCCGCTGTCGCTGCACGGCCAGCAGCAGGCCCAGGCGCTCGGCCGCTGGTGGGCCGGCCTGCCCAGCGCCGACCGCCCGCGCAGCGTCTGGTGTTCGCCGTACGTGCGCACCACCGAGACCGCCCGGATCGCGCTCGCCCAGGCCGCCGGGCTCGGCGCCGTCCCGGTCACGCTCGCGGTGCGCTACGACGAGCGGCTGCGCGACCGCGAGCTGGGCGTCCTGGAGATGCTGCCGCGGGCCGCGATCGAGGCCAGGCACCCGGAGGAGGCCGCCCGGCGGCGCAAGATGGGCGAGCTGTACTACCGCCCGCCCGGCGGCGAGTCCTGGGCCGACGTCGCGCTGCGGGTGCGCAGCCTGCTGCGGGACCTCTGCGAGGAGGAGGCCGGACGGCCCGTCCTGCTGGTCGCGCACGACTGCACGGTGCTGATGCTGCGCTACGTGCTGGACCGGCTCACCGAGGAGCGGCTCACCGCGCTCGGGCCGGTGCACAACTGCTCCACCAGCCTCTGGCGCGCCCAGGACGGGCGGCTGCACCCGGACCGCTGGAACACCGTCGACCACCTGGCCCTGGAGAACTGACGATCCGTCACCCGCGCTCCCGCGGGTCGGCGAAGCAGCGCCGGTAGGCCAGCGGCGTGGTCCCCAGCCGGCGCCCGAAGTGGTGCCGCAGCGCCGCCGCGTTGCCGAAGCCGCAGCGGGCGGCGATCGCGTCCACCGGCTCGGTGGTGGACTCCAGCAGCCGCTGGGCGAGCAGCACCCGCTGCCCGGTCAGCCAGCGGTGCGGGGTGGTGCCGGTCTCCTGCTGGAAGCGGCGGGCGAAGGTGCGCGGGGACATGTGGACCCGGGCGGCCAGCTGCTCGACGGTCGCGTCGCGGTCCAGGTGGTGGCGCATCCAGTCGAGCAGCGGGGCCAGCGAGTCGCCGTCGCCCCCGGGCAGCGGGCGGTTCACGAACTGGGCCTGCCCGCCCTCCCGGTGCGGCGCCACCACCATCCGGCGGGCGATCCCCCGGGCCACCTCGGCGCCCTGCACCTTGCGCACCAGGTGCAGGCAGGCGTCGATGCCGGCGGCCGTCCCGGCGGAGGTGATCACCGGGTCGTCGTCCACGTACAGCACGTCCGGCTCGACCGTGGTCAGCGGGAAGCGCCGGGCCAGCTCCTCGCTGTGCCGCCAGTGGGTGCTGGAGCGGCGGCCGTCCAGCAGTCCGGCGGCGCCGAGCACGAAGGCGCCGCTGCAGATGGAGAGCACCCGGCCGCCGTCCGCCACCACCGAGCGCAGCGCCGCCAGCAGCGGCTCCGGGTAGTCCGGGCGGATCGCCGTCGCGGTGACCACCGCCAGGTCGGCCCCGGCCAGCCGCTCGGGGCCGTGCGGGACGTCCACCGCGAACCCGGAGTGGGTCGCGTGCGGCCCGGGACGGGCCCCGGCGATCGCGAAGTCGTAGCCGGGCAGGCCCTCGTCGGTGCGGTCCAGGCCGAAGACCTCGCAGGCGACGCCGAGCTCGAAGGGGTGGACCTCCTCCAGCACCACGGCGACCACGTTCTTCAGCATGCCGCCCAGGATGCCCGGCGGGCGTCGCGGGCGGAAGGGCCCGGGTGGCAGGATTTCGAGGCAATCGGTCGTTCCTGCCACTCGTGGCCGCCGCGCGGCCCGGCCAGAGTGGAGCCATGGACACCGACACTCTCGCAAGCGCACTCGCCCTGGCCGGGACCGTCGGCGGTTTCGGCCTGCTCGGCACCCTGATCGGCCGGGAGGTCGCCCGCGGCGCCGCCGCCGGCCGCGACAACTGGCACCGCCCGGGCGGCTACCCGGCCGGCCCGGAGCGCCTGGACCGGCTGTACGGCAGCCTGCCGGCCGCCTCGCTGCGCCCCTCCGCCGACCCGGCCACCCTCCCGGTCCGGTCCACCCCGGAGATCACCACACCGCACGGCTCCGGCACACTGGCGGGATGGACATCCTCATCCGTCAGGCCCGTTCGGAGGACCTCGACGACGCCGGCCGCATCACCGTCGAGGCCTTCGTCGGCGACGGCCACACCTCGCCCACGAGCGGCTACGTCAAGCTCCTGCGCGACGCCGCCCGCCGGGCCCGGGAGGCCGAGCTCCTCGTCGCGGTCGACGCGGCCGAAGGACGGGTCCTCGGCTGTGTGACCTTCGCCGTCGGCGGCACCGAGTGGGCCGACATCGCCGCCCCGAGCGAGGGCGAGATACGGATGCTGGCCACCGCCGCGGCCGCCCGCGGCCGGGGCGTCGGCGAGGCCCTGGTCCGCGCCACCGTCGCCCGCAGCCGCGAACTCGGCCTGGCCGGCATGGCCTTCTCCACCCGCCCCGAGATGACCGCCGCCCACCGCATCTACGAGCGGACCGGCTTCCTGCGCACTCCGGAGCGCGACTGGGCGCCGTACCCGGGGATGGACCTGATGGTCTACACGATGGCTTTCTGAGGCCGCGTCGGCCGCTGCGCACGGGCCGGTGACGTGAAATGACCATCTGATCGGGGCACTGCTAGGATCCGCCGCATGACGACGGGGAGTACGCCAAGCGGCTGGTACGACGACCCTTCCGGGCAGCCCAACACGCTGCGCTGGTGGGACGGTTCCGCCTGGACCGACAGGATTCAGGCCAAGCCCGGAGGCGCCGCCGCGCCCGCGAGCGCCTTCCCGGGCCACACCGCCCAGAACGCCGCCGCGTCGACCGTCGTCTCCCCCACGGTGCCTGGTCCGCAGCCCGGGCCCGTCGCGCCGGCCCCCAAGCCGATCCCGACCTCGGTGGTCTTCGAGACGGTCGAGCCGAACCGCGCCAAGCGCAGGGTGCTCCTGGCCGTCGGCGCCGTCGTGCTGTCGGTCGTGATGGCCGGCGCCGGGTACGTCGTCGGCGACAAGACCGGCAACTCCGGCTCGGCGAAGGCCGACCCGACCGCCGCCCCGACGGCCACCGGCGACCCGAAGAGCCCGAACGGCTTCATGGGTACCGCCCTGACCGGCGGCCAGCCACTCGCCGGCGGGCGGCAGATCACCGGCCAGGACTCGAAGATGAACTTCATGCTGCCGCCGGACTGGCAGGTCCAGGTCGACGCCAAGAACCCGACCGACGTCCGCTACGCGGTCGGCCCGTACGCCTGCGTGGGCCACGGCAGCGGGGCCTGCACCCGCGGCCTGGTCATCCAGAACCTCCGGGTGTTCAACGGCGGCTGGTCCGACCCGAAGTCCCTGGTGCTCGGCATGGGCCAGCTGCTCTACAACGCCCGTTACGGCTCCGACGCGCCGACCCCGCCGGAGCCGGTGAAGCAGTCGGCCGTCAAGATCCAGGGCCTGGACGGCTACCTCGCGCTGTGGCACGTCCCGATGTCCAGCGGCTCCTCCACGCCGGACGGCTACTGCGGCGTCCTCCAGGTCACCCCGGCGGCCGGGGCCACCACCGTGCCGGTGCTCCAGATCTGCCTCGACCAGGCGCCGGAGGCCCCCTCGCTGGCGCTGATGGACCAGATCGCGAACTCCGTCAAGATCACCCCCTGAAGCCCTCCCGACCCACGGGCCACCCCGCAGGCCCCACCGTCCCGGTGGGGCCTGCGGCGTCCCGGCGCCCCTGGACCCGAACCCCGACTGTGACCGTCCGGCAGCGGCCCGTATGCTGGCCGTTTGAACGACTATCAGCCAAGCCAGCGAGGGTGTCGGCCCACCCGCGGACCCGTCCCACCGACGGCCGGGTGACCAGCGCCGAAGAGCGGTGACAGAGCAGGGAACCAACGGCTTCGGCCCAACGGAGCGGTTGCATGGGGGCATACCGGTGGACTCCACCAACGAACACGCGGCGACCAGGGGCAACCGGGGACGGGGACGCCACGGACGCGTCCTCCCCCGGGCCCGGCACGAACGGCGGATCGTCCGCAGGGACGTGCGCAACACCGCCGCCCAACGCGCCTACGTCGCCTGCGCCGAGACCGCCGGCCCGCTGACCCCCGGCGAGGACGGCGCCGCCGTCCGCTACCGCTCGGTCTCCTCCCGCGGCACCACGTTCGTGATGACCGTCCTGGTGACGGCCAACGCACTGGCCGGCCTCGCCTTCGTCGGCTGGCTGCTGCTGCCCGAACACATCCCCGGTTCCGGTGTCGGCTGGTCCCCGGACTGGCGGATCAACCTGGCCCGCATCTGCTTCTGTGCCGTCATCACGGTGGAACTGGTCCGGCTGGTCCAGAACCTCGCCGTCTGGGTGTTCGCCTTCCGCGCCAAGGACCCGGTGCCGGTCACCCCGCCGCCCGGGCTGCGGGTCGCCGTGCTGACCACGATCGTGCCCTCCAAGGAGCCGATCGAGATCGTCGAACGCACCCTCGCGGCGATGCTGCGGATCGAGTACGACGGCCGGGTCGACGTCTGGATCCTCGACGAGGGCGACGACGACCGGGTCAAGAAGATGGCCGCCCGGCTCGGCGTCCACCACTTCAGCCGCAAGGGACGCCCCGAGTACAACCGGTCCGAGGGCGAGTTCCGGGCCAAGACCAAGTCCGGCAACCACAACTCCTGGCGCGCCGAGCACGAGCACGGGTACGACGTGGTCGCCCAGATGGACCCGGACCACGTCCCGCTGCCCTGCTTCCTGCAGCGCACCCTCGGCTACTTCCGCGACCCCGACGTCGCCTTCGTGGTGGCCCCCCAGGTGTACGGCAACATGTACGACAACTGGGTCGCCCACGGCGCCTCCGTGCAGCAGTACCTGTTCTCCGGCCTGGTCGAGCGCGGCGGCAACGGCATGGACGCGCCGCTGCTGATCGGCACCAACCACCTGTACCGGCCCACCGCCTGGCAGCAGATCGGCGGCTACCAGGACTCGATCATCGAGGACCACCTCACCAGCATGCGGGTCCAGGCCTCCGTGAACCCGGAGACCGGCCACCACTGGAAGGGCGTCTACACCCCGGACGTCCTCGCCGTCGGCGAGGGCCCGACCTCCTGGACCGACTACTTCAACCAGCAGAAGCGCTGGGCGTACGGCATCTGGGAGATCCTGCTCAAGAACCGGCTGCGCTCGGGCATCAAGCTGCGGCTGCGCCAGCGGGTGCTCTACGGCCTGGTCCAGTTCTACTACCCGAGCGTGGCGCTCACCACCGTCCTCGGCAGCCTCGCCACCTCCGTGTACCTGGCCCTCGGCGTCACCTCCATCCACCTCAACAGCGCCCACTGGGTGGCCCTGTGGGGCGCCAGCATGGGTAGCTGGTTCGTGCTGTGGCTCTGGCTGCGCCGGTTCAACCTGGCCGCGCACGAGCGACGCGAGATCGGCATGGCGGGCATGGGACTGGCCCTGTTCGCCGGCCCGGTCTACGTCGCCGCCGCCGTCGCCGCGCTGCTGCGCCGTCCGCTCGCGTACGCCGTCACCGCCAAGGGCGACCTGCGCAGCGCCGAGTCGCTGTCGACGTTCCGGCTGCACCTGGTGTGGGCGGCCGTCGCGGGCGGACTGCTCGGCGCGAGCTTCACGCTCCACCACGACCTCTGGATCCTGCGGTTCTGGGCCGGAGTCAGCCTGTTCACCGGCGTCGCGCCGCCGGTGATCTCCTTCGTCAGCGGACGCCGCGAGGCCCGCGCCCGGCGCGCCGCGGCGACGTCGGCGCCCGTCGGGGCCGCCCACGCCCCCGCGGCCGGACACCTGCCGGCCCAGCGGAGCGAACCGCCGCACGACGGGACGACCGGCCGCAGCGACGAACCCGCCGCCGCGGACGAGTTCGAGGAACTGCTGGAGCCCGCCCGGGCCGGCGGCCGGTCGAAGCAGGGAGGCCGCTGATGCTGCGGATCACCGTGCCCCGGATCGCCGCCCTGGTCGCCCTGGCCCTGATGGTCGGGTACACCTTCGTCCTGGCGCCCCGGCTCTCCCACGCCGACCGGGAGCCGTACGCCTTCGCCGGCGCCGCCCCGACCGCGCTGCCGAGCTGGCTGGCCAGCGCCCTGGCCACGCCGCCGAGCGCCGACCCCACCACCCCCGGCACACCGGCGGCCCCCGCACCGACGGCCCCCGCACCGACGGCCCCCGCACCGACGACCGCCGCACCGCCCCCGCCGCCGCTGTTCCCGCCGGCCGGCGGCGCGTTCACCGGCATCATGACCAAGACCGGCCCGTACGACCTCGGCCCGCTCGACGAGTTCACCGCCGCCGTCAAACACCAGCCGAACGTGCTGGAGTTCTCGGTGGGCTGGTGGGACCGGAAGTTCGACCGCCGGGTCTTCGACACCGTCGCCGAACGCGGCATCATGCCGATGGTCGCCTGGGAACCCTGGGACTACCACAAGGAATCGAAGGACGACAAGCTCCGCGGCGACCAGCCCGAGTATGCCCTGTCCAACATCATCGACGGCAAGTTCGACGACTACATCAGGACCTGGGCGGAGGGCATCAAGGGCCTCGGCTACCCCGTCGCCCTGCGCTTCGCCCACGAGATGAACGGCTACTGGTACCCCTGGGCCGAGCAGGCGAACGGCAACAGGAAGGGCCAGTACGTCCAGGCCTGGCGGCACGTCCACGACATCTTCAAGCAGGCGGGCGCCACCCGGGTCACCTGGGTGTGGAGTCCCAACGTCGACTACGAGAACGCCACCAGCCTGAACTCGCTCTACCCCGGCGACGACTACGCCGACTGGATCGGGCTGTCCGGCTACTACGGCACCACCGGCGTCGAGAAGTACAAGTCGTTCGACCAGATCTTCCAGCCGACCATCAAGCAGGTCCGGGAGTTCACCCAGAAGCCCGTGGTGATCACCGAGACCGGGGCCACCGACACCTCGGGGCTCAAGGCCCAGTGGATCACCGAGATGTTCTCCCAGCTCCCGCAGCACCCCGACATCATCGGCGTGATCTGGTACGAGGCGCGGAAGGAGGTGGACTGGCGGGTGGCCGCGTCCGGTGCGGCCGCCGAGGCGTACGCCGCCGGGGTCGCCGCGCCCCGCTACAGCACGCCGTGGACCGTCCGCTCCGAGCCGGCCCTGACCGTCCCCCCGCCGGTCCCCGACCCGCCGGCCTCCCCCACCCCCTCGACGTCCCCGTCGGCCACCACCACGAAGCCCCCCGCCAAGAAGCCGACCTCCGGTGCCACCCGGCCCCGGTCGGGTTCCACGCCCGCAGGGTGAACGCGCCACCGACCCGGCCCCAGCACCGGCCGGCCACACCGCCGCAGGGAGGCGAGGACCCCATGGCCCACCCCGTCGTGCCCGGAACCGGGCGCCCCCGTCTGCGACCGTGGTGGTGGCTCGCGCCGTCCATCGCGATCGTGCTGGCCCTGTGCGCGGTGCTGCTCCCGCAGGACCGCCAGGAGCCCACCAGGGCCGCCCCCGCGGTCACCCCGCTGCCGGCCGCCACCGCCGGCGAGATCTGCTCCACGGGGGACAACCGCTACCCGTCCCAGGCCGTCGACTCCGGCCGCTACCTGATCAACCCGAACGAGTGGAACGCCACCGGCGGCCTCTGCATCAGCAGCACCGACGGCGGACCCGGCTTCCGGGTGACCCGCAGCGGGATCAGCCCCACCAGCCTGACCGACCCGGACCGGGGACCCGGCGCCTACCCGCACATCAGCACCCAGCTCCAGCCCGGCACCGGCCCGCTGCCCATCGCCGTCAACAACCTGCGGTACGCGACCAGCAGCTGGCGCACCACCCAGGTCGACGACGGCGTCTACAACGCGTCGTACGACGTCTGGTACAGCACCAGCCGGACCAGCTGCTCCTTCACCGAGAGCGCCGAGCTGATGATCTGGCTGCGCGGGAACGGCAAGACGCCGTTCGGGCAGCAGGCCGGCGAGCTGCGGGCCGGCGGCGCCTCCTACCGCGTCTACCAGGCGCCGAAGAAGAGCAGCCACACCCTGATCACCTACGAGATGGCCACCAGCGCCACCTCCGTCACCGACCTGGACCTGCGGGCCTTCACCCGCGACGCCGTCCAGCGCGGCTACGTCCCGGCCGGCTCGTACCTGTGCGCCGTCCAGGCCGGGTTCGAGATCTGGGACGGCGGCGCCGGGCTCAGCAGCGACTCCTTCTCGTTCCAGGCCGCCGCCGGTCAGCCCAGCGGGGCGATCACCTCGGCCGTGCCCGGCCGCTGCCTGGACAGCCGGATGACGGACGATCCCGCCCTGCTGGGCGCCGGCACCTGCGACGGCTCGCCCGCGCAGACCTGGACGATGGGGGACGACGGCTCGATCGGCCAGTCCGGGCGCTGCGTCGAGGACCCGGACATCGGCTTCCCCGTCCTCACCGGCTGCACCTCGCGCCCCGACCAGCGCTGGCGGGTCACCCCCGCCGGGCAGCTCGCGAACCAGGACACGGGGCGCTGCATCGAGAATCCGGGCGCCTCCACGGGCGGCGCGACGCAGGTGCGGATGCGCCCGTGCGACGGCCGTACGGCCCAGGAGTGGCACCCTCCGGCCTGAGCAGATTACCGCACACAGACTCGATCGACCCTGCCGCGCGACACTACATGTGGGGCTGCATCGGACTCACGCCACTAGATGTATGCTCGTCCCTGCTGTCGACGCAGGGGAACCCGGTGCGAATCCGGGACTGCCCCGCAGCGGTGTGCGGGCGGCTCCAGCAGCCGCCCCGCGAGTCCGAATACCTGCCGATGGTGTGCGCACCGGCCCTCCCGCAGAGGCCGCACCAGCACGAGAAGTACCTTCCGGGCCTCGCGGGCGGGCCGGGGACGCCACTGTCGCGCGACGCATCCTGCGTACGTGCCGTGCTCCCCTGCCCCGAACGGTCCGGTGCCCCGATCACCGCCGCACGATCGCCGCCAGGAGAGAGCGCCTTGACCATCGCTGCCTCAGCCACCCTGCCCGCCCAGGGAACCGGCTCCGCCTTCACCGACCCGACGGTCTCCGACCCCGGGGGCGCGCTGCTGCGGCTGCTCACCGACCGCAGCGTCGACCTCCCCCAGGCCGACCCCGGCCACGTCGCCGCCGCCGCGCTGCGCGGCCGCCACGCCGGTTCGGACTTCGCCGAGCTGCGCGGGCTGGCCGTGGACGCCGCCGCGTCGATGATCGCCGAGGACCCCCAGTACTCGAAGCTGGCCGCCCGGCTGCTCGCCCTGGAGATCGTCGACGAGGCGAACAGCCAGGGCTCGGTCTCCTTCGCCGCCTCGATCGCCGTCGGCCACGCCGAGGGCCTGATCGGCGACACCACCGCCGCCTTCGTCGCCAAGCACGCCGCCGCCCTGGACGCGCTGATCGACCCGCGCGGCGACGACCGCTTCGAGTACTTCGGCCTGCGCACCGTGCAGTCCCGCTACCTGCTGCGCCACCCGATCACCCGCAAGGTCATCGAGACCCCGCAGCACTTCCTGCTCCGCGTCGCCTGCGGCCTGGCGGTCGGCGACAGCGAGCAGTCGGTGCGCGAGGTCGCCGAGCTGTACGGCCTGATGAGCCGGCTGGAGTACCTGACCTCCTCGCCGACCCTGTTCAACTCCGGCACCCGGCACCCGCAGATGTCGAGCTGCTACCTGCTCGACTCGCCGCTGGACAACCTGGACTCGATCTACAGCCGCTACGCGCAGATCGCCCGGCTGTCCAAGCACGCCGGCGGCATCGGCCTGTCCTACTCGCGCATCCGCTCCCGCGGCAGCCTGATCCGCGGCACCAACGGCCAGTCCAACGGCATCGTCCCGTTCCTGCGCACCCTCGACTCCTCGGTCGCCGCGGTCAACCAGGGCGGCCGCCGCAAGGGCGCGGCCTGCGTCTACCTGGAGACCTGGCACGCCGACATCGAGGAGTTCCTGGAGCTCCGCGACAACACCGGCGAGGAGGCGCGGCGCACCCACAACCTCAACCTGGCGCACTGGATCCCGGACGAGTTCATGCGCCGGGTCAACGCCAACGCGGACTGGTCGCTGTTCTCCCCCGCCGACGTGCCCGAGCTGGTCGACCTGTGGGGCTCCGACTTCGACGAGGCCTACCGCAAGGCCGAGCTGGCCGGCAAGGCCGTGCGCACCATCCCCGCGCAGACCCTGTACGCCCGGATGATGCGCACCCTGGCGCAGACCGGCAACGGCTGGATGACCTTCAAGGACGCCTCCAACCGCGCCGCCAACCAGACCGCGCTGCCCGGCCGCACGGTGCACTCCTCCAACCTGTGCACCGAGATCCTGGAGGTCACGGACGACTCCGAGACCGCCGTCTGCAACCTCGGCTCGGTCAACCTCGGCGCCCACGTGGCTGAGGGGGCCTCGGCTGAGGACCTGCTCGGCGCCATGGACTGGGAGCGGCTGGACGCCACCGTGCGCACCGCCGTCACCTTCCTCGACCGCGTGGTGGACATCAACTTCTACCCGACCACCGAGGCCGGCACCTCCAACTCCCGCTGGCGCCCGGTGGGCCTCGGCGTGATGGGCCTGCAGGACGTCTTCTTCAAGCTGCGGATCGACTTCGACTCGGCGGAGGCCGCGCGGCTGTCCACCCTGATCGCCGAGCGCATCATGCTCACCGCCTACGAGCGCTCCGCCGACCTGGCCGAGCAGCTGGGCCGCCACGAGGCGTACGGCGAGACCCGCGCCGCGCGCGGCGAGCTGCACATCGACCACTTCCCGACGGCCGCCCCGCAGTGGGCCGACCGCTGGAGCGCGCTGCGCGCCCGGATCGCCGAGACCGGCCTGCGCAACTCGCTGCTGCTGGCCATCGCGCCGACCGCGACCATCGCGTCCATCGCGGGCGTCTACGAGTGCATCGAGCCGCAGGTGTCCAACCTGTTCAAGCGCGAGACGCTGAGCGGCGAGTTCCTCCAGGTCAACCCGTACCTGGTGCGCGAGCTGAAGGAGCTCGGTGTCTGGGACCAGCAGACCCGGGACGCCCTGCGCGAGGCCAACGGCTCGGTGCAGGAGCTGGGTTGGCTGCCCGCCGAGGTGCGGTCGCTGTACCGGACGGCCTGGGAGCTGCCGCAGCGTGCGCTGATCGACCTGGCCGCGGCCCGCATGCCGTACCTGGACCAGAGCCAGTCGCTGAACCTGTTCATGGCCGCGCCGACCATCGGCAAGCTCAGCTCGATGTACGCCTACGCGTGGAAGGTCGGTCTGAAGACCACCTACTACCTGCGCTCGCGCCCGGCCACCCGGATCGCCCAGGCCGCCTCCGGTGCCGCCCGGGCCGCCGCGCCCGCGCCCGCGCCCGTGCCGGTGAACACCCCCGCTCTCACCCCGGAGCAGGAGGCCGCGCTGGCCTGCTCCCTGGAGAACCCCGAGTCCTGCGAGGCCTGCCAGTAATGACCGCCGACGACCGCAAGATGCTGCTCGACCCCGGCTTCGAGCTGACCCTGCGCCCGATGCGCTACCCGTCGTTCTACGACCGCTACCGCGACGCGATCAAGAACACCTGGACCGTCGAGGAGGTGGACCTGCACTCCGACGTCGCCGACCTGGCCAAGCTGAGCGAGGGCGAGCGCCACCTGATCGGCCGCCTGGTCGCCTTCTTCGCCACCGGTGACTCGATCGTCTCCAACAACGTGGTGCTGAGCCTCTACAAGCACATCAACTCCCCGGAGGCGCGGCTGTACCTGTCGCGCCAGCTGTTCGAGGAGGCCGTGCACGTCCAGTTCTACCTGACGCTGCTCGACACCTACCTGCCCGACCCGGAGGACCGCGCGGCGGCCTTCGACGCGGTGGAGAACATCCCCTCCATCCGCCAGAAGGCGCAGTTCTGCTTCAAGTACATGAACGCGGTCGACCACATCGACTCGCTGCAGACGAAGGAAGATCGGCGGGCGTTCCTGCTCAACCTGATCTGCTTCGCGGCGTGTGTGGAGGGTCTGTTCTTCTACGGCGCGTTCGCGTACGTGTACTGGTTCCGGTCGCGCGGCCTGCTGCACGGCCTGGCGACGGGCACCAACTGGGTGTTCCGCGACGAGTCCATGCACATGGACTTCGCGATGTCGGTCGTGGACACGGTTCGCGAGGAGGAGCCCGACCTCTTCGACGACGAGATGGCCAAGCAGGTCACGGAGATGCTGGAGGAGGCCGTCGAGGCCGAGCTCCAGTTCGCCCAGGACCTGTGCGGTGACGGTCTCGCCGGCATGAACACCGAGTCGATGCGCCAGTACCTGGAGGCCGTGGCCGACCAGCGCCTGGCCCGCCTCGGCCTGCCGATCCGGTACGGGTCGACCAACCCGTTCGGCTTCATGGAGCTGCAGAACGTCCAGGAGCTGACCAACTTCTTCGAGCGCCGGGTGTCCGCGTACCAGGTCGCCGTTGAAGGTTCGGTCGCCTTCGACGACGACTTCTAAGCCCCCAGATATGACAGAGGTGCCCCGCACGGCCACAACCCGTGCGGGGCACCTCTGTTGGTTCAGTCGGTCGGAAACTCCCCGCCCTTGATCCCGGCTACGAAGGACGCCCATGCCTCAGTCGGGAAGAGCAGAGCCGGCCCACCCTGATCCTTCGAGTCGCGGACAGCCATCCCGCTCAACACCAACCGCCGGGTCTCCACGCACTCGTTCGCCTGGGCGCTGTAGCTGCTCTTGTACCAACCCCGAGCGGCACTCTCCGGCACAGTCACGCGCTCACACCTCTTCTGATCTCATCGTCATGTCACCGCCGCGATGGCCGCGATCATATCCAGCGACTCCTTGGGGTTCAGAGCAGTCGATCGCAAGTACTCGAAGACCAGCCCATAGCCATCCAGTTCGCCCTGCTGCTCCAGATAATGGCTGCTCGTCAGCGTCTCCAGGAACACCGCTCCGGGAGTAGGCGAGTCAGAGAAGCCGTACATCACGAAGGCACCACATGCACCGGCAGTCGCGCCAACCTCCAACGGCACCACCTGCAAGGTGACATTGGGGAGCTGCGCCATCTCCGCCAGGTGCTCCAGCTGCTCCTTGTGCACCTCCGCCCCTCCAACCGGGCACCTGAGTACGGGCTCCCAGATGATCGCCCAGAATCGGGCCGGATCCGGCTTCGCGAGAACTTCCTTCCGTTCCATCCGGATCTCGACCAGTTGATCAATGCGCTCCGGTCGCACGGCAGCAGGATTGGCTTCAAGCAGGGCCCGGGCATAGCGCTTCGTCTGCAACAAGCCCGGCACAACCATGGTCTGCCACATGCGGATGTACCGAGCATCGTCTTCCAGCCCGAGAACATCGACGTAGGCCGACGGGATCGTGTCGCCGTAGTCGTGCCACCAGCCACGTTTCTTGCTCTGCCTGGACAACTCCTCAAGAGCATCACGCTCCTTACCCGCCACCCCGTACAGATCAAGCAAAATCCCGAGGTCCAGACGGCGCACACCCGACACCCCGGTCTCTATGCGGCTGATCTTGGCACGGGAACAAGCAAGGGCCTGCGCCGCATCGTCCGCCCCCTTTCCCGCAGCTTCGCGAAGACGGCGAAGCTCCGAGCCGAGTCGGCGGGCACGGACGGTCGGCTTCGGTTCATCAGCCATGCACAAGTCCTCTCACCTGACGAGCCTCAGTGTGCCTCGTGACGATTCGTCAATCCAGCGTAACTTGATCTGCATCGTTGCAGTCGTTTCGCTTGCAGTTTGCACTGCTGCAGGTGCATGCTACCTGGAGTAGTTGGAGCCGCCACACAGCGTCATCGTGGCTGGTTCATCACTAGGGCATTCCCATGCCTTCTTCAGGCGTCTTCATCCCGCACCATCGGAGGTGGCCCTGCCATGCCTGAAACCGTCTCCCCCTCCCCCACCCCTGCCGAGCAGACCTGCTGGCTGCCCCGGCACCGGAAGTCCCCCCGAGCCGCCCGCCAGGAGCTCCGGGACTTCCTCCTCCCCCTCCCCTCCGGCGAAACCCTCCTCCCCATCGGCGAGTTGCTGGTCAGCGAGCTCGTCACCAACGCCGTCCAGCACGCCCACGCCCCGCGCGACCGGCTGATCTTCGTCCGCTACCACCTCGCCCCGGACGACACCCTCCGCATCGAGGTGCACGACGCCGACAGCGAGAAGCCAACGCTCCACCCGGCCTCCGCCTCCGCCGAAACCGGCCGAGGCCTGCTGCTCGTCCAGGAGTTGGCCACCCAGTGGGGCTGCTGCCCCCGCAAGGGCGGCATCGGTAAGTTCGTCTGGTGCCACGTCGCCTCCCCCGCCGAGCACGCCGCGTGAGCGCCGTCCGCGCCGGGATCAGCGGCATCATGGCGCCCGCCGACTTCCCCAGCCTCGGCCACGCACTGCCCGTCCTCTGGGAGCGCGTCCGCGAACTCCCCGTCCGCGAGGCCCACCGCGACTTCATCCGCCTCTGCATCGGGCCCGGTGGCGGCGACGGAGTCGCCCTCTGCCTCTCCCGGGGCGGCAGCTGGAGCATGACCCTCTACGTCGGCGAGATGACCGACTGGACCGCCCACCCGATCACCATCACCACCCACCAGCCCTGAACTCCCCCGCCCCGCCCGGCTCTCACGCCGGGCGGGGCGGCCCGAAGAAGGCGCGCGCCCCCGCCCGGACCACCGGGCGGGGGCGTTTCGTCGTACCTCATGCGCGATCGTCGGCCAGGCCGGTCACCCGAACGGGAGAACAGCGGTGATGGGCCAGCGGCAGCCGTCCGGCTCGCGCAGCCACGCCCACTGGCGCTCCGGCGTCACGGTGATCCCGTAGTCGTACGGTGCCGGTCGGCCGTGCGCCTCCCACTGCGCCCAGGCCGTCAACAGCTCGTCGCCGATGCGTCGCCGACCGCCTTGGTACAGCACGGCGCTGCCGTCGCCACGCGCGGACAGGGCCGCCCACGACGCGGTGCCGTCGTGGATCCAGGCGTTGACGCCCTCCTCGTCCCGGCCGGTGACCACCAGGGCGCCCGGAACGGCGACGCGCACCGCGAACCGTAGATCCCAGTTGTCGGCGAGCGGGGCGAGGTCACGTTCGACGACCTGCCCGGCGTCGGGATCGCCGGTGCCGCGTACTTTCGCGTAGCCGTCGTAACCGGCCGAAGCCGGAGCCGGACCGGACCGGTCGGCCATGAACTGTCCGAGGCCCTGTACCCAGCCGCTCGCACTGCGCCCGTCGGCCCCCACCGTCAGCGCCACGTGCCCGAGCCGTCCCCACGGATAGACGATCCGGCCGCCCGGCCTGGCGGCGTTGATCCACTCGTCCGGGACGGTCTCGACGGCATAGGTCGCGTGGATCCGGTCGAACGGGCCGCCGGGCGGCACACTGCCGGTGCCGTTGCCGACAGATATCTCGGCGCCGACCCCGGCGGTGGCAAGCCGTCGGCGGGCGAGCACGGCGAGGCCTTCGTCGATCTCCGTGGAGACGACCCGGCCGGGGCCGGCGCGCCACGCGGCGAGCGCGCAGCTCCAGCCCTGCCCGGTACCGATGTCCCACACCGTGTGGCCGGGCTCCAGCACGAGGCTGTCCAGCATGTCCGCGACCACTGCGGGCGCCGAGAGACTCGACGACGGAAGTCCACCGGTGACCTGGGTGACCGCCGCCGCGTCGGGGCCGGCATACAGCTCGTCCGCCCACGCGGCTGGATCAGTCGCACGGTCGAGCGGCACGTAGGCGTGGCCGTCCCAGCGCCACAGCCGATCCGGCGCGAACGCGTCGCGGGGCAGCGCGGCCATGGCCTCGCGAAGCCACGGCGAGTCGGTCGGCCACGCCCCGCGCTGCTCCATCACCGTGTCCAGCCGCTCGCGGCGGCCCGCCAGGTCACGGGTCACTTCTTGTGCTTCCCCCCGCTCGGCGGCGGAGGCGGCACCTGCCCGTCGGCATTGCCCGGCGGCGGCTCTCCCTGGCTCGGGTCCGGCGGCGGCTTCTCGTGCTCACCCATGCTGCGATCCCTTCGCGTGCGGAACACGTCCGGCTGCCCATCCTTGTGGGCCACCGTTGCTCGGCGGTAGATGCGCAGAGGCGCGCCCAAGGGTGCGCTCGTACAGACGCGCGCCGAACGGTACCCCCGCCCGTCCGAATGAACTCCCGGGCCGCACCGGCATCGCGCGCACACGTACCACCAGTCCCCCGCTACGGTCCGGCGCACAGCCGAACGAAAGGGGCACGCCGTGACGACCGGAATCCTGGACTACCGGAGCGACGCGATCGTCCAGCTCATGAACATCCCGGAGGAGGACTGGACCGAGCAGGAGCTCAAGGACGCGCTCCAGCGGGCGATCATGCTGGAGTTGTCGACCATCCCGCCGTACGCCACCGCGCTCTGGTCGATCACCGATCCGGACAACAGCCAGCCGATCCGCAACACCATCCACGAGATCGTCTTCGACGAGATGTCACACTTCGGCCTGGTCTGCAACATGCTCACCAGCATCGGCGGCACCGTCGTCCTCACCGACCCGCTCACTGTCCCCACGTACCCGGGCGAGCTGCCCGGCGGCGTCAACCCCGGGCTGGAGGTCTTCCTCAGCGGCCTGACCCGCGACTCGGCGGGCCTCTTCTCCGACATCGAGAAGCCCGAGAACCCGCTCGCCTTCGCCGCCGACGGCAACACCATCGGCGCCTTCTACCAGCGCATCGCCAAGGTCTTCCCGAACTTCGCCGACCTCCTCACCGGCCGGCACCAGGTGAGCTTTCCGCTCGGGTCGAGCCACGGTGCCGGCAACGACATCGTCCCGATGAACACCATCGACGACGTGCTGAACGCCATCCACGTCATCCAGGCCCAGGGCGAGGGCACCGACGCCTCCCCGGACAACCCCTTCCCCGGCGTCCCGGGCGAACTCGCCCACTACTACGCCTTCAAGGAGATCGCCGTCGGCAAGAAGCTGGTCCAGAACCCCACGACGAAGAAGTTCGAGTTCACCGGCCCCGACCTCCCGCTGCCGGACGCCCACCCGGTCGCCCGCGTCCCGGCCGGCGGCTGGGCCAACGACCCCGCCAACAAGCCCGACCAGGCCACGGCCGCCCTCCTGCGGACCTTCAACCAGCAGTACAGCGACATGCTGCGCGCCCTCGAACAGGCCTGGGGCGCCGCCGGGCCGAACTCGCTCTTCCAGGCGATCGGGCTGATGGGCCAACTGCGCGGCACCGCCCAGCAGATCAACGGCGTCAAGCTCCCCGCCGACCCGCGCTTCACTTACGGCCCGGAGTGGCTCTTCGTCCCGGCCTGACAGGCGCCGCAACGCCGCTGCCCCGTGAGGAAGTTCCTCACGGGGCAGCGGCGTTGCGGCGCTCAGCCCTTGACCGAGCCGGCGGTCAGGCCCTGGGCCAGGTAGCGCTGGAGGAACTGGTAGACCACGATCACCGGCAGCGAGGTCACCAGCGCCCCGGCCGCGAACAGGCCGTAGTTCTGGTCCTGTTGGCCGGAGATGATGCCGTAGAGGCCGACCGCGACGGTCTTGGAGTCGTTCGAGGTCAGGAAGATGTTCGCCAGGATCACGTCGTTGAGCGCGGCGGTCAGCGACAGGATCGAGATCCAGCATCGGCGCGGCGAGCGGGAGGATCAGCCGGAAGAAGATCTGCGCGTGCCCGGCGCCGTCCACCTTGGCGGCCTCGTCGATCTCGCGCGGGATGGTGTCCAGGTAGCCCGTCATCAGCCAGGTGTTCACCCCCATCGCGCCGCCGAGGTAGACCAGCACCAGCCCCCACGGGGTGTCCAGGCCGATCGCCGGCAGGACGTCCCCGATCTTGGCGAACATCAGGTAGAGCGAGATCACCGCGAGGAACTGCGGGAACATCTGCACCAGGAAGACCGCCATCAGCCCGATCCGCCGGCCCCGGAAGCGGAACCGCGAGAAGGCGTACGCGGCCAGCACCCCGAGCAGCACGTTCAGCACCGCGAAGGTGCCGCAGACCAGCGCCGTGTTCCCCAGCCACCGGGCGAACGGGTACTGCCCGCTGCTGAACAGCGCGGTGAAGTTGGCGAGCGAGGCGTGTGGCGCCAGCTGGAGGGGCACGGCGGCCAGGCCCGGGACTACCTGTTCACGCCGGAGCTGGTCGCCCGCGAGTCCACCGGCCGGGCGCCCGGCTGACGCAACGCCGAGGGCCGGGACACCGCTCGTGTCCCGGCCCTCGTACGTCCCGCACCGTCAGTTGTTCGGCGCTGTCAGTTGTTCGGCGCTGTCAGCTGTTCGGCACCGTCGCGTAGCGCGGGGTGCCCTCGGCCATCTGCTTCAGCGCGTCCTTGCGGTCCCGCTTCGACAGTTTGTCGATGTAGAGGGTGCCGTACAGGTGGTCGGTCTCGTGCTGCAGGCAGCGGGCGAAGAAGCCGGTGCCCTCGACCCGGATCGCCGTGCCGTCCTTGTCCACGCCGGTCACCGCCGCGTAGTCCGGGCGGGGCAGTTCGGCGTACGCGGTCGGCACCGACAGGCAGCCCTCGTTGCCGTCGTCCAGCACCCGCCGGCGGTCCGCCGGGTACTCCTCCAGCGTCGGGTTGATCACGTGGCCGATGTGACGCACGCCCTCGTCGTCCGGGCAGTCGTAGACGAAGACCTTCAGGTCCACGCCGATCTGGTTGGCCGCCAGGCCCACGCCCTCGGCCGCGTACATCGACTGGAACATGTCGTCGATCAGCCCGGACAGCTCACCGTCGAACGCGGTGACGTCCTTGACCTCGCGGTGCAGGACCGGGTTGCCCACGACGGTGATCGGACGCGCGGTGCCCCGGGAGAGGTCCGGCTCCTCGCCGACCACCTTCAGCGGGGCCTCGTCGGCCGCCGACTCGTGGCCGTGGTCGTGGTCGTGGTCGTGCTGGTGGTCGTGCTGCTCCGCCATCGCTGCCTATCCGCTTCCGCTTCCGAGAATGGTCCAGGTATACGGCTCGCGCCGGGTATACCGGTCAAGGGTAAGCGGCGCGCTCAACAGACTTCCTCCAGATCACGGTACGCCCTCGTCCCGGGGGACGCCGCGGCCCAGCGGTCCAGCAGCGAACGGACCAGCAGGGCGGGCGCGGCGATCCCGCACTCCCGCTCCACCAGCCAGGACATCCCGGCCGCGCCGCCCTGGCTGAGGTGGCTCAGGTGGCCGGGGTGCGCGGCGTCGCCGTCGTCGTGCGGGTCGTGGTGGGCGGTGTGCCCGTCGTCCGCGGCCATCCGGCTCTCCGAGCAGGCCCGGCAGAGCAGCCGCACCGAGGACGTCCAGTCCTCCGCCGCGAAGCCGGCGTCCGCGACCACCCGCTCCAGCGCGTCCCGGTCCCCCGCCGTGGCGGCCTGCAGCAGCACCACGTAGGTCGGCACCGGGGAGGGCGCCCACAGCTCGATCTCGTCGAACACCGGGTAGGCGACCCCGTCGGTGACCCGCTCGCCGTGCGGGGCGCCGTCGTGCAGCACCACCTCGCCCCAGCGGCGGCCGGAGGACGGCAGCGGGATGGACAGCACCTCGATCCGGGCCGGGTCCAGCCGGCGGCCCCACACCACCTCGGACTCGCCGTCCGGGGAGAGCCGCACCGGGGTGGTGCCGAGGTCCAGGCTGACCGGGCCGTCCGGCTGCCCGCCCGGGCCGCCGGGCAGTTTCAACCCGTACGCCTGCCAGGCGCGGCGGGCCAGCGGCCAGTCCTGCAGGGCGGTCGCGGTGATGCCGAGGTTCCACCAGTCGGGGGCGCCGTGCTCGCGGTCCAGCAGGGCGACGGCCCGCAGTCCGGCCGAGCGGGCCTGCTCCCAGTCCCGGCGGAACTTGTGCAGCAGGGCGAGGTTGAACCAGGAGTCGGACAGCCAGGGCTCCAGGTCGGCGGCCATCACCAGCAGCGCGCCGGCGTCCTCGTAGCGGCCGTCGCCGATCAGCGTGAAGGCCCGGTCGGTCGTCTGCCGCCAGGTGGCGGACGGCCGGTGCCGTGCCCGGTGGAAGATCCTCACGTTCGTCCCTGCCGTCGTCGTCCGCTCAAGTCCCGTACCACCGCGCCCGGATCCGCTTCCGCGGGGTCGGGGCCCGGTGCCCCGGGTCGGTGTTTCCACGCTACGACCGCATCCAACCACGCCCGCCCCCGCCCGCGCTCCCCACCGCCGAGGTCGGGGCCCGCCCCTACCCAGCCTGCCCGCCCGGCCGCCACGCCTCAACCCCGGTGGGGGCCGCCCGGTCCGGACCGGGCGCCGGAGACCCGAGCCGGGCACCGGGCCGGGCACCGAGCCGGGCGCCGGACCGGGCACCGAGCCGGGCGCCGGACCGGGCACCGGCTCAGGCCCGCGCCTGGCCGCCCACCCGGGCCAGCGCGTCCACCACCCGGGCGTCGTACACCCGGCCGCGGCCCAGCCGCAGCAGCTCCAGCGCCTCCAGCCGGCCCACCGCCTCGCCCAGCCCGCGGCCGCGCGCCGCGGTCAGCAGGTCGTCGTGGGCGTTGGCCACCCGGATGATCCTGGCCGCCAGCGGCACCGAGCCGTCCCCGCCGACCGGACCGGGCACCGGGTCGGCCAGCCGGGCGACCTGCTCGGCGACCTGCCGGGGCACCCCGGTGCGGCGGATCACCTCGCTGCCCAGCCGGGCGATCCGCTGCTGCTCGGCGCAGGGCAGCAGCGCGGTCGCGCCGTCCGGCACCGGCTCGACCAGCGACAGCTGGCCCACATCGTGCATCAGCGCCGCGTACTCCAGCAGGGCGAGCTCGCGGGTGCCCAGCCCCAGCTCGCGCCCCAGCGCGCACGCCGTGTCCGCGACCCGGCGGGCGTGGCCGTGCGGGGTGTAGCCGGCCACCTCGGTGGCCCGGGCCAGGCTGGCGATGGTCTGCCCGGTGGTGGCCCGCACCGCCGCGGCCCGCCGGAACGACACCTGGGCGAGCAGCAGCGGGGTGCAGAACAGCGGCAGCGCCCACAGCCCGACCTCGCCGGCCGCCAGGCTGACCAGCATCCCGGTGGCGACGATCGCCGAGCCGATCCCGAACAGCGAGCGCAGCTCGTCCTCCAGCGCCGCCGGGAACCGCAGCCCGGTCTCCGGGCCCGCCGCCGACCGGCGCAGCAGCGCCGCCAGGGTCGCGTCGCAGAGCGCGGCCAACGCAGCGACGGTGGTCAGGAACGCGCCGTACGCCGGGCCCTCGGGCGAGAAGCGGTCGACCAGACCGCCGTTGTAGAGCGGCTGGAAGACGGCGGCCGCGAAACCGACCCCGAGCAGCCGGCGGGCGGCGCTGTCCCGCCGGGCCGGGTCGGCCCAGGGCGGGCGCCGGTGCGGGCGCCCCGGGCGGGAGCGGTGCGGCGGGCCCGGCCGGCCCAGCGGCGCACGGCACGCCCTGAGCCAGGGCAGCGCGAGCCCGGGCAGCCAGGCCAGCAGCAGGCCGACGCCGGTCACCGCGACCACCTGGAGCGTGCCGTGCGCGGTGGGCACCCCGCGCAGCGGCCCGAGCAGGGCGTACGCCAGCGCGCCGGCCGCGCCGATCGGCGCCTGCTCGCGGTCCCCCGGAAGGGTGATCCGGACGCACTCGCCGAGCGCGATCAGCGCGGTGAACGCCAGCGCGACCCTCGGCTCGGCCACCCCGCGCAGCCCGACCGCGCCCCCCGCGAACGCCAGCAGCGCGGCCGCCGCCGCGTGCACCGCGCGGGCCTCGCGGCCGGCCGCGGTCACGGCTGCCCGGCCGGGGAGGCGGTCCCGCCCTGCGCGGGCACCCGCACCGGCGCCGCCCGCACCGGCTCGGGCACCCCGAGCGGGATGTCCGGGACGGCCCGGATGCTGTCCTCGGGCGGCGGCAGCACCGGCTGCCAGTCGTACCCGGCCAGCGCGTCGATCAGCGCCCGGACCATCACCGGGTCGAACTGGCTGCCCGAGCAGCGCTCCAGCTCGGCCACGGCCTCGGCGACCGGGCGGCCGCGCCGGTAGGAGCGGGTGGAGGTCATCGAGTCGAAGGCGTCGGCGACCGAGATGATCCGGGCGAACTCGGGGATCTGCTCGCCGGCCAGCCCGCTCGGGTAGCCCCGGCCGTCCATCCGCTCGTGGTGGTGCAGGATCCCGGCGTGCGCCTCGCCGAGGAAGGCGATCCCGCGCACCAGCTCGTACCCGTACACCGGGTGGACCTCGACGGCCCGCCGCTCCGCCGCGCTGAGGGGACCGTTTCTGCGCAGCAGCTCGGTGGCCACGCCCAGCTTGCCGACGTCGTGCAGGATCCCCGCGAAGCGCAGGGTGCGCAGCCGCTCGGCCTCCATGCCGAGCTGACCGGCGATCAACACCGAGGCCCGGCCGACCCGTTCACTGTGCCCGCGGGTGTAGGCGTCCTTGATCTCCACCGCCTGCACCAGCGACTGCACGGTGGCCTGGTGGGCGTCCCGCTCGCGCTGGCCCTGGGCGAACACCCAGGCCGAGATCGACAGCGGCAGCAAGGCCAGCAGCGCCGCGAACGCCCCGTACGGGCCCTGCCAGAGCACGGCCACCATCAGCCCGCCGGCCGCGTGCACCAGCACCGGCAGCCCGCACACCGCGCCCGCCCCGCGCAGCAGCACCCCGGGGCGGCGGTCCTCGGCGAGCATCAGCATGGCACCCACCAGCACCCCGTTGACCAGGCAGAACGTGACGACGGCGGCGAAGCCGGGCAGCAGCGCGGCCGGGAAGCGGGAGCCGAGCAGAAGCTGCGGCCCGTGCAGCAGGTGGAAGGCGGCCGAGGCGGCGAAGGCGCACAGCGCGAGCTGGGAGCCGTTCCACAGCTGGCGGGTGCGGCAGGTGCGTCCGCTCGGCCCGCCGAGCAGCGCGGCGGGCACCGCGACCAGCGCGGCGGCGGCCGGCGGCAGCATCAGCACGCCGGCGAACAGCACCGGGAAGAAGGCGTTGACCCCGGGGCGGGCGGGCGCCCGCTCGGGCGGCGGCGGGCGGCGCAGCAGTCGGCGCACCAGCCGCAGGCAGGGCGTCGGCAGGCCCTGGGCCAGCGACTCCCAGCAGCCGTGCAGGAAGGCCAGCAGCCCGACCTTGGGCCAGTCCACGGGGGCGCCGAGCCAGCGCGGGAGGCCGGGCGCCACCCCGGTCGGCAGCAGCGGCAGCAGGCAGCACAGCGCCGCCACCGGGACGGCCACCAGGTAGCGCGTCGCCCCCTCCGGCAGGGCCGCGCCTCCACTGTCGGTAGCGATCTCGACCTCCCCCGCCGTCCGGGCCCGCGTTGCCTCAGCGCGCCGGGCGGACCGGCGGTGAGCGTCCGTCAGGAGGATAGGCCGCCACCCGGACGCAAGGACGCATGATCGCGCGATGACGCAGCTGGCGCACCGTCAACTCACTCGAACGAGTGAGGGGCGCATGCGAGCACAACGGGAGCGGCCCCGGGAGCGCACGCTCCCGGGGCCGTTGGACTCCGTGTCCGGACCGTTCGTCCCGCCCTCGCCGGCGGGCCCGTCCGGTTGCTCCGCCCGGCCGCCCGGCTACTCCGCCGGGGCGCCCGCCTCGACGGGTGCGCCGGGGCGCACCGCCGGCTCGTCCGAGGCCTCGGCGGCCGTCGGCGCCGGCCGGGCCTGCTCGACGTGGATCTCGACCGTGGTGTCGACCGCGACCACCACCTGCTCGCCCGAGCGCTGCCCGGCCCGGATCGAGTCGATCCTGGCCAGCACCTTGCTGCGCAGGTCGCTCGGGGCGTCGTCGCACCCGCAGGAGCGCTTGATCAGCGCCTTGATCGCCTGCTCCAGCCCGTACTGCTTCAGGCAGGGCGAGCACTCCTCGAAGTGCACGCGCAGCTTGGCGCAGTCGCCCTCGGTCATCTCGTTGTCGAGGAATTCGTAGAGGTGGTCGAGGACCTCGCCACACTCCGTCTCGTGCGGATCGCCGCAGCTCATGAGCCCGAGCCCTTCGCTTCCTGCCCTGCCCCGCTACCGGCCGGGACCAGCCCGCGCTCACGGGCGTAATCCTCCAGCATGCCGCGCAGCTGACGGCGGCCGCGGTGCAGCCGGGACATCACCGTACCGATGGGAGTACCCATGATGTCCGCGATCTCCTTGTACGCAAAGCCCTCTACGTCCGCGAGATAGACGGCGATCCGGAATTCCTCCGGGATGGCCTGGAGCGCGTCCTTCACATCGCTGTCGGGCAGGTGGTCGAGTGCCTGGGTCTCGGCCGAGCGCAGACCGGTCGACATGTGCGACTCGGCGCGGGCCAGCTGCCAGTCCTCGATCTCCTCCGCCGCCGTGCGCTGGGGCTCGCGCTGCTTCTTGCGGTACGAGTTGATGAACGTGTTGGTGAGGATGCGGTACAGCCAGGCCTTGAGGTTCGTGCCCTCACGGAACTGGTGGAAGGACGCGTACGCCTTGGCGAACGCCTCCTGGAGCAGGTCCTCCGCATCCGCGGGGTTGCGCGTCATGCGCAGCGCCGCCGAGTACATCGGATCCAGGTAGCCCAGGGCGTCGCGCTCGAAGCGCTCCCGCCGGGCCTCCTCGGACTCCTCCGCCGACACCCGGAAGGTGTCCTCACCGATCGCCTCGGCCAGCTCCTCACCGGTGAGCGCCTCGCCCGCGGGCTGGCCCTCCTCCGGGCCCCGGCCCGGCTCGGCCTCGTGCTCGGTCCCGACGACCGGACCCACCTCCTCGCCATGGCGGGCACGACCCACGGCGGGCCGCCCCGAAATGGAGGATATCGGGCTGACGGGCTTCTCGCCCGCGACAATCCAGTCGGACCAGGCGGGGGCGAACGCCGCGGCGGCCTCGCGCTGCTGTGACCGCTCGGGGCACGCGATCGAACCCATCTGCCCTGCCTCTCAACGGGAATCGTGCTGACGAGGGTGTCAACCACCCGGACCTCGCCCGCATTCCCGTGCCCACCCCGGAATCACTCGCACGAGTGATCGAGTGGAAACTCCCTGCTCACGGCCGCCCGCGCCGCCTCACCCGACCCTCAGCACCCAGTCCCCCACCGCCCGGCAGATCAGCTCCAGCACCTCGTCCTGGCCCAGCGACGCCCGCTTGGGCACCTCGAAACCGTGGTTGCCGTACGGCAGCGCCACCAGCTCGTGCCCGGCCGGCAGCTCCGGGAACTCCTGCGGCCCGCCGAACGGATCCGCCGCGCCCTGCACCACCAGCGTCGGCAGCCCCGACTCCAGCAGCTCCTGCGCCCGGCTCTTCTCCGGCTTGCCCGGCGGGTGCAGCGGGAAGGCCAGCGCCACCACCCCCACCGCCCCGGTCGCCGCGCCGGTGCGGCAGGCCACCCGCGCCCCGGCGCTGCGCCCGCCGACCACCAGCGCCGGCCCCTGCCCGGCCAGCCGCTCGGCCACCGGCCGCCAGCCGAGGTCCAGCGTCTTCGCTGCCGACGGGCCCAGCTTCCTCCCGGCCACCTTCCAGGGCTGCTCGACCAGCGCCACGGTGATCCCGCGTGACGGCAGCCGCCCGGCCAGCGCCGCCAGGTCCCGGCTGTCGATCGCCCCGCTGGTGCCGTGCCCGAGCGCCAGCACCACCCTCGGGTCGGCCGCCCGGTGGTAGGTGATCCGGGCGTCCCCCGCCTCGGTGGGGACGAGCTCGGTGGTCCTCACAGCAGTCACTCCAGCAGGTTTCAGAACAGGGTGGTCTCGTACTCGACCTCGGCCCACGGCTCCTTGAGCTCCGGGCCGTCGTTGCGGATGTTGCCGACCGCCGGCGAGACCGGGGTGGCCAGCAGCGCGCCGGGCGGCGGGGGTATCAGCAGCCGGCGCAGCTCGTCCGGGTCGGCCTGCCCCGGGTCCAGCCACTCGTCGTAGGAGGCCGGGTCGAGGAACAGCGGCATCCGCTCGTGGATCGGCGCCAGCGACTCCTCGGCGTCGGTGGTGACGATGGTGAAGGTCACCAGCCAGGCCGCCGGGTGGTCGGCCGGCACCGTCCGGTCCCGCCAGAACTCGTACAGTCCGGCCAGCGCCAGCGGGGTGCCGTCGGCCCGGGCGACGAAGAACGGCTTCTTGCGCGGCTTGCCCCGCTCGGCCGCCACCGTCTGCCACTCGTAGTAGCCGTCCACCGGCAGGATGCACCGGCGCGAGGCGAAGGCCTGCCGGTACGAGGGCTTCTCGTGCACCGTGTCCGAGCGGGCGTTGATCATCTTCACCGCCGTCTCGGCCGACTTCGACCACTGCGGCACCAGGCCCCACCGCAGCACCCGCAACTGCCGCACCGCCCGCGACCCGCCCCTGGGCACCCGGTCCAGCACCACGAAGGCGCTGTTCGTCGGAGCGACGTTCCAGCTGGGGGCCAACGTCTCCGCCGGATCCCACTGCTCGACGCCGAAGAGCTCCACGATGTCCTCGGGCTTGCCACTGGCTGCGAAGCGACCGCACATGCGGGCCAGCTTGCCATGCCGGGCCCGCTCACCACTTCTTCATCCCACCAGGAGAACCGCCCGCTCCCGCCCGCCCGTCCCCGCATGGGAGGCTGCCCCGAACGGCCCAACGCAGCGGACGGAGGCGGAGAAGAAACGATGAGTACACAACCGACCGACCAGAACCTCGGCGCACTGTGGAACCAGGTCACCGGGACCCAGCCCGCCCCGCCCGGCTGGCTGGTCCTGGCCACCGCGGGCGCCGCCCTGCTCGCCGTCCTCGCCCGCCCGCTCTGGCACGTCACCCGCAACGCCGTGACCATCGCCCACGAGGGCGGCCACGGCCTGATCGCCCTCGTCACCGGCCGCCGGCTCGCCGGCATCCGGCTGCACTCCGACACCTCCGGCCTCACCCTCTCCTACGGCCGCCCCACCGGCCCCGGCATGATCCTCACCGCCGCCGCCGGCTACACCGCCCCCGCCCTGCTCGGCCTCGGCTGCGCCGCCCTGCTCTCCACCGGCCGGATCACCCTGCTGCTCTGGCTGGCCATCGCCCTGCTGCTCGCCCTGCTGGTGCGCATCCGCAACGCCTTCGGCCTGTTCACCGTGCTGGTCGCCGGCGGCGCCTTCTTCCTGGTCTCCTGGTTCGGCAGCGCCGAGGTCCAGGCCGGCTTCGCCTACCTCGGCTGCTGGTTCCTGCTGTTCGGCGCCGTCCGCCCGGTCCTCGAACTCCAGCACCAGCGCCGCATCGGCTGGGCCCGCGACTCCGACGCCGACCAGCTCGCCCGCCTCACCCACATCCCCGGCCTCGCCTGGATCACCGTCTTCCTGCTCACCGCCCTCGCCTGCCTGGCCCTCAGCACGAGCTGGCTGCTCAAGCCGCTGTGACCCGGCGGGCGGGCAGCCGTCCGTCATCCGGCCGCAGCAGGGGCCGTTCCGGTACGGCCCCTAAACTGGCCCCCATGACCGAGACCCTGTGGCCCGCCCCCGTCGCGACCACCCCCGTTGACGCCACCGTCACCATCCCCGGCTCCAAGTCGGTCACCAACCGAGCCCTGGTGCTGGCGGCGCTCGCCGACGAGCCCGGCTGGGTGCGCCGCCCGCTGCGCAGCCGCGACTCCCAGCTGATGGCCGACGGCCTGCGCGCCCTCGGCGTCGGCATCGAGGAGAAGGTCAACAACGACTCCGGCGGCACCGGCGGCGGCGAGGCCTGGCGGGTCATCCCGGCCCCCGCGCTGCGCGGCCCCGCCTCGATCGACGTCGGCAACGCCGGCACCGTCATGCGCTTCCTGCCCCCGCTCGCCGTCCTCGCCGACGGCCCGGTGCACTTCGACGGCGACCCGCGCAGCTACGAGCGCCCCCAGCACGGCGTGATCAACGCCCTGCGCGCGCTCGGCGCCCGGATCGACGACGGCGGCCGCGGCGCCTTCCCGCTCACCGTGCACGGCACCGGCGCGCTCGACGGCGGCCCGGTCGAGCTGGACGCCTCCTCCTCCTCCCAGTTCGTCTCCGCCCTGCTGCTCTCCGGCGCCCGCTACAACCACGGCGTCGAGGTCCGGCACGTCGGCGGCCCGGTGCCGTCGCTGCCGCACATCCGGATGACCGTCGAGATGCTGCGCCTGGCCGGCGTCCAGGTCGACGCCCCCGAGGACGGCGGCGAGAAGGACGTCTGGCGGGTCACCCCCGGCGCCCTGATCGGCCGCGACCTGGTGGTCGAGCCGGACCTCTCCAACGCCGCGCCGTTCTTCGCCGCCGCCCTGGTCACCGGCGGCCGGGTGACCGTGCGCGACTGGCCCAAGCACACCTCCCAGCCCGGCGACCAGCTGCGCGAGATCTACACCCGGATGGGCGGCGCCTGCGAGTTCACCGACGAGGGCCTGCAGTTCACCGGCACCGGCCGGATCCACGGCATCGAGGCGGACCTGCACGACGTCGGCGAGCTCACCCCGGTGATCGCCGCCGTCGCCGCGCTGGCCGACTCCGAGTCCCACCTGTACGGCATCGCCCACCTGCGGCTGCACGAGACCGACCGGCTCGCCGCGCTCGCCAAGGAGATCAACGACCTCGGCGGCGACGTCACCGAGACCGAGGACGGCCTGCGGATCCGCCCGCGCCCGCTGCGCGGCGGCATCTTCCACACCTACGAGGACCACCGCCTGGCCACCGCCGCCGCGGTGCTCGGCCTGGCCGTGCCCGGCGTCGAGGTGGAGAACGTGGCCACCACCGCCAAGACCCTGCCGGACTTCCCGAAGATGTGGGCGGAACTGCTCGGCGAAGCGGTGGCGGACGCCTGAGCGGAGACTGAGCACATGCGCCGCTACGGCAAGGACGCCGACGAGGACGACATCCGCAACCGCCCCGCCCGCCGGGGCTCCCGGCCGCGGACCCGGATCCGGCCCAAACACGAGGACGCCGCCGAGGCGATGGTGCTGACCGTCGACCGCGGCCGGCTGACCTGCCTGATCGACCCGGGCACCAAGCAGGAACGCGAGATCGTCGCCATGAAGGCCCGCGAACTGGGCCGCAAGGGCGTCGTCGTCGGCGACGTGGTCAACATCGTCGGCGACCTCTCGGGGGACGCCGACACGCTCGCCCGGATCGTCCGGGTCGAGGAGCGCAGCTCGGTGCTGCGGCGCACCGCGGACGACGACGACCCGTACGAGCGGATCGTCGTCGCCAACGCCCAGCAGCTGGCCATCGTCACCGCGCTGGCCGACCCGGAGCCGCGGCCCCGGCTGATCGACCGCTGCCTGGTGGCCGCGTACGACGCGGGCATGGAGCCACTGCTGGTGCTCACCAAGTCCGACCTCGCCCCGGCCGGGCCGCTGCTGGAGTCGTACGCGCCGCTCGGCATCGACTACGTGGTCACCCGTCGGGACGAACTGGAGACGGCTGGCGCCGAGGCCGTCCGCGAGCACCTGCGCGGCCTCTCCACGGTGTTCATCGGCCACTCCGGCGTCGGCAAGACCACCCTGGTCAACGCCCTCGTCCCGGACCACCAGCGGCAGACCGGCCGGGTCAACGCGGTCACCGGCCGCGGCCGGCACACCACCGTGTCCGCCCTGGCGCTGCGGCTGCCCCCGCCGCCCGGCGCCAAGCCGGGCTCCAGGAAGGCGCTGGACCCGGGCTGGGTGATCGACACCCCGGGCTTCCGCTCCTTCGGCCTCTCGCACATCGACCCGTCCCGGGTCATCCACGCCTTCCCCGACCTGGAGCCCGGCACCGTCGACTGCCCGCGCGCCTGCAGCCACGACGAGCCTGACTGCGCGCTGGACGCCTGGGTCGCCGACGGCCACGCCGAGGCCGCCCGGCTCTACTCGCTGCGCCGCCTGCTGGCCAGCAAGGAGGCCCGCGAGGGCGACTGATCCGCTCGGCGGTTTTACCGTCCCATGGGGTTTCCCGACCGTTCGAGGTGTCGGACCGCGCCGGCCTGGTGATCATAGGAAGGTCGGGCCACATCGCGGCCCGACCCGTCGATCGACAGGGAGGGCGCGCGATGGCATGGGCCCTGGTGGTCCTGGCCGGCCTGCTGGAGACCGGCTTCGCGATCAACCTCAAGCTCAGCGAGGGCTTCACCCGGCTCTGGCCCACCATCAGCTTCTGCGTGTTCGCCCTGGGCAGCTTCGGCCTGCTCACCCTCTCCCTGAAGACCCTGCCGGTCGGCCCCGCCTACGCGGTGTGGACCGGCATCGGCGCGGCCGGCACCGCCATCTACGGCATGGTCTTCCTGGAGGAGACCACCTCGGTGCTGAAGCTGGTCTCGATCTCCCTGGTGATCGCCGGCGTGATCGGCCTCCAGCTCAGCGGCACGGCGCACTGACGCCGGGCGGCCGGTCGCGTCCCGCTCCGCGAGCCCGGCTGTCCCGATCCGGGTGGGCTCGCTAGGGTTTCGGACATGGCCGACTACCACGACGATCTCCGACTCGCCCACGTCCTCGCCGACTCGGCCGACTCGGTCACCCTGGAGCGTTTCCGCGCCCTCGACCTGAGGATCGAGACCAAGCCCGACCTCACCCCCGTCAGCGACGCCGACAAGGCTGCCGAGGAGCTCGTCCGCAGCGTGCTGCAGCGCGCCCGCCCGCGCGACGCGGTGCTCGGCGAGGAGTTCGGCCTGCTGGGCTCCGGCCCGCGCCGCTGGGTGATCGACCCGATCGACGGCACCAAGAACTACATCCGCGGCGTCCCGGTCTGGGCCACCCTGATCGCCCTGGTGGAGGACGGCCCGGACGGCGTCGAGCGCCCGGTGGTCGGCATCGTCTCCGCCCCCGCGATCCAGCGCCGCTGGTGGGCGGCCAAGGACCTCGGCGCCTTCGCCGGCCGCAGCCTCGCCAAGGCCTCCCGGATCCACGTCTCCGGCGTCTCCCGGATCGAGGACGCCTCCTTCTCCTACTCCTCCCTCTCCGGCTGGGAGGAGCGCGGCCGCCTCGACCCCTTCCTGGACCTCACCCGCGCCTGCTGGCGCACCCGCGCCTACGGCGACTTCTGGTCCTACATGATGGTGGCCGAGGGCGCGGTCGACATCGCCGCCGAGCCCGAGCTGTCGCTCTGGGACATGGCCGCCAACTGCGTCATCGTCGAGGAGGCCGGCGGCCGCTTCACCGGGCTGGACGGCGTTCCCGGCCCCGGCGGCGCGGACGCCGTCGCCAGCAACGGCATCCTGCACGAGGAGGCCCTGCGCCGCCTGAGCGTCTAGGGAGTGTCCGGCCCCGGACCTGGTGCGGGCCCGGTCGACCAGTCCTCCGGTCGACCGGGCCCGCCGCTCAAAGGGGCGCCACCCGGCTACTGCTTGCGCAGCTCCCGGACGGCCACCTCCAGCCGCTGCCCGTAGTCGGCGTCGGCCTTGCGGAAGTTGTCGATCGCCCGCTCGACGATGTCCTCGCGGTCGGCCGAGACCTTGGCGATGAAGCCGGCCAGGTTGGCGATCAGCCGCTGCTTCTCGTCCTCCGAGAACAGCCGGTAGAGGTTGCCGGCCTGCACGAAGTCGTCGTCCTCGGCGTGCGAGGGCGCCTCGTGGTTGCCGGTGGCACCGGTGACCGGGGTGGCGGCCCACAGCGGGCGGCCGGTCTGCGCCGGGCCGCCGAAGCTGTTCGGCTCGTAGTTCTTCTGGCGGCCGTGGCGGCCGTCGTACAGGTGGCCGTCGCGGCTGTTGGTGCGCGCCTCGGTGGCGTGCGGGCGGTTCACCGGCAGGTGGTCGGCGTTGATGCCGACGCGGTAGCGGTGGGCGTCCGCGTACGCGAACAGGCGGCCCTGCAGCATCTTGTCCGGGGACGGGCCGATGCCGGGCACGAAGTGCGCCGGGGAGAAGATCGACTGCTCGACCTCGGCGAAGACGTTGTCGGGGTTGCGGTTGAGCTCCAGCCGGCCGATCTCGATCGGCGGGTAGTCGGCGTGCGGCCAGACCTTGGTGAGGTCGAAGGGGTTGAAGCGGTAGTTCGCCGCGTCGGCCGCCGGCATGATCTGCACCTGCACGGTCCAGCTGGGGAACTCGCCGCGCTCGATCGACTCGCGCAGGTCGCGCTGGTGGCTGTCCGGGTCCTCGCCGGCCAGCCGGTTGGCCTCGGCCTGGGTCAGGTTCCGGATGCCCTGGTCGGTCTTGAAGTGGTACTTGACCCAGAAGTACTCGCCGGCCTCGTTCTGCCACTGGAAGGTGTGCGAGCCGTAGCCGTTGAGGTGGCGGTAGCTGGCCGGGATGCCGCGGTCGCCGAACAGCCAGGTCACCTGGTGGGTGGCCTCGGGCGACAGGCCCCAGAAGTCCCAGACGTTGTCCGCCTCCTGGGAGCCGGTGTACGGGTCCCGCTTCTGGGTGTGGATGAAGTCGGGGAACTTTACGGCGTCCTTGATGAAGAACACCGGGGTGTTGTTGCCGACGAGGTCGTAGTTGCCCTCCTCGGTGTAGAACTTCAGCGCGAAGCCGCGCGGGTCGCGCACCGCGTCGGCCGAGCCGAGGTTACCGGCCACGGTGGAGAACCGCAGGAACACCTCGGTCTGCTTGCCGACCTCGGACAGGAACGCGGCCCGGGTGAAGGGCGTCAGGTCGGCGGTCACCGTGAAGGTGCCGTACGCCGCCGCGCCGCGGGCGTGCACCACGCGCTCCGGGATCCGCTCGCGGTTGAAGTGCGCGAGCTTCTCGAACAGCTGCTGGTCCTGGATGAGCGCCGGGCCGCCGACACCCGCGGTCTCGGTGTTCTGGTTGTCGGCGACGGGGGCACCCGCCTCCGTGGTGAGGGTGGGGCGCAGCTCGTCCTGGGTCGTCATAAGAGGGCCTCCGCGTTATCCGGTCGTGACGACTCGATCCTAACTTGGACTTTGTCCAAGTCAATACTGGAACCAATCTCAGAGCGTGACTTACCCTGTTCCCATGAGCGACCTGCTGGAACGACTTCGCGGACGCGGCTGGCGGCTGACCTCACAGCGCCGGGTCGTGGCCGAGGTCCTCGACGGCGACCACGTCCACCTGACCGCGGACGAGGTGCACGCCCGCGCGGTGGCCCGCCTGCCGGAGATCAGCCGCGCGACCGTCTACAACACCCTCGGTGAACTGGTCGGCCTCGGCGAGGTCCTGGAGGTCGCCACCGACGGCCGCGCCAAGCGCTACGACCCCAACGCCCACCGCGCCCACCAGCACCTGGTCTGCTCCGGCTGCGGCGCCATCCGCGACGTCCACCCGCACGGCGACCCGCTCGCCGCCCTCCCCGCCGACGAGCGCTTCGGCTTCACCGTCACCGCGGCCGAGATCACCTACCGCGGCCTCTGCCCGGACTGTACGGGCCAGGCCTAGCAGCACGCAGCGCTACGCGCTCAGCTCCGCGTGCAGCGCGCCCAGCAGGCGCCCGGCCCGCTCCGCCACCTCGGCCGGCCCGTAGTCGGCCGCCCGGCGGCACCAGTTCTCGGCCTGCACCGGCTCGCCCCGGCGCAGCGCCAGCAGGGCCAGCCGCAGCGCCGCCCGCCCGTGCCCGGCGTCGGCGGCCCGGGTGTACCAGAGCATCGCCTGGGCCTCCCGGTCCTGCCGGGCCAGCAGCAGCCCCAGGTTGAAGGCGGCGCTGCGGCTGCCCGCCTCGGCCGCCCGCCGGTACCAGCTCTCGGCGATCTCCAGCGCGCCCCGCTCGGCCGCCCGCACGCCCATCCGCACCTGCGCCCGGCGGTGGCCGGCGTCGGCCGCGACCGCGTACCAGTGCTCGGCCTCGGCGTCCGCGTCGCCGCGCCGGTCCAGCACCGAGGCCAGCCGGAACGCGCCCTCCGCCGACCCGCCGGCGGCCGCCTGCCGGTAGCGCTCCAGGGCGCCGGCCAGGTTGCCCCGCTGCTCCTGGGCGACGGCCAGCTGCAGCGCGGCCTCGCCGTGGCCCTCGGCGGCGGCGCGCGCGTACCACTCCTGGGCCTGCCGCTGCTCGCCGCGCCCGGCGTGCAGCACGCCCAGGTTGAACGCGCCGTCCACGCTGCCGGCCTCGGCCGCCTTGGAGAACCACGGTTCGGCGCCCGACTCGTCACCACGCTGCAGCAGCACCACGGCCAGCGCGTTGCAGGCCTCCCGGTGCCCGGCGTACGCGGCCCGGCGGTACCACTGCTCGGCCTGCTGGTCGCGGCCGGTGGCGACGCAGAGCAGGCCGAGGTTGAAGGCGCCGTTCTGGTCGCCCGCGTCCAGGGCGGTGCGGTACCAGCGCTCGGCCTCCTTGGCCTCGCCGCGCCCGGCGTGCAGGGCGCCCAGCGCGTTGGCGGCGTTGCCGTCGCCGGCCTCGGCGGCCTCCCGCCACCAGTCGGCGGCGGCGGCCAGGTCCCCGGAGTCGCGCAGCAGGAAGCCCAGCGCGCAGGCGGCACGCGGTTCGCCGTTCTGCGCGGACTGCCGGTACCAGCGGGCGGCCTCCTCCAGCAGCGGCTGGTCGGTGCCGGCGCGCTCCTCCAGCAGCACGCCCAGGCGCAGCGCGGCACGGGCGTGGCCGCGCGCGGCGGCGGTGCGGTACCAGGCCTCGGCGGTCTCCTTGTCCCCGGCGGCCTCGCGCATCCGGGCCAGCCGGTAGGCGGCCTCCCGGTGCCCGGCGTCGGCGGAGATCTTGAACCAGCGCTCGGCGCGCACGTCGCGCCGGTGCTCCATCAGGTCGCCCAGCGCGTAGGCGCCGAGCGGGTGGCCGTGGTCGGCGGCGAAGTGCAGCCAGTACTCGGCGGCCTCCTCCTCGCCCTGGTCGCGCAGTTGGAGCCCGAGCGCGTGCGCGGCGGGGGCGCTGCCGGCCACCGCGGCCTGGCGCCACCACTGGGCGGCCTCGCCCCGGTGGCCCTGCTGGTGCAGCAGCACGCCGAGGTTGTTGGCGGCGGCGCGCGTCCCGGCGGCCGCGGCGGCGCGCAGGTACGGTTCGGCGTCCTCCAGGTCGCCGCGGCGCAGCAGCAGGGTGCCGAGCCGGCAGGCGGCGTCCGGGTCGCCGTCGTCGGCGGCCTGGCGGTGGCGGGCCTCCAGCGCGGCGCTCTCGCGGGCGGCCAGCGCGGTCTCGAAGCTGGTGGTGTCCAGGCCGGCCGGGTCGAGGGCGGCGGCGTGCGGGCCGTCGGCGGCCTCGGTCCCGTACGGGCGGACGGCGTCGGCGAACTGACGGGTGGACACGTGGACCAGGCTGTCGGGGCCGTAGCCGGCGGCCGGGGGGCGCTCGGACAGGCCGCTGGTGCGCTGGGCGGGCAGGGCTCCGGGCCGGCTCTCGGGGCTCTCCGCCCAGGCGTCGGTGTCCGCCTCGGTGGCCGCCGCGGACTTGGTGCCTGACCCGTTCTTACCGATCAGCCTCATGCCGACTCCCGCTCCCCCAGAGTGTCGCGGCATCGTGCCCCGGCCCGCGGCCGGGGGGACCCCCAGGGGAGGCGCCGGACCCGACGACCGGTCAGCGGCCGCGCACCGTCCCCCATGTGTCCCATCGTCGCATCACCCGCAACCCGCGTACACCTGCCCCGGCCGAATTCGGGCGGGGCCGACCCGAAGCCGACGAAATTGCTTCGGCGCTTTGTCGATTTCCCGACACTTGGGCCCCACAAACCCCGTGTCGTCGTCGTTGGCGACGGTCGATACTACCGGAGCGGTTCCCGCCGCTTCGGGGTGAAAACACCAGAGGCCCGGAGGAAGAATCCTCCGGGCCTCTGGCCACTGTGTAGCGGGGACAGGATTTGAACCTGCGACCTCTGGGTTATGAGCCCAGCGAGCTACCGAGCTGCTCCACCCCGCGTCGGTAGTTAAACCATAGCACGGGCGCGGGGTGGAACAGGAATCGGTTGTCGCAGCTCAGCGGGCTACGGGTGCGGGCTCTGCGATCCGGTCGGGGTCGCGCCCGCGCTCGGGGCGGCCGCCGGGGCACCGCCGCGGGCCGCGTCGGCCGCCTTCAGCGCGTCGCCGAGCGCCTTCTGGGCGTTGCCGTAGGCCACCCAGTCGCCGTTCTTGAACGCGGTCTGGCTGTCGTTGTACGCCTTCTCCGCGTCCCCGAGCGCCTTCTGCAGTTCGGGCGAGATCGTCCCGCCCGGCGCCGGCGTGGTCGGGGACGTGGGCGTCGTCGGGCTGGTCGGCGCCGTCGGGGTGTTTGGTGTGGAGGGCGCGGTCGGCGTGGTCGGCGGGGCCGCCCCGGCGAACACCTTCTTCAACGCGTCCTCCAGGGTGTTCTCGAACGCCACGTTGTCGTTCCCGTACACCGCCAGGACCTTCTGCAGCGTCGGGTACTTGGCGCCGCGTCCGCGCACGTACACCGGCTCGACGTTGAGCAGCCCGCCGCCGACCGGCAGGGTCAGCAGGTTGCCGTACTCCAGCTCGGCGTCACCGCCGCTCTTCAGCGCGTAGATCTGCGAGGCCACCTCCTGCCGGGAGTTGAACTGCGACTGCACCAGGTTGGGCCCGAGCGTCTTGCTGTCGCCCGGGATCTTGAGGATCCGGATCTTCCCGTAGTCCGGCCCCGGGTCGGCGTCGACCGCCATGAAGGCCGCCAGGTTGTCCCGGCCGTTGGGCACGAAGGTCGTGGTCAGCGAGAAGCTCGCCGAGGTGACCGCCGGGTCCGGCATCCGGACCGTCAGGTAGTACGGCGGCTGGACCTGCTTGGTGTCGCTGGTCGGGTCCACCGGGATCTGCCAGATGTCGCTGCCGTTGAAGAAGGAGTTGGAGTCGGTCACGTGGTACTGGCCGAGCAGGTCGCGCTGCACCTTGAACATGTCCTGCGGGTAGCGCAGGTGCGGCAGCAGCGCCGCCGGGATGTCCGCCTTCGGCTCGACGGTGCCCGGGAACGCCTTCATCCAGGTCCGCAGCACCGGGTCCTGGTCGTCCCACTGGTAGAGCTTCACCTCGCCGGTGTAGGCGTCCACCGTGGCCTTGACCGAGTTGCGGATGTAGTTGACCTGGTTGGCGACGGTCAGCAGCTCACCGCGCTGGTTGGTCAGCGAGTCCTTGGTCGCGGTGCCCAGCGTCGTCTTCGACGAGAACGGGTAGCCGTCCGAGGTGGTGTAGCCGTCCAGCACCCAGACCACCCGGCCGTCCTGCACCACCGGGTACGGGTCGGCGTCGATCGACAGCCACGGGGCGACCTTCTCCACCCGCTCCTTCGGCGTCCGGTTGTAGATCACCTTCGCGCCGTCGGTGATCGCCCCCGCGTACAGGATCTGCGGCTCGGCGAAGCGCACCGCGTACGCGGCCCGGGTGATCGGGTTGTCCAGCGAGACCCCGCTGTTGCCGGTGTACTGGTACTGCTTGTTCTCGCCGGTCTCGGTGGTGTAGTCGATCTCCTGGTTCGAGCCGCCGACGATCGAGTACGAGGTCGTCTTCTCGCCGTAGTAGATCCGCTGCTCGTAGTCGCCCAGCGCGCCGGTGGCCGGCAGACCGGACTCGGTGAACACCGGCTGGCCCTTGTCGTTGACCTGGTTGCCCTTGGCCACGACCGCACCGTAGCCGTGGGTGTACTTGAAGTGGTCGTTGATCCAGTTGCGCTGCACGCCGTTGAGGTCCAGCTCGCGCAGGCCGATCACGGTGTCCTGCTTGTCGGTGCCGGAGCCGTAGCGGTCCACGTCCAGGGTGTTCGGGAAGGCGTAGTAGCTGCGCTGCTGCTCGATCGACTGGAAGGTCGGCGAGACGATGTTCGGGTCCAGCAGGCGGATGTCGGCGATGGTCTGCGCGTCCGGCTTGAGCGCGTCGGCCGTCGTCGCCGCCTGCGGGCTGTACTGGGTGGTCTGCGCGTCGGCGATCCCGTACGCCTGCCGCGTCGCGTCGATGTTCTTCTGGATGTACGGCGTCTCCTTGGCCTGCTCGTTCGGCTTGACCTGGAACTGCTGCACGATCGCCGGGTACAGCCCGCCGATCAGCACCGCCGACAGCACCATCAGGCCCAGCCCGATCAGGGCCGGCGCCCAGGTGCGGCGCACCGGGGTCAGGAAGAACAGCACCGCGCAGATGATCGCGACGAAGAACAGGATCGTCTTGGCCGGCAGGAACGCGTTGGCGTCCACGTACCGCAGGCCGGTCCAGCCGGAAACCCCCTTGTACGAGCCGGTCTTCACCGCCAGCGCGTACCGGTCCAGCCAGTACGCGACGGCCTTCAGCAGCACGAACACGCCCAGCAGCACCGCCAGGTGCCCCTGCGCGCCCACGCTCGCCCGCCGGCCCGGGCCCTGCAGCCGCAGCCCCCCGTACAGGTAGTGCACCAGCGCCGAGGTCAGCAGCGAGACGATCACCGCGCTGAACGCGAAGCCCAGCAGGAACTCGTAGAACGGCAGGTCGAAGGCGTAGAACGAGACGTCCATGCCGAACTGGGCGTCCTTCTCGCCGAAGGACGTCGCGTTCGTCCACATCAGCCAGGTCCGCCACTGGCCCGACGCCGCGGCGCCCGCCACCAGGCCGATCACCAGCGAGACGCCGATCAGCGCCCAGCGCTTGAACGGCGCCAGGCCCGACCGGTAGCGGTCCAGGCTCTGCTGCTCGACCGACATCGCCGACAGCGGCGGCCGCAGCCGGTGCGCCAGCCAGATGTTGAAGCCGACGATCACCGCCATCAGCAGGCCGAACACCGCGAACAGGCCGATCTTCGTCCACAGTTGGGTGGTGAAGACCGACGAGTAGCGGACGGATCTGAACCAGAGCCAGTCCGTCCAGAACCCGGCGAACATGACGAACAGCAGGAACAGCACCGCGAGCACGCCCAGGGTCAGCAGGGCCACCCGCGCCCGCCGGGAGGGCGGGCCTACCCTGCGCCGGAAACCCGGCCCTGAGCGTTCCGGCATCTGGAATACCACGGTGGCACCTCAGCTGTGTCGTCTGGAGTCGGTTGGTCTTCAGGGAAACTTAACCAGGCTTTGGCCGAGTTCCCACCGTTAGCAGACGGTTACTACACCGTTCCCCGCTCCGGCCGTTCCCCGCCTCTCGGACGGCGCCCGGCGCCCGCGCCCCCGCCCGACGTGTGAGGATTGGGGCATGTCCGACGCGCCCAATGCACTCAACTCCCCCGGCTCCCCCGACGACGTCTCCAAGCTCCCCGCCGCCACCCCGCTCACCCGGGCCGCGCTGGAGATCGACGAGTACGCCGCCACGCTCGGCTGGGACCTCCCGGCCCGGCTGTTCGCCCTGGTGGACAGCTCCGCCCTGCGCAAGGCCGACCCGAAGATCGCCGCCCAGCTCGGCCTCGGCGACGACGACACGGCCGGCCTCACCCCGGTCGAGCAGGACGAACTGCCGGCCGGCATGGAGCTGGACAAGTTCCTCGGCACCATCGCCTGGCCCGACGCGGTGGCCGGCTGCGCCCTCGTCGTCGAGCGGATGATGCTGCCGCCCGGCGCCGAGCAGTCCCGCCCGCGCAACGCCAGCGACGCCCAGCTCGCCGAGTGGGTGGCCAACCACCCCAAGCGCGAGGAGGTGCGGATCACCGCCGCCGTACTGCGCGACGGCAAGCGGGAGATCGCGCTGCGGCTGCGCTCCAAGGACACCGCCCGCGAGGTGCTGACCGGCCCGGACCTGGTGCCCGGGCTGACCAAGGCGCTGCTCGCGACCTTCTCGTAGCCGCGCCCCCGCGGGGCGCTACTTCGCGGCGCAGGACGGCAGCGCGGAGGTCTGCCCGGAGCGGATCTGCTCCAGCGACTTCAGCGCGCCGTCCAGCGTGTCCGTCTTGATCAGGGTCAGCCCGGACGGGATGCTCTTGGTCGCCTCGGCGCAGTTCGAGGACGGGGTGAAGAAGTACTCGGCGCCGGCGTCCCGGGCGGCGATCAGCTTCATCGATATGCCGCCGATCGGGCCGACCTTGCCGTCGTCGTCGATGGTGCCGGTGCCCGCCACGAACTTGCCGCCGGTGATGTCGCCGCCCGGGGTGAGCTTGTCGATGATGCCGAGCGAGAACATCAGCCCGGCACTCGGCCCGCCGACGTCCTGCAGGCCGATGTCGATCTGGAACGGGTAGGTGTGCCGGATCGCGGTGCCGATGCCGACCACCGCGAGCTCCGCCCGCTCGGCCGGCGCCTTCGGGTCCAGGTCCTTGGCCCGCACGGTGGGGACGGTGACGTCGGTCCTGCTCCCCGGGTTCGCGCCGCCGTTGCCGGAGGCGTCCTTGACCCGCGGCACCACGGTGAAGACCGCGGACTCGCCCGGCTTGTGCTTGGTGACCGCGGCCACCACCTGCTCGACCGTGCTGACCGGCGCGCCGTCGACCGCCACGATCTGGTCGCCCGCGTGCAGCCGGCCCTCGGCCGGGGCCCCGGCCGTGACCGACTTGACGATCAGCTCATTGCCCACCGGGACGCCCAGCTGGTTGAGCGCGGCGGTGCGGGCGCTGTCCTCGGAGGAGGCGAACTCCTCGGCGTTCTGCTTCTTGGCGTCGGCGTCCGTCTGCCCCTTCGGGTAGACGTTGCCGTGCGGCACGACCAGCACGTCGTCGCGCAGCCAGCCGACCACCGCGTTGACCAGGCTGGGCTCGTACTTGGCCCCGGTGACCTGGACGGTGGTCATGTTGAGGTGCCCGGTGGTCGGGTACGACTCGCGCCCGGTGATGGTGATCACCGGCTTGCCGCCCTGGTTGCCGAGCGTGTTGTACGTCGGCCCCGGGCTCATCTCCGTGTACGGCACCTTCATCAGCACCGAGACGCAGAGCAGCGCTATGAGCAGCAGGGTGGCAGCGAGCATCGTCGCGGAGCGGCGTGGCATGCCTCGACAGTACGGGACGCCGGTGAGCGAGCGCCCCCCGGGCTACCGGCCGGAACCGTCCCCCTGGGCGCCGCTCCCGGCGGTGGTGCGTTCCATCGCGGCCATGAACCGCCGGTGCTCGGCGAGTGAGGCCGGGTCCCCCGTGGCTCTCGGGGCCCGCTGGGCCCAGCCCGCCCACAGCGCGGCGAGCAGGACGGCGACAACCGGAATGATCAACCAGGCGAGCGCACCCATATCAGTACTCCCAGCTCGTCGTGTCTACGAGCAGATTAACCACTCCGGCGGACAACGCGGGCAGCGCCGTCCGGGTTACGGGAGGGCCGATCGGCTCACCGCCAGGGAGTATTCGGAGCACCGGCCCGGACCCGTTCGAGTGAGAGCCCGGCGCGCCTGGCATGATCGCAGCACTACGTGTGCACATGGCGACTCTCCGCATGCGGACCGCCGGCCGGAGGCCGGGTCAGCAGCTGCCGGCGCCGACCCACTCCTCCTCGCCGTCGGTGAAGACCTGGTGCTTCCAGATCGGCACCTCGTGCTTGAGGTCGTCGATCAGCCGGCGGGCGGCCGCGAAGGCCTCGCCCCGGTGGGCGCAGGACACGGCGACGATCACCGCCTTGTCGGTGATCTCCAGCCGGCCGATCCGGTGCACCGCGGCCAGCGCCTTCACCGGGAAGTCCGCGACGACCTTCTCGGCGATCCGGCGCATCTCCTGCTCGGCGGTGGGGTGGCAGCTGTACTCCAGCGCGGTGACCGACTTGCCGCCGTCGTGGTCACGGACCGTCCCGACGAAGACGGTCGTACCGCCGGCCGCGTCGTCGCCCACCGCCTCGTACACCTCGTCCAGCGAGAGCGGGGTGTCGCGGATGGCGAGCAGGCGGATGGGGTCGTGATTCTCGGACATGCCCCCATGATTCCCCATCCCGGGTGGTTTGGGGCAAGTGGCTTCCGCATCACGATCCCGTGATTCCGCATCGTGAGAAAGCATCGGCCGGGCGCCTCGGCACCGCGGGCTTCGGGACGGCAGGCTTCGGGACGGCAGGCTTCGGAACTGCGGGCCGCCCGACGTCCGTCCCGGAACCGCGGGCCTCAGAAACGGCGCCGCTTGCGGGCCCGGCGCACCAGCGCCGCCGTACCGACCAGCGCCACCGTCGCCCCGGCCGCCCCCAGGCTGGTCGCGGCCTCCTTGCCGCCCAGCCGGCGCCCGGCCACCGCGTGCTTGCCGGCCACCTGCCCCAGCAACTCGGCCAGCACCTGCTCATTGGTGTGCGCCGGACGCCAGCCCGCCTCGTGCAGCCGGCTGCCGGACACCACCCACGGATACATCGTGTAGGCCAGGTCCCCCGCCGGGGCCGGGGTCAGGCCCAGCCGGTGCAGCCGGGCCGCGGTGCCCAGCGCCAGCGAGGCCGGCAGCTCCATCCGCCGGATCCCCGACAGCCGCTCCACGTCCTCCTGCTCCAGCCAGCCGTCGCAGCCGACCGTCACCTCGCCCTCCACCAGGCCCAGCGCCGCGTACTCCAGCGCCGCCGCCAGGTCGTCCACGTGGCAGAACTGCCAGCACGGGCGGGAACCGGCCACCACCAGCAACCGCGGCGCCTCGAAGTGCCGGGTCAGCACGGTGTCCACACCGGGGCCGACCACCACGGCCGGGCGCAGCACCGTCACCTGCAGACCCGGGTGGGCGCGCGGCGCGCGGCGGGCCAGCCGCTCGATCTCCAGCAGGTCCCCGACCAGCGAGGCCTCCTCGGTCGCCCGCAGCTCGGAGTCCTCGGCCAGCGGCACCTCGTTGTCGGCCAGCGCGCCGTAGACCATCGCGGAGGTGCAGAGCACCACCCGGTGCACCCCGGCGGCCGCGGCGGCGGTCAGGACGGTCTGCGCGCCGCGCACGTTGTAGGCGCTGCGGGCGCGCGGATCCGACTCCATGCCGAAGTCCATCGCCAGGTGCACCACCACGTCCACCCCGGACAGCCGCTCGGCCACCGCCGGGTCCCGCACGTCCAGCACCCGCCACTGCACGCCCGGCACGTCGCCGCGCCGGTCGTCCACCGCCAGCACCTTGCGCACGTGCGGCGAGGCGACCAGACGGGCGGCGACCCGCTCGCCGAGCACGCCGGCGGCACCGGTGACGGCCACGGTGACCGGCCGTCCGCCGTAGGCTGGAGGCGGCGACGCCGTGGTGTCCGGGGCGTCCTCTCCTCCGGTCAGCCCAGAGCGAACGTCCGAAGGCGGGGAACTCACCGGCCATCCTCCACGGTTAGCTTATGTGCGTACGGACGTGTGTCACGTACGTCCATCCTGCCCGAGGCGAAGGCCCGGCGGTGCACCCGGCGCGGGCCTGCCGCGTGGGAGCCGCCCACGAGCCCCCACTCCGCCGCTGCCCCGGGCGGGCAGCACATCCCGCCACACCCGCATGACGGCCGACCGGATCGAGGACCCCGTGAGCGACCTTCCCTTCGGATTCGGCGTTCCGCCCGAGGAGCCCGAGGACGGCAAGGCCAAGCCCGACGACGAGCAGAAGAAGCAGGACCAGGGCTCCGGCGGCTCCGACCAGGGCGGCGCGCAGCCGTTCGGCTTCGGCGCCGGCAACCCCTTCGGCGCGCTGTTCGGCACGCCCGGTGGGGCCCCGGGCGGTCCCGGCGGCGACAACCCGTTCGCCGCGATGTTCGGCGGCCTCAACCCCAACGACCTCGGCGCCGCGTTCCAGCAGCTCGGGCAGATGCTCTCGTTCGAGGGCGGCCCGGTGAACTGGGACCTCGCCAAGAACATCGCCCGCCAGACCGTCGTCGCCGAGCCCGCCGAGGGCAAGAGCAAGGACCGCTCGGTCAGCGCCACCGAGCACTCCGCCGTGGCCGAGGCCGTCCGGCTCGCCGACCTGTGGCTCGACGGCGTCACCGAGTTCCCCTCCGGCGCCGGCACCGCCGTCGCCTGGAGCCGCGCCGAGTGGATCGAGGCCACCCTCCCGGTCTGGAAGGACCTCGTCGACCCGGTCGCCGAGCGGGTCGGCAACGCCATGGGCGGCGTCCTGCCCGAGGAGATGCAGGCCATGGCCGGCCCGCTGATGGGCATGATGCGCTCGATGGGCGGCGCCATGTTCGGCACCCAGATCGGCCAGGCGATCGGCGCCCTCGCCGGCGAGGTGGTCGGCTCCACCGACGTCGGCCTGCCGCTCGCCCCGGCCGGCAAGGCCGCGCTGCTGCCGCAGAACGTCGCCGAGTTCGGCGAGGGCCTGAACGTGCCCACCGACGAGGTCCGGCTCTACCTCGCCCTGCGCGAGGCCGCCCACCAGCGGCTCTTCGCCCACGTGCCATGGCTGCGGGCCCACCTGCTGGGCGCCGTCGAGGCCTACGCCCGCGGCATCAAGGTCGACACCTCCCGGATGGAGGAGCTCGTCGGCCAGCTCGACCCGAGCAACCCGGAGGCGCTCCAGGAGGCACTGGCCGGCGGGCTGCTCCAGCCCGATGACACCCCCGAGCAGAAGGCCGCGCTCGCCCGCCTGGAGACCGCGCTCGCGCTGCTCGAAGGCTGGGTCGACGCCGTCGTGCACGCCGCCGCCGAGCCGCACCTGCCGCAGGCCGGTGCGCTGCGCGAGACCGTCCGCCGCCGCCGGGCCGCCGGCGGGCCCGCCGAGCAGACCTTCGCCACCCTGGTCGGCCTGGAACTGCGCCCGCGCCGACTGCGCGACGCCGCCCGGTTGTGGGCGCTGCTCGCCGACGCGCGCGGCATCGAGGGCCGCGACGCGCTCTGGCAGCACCCGGACATGCTGCCCACCGCCGCCGACCTGGACGACCCGGACGCCTTCGTGCACCGGGGCGGCGCCGACGACCTGGAGGGCGGCCTCGACTTCGACGCGATCGACAAGCTGCTGGGCGAGGCCGCCGCGGGCGGCACCGCCGCCAAGCCGGACCTCACCAAGAACGACGGGCCGGCGAAGAGCGACGAGCCGAAGCAGGACGACGGCGGCACCGACGGGAAGGGCGAGCCCAGCGCATGACGGTCACCGACACGGGGGCGTCCGCCCTGCACGCGGACGCGGTCCGCGCCCTGACCGGGTGGCGGCCCGCCGAGGAGGAACAGGAGCGGCTGCGGCGCGACTACCTGGCGCACCTGGCCGAGCAGCCGGAGGGTCTGTACCGGTCCTGTCTGCCCGCGCACATCACCGCGAGCGCGGCGGTCGTCGACCCGGCGGCCGGGCGGGTGCTGCTCACCCTGCACCCGAAGGTCGGCATGTGGCTGCAGATGGGCGGGCACTGCGAGCCCGACGACCGCGACCTCGCGTCGGCCGCGCTGCGGGAGGCCGTCGAGGAGTCCGGCATCCCCGACCTGGTCCTGCTGGAGGTGGACGGCGCCCCGGTGCCGGCCAAGCTGGACCGGCACCTGGTCCGCTGCACGGGCAAGGACAAGCCGGAGAACACCCACCTGGACATCCAGTACATCGCGGTGGCACCGCCCGGTGCGCAGGCACTGATCAGCGAGGAGTCGCTGGACCTGCGCTGGTTCGACTACGACCGGCTGCCGGAGCTGACCGACCACTCGGTGCGGGATCTGGTGGCCCGGGCACGCCGGCTGACCAGTTGAGGTGAGACACCAAGAGGGGGCGCGGGCCTTATCGGCCCGCGCCCCCTCTCGTCGTTCCCACGTACGACCGGTCGTCAACCGCAGGAGCAGGCCGGGTCGGCGCCCCGGTCGGCGTGCCGGGCGCCGGGGATGTGCGGCAACCGGGCCGCCGAGACCACGCCCTCCAGATAGCCGCGGGCCCGTTCGGTGCGGGGGTAGGCCTCCAGCAGGGCCCAGAACGCCGGTCCGTGGTCCGGCACCAGCAGGTGGGCGAGTTCGTGCAGCAGCACGTAGTCGAGCACGTACTCCGGCATGCCCTGCAGGCGGTGGGAGAGGCGGATCGTCCCCTCACTGGGGGTGCAGGACCCCCAGCGGGAGTTCTGGTTGGTGACCCAGCGGACCTGGACGGGCTGGGCGCGATCGCCCAGGTAGGCGGCCGACAAGCCGCGGGCCCGCTCCATCAGCGCGTCGTCCCCGAGGATCCGGCGGCTCTCCTGGGCGGCGAGCTTCTCCAGCATCTGCGCGACCCAGCGCTGCTCCTCGGAGTGCGACATCCGGGCCGGGATCAACACGATCGTGCGGTCGCCCTCGCGATAGGCCGAGACGGTGCGGCTCCGGCGGGCGCTGCGGCGCACCTCCACCCGACCGCGGTCGTGCGGCTCCGGTGGCGCGGGCGCGGCGGGTGAGTGCTGCGGTGACGCGGGCCTCGACTGCTGATCCTGGTCCGGGCGCCCACGCGTGCTGGGCGCCGCCACTTGCGACCCGGACGCTGCACGGGCACGCCGACGCGACGCCGATGGATGGGAGTCCCGCTCGGCTGCCATGGCACACGACGTTACCCGGTACCCCTGACAGAAGTCCGCTGCCGTGGCCGAAATCTTTCGTGGAGTGATCGGGAACGAAAAGTCGACGGAGGGTGTCCGGAAACCGACATCGGAGGGGATGTGCAGTTATCCACAGGGCCTACGAACAGATGATGTGATCATGGACCTTCGCCTGTGGATAACTTTGCGCACGACGTCGGCGCGATAGGGCATGCTGCGGTCAGCCGTCCGGAAACGATCGGAAGGGAGATCGCCGTGCGCCTCGTCCTGAAGCCCGCCCTGTCCCGCAGCTGGCGGGACTCCGACACCCTGCAGTTCGGCACCGTCACCCGCTACGCCGGGGTGCTCGGCCAGGCCGACAAGACCCTCTGCGACTTCCTCGGCCTGGTCGACGGAACCCGCGACCGGCCGGAGCTCCTGGAGGCCGGCGAGCGGATCGGCCTCGGCCGGGAGCCCGCCGACGCACTGCTGACCGACCTGGAGGAGACCGGGTTACTGGACGACGCGGAGGCGACCGACACGGCGCTGGCCCGCTTCCCCCAACCCCACCGGGACATGCTCGGGCCGGACCTCGCCTCGCTCTCCCTGGTCCACTCCGGCCCGGGCGCCGCACCGGCGATCCTGGCCCGGCGGGCCGACATCCGGATCGAGGTCCGCGGCGCGGGCCGGGTGGGGGCCGCCGTGGCGGCCGTACTCGCGGCCGGCGGAGCAGGCGCGGTCACCGTCGTGGACGGCGGCCGGGTACGCCCCGGCGACTGCTCCCCCGCGGGGCTGCCACCGGGAGACGTCGGGCGGCTGCGGTCGACGGCCGCACGGGAGGCGGTGCAACGAGCCTCGGCCCGGCCACTGGTGCCCGTGCCCCGGCGGAAGGCCGACGGGCCGCCACCCGATCTCGTGGTGCTCGCGCCCAGGGACGGGAGCGGGGCCTTCGCCGGTGGGACGTACGAGGCCCGACTGCTGCTCCGGGCCGGGGTGCCGCACCTGTACGTGGGAGTGGTCGAGGAGTTCGGGGTGATCGGGCCCCTGGTGCTGCCGGGGGTGTCGGCGTGCGGACACTGCCTGGTCCTGCGCCGGGAGGACGAGGACGCCGCCTGGCCCCGGGTCCTGGCCCAGCTGGCGGACGGCGGGCCCGGCCGGGCGCGCACACCGGCCTGCGACACCGCGCTGGCGACGACGGTGGCCGGGCTGGCGGCGCTGCACGTCCAGGTCTACCTGGACGGCGGGCGGCCGCCGAGCGTGGACGGGTGGTGCGAGGTGTCGGCGAGCGACGGGATGCCACGGCGTCTGCGCCTGCGCGGGCATCCGGACTGCGGGTGCCTCTGGCAACCGCTGCCGCCGAGGTAGGGAGGAGGAGAACGAGCGGAACGTGCCGGGGCGTCGGCTCGGCGGCTGCGAGGCTCGGCAGCCGCCCGACCCGAAGCCACGGCACCCCGGGCGGACGCCCGGCCAGGTGAGCCCATGGCCCGCGCCCTGCCTGGGGGCAGGGCGCGGGCCGGTCGAAGCTGGGATCCGCCATTCCGGGCGGGCGGTGGGTGCGGAAGGTGGTGGGCAGGCGGGAGGCGGAGGAGGGGGGAGGGGGCCCCAGCAGAGCGCCACAACACGCCGAAGGCCGGTGCCCCCAGGGCACCGGCCTTCTCGGTGAGGTGGACCGCCCGGGCCCGCCGGAGTCAGGCGCCGATCCCGGCGCCCTCCGCCGGCGCCTCCGCCGCGACCGCCTCCGCCTTCCGGTCCCGCATCAGCAGCGTGGCCACCAGCGCCGCCGCCAGCACACCGACCGCGCTGACCGTGAAGGTCGTCGACATCGCCGAGGTGAACGCCTCCCGGACGGTCCGGACGAGCCCGGCGTCCCCGTTGGCCAGCGCCAACGCCCCGCCGATGGAGTGCTTCGCCTCCTCCGGCATCCCGGTCGGCATCCCACTCGCGAAGCCGCTCGACAGCAGCGAGCCCAGGATGGCGATGCCGAGCGCGGTACCGGCCTGCTGGATGGTGTCGTTCAGCGCCGAGCCGACGCCCGCCTGCTCCGCCGGGATGGTGCCCATCAGCGCACCGACCGCGGCCGGCATCGCCAGGCCCGCACCGAGACCGAGCAGTCCGAGGGCGATCGCCGGGACGGCGAAGCCGGTGTCGGCGGTGACGGTGGTCAGCAGGGCGAAGGAGGCGGCCATGACGAGCATTCCGGCGAGGATGAGCAGGCGGTTGCCGATCTTGGCCGCGAGCTTGGCGCCGACCCCGTTGCCGACCAGCGCGGCGATGGCCAGCGGCACGAACGCGAGGCCCGCCTTGACCGGCGAGTACCCGAGCACGAACTGCAGGTACTGGGTGAGCACGAGCAGCAGGCCGCCGTTGCCGATCTGCACCAGGGTCAGCGACAGCGAGCCCCCGCTGAAGTTGCGCTGCTTGAAGAGCACCAGCGGCACCATCGGCGCGGAGGTGACGTTCTCCCACACCACGAACCCGCCGAGGCCGAGCACCGCGACGGCCAGGGTGACCAGGGACTGGCCGCCGAAGGCACCGTGCTGCGGGATCTCGATGATCCACCAGACCAGCGCGGTCATGCCGACCGCGGACAGCACCGCGCCGAGCGGGTCGGGCTTCTGCCACGGCCCCTTGGACTCCGGCATCAGCAGCAGGCCCGCCAGGATCGCCAGCGCCACGACCGGGACGTTGATGAAGAAGATCGAGTGCCAGGAGAAGTGGTTGATCAGCACGCCGCCGAGGACCGGGCTGCCGACCAGCCCCAGCATCGCCACCGAACTCCAGGCGGCCATCGCCTTGTTGCGCTCGTCCTCGTCGAAGACGGTGATGAGGATCGACAGCGTCGAGGGCATGATCAGCGATCCGCCGACGCCCATCGCGACCCGCGCCGCGATCACCTCGCCGGGGTTGGTGCAGAAGGTCGCCGCGAGGGAGGCCGCCCCGAAGAGCAGCAATCCGATGATCATGATCTTCCGGCGGCCGAAGCGGTCTCCGAGGCTGCCGGAGGTGAGCAGCAGCCCGGCGAAGACCAGGACGTAGGAGTCGAGGATCCACTGGGTGTCCTGGGCGCCGGCGCCGAGGTCCGCCGTCATCGAGGGCACCGCGACCGTCAACGCCATGCTGTCGACCACCAGGACGAGCGAGCTAAGGCACAGCACGATCAGGATCCACCAGCGGTGCGGATTGCGACCTTCGACCACCTTGCGGGCTTCCATCAGCCACCCCTCCATTCTGCGCACACCGTTCCCCCGGTGCGCACTCCGTTCCTGCCATGCGAACACTGTACGCATTGAGGAACAGTGTGCGCAACACCAGACTCCTGTACGCTCAATGCGAACGGTGTACGCAACGAAGCAGGAGCAGAGGGAAGGGAAGCCACCATGGCCGCCAAGACGAACCCGATCCCGTCCGTATGGGCCCGCCGACAGCGCGAGCCCGACCAGCCCGCACTCAGCCGGGCCGCGATCGTCCGCGAGGCGATCACCATGCTGGACGCCGAGGGCATCGAGGCCCTGAGCATGCGCAAGCTCGCCGCCCGCCTGAACGCGGGCGCCACCTCCCTCTACCGGCACGTGGCGACCAAGGACGAGCTGATGGAGCTCGCGGTGGACGAGGTCTTCGGCGAGATCACCCTGCCGCCCGCCGACAGCCCCGACTGGCGCGCCGCCGCCACCGAGGCCGCCGGGGCGTTCCGGGCGACGGCCCTGCGCCACCCCTGGCTGTCGTCCATCCTCGGCCAGGCCGGCCTCGCCTACCTCGGCCCCAACCTGATGTCCTACGGCGAGCGGCTGACCGCCTTCTTCGCCTCGGCCGGCTTCCCCGAGCCGGCCCGGGCGATCGACACGGTCATCTCCTACGTCGTCGGGATGAGCACCACGGAGGCGGCCTGGCTCACCACCGTCGCCCGGGCCGGCGAGAGCGAGGCCGAGTTCATCGCCCGTCTGATGCCCGCCGCCCAGGAGGCCACCGCGGGCTTCGACCACCTCACCGACGCCTACGCGGTCGCCACCGCGGACCCGGAACCGGACCCGGCCGCCGTGCGCGACGCCAAGTTCGCCTACGGCCTCGACGTGGTCCTGGACGGTCTGGCCCTCCGCCTGCCCCGCTGACCGCCGCCCCGGTTCCCCGCGCCCGGCCCGACCGGACCGAGCCGCCCGACTCCCCCGCACCGGACCAAGCCGCCCAACTCCCCCGCAAAGGGGCAGCGGCCGCGGCCCGCGCACGGTGCTCCCCTCCCCACCCGGGGAAATACCGCCGGGGACGGGGTGGGGAGCGGGCACAATGGCCTAGTGATGGTGGGCCGTCCGGTGTCGGGGGGCCAGGGAATTGGAGGCCCGGGTGAGCGATCTTCCGCGCAAGGCAGTGACCCGCACGGCACGGCTCGCCGCCCTGCCGCTGGGAATAGCCGGTCGCGCCACGCTCGGACTGGGCAGGCGCATCGGCGGCCGCTCCGCCGAGGTGGTGACGGCCGAGCTCCAGCAGGCCACCGCCGACCAGTTGTTCAAGGTCCTGGGCGAACTCAAGGGCGGGGCGATGAAGTTCGGGCAGGTGCTGTCCGTCTTCGAGGCCGCGCTGCCCGAGGAGGTCGCCGGGCCGTACCGGGCCGCGCTCACAAAGCTGCAGGACGCCGCTCCCCCGATGCCCGCCGCCAAGGTGCACACCGCGCTCGCCCAGCGACTCGGGGACAACTGGCGCGAGCTGTTCCGGGAGTTCGACGACCGACCGGCGGCGGCCGCCTCGATCGGGCAGGTGCACCGGGCGGTCTGGCACGACGGGCGCCGGGTCGCGGTCAAGGTGCAGTACCCGGGCGCGGGCGACGCACTGCTCGCGGACCTGACGCAACTGAGCCGGGTGGCTTGGCTGTTGGGCCCGTTGATCCCCGGGCTGGACATCAAGCCGCTGATCACCGAGCTGCGCGAGCGCGTGTCGGAGGAACTGGACTACGAGCTGGAGGCGCAGGCCCAGCGCCGGCACGCCGAGGAGTTCGCCGACGACGCGGACATCCTGGTGCCCGACGTGGTGGCGCAGGCCGACCAGGTGCTGGTCACCGAGTGGATGGACGGCACCCCGCTGGCCGAGGTGATCGCGAACGGCACCCAGGAGGAGCGCGACCGCGCCGGGCAGCTGCTGGCCCGGTTCCTGTTCGCGGGCCCGTCCCGGACCGGCCTGCTGCACGCGGACCCGCACCCGGGCAACTTCCGGCTGCTGAAGGACGACGGCCCGGCGTCGGGCTGGCGGCTGGGGGTGCTGGACTTCGGCACGGTGGACCGGCTGCCGGGCGGGCTGCCCGAGCCGATCGGGGCGTCGTTGCGGATGGCGCTGGACGGCGACGCGGCGGGCGTGCTGACGATGCTGCGCGAGGAGGGCTTCGTCAAGCCCTCGATCGAGCTGGACCCGGACGCGGTGCTGGACTACCTGCTGCCGATCATCGAGCCGGCCGCCGTGGACAGCTTCCACTTCACCCGGGCCTGGATGCGCGCCCAGGCGGCCCGGATCGCGGATCCGCGCTCACCCGCCTACAACCTGGGCAAGCAGCTGAACCTGCCGCCCGCGTACCTGCTGATCCACCGGGTGACGCTGAGCACCATCGGCGTGCTCTGCCAGCTGGGCGCCCAGGCGCCGTTCCGGGCGGAGATGCTGGCGTGGCTGCCCCGGTTCGCCGAACAGGAACCCGCGAAGCCGGCCGGCCGCAGGCCCGCGAGCGGAAAGGCCGCCGGCCGCACCCGCAAGAGCTGACCCGGACGCAGCAACGGCCGCAGGCCGCTCCCCATGACGGGGGGCGGCCTGCGGCACGACGGGGGTGAAACGCGGGGAGGCCCCGCGCCGCGACTACATCAGCGCGACGGCGAGGGCCTTGCGGGCGCGCAGCGAGGCGCGCTCGGCCCGCTGCTTGAGCCGGCGGGCCCTGGCGACCCGGGTGACGAGGCGTTGGTGCTCCGCCTCGTGCAGGCGCTCTTGCATATGGGCCCGGGCCAGGGATTCGTGGAGGAGTTGCATTTCGAGGGTCCTGTTCTGGATCTGAAGTTCGGTGGTCTGCTCGGCGCGGACGGTCGGATCGATGGCGGCGGCGGTCATGTGGTGGTCCTGCTCGTGGTGCGTGCTCGGGAAGGGGACTGGTCGGGCTGCGTCGGCCTTGGCGGCGGCGATCCGGACGGAACGGCGGAGGGAGGTGTCCAGCAGGGGCTGCTCTCCCCGGCGGACGGCCCTGGCGCCGTGGGCGGGGTTCACGCCATGACCTCGGTCTTGCGCGGACGGCCACGCGGCCGCTTGCGGGCCACGACGACGCCCTGGACGAAGAGCTCGCCACCCCAGACGCCCCACGGCTCGCGCCGCTCCAGCGCGCCGGTCAGACAGGCGTCCTTGACCGGGCAGGTGCCGCAGAGGGACTTCGCGTACTCGACGTCGGCGGGCGTCTCGGCGAAGAAGACCTCGGGGTCGAAGGCGCGGCAGGGGATGGGGAGCCCGAGCGCCTCGGCCTGCTCGATGGAGCTGATCTGCATGGAAGGAACCTCCGGAGGGTCGGCCTGGTCGGCCTTGGTGATCTGGCTTGTCGGCGGTACGGACGGGATGGGCGGTGTGATGACCGTGGACACTGTTGGCGTCTTCCTCGTCTTCTCAGTGGTTCCGGCCCAGATGGCTGGTGGGTCTGGGCCGGAGGCCCCGGGGGGCCTGGGTGGTCTTGCGTACCGGACAAAACAGAAGGGCCGCGGATCCCGGTGTGACGGGTTCCGCGGCCCTGGAGGTGCCGACCTGAGGCTTGCTCAGGTTCGTTCTCTCCAGGGTTCAGGCCCGCGGAAGGCCCGCATCCGGATGGCCTTGGCGCCCGCGAGGGCCGCCATGGCCTGGTTAATCTGCTGCTCGTTCTGCTTCTGGGCGTTTCCGGCACCGATGACCTGCGCATAGTCGCCATGCATGGCGGCGGCTACGAGTGCCTTCGGTGCCTGGGTCGGTCGCTCATCACGCAGGGAGCGCGACGTGCCGAACGACGCCCAGTCGCGGGACAGACCGGTCTCGACAGCGGTGCCTTCGACGTTCCTGCCGGCCGCGCCGCAGAGATCAGTGTGTCCAAGGGCACTGACAGCGGGGACGACGGAGACACCGGTGGTGTCGAGACCCAGACCGGTTCCACCGAGCTCGGCGAGCGCCCGCAGACGGGCGGCACGCAGGGAGGCAGCGACAACGGTCTGGCCAGTCAGTTTGGTGATCATGATGTTTCCCACTGTCTTCGCCTCCTCTCGGCGTCTCGCGGAGCCCGGTTCCCCCGGCTCCGAATGTTCGGATGTCTGTCTCGGTGAAGCTGTTGGGTGTGGGGGATTCGGCACAGGTGTCACCCCGTGCGATCGCGTCCCCTTGACCGCTCCGGCAGGCTATTGCGCTCCCGGTATGCCGCGCAAACTATTTTTCGCGGCGGGTTCCGAAGTCCCCCGAGCGGCCCCCGGGCGACTCGCCCGGACCGCGCCCGGACCGGCTCACGCCGGATCGACCGGCTCGCCGTCCTCGACACCGTCCGGATCCTCCACGGGCTCCTCCCCCGCACACAACGAGAGCACGGCGGCCCCGTACTTGTCCAGCTTCAGCGCACCGACCCCGGAGATGACCGCCAGCTCCTGGCGACTGGCCGGCACGTCCTCGGCGATCGCCATGAGCGTCGCGTCGGTGAACACCACGTAGGCCGGTGCTCCCTGCTTCCTGGCCTGCCCGGCCCGCCACTCGCGCAGCCGCTCGTACAGCGCCTCGTCCATCGTGGACGGGCAGCTCTCGCAGCGGCGCAGCTTGCGCTCGACCGCCTCGGTGAGCACCTTCTCGCAGACCCGGCACTTCACCGGCCCGCGGACCCGCCGCCCGGCGGAGCGCTCACCGGGCTCGACGCCCCCGCGCCCGCTCCGCCCGCCGGTGCGCGCGCCGGGCGCGCTGGAGCCCGGGCGCAGCCCGTCCATGAAGCGGCTGGGCTTGCGGCTGGCGCGGCCGCCCGGGGAGCGGCTGAGCGCCCAGGAGAGCGAGAGGTGCTTGCGGGCGCGGGTGACGCCGACGTAGAGGAGCCGGCGCTCCTCCTCGATCTGCTCGTCGGTCTTGGCGTAGATGATCGGCAGGGTGCCCTCGGTGAGGCCGACGAGGAAGACGGCGTCCCATTCGAGGCCCTTGGCGGCGTGCAGCGAGGCGAGGGTGACGCCTTCGACGGCGGGGGCGTGCTGGGCGGCGGCCCGGGCGTCGAGTTCGGCGACGTAGGCGGCGAGTTCGGCGCCGTGGCCGGCGGCGGCGCGGGTGCGCTCGAACTCCTCGGCGAGCCGGACGAGCGCGGCGAGGGACTCCCAGCGGTCGCGGACGGCGCCGGAGCCGGCGGGCGGTTCGGCGGTGAAGCCGCGGGTGGCGAGGACGGCGCGGACCTGGCCGGCGAGGTCGGGGGCGTCGGCGGTGAGCGGGTCGGCGGCGGCCCGGGCGGCACCGCGCAGCAGGACGCCGGCGTCGCGGACCTCGGGGCGTTCGAAGAACCGCTCGGCGCCCTTGAGCTGGTAGGGGACGCCGAGGTCGGCGAGGGCCTGTTCGTAGACCTCGGACTGGCCGTTGGTGCGGAACAGGACGGCGATCTCGCTGGCGCGCACGCCGGCGGCGAGCAGGTCCTTGATCCGGCGGGCGGTGGTCTCGGCCTCGGTGGGCTCGTCCTCGTACTCGGTGTAGACGGGTTCGGGGCCGGCCTCGCGCTGGGAGACGAGTTCGAGCCGGTGCCGGGCGGCCTCGCCGCGGGCCTGGGAGAGCAGCCCGTTGGCGAGGTGGACGACCTGCGGGGTGGAGCGGTAGTCGCGGACCAGCTTGACGACCGTCGCCTCGGGGTGGCGGGTGCGGAAGTTGAGCAGGTAGTCGGGGGTGGCGCCGGTGAAGGAGTAGATGGTCTGGCTGGCGTCGCCGACGACGCAGAGACTGGCGCCGCCGCCGGGGCCGGTCCACTGGTCGAGGAGGCGCTGCTGGAGCGGGGAGACGTCCTGGTACTCGTCGACGGTGAAGTGCCGGTACTGGCCGCGGACCTGGTCGGCGATGTCGGGGCGGTCCTCCAGGATGGCGGCGGTGAGCAGCAGGACGTCCTCGAAGTCGATCACGCCGCGGCGGCTCTTGGCCTCCTCGTAGACGCGGTAGACCTGGGCGGTCTCGGCCGGGTCGCGGGGGGCCTCGCGGCCGGACTTCTGGACGGCGGCGGGGTAGTCGTCGGGGCCGATCTGGGTGACCTTGGCCCATTCGATCTCGGCGGTGAGGTCGCGCAGTTCGGTGCGCTGGACGCGCAGGCCGCAGCGGCCGGCGGACTCGGCGACGAGCTGGACCTTGCGTTCGAGCAGCGAGGGGACGGGCCCGCCGACGGCGCGCGGCCAGAAGTACTGGAGCTGGCGCAGGGCGGCGGCGTGGAAGGTGCGGGCCTGGACGCCGTCGGCGCCGAGCTGGCGCAGCCGGCCGCGCATCTCGCCGGCGGCGCGGGCGGTGAAGGTGACGGCGAGGACCTGCTGGGGCTGGTAGACGCCGCTGCGCACGCCGTAGGCGATCCGGTGGGTGATGGCGCGGGTCTTGCCGGTGCCGGCGCCGGCCAGGACGCAGACGGGCCCGTGCAGGGCGGTGGCGACGGCGCGCTGTTCGGGGTCGAGCCCGGCGAGCACGGCGTCGGGGCCCGTGGCGGCGGTGGGGTCGGCCCAGAGGGAGCCGTGGGGGCCGTCGGACGGGCTGCCGCTCAAGAGGTCTTCCTGCATGCGTTCCATCCTCTCAGCCCGCTGGGACAACGGGGGTGGGGTTGTCCACAGGTCCGGTGTGATCGCAGGATGATCGCTGCGCACCGGGGCGCGCGAGTCCGTTCGTGCGCCGCCGTCTGCGCCGGGGCGTGGCCGTGCGGAATGACCGCCGCGCGGCGGGCGTTCCCGCCTTGAGACCGTACGCCCTCTTCCTGAAGGAGCCTCCTCGATGTCCGGCAGCGTGACGATGTACAGCACGACCTGGTGCGGGTACTGCAACCGACTCAAGAGCCAGCTGGACCGGGAGGGGATCGGCTACACGGAGATCAACATCGAGGAGGACCCGGCGTCGGCGTCCTTCGTCGAGTCGGTCAACGGCGGCAACCAGACGGTGCCGACGGTGCTGGTGACGCCGAACGCCGGCGGCGAGCGGGTCGTGATGACCAACCCGAGCCTGCTGCAGGTGAAGAAGGCCCTCGGGGTCTGAACCGGCCGGGGCCCGGGTCGGCGCGCGTCACGGCGCGTCGGCCCGGGCGGGGTCGACGGGCGCGGCGGGCGCGGGCAGGATGGTGCGCGCCGCGAGGTCGCCGATGCCGTAGACGAGCCGGCTGCGGTCGGCGGAGTAGCGGGTCTCGATGACCCGGACGGGCCCGCGCCGGTCGAAGGTGACGCGGGTCTGCACCATCAGCGGCACGCCGGGGCCGCCCTGGAACCACTGGGCCTCCTCGGGGCCGGGCATCCGGGCGACCAGGTGGTCGACGGCGCCGATCTCGGTGCGGCCGAGTCCGTTGAGGACGGCCTCGTCGCCGCCCTCGACCGGGTCGGGTTCCATCAGCGGGGTGCCGGCGGCGAGTCCGGCCCGGTAGTGGCTCTCCTCGATCGAGTAGGGCTCGCGGTCGAGCAGGCGCAGCTGGCGGCGGACCACGATGGCCTCGCCGGGGCGCAGTCCGAGCCGTTCGGCGATGTCCACCCGGGCCCGGACGATCATCATCTCGAAGTCGCTGGTGAGTTCGCGGCCGGCCTCGGCGGCCTCGCCGAGGTAGACGGCGGAGGGCAGGGCCAGGCAGTCCCGGGGGGTGGGGGCCAGGGTGGGGCCGTAGGCGCGGTGGTCCAGGACGGGGTGTTCCCGCAGGTAGGTGCCCTTGCCCTGGAGGCGGACCAGGCGGCCTTCGTTGACCAGGACGTCGACCGCGAGCCGGACGGTGTTGCGGGCGACTCCGTACTGGCGTTCCAGTTCGCTCTCGACCGGCAGCGCGGCGTCGGCGGTGAACTCGCCCTCGGCGATCCGGCGGCGCAGGTCGGCGGCGAGGCGCTGGTATTTGGGGGATTGGGCGGTGCCCCGGGGGATTGTCACCCGAGTGAATGTAGCGAGCGCCGTGGCGGGGTTTCAGCCGTTTCCGGCAATGTCGTCCGCGCGGGTTGACGGCGGATACCGGGTGGCGTGCGGCGGTAGCAGAACTGGCCCGTCCGGCCACGAACATCCGATCGTGGCGGATTCGGGAGGGGATGGAAAAGAAAAACGGGGGCGCGCGGCATAATCCGCACGCCCCCATTCGGACAGGATTACCAGCGCGCCGCCGACGGCAGCGGTCCGCCGTACCAGAGCTCGACCAGGTGGCGCGCGATCGAGATCCCGGACGGCGGCAGGATCTCCCCCGCCTCCATCCCGGCCTTCAGCTCCTCGCGGGAGAACCAGCGCGCCTCGGCCAGTTCCTCGCCGTCCACGGTGATCTCCGTGCCGCCCGGCAGTGCCCGGCCCGTGAAGCCGAGCATCAGGCTCGACGGGAAGGGCCAGGGCTGGCTGGCGACGTAGCGCACCTCGCCGACCTTCACACCGGCCTCCTCCTGCACCTCGCGCACCACCGCCTGCTCGATCGACTCCCCCGGCTCGACGAAGCCGGCCAGGGTGGACCAGCGGCCCTCCGGCCACAGCGCCTGGCGGCCGAGCAGGCAGCGGTCCTGCTCGTCGGTGATCACCATGATCACCGCCGGGTCGGTGCGCGGGTAGTGCTCGGCCGCGCAGGAGGTGCAGCGCCGCACGTGCCCGGCACCGGCCTTCTCGGTCGGGTGCCCGCAGCGCGAGCAGAAGCTGTGCAGCCGGTGCCAGTGCTCCAGCGCGACGGCGTGCACCAGCAGTCCGGCGTCCCGGTCCGACAGCAGCGCGCCGACCTCGCGCAGCCCGGCCGGACGGGCGTCGCCGTCCAGCCGCCCGGGCAGGCTGTCCCCGGCCAGCGCGAAGTACGAGACGCCGTCCTCGTCGGTGCCCAGGAAGTACCGGTCCCCGGTCTGCGGCGCCTCGAAGGAGGGCAGCAGCACGAGTTCGGTGCCCTGCGCGGTGTCGACGACGAACGCCTCGCCGCCGGCGATCGGCAGCACCCGGGTGGCCGGGTGGCTCCAGGCGGCCGCCAGCCAGGGCTCGTCGAACCGGTGCTCGGCCGCCCGGTCCACCCCGGCCCGGGCCAGTGCCAGGTTCAGTGGGCGTTCGGTCTCAGGCACGGTGCTCACTTCGTTCCATCCCCACGTGATGAATCATCCGGATGAGTGATCTGACTGCCATGGTGTGCTCGCGCGGGCTCCCCCGGCGGGCCGGACGGGCTCACGCGCCGGGCCGGAAGTTCTCGGCCAGGTCCCCCCACAGGTACGCGGCGGTCTCCACGCCCTTGGCCAGCAGGTCCAGCTCGACCTTCTCGTTGACCGAGTGCCAGCCGTCCGAGGGCACCGAGATACCGAGGAACAGCACCGGCGCGCCGAGCACGTCCTGCAGGTCGGCGGCGGGGCCGGAGCCGCCCTCGCGGGTGAAGAGGATCTTCTGCCCGAAGGCCCGCCCCATGGCGCGGACAGTGGACTGCAGCGCCGGGTGGTCCAGCGGGGTCAGGCAGGGCCGGGTCGCGCCCGGGAAGGCCAGCTCGTAACGGACGCCCTCGGGCACCCGCGCGGCCACCCACTCCCGGACGGCCTCGCGCACCTTCTCCACCTCCTGCCCGGCGACCAGCCGGAAGGACAGCTTCAGGTGCGCCGAGGACGGCACGATGGTCTTGCCGCCGGGGCCGGTGTAGCCGCCCCAGACGCCGTTGACCTCCGCGGTCGGGCGGGCCCAGACCCGCTCCAGGGTCGAGTACCCGGCCTCGCCCCGGGTGCCGTACGACTTGGCGACCCGCAGCCACTGCGCCTCGTCGAAGGGCAGTTCGGCGAACAGCTCGCGCTCGCGGTCGGTCAGCTCGATCACGCCGTCGTAGAAGCCCGGGATGTCCACCCGCCGGTCGGCGTCGTGCAGGGCGGCCGCCAGTTCGGCGGCGACCTCGGCCGGGTTGGGGACGGCGCCGCCGAAGGAGCCGGAGTGGATGTCGGTGTCCGGGCCGTACAGGTCGATCTGGGCGTCGGCCAGGCCCCGCATCCCGGTGCAGACGGTCGGTGTGGTCTCGGACCACATGCCGGTGTCCGAGATGACCACCACGTCGGCGGCCAGCCGCCCGGCCTCGCGCCGGACCAGGTCGGCGAAGTGCGGCGAGCCGGACTCCTCCTCGCCCTCGATCAGGAGCTTGAGGTTGACGGCCGGCGCGGTGCGCCCGGTGGCGGCCAGGTGGGCGCGCACGCCCAGGGTGTGGAAGAACACCTGGCCCTTGTCGTCGGCGGCGCCGCGGGCGAACAGCTGCTTGCCGACCACGGTCGGGGTGAACGGCTCGGTGTCCCAGCCGTCCTCCTTGGCGGCCGGCTGCACGTCGTGGTGCCCGTAGACCAGGACGGTCGGCGCGGACGAGTCCCCGGAGGGCCACTCGGCGAACACCGCCGGCAGACCGTCGGTCTCCCAGACCTCCGCCACCGGGAAGCCGGTGTCGCGCAGCTTGGCGGCCAGCCACTCGGCGGAGCGCCGCACGTCGCCGGCGCGGCCGGGGTCGGCGGAGACCGAGGGGATGGCCAGCCACTCGGAGAGGTCGGCGAGGAAGGCGGCCTGGTGCTGGTCGATGAAGGCGCGGACGACGCTGTCCGGAGTTCTCGTCATACGGACGACTTTAGTTCGCCCGTGCGGGTGCCCGCCCGGGCCGTCCGGCTGCCGGGCGCCGCCGGGGCTGTAACCTCCGTCACCCCCGGCCGCGACCCGGCGGTGACCGGGGCGCGGACGGGGGTGACGGGAGGGCACGGGGACCTCAGCCGGAGCGGCGCAGCAGCGAGATCCGCGAGCGGGTGAGCAGCGCGGCCAGGCCCGCCGCGAGCAGCGGCAGCACCACCACGGTGATCGCGAGGGTGGTCCACGGGAAGACCACGACCGACTTGTTGGCGATCACGTCGGCGGTCATCCCCGGTACCGTGGCCGCCGCGCCCTGGACCTTGCGCAGCGCCACCGCCGGCACGATCCCGCAGACGGTGCCGAGCACGGTGCCCATGGCGGCGATCACCCCGCACTGGAAGCCGGACAGTGTGCGCCGGATCCGGGGCTCGGCGCCGACCGCCGCGAGGGTGGTCAGGTCGCGCTGGGAGTCGGCGGCGGCGAGGCCGGTGGCGATGCCGGCCGCGCCGAGGGCGACGACGGCGGCGAAGATCGACAGCCCGAGGCTGATCAGATCGGCCCTGGACTGGTAGCCGCGCTCGATCGAGAGGACGTCCTGGTCGGTGAGCTTGGCGAGCGCCCCGTTGGCCTTCTGCTGGGCGCCGTCGGAGGGGGCGCCGTCGGGCAGCCAGACCGAGCCCGCCGGGGAGGTGGTGAGCCCGAGCCGGGTGGCGGTGTCGGGGCTGATCACGGCTGCGCCGTTGGCCGGCACCGTCGCGGACACGAGGACGGCGTCGACGGCGATCTCGGTGTGGCCGCGCTTGCCGGGGGACGGCACGTCGCCCGCTTGGAACGGATCGTTCAACTCGACGGCGACCTTGCCGTCCTTGAGGTAGCGCGCGTCGAAGACCACGGCCTTGCCGGCGGCGAGGGCCCGGCCGGCGGCCGGGTCGGTGACGCCGAAGAGGTTGCGCAACAGGGTGGCGTCACCCGCGCTGAGGTCGCCGTAGGGGCTGCCCCGGTGGCCCATGCTCTTGCAGCGCGGGTCGGTGGTGAGGAGGCGCTCGGTCTCGGCGGAACCGAGGTCGTCGTTGTCGACGACGGGGCAGCGCAGTTCCTTGGGCAGCTCGACCCGGATGTAGCCGCAGCTGCCGCCGGCGGAGCAGTCGCCCTTGTAGTTCACGCGCTGGACGTCGGCGCGCGGCCCGAGGGCGGGGATGTTGCGCTCCACCTCGTCGCGCATCTGCGGCAGCAGCTTGCCCTCGGCGGCGGGCAGCCAGCCGCTGCCGATCAGGACGGCGCCGGCGGGGGCCGCGGCGACGTACTCGCGACGGCCCTCCTCGTCGTAGCTGGCCGTGTAGACGCTGACCGCGACGGTGCCGGCGACGGCGGCCATCACGGCGGCGACGGCGGGCGCGGTGCGGCCGCGGTGGCGCACCGAGTCGCGCAGGGCGAGCCGGGGGCCGAGCGAGAGCCAGCGGCCGAGCCGGCCGAACAGCCCGACCAGGTAGGGCGTCAGGGCGACCATGCCGAGTTCGGCGACGGCCGAGCCGCCGAGGACGGCCAGGCTGCGGCTGGCGAAGCCGCTGGTGGCGCCGAGCAGGGCGAGCGCGGCGCCGCCGCCGACCATCAGCAGACCGAGCAGGGCGAGCTTGCGGCTCGGGGGCTTGAGCGAGTCGCGCCCGGTGAGCGCGGCGACGACGTCCTGGCGGGAGGCCTGGACGGCGGGCACCACGGCGGCGAGCAGGCCGGTGACCAGGCCGACCAGGAGCACGCCCAGCAGGTCGAGCGGCTGCAGGTTGAAGTGGCCGAAGCGCTGGCCGGCGTACTCCTCCGCCTGGGTGCGCAGCAGGGCGACCAGTCCGATGCCGAGTCCGAGGCCGACGACGGCGCCGGTGACGCCGAGGACGATGCCGCCGCCGAGGACGACGGCACGGACGTTGGCGCGCTCACCGCCGCCCGCGGCGAGCAGGCCGAGCTGCCGCCGGGAGCGCCGGGCCCCGACGGCGAAGGCGGGGCCCGCGAGGAGGACGATCTCCAGCAGGGCCATGCCGACGACGGTGGCGAGGATGACGACGGAGGTGCGGTCGAGGTAGCCGGTGCTGCTGCCGCCGTGCTTGTCGGCCTCGACGTAGTAGGGCACGTCGGCGCGGGCCGGCGGGTCGAGCAGGACGGTGCGGGAGGCGAGGGTGAAGCCGTAGCCGCCGAGCTCGGTGACCTTGGACCAGTCGAGGGTGGCGCCGGCGGGGAGCTTGACGAGCCAGCGGGTGGGCTCGTCGGTACCGGCGTTGCGGCCGTCGCCGGCGCCCGTGAGCTTGGCGACCTTGCTGATCAGGGTGCCGGGCCGGGCGACGATCTCGGTGGCCGTCAGCTCGCCGGGGTACTCGACGACGCCGGTGATGGTGAAGGGGGCGTCCTCCAGGCCGCGCACGGTGGTCTGGTCGCCGATCTTGAGGCCGGAGCGGGAGAGGAACTCCCCGGTGACGGCGGTTTCGCGGTCGGTGGCCGGAGCGCGGCCCTTCACCAGGTTGACCCGGCCCTTCCAGACCGGATCGGTGAGGTCCAGCTCGGTGGTCCGGGCGCTGAGCAGGCCCTGGGCACTGCCGGCGGCGGTGAAGGGGCCCTGCCGCTCGGGCACGAGGGTGGCGCCGGGCGGGAGCAGTTGCCGCGCCAGTTCGGCGGGTTCGGTGTCGAGGCTGCGCTGCTGGACGGGGGTGTACCGGGGGGCGGCGCCGTCCTTGGCCTCGTACTTGGGGCTGTTGACGGTCATGCCCTTTTCGGGGTCGGGCGCCTGCAGGACGGTGGCGCCGCGTTCGACCATCTCCAGTTCGCCGTCGGCCTGGCCCATGACGCGCACGACGTGTTCGGCGGGTTCGAGGTCGGCGCTGCGGAAGACCACGTCGGCGCCGGTGACCCCGAGAACGGGCAGCGCGACCATGGCGATGACCAGGGCGCTGCGGCCCTTGGCCCGCAAGGCGTCGCGGCGGGCGATGCGCAGGGCGACCCGCCAGGCGCTGAGCTTCACTCGTCCACCTTCACGCTGTTGGTGGCGGCGGTGACGAGCAGGCTGGCGGCGTCCTGGCTGACGCTCTCGTCGACCATGCGGCCGTCGCGCAGGAAGACCACGCGGTCGGCCCAGGCGGCGTGCCGGGCCTCGTGGGTGACCATCATGGCGGCGGCACCGGCGTCGCAGCGGGCGCGCAGGACGGCGAGGACGGCCTCGCCGGTGGTGGAGTCGAGGGCGCCGGTGGGCTCATCGGCGAGGACCAGGCGGCGGTCGCCGATCAGGGCGCGGGCGATGGCGACGCGCTGCTGCTGGCCGCCGGACATGTCGTCGGGGAAGCGGTCGGCGAGCTCGGGGATGCCGAGTTCCTCCAGGGCGGCGAGCGCCTCGCGGCGGGCGGCGCGGGCGGAGAGGCCGTCGAGTTCGCGCGGCAGCGAGATGTTCTCGCCAGCGGTGAGGGCCGGTATCAGGTTGTAGTCCTGGAAGACGTAGCCGACGGAGCGGCGGCGGACCTGGGCGAGCCGCTTGCGGGTGAGCCCGCCGAGGGCGACGCCCTCGACGAGGACCTGGCCGTCGGTCGGGGTGTCCAGTCCGCCGGCGAGGGTCAGGAGCGTCGACTTCCCGGAGCCGGACGGGCCCATGACGGCGACGAACTCGCCGGGGTGGACCTTGAGGTCGATGCCGCGCAGGGCTTGGACCTGCGCGGCGCCTTGGCCATGGACTCGGGTGACGTTCTCCAGGTGCAGTACCGGCGTCTGCCGGGCCGGTTGGGTGTGGGACATGGTTCCCCCCTTGTGCTGGTGGTGTGCTCGGCGTCGGGTCCGAGTCGGTGGTTCGGGTGGCCGCCGCGGCCGGGCGCGCTCAGGCGCGCAAGCGGCGGCGGGCGGGCGGGGCGCCCGTGGCGCCGCCGTCGCGGGCGGCCTCGGCGGCGCGGGCCTGTTCGGCCTCCGCGTGCTGGGCGAGGCGGGTCTCGCAGTGGTCGAGCCAGCGGATCTCGGCCTCGGTCTGGAAGATCAGCTGGTCGAGGACGAGCAGCCAGGCGAGGTCGTGGCTCGCGGAGGACGCGACGCCGGGCCTCGGTTCCCCGGCCAGCGCGCGGCCCTTGAGCCGGGTGTAGTCCTGGAGCGCCTTGATGCTGTGCCGGCGCTGGCCCTGGACGACGGTGGTGACGTCCACCCCGGGGACGGTGACCGCCATGGCGAGCTTGATGGCCAGTTCGTCGCGCGGCGGGTTGGTCCGGGGCACCGGGGTGTCGAACCAGGCCCGCAGCTCGGCTCGTCCCGATGCGGTGACGGCGTAGAACTGGTGGCCCTCCTCGTCCTCCCCGGCGGGCTCGACCAGCCCGTCCCGTTCCAGCCGGGACAGCGTGGTGTAGACCTGCCCGACGTTGAGCGGCCAGGTGGCGCCGGTGCGCGCCTCGAACTCGGTGCGCAGCTGGTAGCCGTAGCGCGGGCCCTGGTCGAGCAGGGCGAGCAGACCGTGACGGATGGACATACCGAGTATGTATACCCGGTATGCCCTACGGCCTCAAGCCGCGCCTCCTCCCCCGGCGACCGGGTACCGTCGTGCGGTGTGAGCCAGTTGCGCATCGCCACCTTCAACCTGCTGCACGGTCAGCCGCTCGCCCCGGACGGCGCCCCGCGGCCCTACCCGGCCGACGCCGGCGGGCCGCTGGCGGAGGCGGTGGCCGCGCTGGACGCCGACGTCCTGGCCCTGCAGGAGGTGGACCGCCACCAGTCCCGCTCCGGCGGCACCGACCAGGCCGCGGTCGCGGCCAAGGCGATGGGGGCCGCCGACTGGCGTTTCGCCGCCGCCCTGCACGGGCGCCCGGCGCCGGTCGCGGGCTGGGTGCCGGAGCCGTCCGCGCCCGGCGGCCTGCGGGTGTACGGGCCGGGCGACGTGGGCGACGGCGCCGTCCCCTCGTACGGCACGGCGCTGCTGACCCGGCTGCCGGTGCGGCACTGGCGGGCCCGCCGGTTCGCCCCGGCGCCGTTCGGACTGCCGCTGCGGGTGGCCGGCCGGCGCGGGCTCACCCCGGTGCCGGACGAGCCGCGGGCGGCGCTGGCGGCCGTACTGGAGGGCGAGCACGGCCCGTTCACCGTGGTGGCGGCGCACCTGTCCTTCGTCCCCGGCTGGAACATGGCGCAGCTGGCCGGCATCCGGCGGTGGATCGCGGACCTGCCGCAGCCGTACCTGGTGCTGGGCGACTTCAACCTGATCGGCGCGGTGCCCCGAACCGTCCTCGGCGGGGCGACCGCGCTGGAGCGCACCGCACCCCGGGCGCGGGTGCGGGTACGGGAGCTGCGGGCGGCCCGGCGGGCCCGGCCGGCGCTGGCCGAGCCGCGCCGGCGCCGGGTGCGCGAGCCCCGCGCCCGCCTGCAGGGCTGGCACGACCTGGCCCGCACCCCGACGTACCCCTCGCACCGCCCGGCGGTGCAGTTCGACCACGTGCTGGCGATCGGCGTGCCGCGCGCCGCGGTCGGCCCGGCGGCGGCGCCGCGCGCGGCGGTGTCGGACCACCGGCCGCTGCTGGTGGAGGTCGGCCTCTGAGGCCGGCGGGCTCCAGGGCCTAGCTCTGGGTGGTGTGGGTCAGGACGCCGTTCTGGTGCGGGAGTTGGGCCCCGATGGCCGGGGGTGGCTCGTACTGGAGGAGCAGCATGGCCGCGTCGTCGCCGAGTTGGCGGCCGACGTGGCGCACCACGTCCTCGTGCAGGCGCTGCAGGACGTCCGCCGGGCGGCCGTCGGCGCAGCGCGGGAGGCGTTCGGCGAGCGGGTAGAAGGTGCCGGAGCGGTCGCGGGCCTCGATCACCCCGTCGGTGAACAGCAGGACCCGGTCGCCGGGCCGCAGCGGCACCCGGTGCACCGGCGGCCGGACGTCGGCCGGGTCGAGGACGCCCAGCGGCGGTACGGTCTCGGCGAGTTCGAGCGGCCGGACGTCCTCGCCGCGCAGCAGCAGCGGGGCGGGGTGGCCGCAGTTGACCAGTTCGGCGGTGCCGTCCGCTCCGACGCCGATCAGCACCAGGGTGACGAACTCCTCCTCCACTCCCGGGTGGTCGTTCTCGTGCAGGGCCCGGTCGAGGCTGACGGCCAGCCAGCCGGCGACCCGGTCCAGCGCGGGCTCCTGGTGCGCGGCCTCGCGGAAGGCCCCGAGGACGGCGGCGGCCGTCTCGACCGCGCCGAGGCCCTTGCCGCGGACGTCGCCGACCACGGCCCGGACGCCGTGCCGGGTGTTGACCACCTCGTACAGGTCGCCGCCGATCCTGGCGTGCGCGGCGGCGGCCTCGTAGTGGACGGCCGCCCGGACGGTGCCGACCCGCTCGGGGACGGGCCGCAGCAGCACCCGGCGGGCGATCGAGGCGACGAGTTGGGCGTCGGCCAGCGCCCGCTCCTGGCGCAGCCGAAGGGTGGCGCTGACCCAGCCGATCGCGGCGACCAGCAGGATCGCGAAGACGCTGGCGGTGTGCACGGACTGGTCGAGCGTGTCGCTGCGCAAGGCCATCAGGAAGGCCACCGCCTCGGTGAACAGGCCGATGGCGAGCGGGTACCAGGTGCGGTGGCTGACCACGGCGGCCAGCGCGGGGACGGCGGTGAGGGCCGGTTCGACCGTCACCTCGGTGTTGCTGACGTAGTCGAGGGCGACGATCAGCGCCATGCCGATGAAGGGCAGCGCGAGCGCCGTCCTCGGCCAGGTGCCGGTCACGCCTGGAGCGGGTCCCGGGGTCGGCCCGGTGAACCGCTCTCTGATCCATCCGGTCGCGCTCAACGTCGTTACTCCAGCAGAAGACGCCGGTGCCCGGGGGCACCTGCGGTGATGACTGAGGGTCAGGGAATGCGGGCCTCGCTGGCGGCCGGAGCACGGGGGTTGACCGGTTACCGACCCCACAATAGGCGCGAAACGTGCATGACGCACAGGTTTCGGGCGTTGCCGTGATGACTTGAATGCTCTGCGTGACTCATTCTTCACTGTTCCCGATCAGGAGCCGTTCCAACTCTTTTCGGTCGGGAAGTCCTGCCGGACGGACGATCCGCCCGCTGCGGACGTACAGGAAGGACGCCGTGACCTGCTCCGGCGGAACGCCCGCCTGCTCGGCCCAGGCGATCCGGTAGACCGCGAGCTGCAGCGGGTCGGCGGTCTCCTCGCGGTGGGTCTTCCAGTCCACCACTTCGTAGCGTGACGCGCCACCGGTTACCGACGACACGTCACCGTCCCGGTAGACCGCGTCGATCCGGCCGCGCACCACCCGCCCCCCGAGCACCAGGTGGAACGGCGCCTCCACCCGGTGGGGCCGGCGCTGGGCGTACGGGGTGCGCAGGAACGCCTCCTTGAGCCGCTCCAGGTCCTGCTCGTCCTCGATGCCGTCGTCGTCGGCGCCGGGCAGCGCGCCGGGCTCGATCAGCAGCAGCGGTTCGATCCGGGACTGCACCCAGGCGTGGAAGCGGGTGCCGCGCCGGGCGGCCGGCTGCGGCGGACGCGGCATCGGCCGGGCCAGGTCGTGCGCGAAGCCGTCCGGGTCGGCGGCCAGCCGCAACAGCTGGGTGGCGGACAGCGCGGCGGGCAGCGGCACCTCGCGGGCGGTGCGCCGGGAACGCTCCAACTCGCCCAGCAGCGCGGTGAGATCGCGGTCCCAGGAGGCCACCTGGCGCTGGTCCTCGGCGGCCATCGGCTCGGGTTCGGGGGCGGGCGCGCCGGCCAGTCGGGCGTGCACCACCGCGGCGACCCGGCGGCGGGCGTGCTGGGCGGCCGGGTCCAGCGGAAGCGGCCAGGGACGCTCGACGGGGGCGGCCAGCGCCGGGTTCTCGGCGCCCTTCTCCGGCTGCTCGGCCCAGCGCTCGACCTCCCCGGCGCCGGGGAGGTCGCAGTGCTCGCGCAGCTGCTCCAGGAAGACGGACGGGCCGCGGACGGTCTTCTGGCTCGGCCCCCACCAGTGCCCGGAGGCCAGCAGCAGCGTGCGCGGGCGGGTGAACGCGACGTAGCCCAGGCGCAGCTCCTCGGTGCGGGAGTGCTCGGCCAGCTGCTGCTTGAACGCGGTCATGGACTTGCCGTTCCACCCGCCGCGCACGTCCGGCAGGGTGGCCGCGTCGCCGCGCAGGGCGTGCGGGAGCACCCTCTTGGTACTGGTCCAGCGCTCGCGCGCGGTGCCGGACGGGAAGGCGCCCTTGACCAGGCCGGGGACGGCGACGACGTCCCACTCCAGGCCCTTGGACTTGTGCGCGGTGAGCACCTTCACGGTGTCCTCGCCGCCGGGCAGGCTGCTGTCCAGGCCGCGCTCGTACTCCTGGGCCGCGCGCAGGAAGCCGAGGAAGGCGGCCAGGCCCGGGTCGCCGTCGAGGTCGGCGAAGGAGGCGGCGACGTCCAGGAAGGCGTGCAGGGTCTCGCGCCGCCGCGCGGCCAGCGCCTGCGGGGAGGCGGCGAGTTCGACCTCCAGGCCGGTGACGGCCAGCACCCGGTGCAGCACGTCCATCAGCGGGTCGGCGAGCGAGCGGCGCAGGTCGCGCAGCTCCTGGGCCAGGCGGGCGAGGCGGACCCTGGCCTCGGCGGAGAACGGCAGCTCGTCGGGCTGCTCCGCGTCGAGGAAGGTCTCCACCGCGTCGGCGAGCGAGACCACCTCGGTGGGGTCGGCCTCGGCGACGGCCGCCGTCAGCGCCTCGACGCCCTCGGGCCGGTCGGTGCGCACCAGGTCGGCGGCCCGGCGCCCGAGCAGGGCGAGGTCGCGCGGGCCGATCCGCCAGCGCGGGCCGATCAGCAGGCGCACCAGCGCGGCGTTGGCGGTCGGGTCCTGGAGCACCTCGCAGACCGCCACCAGGTCGGCCACCTCGGGCAGTTGCAGCAGTCCGCCCAGGCCCACCACCTCGACCGGCACCTCGCGGGCGACCAGGGCCGCGTGGATGTCCGGGAAGGCCGCGCCGCCGCGGCACAGCACGGCGATCCGGCCGGGCGCGGTGCCGGTGCGCACCAGGTGGGCGATCGAGTCGGCGAGCCAGTCGACCTCCTCGGCGTGGGTGGGCAGCAGCGCCGCCCGTACGAAGCCGTCCCGCTCCGCGCCGGGGGCCGGGCGCAGCGCCTCGACGCCCTCGTGCATGGCCCGCAGCGGCGCGGCGAGTTCGTTGGCGAAGGCGAGCAGCCGCCCGCCGCTGCGGCGGTTCTCGCTGAGCGCGTAGCGGGCGGCGGGGCTGCCGTCGGCCTTCGGGAAGTGCCGGGGGAACTCGTCGAGGTTGGCGACGGAGGCGCCGCGCCAGCCGTAGATCGCCTGGCAGGGGTCGCCGACGGCGGTGACGGGGTGGCCGGTGGCGCGGTGGCCGGGGGCGGCGCCGTCGGGGCCTGCGGTGTCGGGGCCGGCGGCTTCGGGGCCGGCGCCGAACAGGCCGGCGAGCATCAGCCGCTGGGCGACCGAGGTGTCCTGGTACTCGTCGAGCAGCACGACCCGGAACTGGCCGCGGAGCAGGTCGCCGACCTCGGGCCGCTGCTGGGCGAGCCGGGCGGCGGCGGCTATCTGGTCGCCGAAGTCCATCAGTCCCGCGGCCTGCTTGCGGCGCCGGTAGTCCTCGACCAGGCGCAGCAGCTCCAGCCGGGCCCGGGCGGTGACGGGCACGGCCCGCAGGTCGTCGTTGGTGAGCTTGACGGTGGCGAGGGTGTCCAGCAGGTCCTCGTCGTGGGCGCGCAGGACGTGCGGTTCGACCAGGTGCTCGGCGAGTTCGCCGTCCAGCGCGATCAGGTCGGCGACCAGGTTGGCGAAGGTGCCGGTGAGCGCGGGGAACGGGCCGCGGGCGGTGCGCAGCACCTTGGCGGCGAGCTGGAAGCGGGTGGCGTCGGCGAGCAGCCGCACGTCGGGTTCGACGCCGATCCGCAGGCCGTGCTCCTTGAGCAGCCGGCCGGCGAAGGCGTGGTAGGTGGAGATCTCCGGTTCGCCGAGCGGCTCCGCGTCGTCCTCCCCGGCGACGCCGGCTCTCAGCAGGGCGGCGCGCACCCGCTCGGCGAGCTCGCCGGCGGCCTTGTTGGTGAAGGTGAGGCCGAGCACCTCCTCGGGCCGTACGGCGCCGGAGCCGACCAGCCAGACGACGCGGGCGGCCATCACCGTGGTCTTGCCGGAGCCGGCGCCGGCCACGATCACGGCCGGTTCCAGGGGGGCGCCGATGGCCGCCATCTGCTCCCGGTTGAACGGGATGCCCAGCAGCTCCTTGAGCTGGTCGGGATGGCTGAGCACGGCGGTCACCCCGCAACGTTAACCGGAGCGGCGGACAACCTTCACTCGACGAGTTGCGCCCCGTCCCGCTGGGCGGAGCAGCTGCGGCGGAAGGCGCAGCGGTCGCAGCCGCCGCCGGTCTGCGGGACGAAGCGCTCGGCGAGGACCTTGCCGGCCGCGGCGGCGAGCAGGTTCTCGATCCACGGCTCGCCCTCCGGCGGGTCCTGCCGCTGCACCTTGGGGGCGTCCTGGGCGGCCTTGGCGGCGGGCTCGCGCAGGTGGACGAGTTCGGCGCCGCCGGTGGCCGGGGGGCGGTCGGCGAAGCCGGGCAGCTCGTTGAGCGCCCCGGCGCGGACGGCGAGCTGGTAGACGGCGAGCTGCTTGTGCTCGGGCAGCGACTTGTCGGTGGGGATCTGCTTGCCGGTCTTGAAGTCGACCACGTAGGCGCGCCCGGCGGTGTCCTTCTCGACCCGGTCCATCGAGCCGCGGATGCGCACCGAGACGCCGCCGACGTCGAGGGTGACGTCGAAGCCGTGCTCGGTGGCGACCAGGTCGCGGCCGCGCTCCAGCACGTGCCAGTTGAGGAAGCGCTCCAGGGCGGCGCGGGCCTCGGTCTTCTCCTGCTGGGACTTCCAGGGCGCGTCGAAGGCCAGCGCGTCCCAGACGGTGTCCAGGCGTTCCATCAGGACGGCGAGGTCGGCGGGGGTGCGCCCGGAGCCGACCTCGTCGGCGAGCGCGTGCACGACGTTGCCGAAGCCCTGGGCGGCGGAGCCGGCGACGCGGGCCTTGACCTCCTTGTCCAGGAACCACTGCAGCGAGCAGCTCTCCAGCTGCTCCAGGCCGCTGCCGGACAGCCGTACCGGCAGGTCGGCGCTGCGCAGCGGCTCGGGGGCGGCGGTGGGGTCGTCCAGGCCCCACCAGCGCTCGGGGCGGGCGGCGGGCACCAGCGGCAGGCCCTCGTCGTCGGTGGCGGCGGCGAGGACGGCGAGCCGTTCGGCGGCGGCCCGGCGCAGTTCGGGCGAGCGGGCCGGGTCGACGGTGACGGCCCGCAGTTCGGCGATCAGCGCGGGGACGGACAGCGGGCGGCGCGGGCGGTGGGTGACGTCCTCGACGGTGACCGGCGGGGTGCGGCGCACGACCCGGCCGGTGCGCGGGTCGACGTCCTCGCGGTAGAGCTCGCGCAGGAAGCGGGAGGGCTCGTCGCCGTCGTCGGCGGGGGCCTTGACGGCGGTGACGATCAGCCGCTCCCTGGCGCGGGTCGCGGCGACGTAGAAGAGCCGGCGTTCCTCGCCTAGCAGGGCGCCCGGGGAGAGCGGTTCGGCGAGGCCGTCGCGGCCGATCCGGTCGGCCTCCAGCAGGGAGCCGCGACGGCGCAGGTCGGGCCAGAGGCCGTCCTGGACGCCGGCGACGACGACCAGGCGCCACTCCAGGCCCTTGGCGCGGTGGGCGGTCATCAGCCGGACGGCCTCGGGGCGCACGGCCCGCACGGTGAGGGTGTCGGCGGCGATGTCCTGGGCGTCGAGCTCGGCGAGCAGGTCGAGGGCGCCGCGGTGGCCGGTGACCTGCTCCTCGGCGCGGGCGGCGGTCTCGAACAGCGCGCACAGCGCGTCGAGGTCGCGGTCGGCGTTGCGGCCGGCGGCGCCGCCGCGCAGGGCGGCCCGCTCCAGGCGCTCGCGCCAGCGGCGGCTGCCGTCCCACAGCTCCCAGAGCGCCTCCTCGGCGGTGCAGCCGCCGGCCAGCCGCTCGCGGACCTTGCGCAGCAGGGTGCCGAGGTCGCGGGCCCGGCGGGCGTGGGCGGGGTCGAGGGCGACCAGCCGCTCGGGCTCGGCGAGGGCCTCGCGCAGGAGGTCGCCGGCCGGGCGCGGGGCGGCGGGGTTGCCGTCGGCGCGCAGGGCGGCGCGCTCCTCCTCGCGCAGGGCGCGGCCGAGGCGGCGCAGGTCGGAGCCGTCGAGGCCGCCGAGCGGGCCGGTGAGCAGGGCGTGGGCCAGCTCGGTGGTGAGCGGGTCGGGCGTGTCCGGGTCGCCGTGCCGGTCGCGGGCGGCCTGCTCGGCGCAGACCCGCAGGGCGAGCAGCAGCTGGGCGACGGCCGGCTCCTCGCGCAGCGGCAGGTCGTCGCCGTCGATCTCCAGCGGGACGCCCGCCGCGCTGAGCGCCCGCCGGACGCCGGGGATGGAACGGGCGCCGGCCCGGACGAGGACGGCCATCTCGCCCCAGGGCACGCCGTCCTCCAGGTGGGCGCGGCGCAGCAGGTCGGCGATCGAGTCGAGTTCGGCGCCGGGGGTGGGGTAGGTGTAGACCTCGACCCGGCCGCCCTCGCGGGAGGGCAGCAGCGCGCGGTGCTGGGCGAGCTTGTCGGCGGGCAGCCGGCCCATCGGCATCCGCCGGGCGATCTCCCGGGAGGCGGCGAGCAGGACGGCGCCGGAGCGGCGGGAGACGCGCAGCACCTTGACGTCGGCGGGGCCGCCGTCGGCCCGGCGGAAGGTCTGCGGGAAGTCGAGGATGCCGTTGATGTCGGCGCCGCGGAAGGCGTAGATCGACTGGTCGGGGTCGCCGACCGCGACGAGCGCCCGTCCGTCCCCGGCCAGCTGGCGCAGCAGCCGGACCTGGGAGGGGTCGGTGTCCTGGTACTCGTCGACGAACACCACCTCGTAGCGCCGCCGCAGTTCCTCGCCGACCTCGGGGCGTTCGGCGAGCAGCACGGCCCGGTGGACGAGTTCGGCGTAGTCGAGGACGCCGCGCAGGTCGAGCACGTCGAGGTAGTCGGCCAGGAAGTGCGCGGCGGCGGCCCAGTCGGGGCGCTGGACACCCTGGGCGAAGCGCTCCAGTTCGGCCTCGCCGAGGCCCAGCTCGCGGCTGCGGGCGAGGACGGCGCGGACCTCGTCGGCGAAACCGCGGGTGGTCAGGCAGGCCCGCAGGTCGAGCGGCCAGTGGATCCGGGAACTGCCGAGCCGGGCGTCCTCGGCGCCGCCGGCCAGCAGTTCGCGGACCATGACGTCCTGTTCGGGGCCGGAGAGCAGCCGCAGCGGCTCGGCGTAGTCCTGCGGGTCCTGGTGGGCGCGCAGCAGGGCGTAGCAGAAGGAGTGGAAGGTGGTGGCCTGCGCGGCCGCGGCCGAGGCGCCGAGCCGGCCGGACATCCGGTCGCGCAGCTCCAGCGCGGCCTTGCGGCTGAAGGTGAGGACGAGGATGCGCTCGGGGTCGGTGCCGTCCTCGATCCGCCGGGCGACCGCCTCGACCAGCGTGGTGGTCTTGCCCGTCCCGGGGCCGGCGAGCACCAGCAGCGGGCCGCCGTCGTGCTCGACCACGGCGCGCTGGTACTCGTCCAGCACCGGCGGGGCGGGCTGGACGAGCGGGCTGCGCACGAGCCGGTACGGAGAACTCACTGAACGGATCCTGGGGTTGTGCTGGAGGCGTGGTCGAGCGGGCCCGCCGGGGCCCGCCCGCATCGAGCCTACGATCCTGCCCCGTCAATCCCGTCCGCGCGGCGGATTCCCCGGAAGCTCCCGGCCGTCCCAGCGGGCCCGCCGCAGGTCGACCCGGGGCGGGTCGGCGAGCTCGCGCAGCGGGGTGCCCTCCTCGCCGTAGTGGGCGAAGGCGCGGTGCTCGTGCCCGGGCAGGAAGCGGCCGTCGGCGCGGATCACCCGCCACCAGGGGACCGAGCCGCCGTACAGGGCCATCACCCGGCCGACCTGCCGGGGGCCGCCCTGGCCGAGGTACTCGGCAACGTCCCCGTAGGTCATCACCCTGCCGGGTGGAATCCGCTCGGTCAGGTCGAGCACCAGTTCGGCGAAGGATGGCAGGGCGTCCGGGAGGCCGTCGTCTGTTACGTCCGTCACCTGCGGCATTCTTCCTCACCGGCGCGCGCCCCAGGCCCCGTACGAACGATCCGCCGCGCCCGATCCGCCCCCTGTCCAGCACGGGGCGCCAGGGCATGCCACCATCTTCGGGGCGGTGAGTGGTGATACGAGGACAAGACCAGATGACCGGGACGGCTGACGTGGGCGTGGACAAGGACTCCGACGAGTCCGCCGCCGCCGTACCCTCGGCTCCTGGTGGAGGGCCCGCAGCCGGGCCGACCCCGGAAGTCTCCCTGATCAAGGACCTGACGATCAAGACCCCCGCGCCCACCGAGGCCCCCGAGGAACCCGCCGAAGCCGCCGAAGCCGCCGCGGCCCCCGGGGAACCGACCGTCCCCGCCCCCGCCGGCGAGCCACCGGCCCGGCGCCCGCTGCCGGACTACCACGACCCGCTGGACGACACCCCGCACCTGGACGTCGACGAGCCGCTGCTCGCCGCCCGGGCGCACCGCCCGTCCGACCTGATCCGCTTCCTGGCCGGCGTCTGCGGCATAGTCGCCGTCTTCGTGCTGGCGGGCATCGCCACCTCGACCACCACCGGCATCGAACAGGACATCGCCACCAACGCGCCGCACTTCTCCGCGGTGCTCTCCACGATCACCGGCCTGCTCTCCAGCGTCGCGGTGCTCGCCGTACCGCTGGCCTTCGCGGTCGAGCGGCTGATCAAACGCGACGGCCTGCGGGTCGCCGACGGCGTCCTCGCCTCGGTGCTCGCCTACGGCGTCTCGCTGGGCATCGACTGGTGGGTGGCCGAGGGCGCCTCCGACCACATCCGGGACGCGCTGACCCGGCTGCCGATGGACAGCAACGGCACCCTCACCGACCCGGTGCACGGCTACCTCGCCCCGGTGATCGCCTACATGACCGCGGTCGGCATGTCGAGCAGACCGCGCTGGCGGGTCGCCCTGTGGGTGGTGGTGGTCTTCAGCGGGATCACCGAACTGCTCGGCGGCTACACCACCCCGCTGTCGCTGCTGCTCACCGTCCTGATCGGCTGGTCCGTCGCCTACGGCACGCTGTACGCGATCGGCTCCCCGAACATCCGGCCCACCGGCCAGCACCTGATGATCGGCCTGCGCAAGGTCGGCTTCACCCCGCAGAGCGCCCACCGCGCCCCGGACGCGCCCGGCGGCACCCGCCGCTACTACGTGACCCAGCAGAGCGGCCCGCCGCTGGACGTCCACATCATCGACCGCGAGCAGCAGGCCTCCGGGTTCTTCTACCGGGCCTGGCGGCGGCTGCGGCTGCGCTCGGTCGCGGTGCGCCGCAGCCCGCAGTCGCTGCGCCAGGCGCTGGAGCAGGAGGCCCTGATCGCGTACGCGGCGGCCGCCTCGGGCGCCCGCGCGCCGCAGCTGGTCGCCACCTCCGAGCTGGGCCCGGACGCCGCGATCCTGGTCTACGGCAAGGTCGAGGGCCGCATCCTGGACGAGCTCTCCGACGACGAGGTCACCGACCTGGTGATGGCCTCGCTGTGGGAGTCGGTGGCCGCGCTGCACGAGCGCCGGATCGCCCACCGGCGGCTGACCGGCGAGTCGCTGCTGGTGGTGGACGAGAAGACGGCCTGCCTGGTCAACCTCTCCGGCGGCGACATCGCCGCCACCGACCTGACCCTGCGCATCGACGTCGCCCAGCTGCTCACCACCTTCGCGCTGCGGATCGGCCCGGAGCGCGCCGTCGCCACCGCCAACGCGGTGCTCGGCGCCGACCGCGTGGCGCAGGCGCTGCCCCTGCTCCAGCCGGTCGGGATGAGCCGCTCCACCCGGATCGACCTCACCCGGCTCGGCAAGGAGCGCAAGGCCGCCGCCAAGGCCCGGGCGCTGGAGCAGGTCGCGGCCGGCGAGCGCACCCAGCAGCAGGCCGAGGAGGACATCGCGGCGGCCGGCGAGGACCTGCTGAGCCGCATCCGCGGCCAGATCCTGCAGATCGCCCCCGAGGCTCCGATGGAGCCGGCCAAGCTGGAACGGCTGAAGCCGAAGAGCCTGATCATGGTGATCGCGCTCACCTTCGCCGCCTACCTGGCCCTGACCACCATCAAGCCGGCCCAGCTCAAGCTCTCCCAGATGGACTGGGTCTGGGCCGCGGTGGCCCTGGCGGCGGCCGCCTTCAGCTACGTCGCCGCCGCGATGAGCCTGACCGGCTTCGTCCCGGAGAAGCTGCCGTTCCGACGCACCGTCGCGGCCCAGCTGGCCGGCTCGTTCGTCAAGCTGGTCGCGCCCGCCGCGATCGGCGGCATCGCGCTCAACACCCGCTACCTGCAGAAGGCCGGCATCCGCTCGGGCCAGGCGGTGGCCTCGGTCGGCGCCTCCCAGCTGGCCGGCCTGGCCGGGCACCTGCTGCTGCTGTTCAGCTTCGGCCTGATCACCGGCAGCCAGACCAACGGCGACCTCTCCGCCTCCCGCGCGGTGATCATCGGCGTGCTGACCGCCGCCGTGCTCGCCCTGGTGGTGGCGGCGGTCGCGCCGCTGCGCCGGTTCGTCCTGGGCCGGCTGCGCTCGCTGTTCTTCGGCGTCGTCCCGCGGATGCTCGACCTGATGCAGACGCCCAGCAAGCTGGTCACCGGCTTCGGCGGCATCCTGCTGCTGACCCTGTCCTTCACCGCCTGCCTGGACGCCTCGGTGCAGGCCTTCGGCGGCAACGTCAGCTTCTCGGCGGTCGCGGTGGTCTTCCTGACCGCCAACGCGGCCGGTTCGGCGATCCCCACCCCGGGCGGCATCGGCCCGGTCGAGGTCGCCCTTATCGGCGCCCTGACGGTCGCGGACGTGTCGCCGGCGGTCGCCACCCCGGCGGTCTTCCTCTACCGGGCGCTCACCTTCTGGCTGCCGGTGCTGCCGGGCTGGATCTCCTACAACATGCTGCAGCGCCGCGGCGCGCTCTGAGCCCGGAGACGCGGAAGGGCCCGCCGAGGCGGGCCCTTCGCCGTGTCATGCCTCAGACCGACCGGCACATGGTGGGTGGATGAAGGAGCGGCGTCCGGGCCGAGTCTGGGCGGTGCCGACGAGGGAGTAGCAGCGGAGCTGCGGCGACTGAGGAGAAGCCGTCCAGGCGACAGCCTGGGCGTCGCGACGCCGCCCACCATGTGTCGGTCGGTCTTAGTAGACCGGCTTGTGCGGCTCGATCTGGTTGACCCAGCCGAGCACACCGCCGCCCAGGTGGACGGCGCTGGCGAAGCCGGCCGCCTTCACCACGGCCAGCACCTCGGCCGAGCGCACGCCCGACTTGCAGTGCAGCACGATCTTCCGGTCCTGCGGCAGCTTCTCCAGGGCGTCGCCCATGAGGAACTCGTTCTTCGGGATCAGCACCGCGCCGGGGATGTTGACGATCTCGTACTCGCCGGGCTCGCGGACGTCGACCAGGAAGATGTCCTCCTTGTCGTCCTGCCACTGCTTGAGCTGCGCCGAGGTGATGGTCGAACCGGCGGCGGCGGCCTGCGCCTCCTCCGACACGACGCCGCAGAAGGCCTCGTAGTCGATCAGCTCGGTGACCGTCGGGCTCTCGCCGCAGACCGCGCAGTCCGGGTCCTTGCGGATCTTCACCTGGCGGTAGTTCATCTCCAGGGCGTCGTAGATCATCAGCCGGCCGACCAGCGGGTCGCCCACGCCGGCCAGCAGCTTGATCGCCTCGGTGACCTGGATCGAGCCGATGGACGCGCAGAGCACGCCCAGCACGCCGCCCTCGGCGCAGGAGGGGACCATGCCCGGCGGCGGGGCCTCCGGGTAGAGGCAGCGGTAGCAGGGGCCGTGCTCGGCCCAGAACACGCTGGCCTGGCCGTCGAAGCGGTAGATCGAGCCCCACACGTACGGCTTGCCGAGCAGCACCGCGGCGTCGTTCACCAGGTACCGGGTGGCGAAGTTGTCGGTGCCGTCGACGATCAGGTCGTAGCCGGAGAAGATCTCCAGGACGTTGGAGTTGTCGAGGCGCTCCTCGTGGAGGATCACGTCGACGTAGGGGTTGATCTCCTTCACCGAGTCCCGCGCCGACTCGCCCTTGGAGCGGCCGATGTCCGACTGGCCGTGGATGATCTGGCGCTGCAGGTTGGACTCGTCGACCACGTCGAACTCGACGATGCCCAGCGTGCCGACACCGGCGGCGGCCAGGTACATCAGCGCGGGCGAGCCCAGGCCGCCGGCGCCGACGCACAGCACCTTGGCGTTCTTCAGCCGCTTCTGCCCGGCCATGCCCACGTCGGGGATGATCAGGTGGCGGGAGTACCTGCGGACCTCGTCAACGGTGAGCTCGTCGGCCGGCTCGACCAGGGGTGGCAACGACACGGGGACTCCGATGGGTGTCTTGTTCAGGTGGCCAGGACCACCCTCGTGGCGGGGTCGCTGCTCCGCCGCGCGGGTGGCTCCTTACGCCAACAGTGTCATGCCCCTCCGGTATTCCGAGACAGCTCGTCCGACGGGCGAGACGCGCGGCGTCGGATCGTGGGACCGCCCGCCGGGCCCCGGAAAGCGCCCCGGGCCTGTCGGCACAGGCCCGGGGCGCTTTCCGGCGTCCGCTCAGACCCGGCAGGCCGTCTCCAGCCAGACGTCCCCGAGCGACTCCTCCAGCGGCACCTGTGTCCGCCAGCCGAGACGGTCCCGGGCGGTGCGCACGTCCGCCTGCCGCCACGGCACCGGCTCCCCCGCCGCGACCCGGCCCTCCGGGCGGTGGCCCGGCAGGTGGTGGCCGGGCAGGTGGTCGCCGCCCGGCCCGCCGACCTGCGCGGGCAGCAGGACCTGCCGGTTCTCCTCGACGATCGCCCCCTCGAAGCCGGACGCCCGGACCAGCAGCTGGGCGGCGTCCCGGGCCCGGACGGCATGCCCGCTGCCGATGTTGATCACCCCGGTGGCGGCCGACACCGCCGCCGCCTGGATCGCCCGCGCGACGTCCCGCACGTCCACGAAATCCCGGTATCCGGACAGGTCCGGCATGCGCACCTGGGCCTCGTCCCGCTCCAGCGCCCGCCGCAGCCCCTCCGCGAGCCGCCCGAACAGCGAGGCGGTCGGCGCCCCCGGGCCCACCACGTCGAACACCCGCAGCACCGCCGCGTCCAGGCCGGAGGCCAGCACCAGCTCCGTCCCGGCCAGCTTGGACACCCCGTACGGGCCGACCGGCCGCGGCTCGGCCTGCTCCGACACCGGCACCCCGCCCGGCACCGGGCCGTACTCGGCGGCCGAGCCGACGTGCACCAGCCGGGCCGGCTCCCGGCTGCGCCGGATCGCCTCGCAGACGGTGGCGACGGCCAGCGTGTTCGACCGGATCAGGGTCCGCGAGCTGCCGTAGGTGGCACCCGCACAGTTGATCACCACCTGCGGCGCGACCGCGTCCAGGAACCGGGCCAGCGCACCCGGACTCCCGGTGGTCAGGTCGAAGCGGATGTCGGCCGAGTCGCGCCGGCCGAGCACCGTCACCTGCAACTCCTGGTCCATCAGCAGACGATCGGTGACCCGGCGGCCGATGAAGCCGTCGGCGCCCAGCAGCAGCACCCTCATCGGGGGCGTCCTTCCACGAAGCGAGGTCGGAGACGACCTGGCGGACTGAAATCAACAACGGGACGAACCAAGACAGGAACGGGGACGGCGCTCAGCGGTGCGAGCCGGCCCGGCCGAGCACGGCCCAGGCGTACGCCAGCAGCCCGGCGGCGACCGCGCCGCCGCCGAGCAGCCCGGCCGTCGGACCGGTACGGCCCAGGGCGAGCAGCCCGAGGGTCGCGGCGGGGCCGGCCAGCGCCCCCGCCGCGGCGGCCGCGGTCCGGCCGCAGCGGGCCAGCAGCGCGGGCAGCACCAGCAACAGGCCCAGCACGCCCTGCGCCGCCCACTGCGCGGCGCCGGCCCGCTCGGCCGCCAGGTGCAGCAGCCCGCCGCCGTGGCCCGGCCCGGGGCGCGGCGCGACGACGGTCAGCACCGCCAGCGCGGCGAAGGTCAGCACCGCGAGCACCGCCAGGTGCAGGGCGACCGCCACCGGCAGCACCGGCCGCATCCGGGCCCGGAACTCGGCCAGCGTGGCCGCCGCCCCGAGATGGCCGCGGCCGACCTGCCGGGACCAGTGGGCCGCCCGCTCGGCCGCCCCGGCCGACACCGCCCCGGCCAGCACCAGCGCGGCGGTCAGCGGCCGGTCCCCGCCCGGCGCGGCCAGCGGGAGCAGCAGCAGCGCGGCCAGGCCCAGGCCGTACCCCAGCGCCGCCGGGCGCCACCGGGAGCCGGCCCGCCGCGGCGCCCGCGCCGGGCCCAGCCCGTCCGCCGCGCGGCAGGGGCCGGTGTGCGGCGGGCCGGGCTCGGCCGCGGGGTCCGCGGCCAGGGCGGGCGCGAGCGCCAGCGGGACGGCGGCGGGCAGCAGCACCGTCCAGCGGGCGCCGAACGCGACCACCGCCGCGCAGGGCAGCGCGGCCAGCGCGGCGGCGGTCAGCGTCGCCCGGACGGCGGCGGCGCGCTCCCGGCCGCGCGGCGGCTCCGGCGCGGGCGGGCGGCGGGGCACCCGCGCGTACAGCTCCTCGGCGAGCGAGAACAGGTCGGCGTGCCGACAGCGCGCGGCGGCCTCCGGGCCGAGCCCGGCCTCCTCCAGCCCGGCGGCGATCTCCAGGGGGTCGACGGCCCGCTCGCACAGCGCCCGGTGCTCGGCCATCACCTCGCGGACCGGGTCGCCCACCGGGCGCCCGGCGCCGCCCACCGCCGCGCCGCCGGCCATCAGACGACCTCCGCGAGGGCGCCGGGGCGCTCTTGCGCGCCGGCGTCGCCGCCCTCGTCCGCCAAGCCGTCGGCCCCGTCGGCCCCGGCCCGCCCGTCGCGGCCCGCGTGGCCGTCCCGACCGTCCGGACTGCCAGGATTGTCCGGACCGCCGGGGCGGCCCGGGCCGCCCGGACCACCCGGGGCCTCCGCGGCGCGCCGGCCGTCGGCGAGCCAGTACTCGGCGGGCCGGGCGAACGGGCGCGGCGGCTCCCCCGCCGCGCCGCCGCCCCCGCCGTCGGGGAAGGCCGGGTACTGCGAGACCAGCTCCAGGTAGATCTCCCGGAAGGCGCCGATCACCGGCTCCACGGCGAAGCGTTCCTGCGCCCGCAGCCGTCCGGCCAGCCCGAGCCGGCCCCGCCGCTCCTCGTCGCGCAACAGCGCCAGGCAGGCGCCGGCCAGCGCGCGCGGGTCCCGGGCGGGCACCAGCAGCCCGGTCGGCCCGACCACCTCGCGGGCCACCCCGACATCGGTGGACACCACCGCCCGGCCGCTGAGCATCGCGTCCGCGAGCAGCCGGGGACTGCGCTGGGACAGCGCGGAGAAGACGGCCAGGGTGCCGCCCGCCCAGGCCTCGGCGAGCGAGCCGGGCCGCCCGGCGAAGTCCACCGCCGCCGCCAGTCCCAGCCGCTCGGCGACCGCCGCGCAGTGCGCCCGGTAGCCGGGCGCGGCCTCCTCGCCGTGGATCACCAGCCGGGCCTGCGGCAGGTCGGCGCGCACCTGCGCGAAGGCGTGCAGCATCAGCTCGGTGTCCCGCCCCGGCTCCAGCGCGCCCGCCCACACCAGGGTCGGCACCGCGGGCTCGGGCCCGGCCGCCGGGCGGGTCACCGCGGGCGTCCCCTCGTACACCACCCGGGTGCGCGCCGGGTCGGCCCCGCAGCGGCGCTGCCACTGCTGGTCGTGGACGCTGCCGGGGGTCAGCACGGCCGCCTGCCGGTAGGTCTCCTCGGTGAGCGCCCGGAAGAACGCCAGCAGCAGTGCCCGCACCGGCCACCGGTACGGCGCCGCGCGGTAGCCGAGGTACTGCTCGCGCAGGTGCAGGCCGTGCTCGGTGACCACGAACGGCACCCCGTGCAGGTGGCGGGCCGCCAGCGCGGGCAGCGCCGCGAGGCCGCCGCCGACCACGTGGCACAGGTCGACGGCGCCGAGGCCGCCGGGCCCGGTGCCGTACCAGGGCGCGGACAGCGGCCGCAGGCACTGCTCCAGCAGGTCCGCCGCGACCAGCACGTCGCAGACCAGCGGACGCCCGGCCGAGGTGTCCGCGCCCGGCAGCCGCCAGACCCGTTCCAGGGTGCGCCGGGCGTGCACGGAGGCGAGGAAGGCGGGCAGCGCGCCGTCCTCCCGGGCGAGGGCGGCCAGCCGGTACAGCCCGGCCCCGAAGCCGGCCCGCTCCCCCGGCATGACCAGCGCGCTGACCAGCTCCTCGTACGCCCGGGCGTACTGGCGGCTGCGCAGCGCGCCCGGCGACCGCCCGCCCGGCCGGCGCCCCCACAGCGCCGGCTCGCGCACCCCGCGCCAGGCGGGCGACCGCCGCTCGGCGCCGCCCCGGCCGGTCACCAGGTACAGCTCGAACCCGTGCTCCGGCAGACCCTCGGCCAGCCGGTCGCACCAGCCTCCGGCGCCACGCTGGGAAGGTGGCCGGGCACCCTCGGTGAGCAGGGCAACGCGCACGGGAGACCTCCAGGGCAGAACGGATCGCGGGCGGATCGACGGATGGCTTGAGCGGCCGGCGTGGTCACCCGGCGCGGCCCCGCGCGGCGGCGGGGACGGTCCGGGGCCGAGGAGCCCGGTCGGCCGGGTACGACACCGTGACGCCCCCGGGGCGAAGCACCACCGCGTGGCGGCGCGGCCGTCCGTCCCGACGGTCCGGCCGCGCCCTCCCGCGATCCGTTCCCCCGGGCGCACGCCCGTTCCGGCGGCCGGGCCCGACCCGCCGGGACCCCTGGGTGCGGCCGCCCTCGGTTCCTCCGGCGGCCACGACCTCCCCCACACCTGTTCGGTCCGACAGCAGAAAGGTAGGACCGGCCCCGGGCAATCCATCGGTCACCTGCCTGGTTGCCACCTGAACGAGTGAACCGGCGTGACCTCACCCCGAACCGGGCCGTTACCCGGCCTCCGCGGCGGCCGGTTGCAGCGGCCCGTTCCGACCGCCCGTTCCGGCGGCCCGTTCCCGCCGGTCAGCTCGCGGCCAGCAGCTCCCGCACGGCGCGGGCGACCTGCTCGGGGTGCTCCATCATCGCGACGTGGCCGGACTCCGGCAGCACCAGCAGCCGGACGTCGGCGAAGGCCGCGCCGGCCCGCCGGGCGGAGCGGTAGGAGACGAGCTTGTCGCGCAGCCCGTACACCAGCAGCACCGGCGCCCGCACGTGCTCGGCCTGCCGCCACAGCGCCTGCTCGCCGCGCTCGGTGTACGCCGAGACGATGCCGCGGGCCGAGCCGGTCAGCGCCTGCAGCGCGTGCGGCACCTGCAGCCGGCGCCGGTACTCGGCCACCGCCTCGGCCCTGGCCGCCGGGGAGAGGCCGCCCGGGTCGCCGTAGACCAGCCGCAGCAGGTCCTCGGTGGCCGCCTCGGGGCCGCGTCCGTTCGCCGGGAGGCGGCGCAGCAGCGCGGGCGCCCCGGGCAGCGCGAGCAGGCCGGTCGGCCAGGCGGAGCGCTGCGGCGGCAGTTCGGGCAGGGCGGGCGAGACCAGGGTGAGGCTACGGACGAGGTCCGGGCGCAACGCGGCCAGCCGGACGGCGACGGCGCCGCCGAGCGAGTTGCCGAACAGGTGCACCGGCCCGCGTCCGGCGGCCTCCAGGTAGCCGATCACCGCGCGGACGTGGCCCGAGACGCTCAGGTTGCCGTCGGCGGGCGGGCCGGAGCGGCCGAAGCCGGGCAGGTCCACGGCCTCGCCGTCGACCAGGTCGCCGAGCCGGTCCATCAGGGCCGTCCAGTTGCCGGCCGAGCCGCCGAGGCCGTGCACGAACAGCCCGGGCTCGCGTCCGTCGCCCTCCCCGCCGGTGGCCGGCCGATGCACCGCGAGCACCGCGCCGGGGATCTCGACCGTACGTACCTGCTGCTCAGCGCTGCTCATGGTGGACGATGGTAGTGAGCCCCGGCCGGGGACCGTCGGGGGCGGTCCGGCCGTTTCACCCCCTGTCACACCACTGCCGACGCCGAGGTCAGCGCCGTATTGTGGGCTCCTGACAAGGAGGCCGAGGTCCTTTTCTCACTCCCGCCGAACGCGGAAGCGGTTACCGAAAAGTAGAATCGGCCCTCTTGCCAGCCCCGAACAACCCGAAGTGAGGAGCGCCGTGACGGCCATCCAGGAGGCGCAGGAGCGCCCGCGCGGTGCCCGCCTGCCGCGAAGCGCCCGTCGTGAACAACTGCTCGGTGCCGCCCAGGAGGTGTTCGTCGCGCAGGGTTACCACGCGGCCGCCATGGACGACATCGCCGACCGTGCCGGGGTGAGCAAGCCGGTGCTGTACCAGCACTTCCCCGGGAAGCTGGAGCTGTACCTGGCGCTGCTGGACAAGCACTGCGACGCCCTGGTCGAGTCGACCCGCGAGGCGCTGTCGACGACGACCGACAACAAGCTGCGGGTGGCCGCGACGATGGAGGCGTACTTCAACTACGTCTCCAGCGAGTCCGGCGCGTTCCGGCTGGTCTTCGAGTCGGACCTGACCAACGAGCCGGCCGTGCGCGAGCGGGTCGAGCGGGCCTCCGAGGAGAGCGCGACGCTGGTCAGCAAGGTGATCCAGGAGGACACCGACCTGCCCGAGTCGGAGTCCAAGCTGCTCGCTGCCGGGGTCTGCGGCCTGGCCCAGATCACCGCCCGGTACTGGCTCTCGCAGGGGCTGGAGATCCCCCGCGACGAGGCGGTGCGGCTGGTCGCCAGCCTGGCCTGGCGCGGTCTGAAGGGCTTCCCGATGCACCCGGTCGCGGAGGACGGGGAGGCCCCCTCTTAGCAGGGGTGATCCGGCGACCTTCGCCGCCGTGGTGATCTCGTGCTCTATGGTGAAGCCGTACGGCGCGGTCGTCGCGAACGCTTGTCCCAGGCGGTCGGGTGTCCGCGCGTGGAGGCTGCAACCCCGGAGGGACGGAAGCCGTGGAGGTCAAGATCGGCGTGCAGAACACGCCGCGCGAGATCGTGATCGAGAGCTCGCAGACTGCCGATGAGATCCAGAGCGCGATCGCCAAGGCCCTGGAGGGTTCGGAGAAGCTCTTCGCGCTGACCGACGAGCACGGCCGCCGCGTCATCGTCCCGGCCGAGCGCCTGGCGTACGTGGAGATCGGCGAGCAGGCCGCCCGCAAGGTCGGTTTCGGCACCCTCTGAGGCGCTGCCCGAACTGCTCACCCGGTGCCCCGCTCCCCCCAGGGAGCGGGGCACCGCTGCGTGTACGGCCGGGTGGGGCGGGGTACGGCGACAGTGCGGCCGTCGGCGCCGCGCGCCCGTCCTCCGGGAGGCAGTCTTGCTGGTCGAATCGATCGCCTTCGCCCTGGTCGGCCTGGTCACGGGCCTGGTCGCGCTGCTGGCCCGGCCCTCGTACTTCCGGACGGCCCGCACCCTGACCGTGGGCACCGCGCTGGCGGCGGCGCTGCTCGGCGGGGTGGTCACGCACTTCTGCCTGGAGGGGCGTTACCCGGCGGGGTCGATCGTGGCCGCCGCGGTGGCCTCGGCGGTGCTGACCGCGACACTGGCCCGGCCGGACCTGGCCGCCGGGCTCGCCCCGGCGCACCGGCACCACCCGCACCGGGGCGGCGCCCACCGCGCGCCGCGGCGCCACCGGCCGGCCTGACCGGTCAGCTGGCCAGGCCCAGGGCGGCCATCCGCCGGGTGTGCGCCTCGGTGATCCGGTTGAACATCTTGCCGACCTCGACCAGGTCGAAGCCCTGCACCTGGACGCCGCCGACCAGCAGGTTGGACAGCGCGTCCCGCTCGGCGACCACCCGCTGGGCCTGGCTGAGCGCCTCGCCCATCAGCCGCCGGCCCCACAGCGCGAGCCGGCCGCCGGAGCGCGGGTCGGCCTCGATGGCCTGGCGCACCTTGTCCACCGCGAACTGGGCGTGCCCGGTGTCGGACATGACGCCGAGCACCAGCTCGCGGGTGTCGTCGTCGAGCCGGACGGCGACCTCGCGGTAGAAGTCGGTCGCGATGGCGTCGCCGACGTAGGCCTTGACCAGGCCCTCCAGCCAGTCCGAGGGCGCGGTCATCCGGTGGAACAGCTCCAGCGGCTCGACGAACGGGCGCATCGCCTCCTGCGGGTCGGCGCCGACCTCGGCGAGCCGGTCGTGCAGGCGCTGGTAGTGCTGGAACTCGGCGGAGGCCATCCGGGCCAGGGCCGCCTTGTCGGCGAGGTCCGGAGCCAGCTTGGCGTCCTCGGCGAGCCGCTCGAAGGCGCTCAGCTCGCCGTACGCGAGCGCGCCGAGCAGATCCAGCACCGCCGCCCGGTAGCCCGGGTCGGCCGAGCACGCGGCCCAGTCCCCGATCGAGCCGGCCGCGGCGTCCTGCGTCTCACCATGGGTCTCCATGACCCGTCACCTTAGTGCCGTCCGCCCGGCTCCCCCACATGGAGCGGCCGCCGAGCGGCACCCGGGTGACCGGCCGGAATCCCCCTTCCGGGCCGGGTCGGCGGGGGCAATGTCAGACGCGTCACGTGTTCGAGTCGTCGCCTGACTGTATGGTGGTACGGAGCCCCGTCGTGCTCGCACGGTGTCACCGCCGTCTCGGTGTCCCGCGCAAGCCCGCTCCGTAGCGGCACCGTCCACCCGGACGTGTCCGCACCGGAGCCACGGGTACTCACGTACGCGGATGCCCGGTCGGAGAGCCGATCGGCTCCGACCATGGCTTGGACTTCAAGCCTTGGCACCGCATCAGTGGCCGAGCGAGGGCCGCCGAGACCGCGCCCCCTGGCGAAGGTCCCGCGCAGGTCCCTCACGGGAATCCTCCCCGACGCCGCCGGCGACGCGCCCCGTACCAGGGCAGCGCGCACCGGCCGGCCGCAGGGACCGGCGCGGTTGTGCGTCCGCTCAGCTGCATCAGGGCCGCCCAGGCCCGTACGCAGCCGTGCGGCTGCCCGCCCGCCGCTCGCTCTCGGCCCCTCCACACGGAAGAGGCAGCACCCTGTCCACCACCGCTGAACCCATCAAGACGACGTTCCGGGACCTGGGAATCCTCCCGGAGACCGCCGAGGCGCTCGAGGCCGTCGGCATCGTCCATCCCTTCCCGATCCAGGAGATGACCCTCCCGGTCGCGCTGACCGGCCACGACGTCATCGGCCAGGCCAAGACCGGCACCGGCAAGACCCTCGGCTTCGGCCTCCCGCTGATCGAGCGGGTCGTCGTGCGCGCCGACGTGGACGCCGGCCGGGCCACCGAGGAGCAGCTCTGCGGGTCCCCGCAGGCGCTGATCGTCGTCCCGACGCGTGAGCTCTGCACCCAGGTCACCAACGACCTGCAGACCGCCGGCAAGGTCCGCGACGTGCGCGTCCTGGCCGTCTACGGCGGCCGCGCCTACGAGCCGCAGGTCGAGGCGCTCGCCAAGGGCGTCGACATCGTGGTCGGCACCCCGGGCCGGCTGCTGGACCTGGCCGGGCAGAAGAAGCTGAACCTGTCCAAGGTCCGCTCGCTGGTCCTCGACGAGGCCGACGAGATGCTCGACCTCGGCTTCCTGCCGGACGTCGAGAAGATCATCACCATGCTGCCGGCCAAGCGGCAGACCCTGCTGTTCTCGGCCACCATGCCGGGCCAGGTGATCAGCCTCGCCCGCCGGTACATGAGCCAGCCGACCCACATCCGGGCCGCCGCCCCGGACGACACCGGCACCACCGTCGCCAACACCGAGCAGCACATCTTCCGTGCGCACTCGCTGGACAAGGTCGAGCTCGTCTCGCGCATCCTGCAGGCCGACGGCCGCGGGCTGGCGATGATCTTCTGCCGGACCAAGCGCACCGCCGCCGACGTGTCCGACCAGCTGACCCAGCGCGGCTTCGCGGCCGGCGCCGTCCACGGCGACCTCGGCCAGGGCGCCCGCGAGCAGGCGCTGCGGGCGTTCCGCAACGGCAAGGTCGACGTGCTGGTCTGCACCGACGTCGCCGCCCGCGGCATCGACGTCGAGGGCGTCACGCACGTGATCAACTACCAGTGCCCCGAGGACGAGAAGACCTACCTGCACCGGATCGGCCGCACCGGCCGGGCCGGCGCCTCGGGCACCGCCGTCACCCTGGTCGACTGGGACGACATCCCGCGCTGGCAGCTGATCAACAAGGCGCTCGAGCTGTCGTTCAACGACCCGGAGGAGACCTACTCCACCTCGCCGCACCTGTACGAGCTGCTGAAGATCGCGCCGGGCACCAAGGGTGTGCTGCCGCGTTCGGAGCGGACCCGGGCCGGGCTGGGCGCGGAGGAGGTCGAGGACCTCGGCGAGACCGGCGGACGCGGTGCGCGCACCGCTCGGGGCCGGGGCACGCGGAGCGGCCCCGGCCGCACCGAGGCCGCCGAGGCCGCCGTGGCCACCGAGGAGAAGCCGCGCCGTACCCGTGAGCGCCGCCGCACCCGGCGGGGCTCGGCGGTCGCCGAGGGCGAGGCCGGTACCGCCGTCGAGACCCTGGCGGCCCCGGCCGTCGAGGGCGTCGAGGGCGAGGCCGCACCGCGCCGTCGTCGCCGTCGCTCGCGCGGCGCCGGCGAGGCCGCCGTGGTCGCCGAGGCCGCTGCCGTGGTCGCCGAGGCCGTCGTGGTGACCGAGGCCGCCGTGGCGGCTCCGGTCGCCGAGGCTCCGGCCGCCGAGGTCGTCGCCGAGAAGAAGCCGGCCACCCGGACCCGCACCCGCAAGCCCAAGGCCGAGGCCGTCGAGGCACCCACCGCCGAGGCGGTCGCCGAGACCGCGGTCGCGGTCGCGGAGAAGCCGGCCACCCGGACCCGCACCCGCAAGCCCAAGGTGGAGGCCGTCGAGGCCCCCGCCGAGGCCCCGGCCGCCGAGGCCGTCGCCGAGAAGAAGCCGGCCACCCGGACCCGCACCCGCAAGCCCAAGGCTGAGGCCGCGACCGCCCCGGCGGCCCCGGAGGCTGCGGCCGCCGACGCCGCGGCCGAGGTCCCGGCCCCGCGCAAGCGCACCCGCGCCCGCAAGGCCGCCGCCGCGCCGGAGGCCACCCCGGAGAGCTGACGCACCCCGCCCCGGAGGGGGCGGGCCGGGCCCCTGACGGCCTGGCCCGTCCCCTCCGGCGTTCCTGGATAGGCTCGGGGTCACCGGCCAGGTCCTGCCCGGTCGATCTTGCCGGATCAGCCGGGCGGGCCCTATCCCGCCCGCAGGAGAGCAGCCCATGAGCACCCCGCCGTTCCTCACCCTCCCCCGTTGCGCCCGGGCGCTGCGGCTGTCGACCGCCCGCGGCGCCTTCGCCGCGCTGCGGGCGGAGCCGGACGGGCCGGTGCGCGGCTCGGCGCTGCTGGTCCCGGGCTTCACCGGCAGCAAGGAGGACTTCATCGCCCTGCTGGAGCCGCTGGCGGCGGCCGGCTACCGGGTGACCGCCGTCGACCAGCGCGGCCAGTACGAGACCGGCGGCCCGGACGACCCGGCCGCGTACGCGGTCGAGGCGCTGGGCGCGGACGTCCGGGCGCTCACCGAGGCCCTGGCCGCGGACGGCGGGCCGCCGCCGCACCTGCTGGGGCACTCCTTCGGCGGCCAGGTGGTCCGGGAGGCGGTGCTGGCCGCCGCCGCGGACGGCCCGCCGTCGTGGCGCTCGCTGGCCCTGATGTCCACCGGCCCGGGCGCGATCGACCCGGCCGAGGCGGCCCGCACCAAGCTGCTGCTGGACGTGCTGCCGGTCATGGGCCTGGAGGAGATCTGGCAGGTCATGCGACAGCTGGAGGAGGGCAGCGGGGACCGGCGGCAGCGCCCGGAACCGGCGGTCGAGGAGTTCCTGCACCGCCGCTGGCTGGCCAACGTGCCGCTGGCGCTGACCGTCACCGGCGGTCATCTGGTCGCCGCGCCGGACCGGGTGGCGGAGCTGGCCGCCGCCACCGCCGAGTTGCCGGTGCTGGTGCTGTCCGGGGTGCGGGACTACGCCTGGCCGGTGCCGGAGCAGACCGGGATGGCGGAGCGCCTGGGAGCCCGCCGGGTGGTCGTCGAGGACGCCGGCCACTCCCCCAACGCCGAACGGCCGGCCGCCACGGCCGAGGCGCTGGCCGCGTTCTGGGCCTGACCGGACCGATCCGGAGAGTGGTCTGAACCACTTCTCGAAGTTCGACCGCCCTCAACGCAGGACAAAATTCGTTAGTTACGGTAATCTTTGATTCTGTCCGGGAATCATCGCCGGCCTCCGCGTCGGCGCGAATCAGCCGAAACCTGGACTTTACGGTCGGGCAACGGCCCGGAAGCACCACCACGTCACCGTGGTTCACGAGGCGCCAGACGCACCAGGCAAGTAGGGGGAGCCCTTGCCGCAGCAGACCGCCACGCGCACGAACCGAACGATCCGGCCGCACCGCCGGACCCGCAGGACCCCGAAAGGGCTGGTACCCACTCAGCCGCAATCGCCCCGACCGACGGGGCCAGGAAAGGAGACGCCCATGACGAAGACCATGCGCTTCGAGATCGTCCGGCTGGACGACGTCAACGGCTCCGCCGCCGGCCGTCTGATAGCCGACGCCGAGACCGTCCGCGAGGTCGTCCAGGCCGCCGCCCGCACCGGCGAGCGCCTGCTCATCCGCCCGTGCCCGACCGTCTGACCACGCGCGGCGCCTCCGACCGGGAGACCTCACCCGCCGCCGACGAGCCAGGAGCATCCGATCCGGACGTTCCGATACCCGACTGACGCCCCGTCACCGCGATCGCCGATGACGGGGCGTCAGTGCGTCCGGGCCCGGCGCCCCCGACGTTTGCCGTCGCCCGCCACGGGACATCCCCCAACGGGAACCGCCCGTACCGCGCCCCACCCCGCGTCGGACGGGCCCCGCCACCGACAGGTGCCGCCGCGCCCTCCGTACGGGTGATCGTCCTTGACGCGGCGGTCCGGAGGGAGGAGCGTTGTCGGCTATGAGGGGCGAGCCAAGCTGCCCGAGGTGCGCCGGTCGGGTCCGCGCCCCCGGTCTGTTCTCAGACACGTGGCAGTGCGACCGGCACGGAGCCGTGCACCCGATGCAGCCCGTCCTGCCACCGAGCGTGGAGGCCCTGGGCGTCGCCGTCGCCCGTTCGCAGGTCCCCGTCTGGCTGCCCTGGCCGCTCCCGGTCGGCTGGCTCTACACCGGCATCGCGCACGTCGGCGACGACGTCTCCGGAGCCCGGGCCACCGCCGTCGCCTGCTCCGGCCCGGCGCCGCTCGGCGGCTTCGGCGAGCTGGTGCTGATCGCCGAGGAACTGGGGGTCGGCCTCGGTGCCCGCTACGCCGGACTGGCCGGACCCGACCCGGGCGACTCCGTCGGCCTCTACAAGCCCGCCGACGCCAAGCTGATGGCCGCCGGGCGGCCCACCCCGATGTTCCACGTCCCGGACGCCCCGGTCGACCGCGCGGTGTTCGCCGGCGAGGCCCGCGGGCTCTGGCTCTGGGCGGTCGCCTGGCCCGAGCAGTCCGCCCTGGTGATGTACGACGAGCTGGTCCTCACCGACCTGCGCGAGGCCGGCGCCGAACTGGACCTGCTCCCCTGCGGGGCCCTCTCCCCCCGCCTGCTCGGTTAAGGCGTGTCTGGCAATTCGCGTCGGATCGCACGCCCGGCGGGAACTGTCAGACACGCCTTAGGGCCTGTCCTATCCTGGGCGGCACCCACGAGCCTCCAGGAGTCCGCCCCGTGCGCATCGACCTGCACGCCCACAGCAATGCCTCCGACGGCACCGACACCCCGGCCGAGCTGGTCGCGGCGGCCGTGGCCGCGGGCCTGGACGTCGTGGCGCTCACCGACCACGACACCGTCGCGGGCCACGCCGAGGCCGCCGAGGCGGTGCGCGCGCTGCCGGTCGGCACCCGGCTGACCGTCGTCCCGGGGGCCGAGCTGTCCTGCGCGGTGGGCGGCGTCAGCATGCACCTGCTGGCGTACCTGTTCGACCCGGACGAGCCGGAGTTCGCGCGCGAGCGGGAGCTGGTGCGCACCGACCGGTTCCGGCGCGGGCGGGCGATCGTCGAGCGCTGCCGCGAACTCGGGGCGGACATCAGCTGGGAGCAGGTGGCGCGGATCGCCGGGGCGGGCTCGGTCGGACGGCCGCACATCGCCAGCGCGCTGATCGAGGCGGGCGTGGTGGCCACCGTCTCGGACGCCTTCACCCCCGAGTGGCTGGCCAACGGCGGCCGGGCGGACGTGCGCAAGCACGAGACCGACCCCGTCGAGGCGGTCCGGCTGGTCCGGGCGGCCGGCGGGGTGCCGGTGTTCGCCCACCCCGGCGCGGTCAAACGCGGGCGGACCGTCCCGGACCAGGTGATCGCCGACCTCGCGGCAGCCGGGCTGGCGGCGCTGGAGGTGGACCACATCGACCACGACGAGCAGACCCGGGTGCGGCTGCGCGGTCTGGCCGGCGAGCTGGGGCTGCTGGTCACCGGCTCCAGCGACTACCACGGCACCCGCAAGACCGTCCGGCTCGGCGAGTACACCACCGATCCGGCGGTGTACGAGGCGCTGCTGGAGCAGGCCACCGGCGCGAAGCCGATCGGGGCCTGAGGGCCGCGCGCCCCGCGTGCGGGGGCGCGGCGGCGGGGTGCCGGCCCGACCCGCGCGCCCGGCCCGTGCGATCGACGCGTACGCCCGGCCCCGGCCCCGCCGCTGAGCCGCCGTCAGTCCAGCCGGACGCCGCGCCGGTCCGGATCGCGCAGGTCGGTGCCCTGGTTCAGCCAGCGCTCCTGGAGCGCGGCCGCGCCGTGCACCCGCTTCCAGCCGGCCTCGTTGGGCGTCATCGGCAGCAGCGGCAGGAAGCGGACCGGGTCGGCCGGCTCGGCCAGCTCCAGGTCCGGCACCAGGCCGCCCGGCTCGGCGGCCAGCACCGAGGTGAACGGCGCGCCGTCCCAGAGCGGGGCGCCCAGGTCGAGCGAGCTGCCCGGGGCCACCACCAAGCCCTCGACCTGCGGCGTCGCGGCGAGGGTGGCGAGGCTGCGGAGCACGCTGTCGCGCCCGCCGCGCACCGTCAGCACCAGTTCGGCGCGCGGACCGCGCAGCTGGTCGGCGACCGGTGCGGTCGGGTCGGCCATCGGCGCGGCGGACATGCCGAGCGTCGCGTACCGGACCAGGCCGTCGGCGTCCGGTCCGAAGCGCAGCACCTCGATCCGGTCGGTGCCGAGGAAGGTGACCGCGGCTCGGCCGCTCGACGCGCCGAAGGTGGTGATCAGCCTGGCCTCGACGGCGGCCAGCACCGCCTCCCGGGAGAGCGCCGGGGAGCTGCCACCGTGGGGTTCGCCGAAGAGCGGGAAGTCGTGCGCCATGCCGGTGAGCGTAACCCGCGGGGGCGGACCGGCCGCGGACGGGCGACCCCGGGCAAAGCCTTGGGAAAGCCCGGGCACCGATGGCCGGTCAGATGTTAGGGTGAGCGACTGGCCACCGGGAACGCTTCGTCCCCGGGGCAGCGGCGCGAAGGAGGTGGTTGCGGTGGATACCGGCCGACCATGCAGTACCGGCAGCTCTACCCGGCCCTGTCCTCCCCGTACCCCTCGCCACGCAGGCTGAACCGGCTGAACCAGCCGAGGTAGCCCGGGCAGACCGAACGCGGACGGACCGGCCGGGAGAGCACCCCGATCCCCCTTCACCGGTGTTCTTCGCCGTCGCACCACGGCCGCCCGTTCCTCCCCCGCCTCCGACCGGGGGACTCCGACGCCGCTGTGCGGCGGCTCCTGTCCCAGGGAGCCTGCCATGTCGATGATCAACAGCCTGCGCGCCGCCGTCCGCACCAACCGCCGCCGGTCCGCGGTCGGCGGGTACGACGCCGTCCCGATGGGCGCCGGGTCGGCGGTCGTGGACTGCGCGGTCTACCAGCACGGCAAGCGCAACGGCGAGACCTGCAGCCCCCGCGAGGCCGCCCGCCGAGTCAAGGCCGCACACCAACTCCCGGAGGGCAAGGGCTCGTTCAGCTGGATCGGGCTGCACGAGCCGACCGAGGCCGAGTTCGAGGGCATCGCCCAGCGGTTCGGCCTGCACCCGCTCGCGGTCGAGGACGCGGTGCACGCGCACCAGCGGCCCAAGGTCGAGCGCTACGACGACGTGCTGTTCGCCGTCTTCAAGACCATCCGCTACGTCGAGCACGACCAGCTCACCCCGACCAGCGAGGTGGTGGAGACCGGCGAGCTGATGGTCTTCGCCGGGCGGGACTTCGTGATCACCGTCCGGCACGGCGGCCACGGCTCGCTCCAGGAGCTGCGGCACCGGCTGGAGGCCGACGCGGACGAGTCCGGGCTACTCGCCAAGGGCCCCTCGGCGGTGCTGCACGCGATCGCCGACCACGTCGTGGACAACTACCTGCTGGTCACCGAGCGGCTGCAGAACGACGTGGACGAGATCGAGTACGGCGTCTTCTCGGCCAAGGGCGGGCGCAGCGCCGACGTCGGTCGGGTCTACCAACTCAAGCGCGAGGTCCTGGAGTTCAAGCGCGCCGTGGTGCCGCTGCTGCGCCCGATGCAGCAGCTGTCCGAGCCGCTGCAGCGCCTCGTCGACCCGGACATCCAGAAGTACTTCCGGGACGTCGCCGACCACCTGGCCCGGGTCACCGAGCAGGTCCACAGCTTCGACGAGCTGCTCAACTCGCTGCTCCAGGCCAACCTGGCGCAGGTCTCGGTGGCGCAGAACGAGGACATGCGCAAGATCACCGCCTGGGCGGCGATCTTCGCCGTGCCCACCATGATCACCGGTGTGTACGGCATGAACTTCGAGTACATGCCCGAACTGCACCACAAGTACGGCTATCCGATGGTGCTCGGCGGGATCGTCCTGATCTGCATCGGGATGTACCGGGGCTTCCGCCGCAACGGCTGGCTCTGAGGCGTCCTCAGCGGCGGCCGCCGCGGGCGACCAGGACCAGGCCGATCAGGATCAGCACCACCGCCGGGTAGGCGGCCGCCGGGGGCCACTGACCGAGCCAGAGAGCGGCGATCAGGGCCGCACCCGGGGTCTCCAGCAGGATCGCGGTGGAGGTGATCGACGGGCCGAGGGCGCGCACCACGCGGTTGCTCAGCGAGTGGCCGAGCAGCTGGGCGGCCACCATCAGCAGCACGATCTGCCACCACACCCCGGCCGGCCAGCCGGACAGCGGCGCCCCGGCGACCAGACAGATCGCCAGCAGGCCCACCGCCGTGGTGGCGTAGCAGACCAGGGTGTACGCGGTGGTGCTGACGGTCTTGCGGACCTCCGCGCCCAGCAGCACGTACCCGGCCGCCGCCAGGCCCGCGCCGAGGGCGAGGGCGTCTCCGAGCAGCGCGCGCGGGGAGAGCGAGAGGTCGACGCCGGTCAGCACCAGCACGCCGGCGAAGGCCACACCCGTGCCGAGCCAGACCATCCGGGGTGCGCGGGCGCCGAACAGCCGCATCAGCAGGATGGTCCACAGCGGGGTGGTGGTGACCAGGGCGGTCGCCGAGGCCACCGAGGTCATCCGCAGGCTGGGCATCCAGAGCGCGAAGTGCACCGCGAGCAGCGCGCCGGCCGCCGTCGCGAGCAGCAGCGCCCGCCGGCCGATCCCGCGCAGCTCGGCACGGTGGCGCAGCAGCGCGTACGGGCCGAGGACGCCGACCGACATGACGTTGCGCCAGAAGGCGATCGCCAGCGCGGGTGCGGCGGTGGCGCTGATCAGCGGGCCGGACAGCGAGATGCCGGCGATCGAGACGGCGAGCAGCAGCAGGTCGAGGGTGGGCAGCGGGTGCGCCGGCGGCGCGGCGGTGGCGGCGGGTGCGGTCGCGGGCCGGGCGGCGGGCACGGCGCTCCTCTGCTGGTCACGTGGGCTGGGTCGGGCGCTCCTACGGTAAGGCCCGTGGATGGGCGATGGAACTGTCGCCCGACGGCTGAGACACCTCGTGGACGGGAGAAGCCGTACGCTGTGCGCCATGGACCGTACGACCGCCGCCGCAACCGCCGACGACCTCCTCGACCGGGCCCTGCTGGAGGAGGCCGCGAAGAAGTCCGGCCTGCTCTGGGTCCGCGCGGACGGCCAGGAACAGTCCCGCCCGCTCTGGCACGCCTGGTACGACGGCGCGGTGGTGGTGGTCGGCGACGGCGGCGAGCAGCCGCTGCACGGCCTGACCGCCGGATCCGGCGCGGTGGTGACCGTCCGCAGCAAGGACAAGGGCGGCCGGCTGACCGGCTGGAACGCCCGGGTCTCGGAGCTGCCCCCGGGCGGCGAGGCCTGGCTGGGCGCCGTCGAGGAGCTCAAGGGCAAGCGGCTGAACGCGCCCGACACCGACACCATCGCCGACCGCTGGGCCCGCGAGTGCCGGGTGCTGCGGCTGGAGCCGGCCGGCGCGCTCACCGAGCGTCCGGGCACCATGCCGGACGGCTCGCACGCCGCCCAGCCGATGCCCACCCCGGCCACCACCCGGCGCCCGATCCCGGCCGGCCTGCCCAAACTGCTGTTCAAGCGCCGCTAAAGATTCACGCCCGGGACTCCTCGGATGTGTACCGTGCCTCGTCGGGCCGGGTCCCCGACGCGCGGGTAGCCTTGGCCGCGGGTGCGCCCCGGCGTACCAGGCACCGCGTCGAACGAGTCGAGGGAGTTCATGGCAGGGCCAGGCACCCGGGTCTTCATCTCCCATCTCTCCGCCCTCGCCGTCTTCGACCCGAACGGCGACCAGGTCGGCCGGGTCCGGGACGTGGTCGTCTCGCTGCGCCTCGGCGGACGCCCGCCGCGGGTGCTCGGCCTGGTGGTCGAGGTGGTCGGCCGGCGCCGGATCTTCCTGCCGATGACCCGGGTGACCAGCCTGGAGTCCGGTCAGGTGCTCACCACCGGCGTGATCAACCTGCGGCGCTTCGAGCAGCGCCCGTCCGAGACCCTGGTGCTCGCCGAGCTGCTGGACCGCACCGTCACCTGGTCCAAGACCGGTGAGGACGTCACCGTGCTGGACGTCGGGATGGTGCAGACCCGGCTGCGCGAGTGGGAGATCAGCCGGGTCTTCGTCCAGGTCGGCCGGGCCGGCCGGCTGCGCAAGGGCAAGGGCGAGCGGCTCACCCTGGACTGGCAGGACGTCACCGGCTTCGCGCTGCCCGAACAGGACCAGGGCGCCGCCAACCTGCTCGCCACCTTCGACCAGCTGCGCGCCGCCGACCTCGCCAGCGTCATGCACCACCTGTCCGCCAAGCGCCGCGCCGAGGTGGCCGCCGCGCTCGACGACGAGCGGCTCGCCGATGTCCTGGAGGAGCTGCCCGAGGACGACCAGGTCGAGATCATCGGCAAGCTCAAGGACGAACGCGCCGCCGACATCCTGGAGGCGATGGACCCGGACGACGCCGCGGACCTGCTCTCCGAGCTGCCCGACGACGAGGCCGAGCGGCTGCTCCAGCTGATGGAGCCGGAGGAGGCCGAGCCCGTCCGCCGCCTGCTGTCGTACGAGGAGAACACCGCCGGCGGTCTGATGACCACCGAGCCGGTCGTGCTGGAGCCGGACGCGACCGTGGCCGAGGCACTCGCCCGCATCCGGGTCTCCGACCACAAGCCCGCGCTCGCCGCGCAGGTGTACGTCTGCCGGCCGCCGAACGAGACCCCGACCGGCAAGTACCTGGGCACCGTGCACTTCCAGCGGCTGCTGCGCGAGCCGCCGTACGTGCTGGTCGGCTCGCTGGTCGACGACGACCTGGACCCGCTGCCGCCGGACACCCCGCTGTCGCTGATCACCAGCTACCTGGCGACCTACAACCTGGTGTCCGCGCCGGTCGTCGACGAGGCCGACCACCTGATCGGCGCGGTGACCGTCGACGACGTGCTCGACCACCTGCTGCCGGAGGACTGGCGCGAGTCCGTGCTGCACGGCCACGACGACGCGGGGGAAGACGACCCGAGGGAAGAGGTGCACGGTGGACGCTGACCGCAAGGGACGGCGGGACGAGTCCCCCCGCCAGCGCCTCCAGAGCGAGCTGCGGGAGCTGCGCCAGCTGCGCGAACTGCGCGGCCGCGAGGGCGGCCGGGACCGGCGCACCGAGATCTCCGTGGCGGGCCCGGCCCGCACCCGGCTCGACCAGCCCCGCACCGCCCGGCCCGGCCTGATCACCCTGCCCTCCTACGACCCGGAGGCGTTCGGCAAGCTCTCCGAGCGGATCGCGCGCTTCCTGGGCACCGGCCGGTTCATCGTCTGGATGACGGTGGTGATCATCGTCTGGGTGGCCTGGAACACCCTGCTGCCGGAGAACGTGCGGTTCGACAGCTACCCCTTCATCTTCCTCACCCTGGTGCTGTCGCTCCAGGCCTCGTACGCGGCCCCGCTGATCCTGCTCGCGCAGAACCGCCAGGACAACCGGGACCGGGTCAACATGGAGCAGGACCGGGCCCGCAGCGACCGCAACATCGCGGACACCGAGTACCTCACCCGCGAGGTCGCGGCGCTGCGGCACGGGCTCGGCGAGGTCGCCACCCGGGCCTTCATCGCCTCCGAGCTGGGGAGCATCCGCTCCGAACTGCAGTCCCTGCTCAAGGAGATCGACGAGCGCCGGGAGCCCTCCGAGACGCTGTGACCGGCGGCACGCTACCGGCGGGTTAGGGGATCCGCCGAGCGCCGTACCATCAAGACATGGCCAACGAGACAGAGGTCGCGGCCGGCGTCACGGAGGACTCCGTACGCCAGGCGCTGGCGACCGTCAACGACCCGGAGATCAACCGCCCGATCACCGAGATCGGCATGGTGAAATCGGTCGAGATCGCCGAGGGCGGCGCGGTGCGCGTCGCGGTCTACCTGACCGTCTCCGGCTGTCCGATGCGCGACACCATCACCACCCGGGTCCGCGAGGCGGTCGGCCGGGTCGCCGGCGTGACCGGCGTCGAGGTCGAGCTCGACGTGATGAGCGACGAGCAGCGCAAGGAGCTCTCCCAGCTGCTGCGCGGCGGCGCCCCCGAGCGGGAGATCCCGTTCGCCAAGCCGGGCACGCTGACCCGGGTCTACGCCGTCGCCTCCGGCAAGGGCGGCGTCGGCAAGTCCTCGGTGACGGTCAACCTGGCCGCCGCGATGGCCGCCGACGGCCTGAAGGTCGCCGTCGTGGACGCCGACATCTACGGCCACAGCGTGCCGCGCATGCTGGGCGTCGAGGGCCGGCCCACCCAGGTCCAGGACATGATCATGCCGCCGCAGGCGAACGGCGTGAAGGTCATCTCGATCGGCATGTTCACCCCGGGCAACGCCCCGGTGGTCTGGCGCGGCCCGATGCTGCACCGCGCGCTCCAGCAGTTCCTGGCCGACGTGTACTGGGGCGACCTGGACGTCCTGCTGCTGGACCTGCCGCCCGGCACCGGCGACATCGCGATCTCGGTCGCGCAGCTCGTGCCGAACGCCGAGATCCTGATCGTCACCACCCCGCAGATGGCCGCCGCCGAGGTGGCCGAGCGGGCCGGCACCATCGCGGTGCAGACCCACCAGAAGATCGTCGGCGTGATCGAGAACATGTCCGGCATGCCGTGCCCGCACTGCGACGAGATGATCGACGTCTTCGGCACCGGCGGCGGCCAGATCGTCGCGGACGCGCTCACCCGCACCGTCGGCGCGACCGTCCCGGTGCTCGGCTCGATCCCGATCGACGTGCGCCTGCGCGAGGGCGGCGACGACGGCCGCCCGGTCGTGCTCGCCGCCCCCGACTCCCCGGCCGGCACCGCCCTGCGCGCCGTCGCCGGCAAGCTCGGCGGCCGTCAGCGCGGCCTCTCCGGGCTCTCCCTCGGACTGACGCCGAAGAACAAGTTCTGACGGCGGATCGGCCTGACAGCCCCGAAGGGGCCGGGTGGTTTCGAACCACCCGGCCCCTTCGGCGTCTTCGCGGGGCCTACGGCCGGGCGTAGGCGGTCAGGTCGGGGACGGTGGAGAAGCCGGTGCCGTAGGCGCTGACGCCGCGCCCGTAGGCGCCGAGCAGGACGCCGGGGGCCTCGCCGGCGAGCACCCAGCCGTACTCGGACTCGCGGTAGCGGAAGGGCTGCGGCAGGCCGTTGACCGGCAGGCTGAGGGTGGACCAGCCGGGGCCGGCCAGGTCGTCGGCGAGGTCCCAGGCCAGGGCGCTCTGCTGGTCCAGCCAGTCCTGGCGCAGCGCGCGGTCGAGTTGGCCGGGCCAGGTCGACGCGAGCAGGCCGGAGCCGGCCAGCCAGGCGGCGGAGGAGGCGGAGGTCGCCTCCAGGGTGCCGGTGTTGTCGGCGCTGCGACGGCTGTCGCGGCGGGCCACCGTGACCACGACCGCGAACCTGCGCATGTCGCGCGGCTCGTACTGCCGGGCCGGCTCCTCGCCGTGGCCGAGGGTGCCGTAGTCGACGCTGCCGGCCGCCCCGCCGCGGGGGCCGCCGGCGCCGGCCTGCATCAGGTAGCGGCGGCCGGTCCAGCCGTCGTCCAGGCCGTACCAGGGGAAGTCTGCGGACAGGTAGGGCACCAGCGGGTCCGGCGGGCCGGCCTGCCCGCCGACCACCGGGCCGCCGGCCGTGGCCGTCGTCCCCACCGCCTGACTCGTCGCGTCCATCCCCGGGCCTCCTCAAACGCACGTGTGCCTGCCGTGGCGCGCTCCCATCGTGGCGTACCGCGCCGTCCCCGGGGGCCGATCCTGGTCCGCGACAGCGCGGAATGTGACGGACGGCTCAGCGGGAACAATCAGCACAATAGCGGCGCACACGCCGCCGCCCCGCTCAGCCGGGTGGCCGGGCGGGGCGGCGGTGTCGTGCTACGGGGCCCGCGCCGGGGCGCGGCGGCGACGGGACCGGGGTCCGGTCAGGTCGCGTCGGGGTCGAACGGGGGCCGCTCGCCGGGTTGCAGCGGCGCTCCGGTGAAGGCTGCCGCCGGGGCTGCCGCCGCGGCGGCGGGCTTCTCGAAGCTGACGCTGCCGCTGCGGCCGTTCACCGGCGCCGCCGGCTTGTCGTCCAGGACGGAGCGGATGTCGAGCGAGTCCTTCATCTCCTTGAGGCCCAGCGGGTCCTCCTGGCCGCCCATGAGCTGCTTGCGGACGAAGGTCTTGGGGTGCAGGTCCTCGAACTCGAAGTCCTTGAACTCGGGCCCCAGCTCGCTGCGGATGTCCTCCTTCGCGTTGTCGGCGAAGGAACGGATCTTCCGGATGAAGCCCATGGTGTCCTGGATCAGCTTCGGCAGCTTGTCCGGTCCGAAGATGATGATCGCCATCACGACCAGGGTCAGGAGCTCCAGCCCGCCTACATCGCTGAACACCTAAGCTCCCTAGCTCGTCGGACGACGGTCTCTACAGGGTAATGGCCATCGGCGGGTCCCTGGTCCACGCTGTGATGAAGCCGTGGTAAAGACCTGCCGACGGCCAGGGCCGTCTCGACCGGGGTGCGAGATCCGCTCTAGCGGGTTTGTTGGCGCAGTGCCGGGAGGCCGCCCGGGTTCCGGTCCGGGGCGGGCGGCGGGGTCGCGGCGCGGGTCGCGGCGACGGGGCGGGCCGGGAAGTCCACCGGGATCTGTGCGGTCATCGGGACCAGGCCGCCGGTGCGGCCGGTGCTGGAGCCCGGGCTGACCGAGGTGCTGTGCTGGTCCTCGCCCTGGGTGCTGAGGCCTCCGACGCCGCCGAGCGTGACCGCGGCGACCGAGAAGGCGCCCGCGGCGGCGAAGACGAAGCGGCGCCCGCGAGGCGCGGCGGAACGGACGGCGGCGGCTGCGGCCGGACGGGGCCGGACGGGGCTCTCGGGACGGGCCGCGGCCTCGGGGCGGCCGGTACGCCGGCCCATCAGCGGCCGCAGCACCGCGCCGCCGCGTCCGAAGGCCCGCGGGTCGACCCCGGGCACCGGGGTGCCGGCGCCGAGCGCGCCCGCGCCGAAGGAGGCGCCTGCGCCGCGGCCGAAGGAGCCGCCGGTGAGCCGGCTGCCGCCGAGCGTGCCGGCGGCCGCGACCCCGCCGCCGGGCAGGTCGTCGTCGTCACCGCGGGTGCCGCGGCCGGTGGGCCAGTCGGTGTCCGCCGGGTCGTCGTCGGGCAGGCCGCCGACGGCCATCAGGCGGGCCATCAGGCCGGAGGACGGGCCGGGCGTGCCGGTACGGGTCAGCAGGTGCTTGACGGCCCGGCCCTCGTCGGCCTCGGCGAGGCACTGCGGGCAGGTCGCCAGGTGGGCCTGGACGCGCTCGCGCGAGTCGTGGCCGAGTTCGCCGTCCAGGAACGCGGAGAGGCGCTCGCCCAGGTGGTGTTCCTCGGCGGCGGGCTCGGCGGCGCGCACCGGCACCGCGCGCAGCGCCGTCTCGCCCGGCAGCGGGAGTGCGGGCAGCAGGGGCTCACCGGGTTCGTCGCTGCCGCGGCGGCCGGGCAGCGCCCAGCCCCGCCGGGCCGCGGACCGGCCGGACGCGTCCGACTGGCCCGGCCCGGACCGGCCGGTTCCGCTCACGATCGCCTCCGTCCGCGCGCACCCGGCGCGAGCGCGCCCTCGACGGCGGCGGCGCCCACCGGCACCGGCTCCTCCGAGCCGCCACGGCGCTCGCGCCCGGGGGCGGAGCCGGGGGCGCGGTGCTTGAGCGCGGCGCGCAGGTGCGAGCGGCCGCGGTGGATGCGGCTGCGGACGGTGCCGAGCTTGACGCCCAGCGTGGCGGCGATCTCCTCGTAGGACAGGCCCTCGATGTCGCAGAGCACCACGGCGGCCCGGAACTCCGGGGCGAGGGTGTCCAGGGCGTGCTGCACGTCGGCGTCGAAGTGGGTGTCGCTGAAGTGCTGGGCCGGGCTGGGCTCGCGGGAGGCGAGCCGCTCGGCCGCGTCCTCGCCGAGCGCGTCGAAGCGGATGCGCTGGCGGCGGCGGACCATGTCCAGGAACAGGTTGGTGGTGATCCGGTGCAGCCAGCCCTCGAACGTGCCGGGGGTGTAGGTCGACAGCGAACGGAACACCCGGACGAAGACCTCCTGGGTGAGGTCCTCGGCGTCGTGCTGGTTGCCCGTCAGACGGTAGGCGAGGCGGTAGACGCGGGCGCTGTGCGCCTCGACGATCTCCTCCCAGGAGGGCGGAGTCCAGGTCTGCGCGTCGGGGCCCTCGGTGAAGGTCGCGAGGGCGGGGGCCTCGGTGGTACCGGCGGCCGGCGTTTCGGCGGCGGGCTGGTCCAGGTCGGAGTGCGCAGGCTGGTTCATCACGGGCTTCGGCGTACGGGCCGACGCGGTGCCGCGGGTGTGCCGCCGCACGGGGACGTCGCCCTCGGCCACACCTCCTCGGTCGGCTCTTCTGCCCAGCAGGGCCACCACCATATCCACCTCACCCGTCAAGCCCGGATAAAAGTGCCCGGGAGGTCTCCCGTACCCGGTCCTTGGTGACAACGGCCCGCCGCCGTACGCGGTTCCCGGTCGGCCAGTAATCTGTGCCAGGAAATATCGACTTCCCCCGGCACCGGGCTGTCACCCGGGGCTCCGAAAGAGGCAGCCATCAGCGAGTTCGGGCCCGCGCGCGTGGCCCTCGCCGACACCTACGTCGGCGAGGACGCGGTGTTGACCTACGCCCGGGCCCAGTCCGCGCGTACCGGGATACGGGCGATCGGGCCCAGCGGCGGGGCGTGCCTGCGGCTGCTGGCCGCCGCACTGGACGCCAAGGCGGTGGCCGAGATCGGCACCGGGACAGGTGTGTCCGGGGTGTACCTGCTGCGCGGGATGCGGCCGGACGGCGTGCTCACCACGGTCGACTCGGAGCCGGTGCGCCAGCAGCTGGCCCGCGAGGCGTACCACGCGGCCGGGTTCGCGGCCAACCGCTCGCGGTTCATACCGGGTCGGGCGCTGGAGGTGCTGCCGCGGCTCGCCGACGGCCAGTACGACCTGGTGTTCTGCGACGGCGACCCGGCCGAGTCGCGGGAGTACCTGGCCGAGGCGCTGCGGCTGCTGCGGCCGGGCGGGATGGTCTGTTTCGAGGGGGTCTTCCAGGAGGGCCGACTGGCCGAGCCGGAGCTGCAGGACCCGCAGACGGGCGCGGTACGCGACCTCGTCCAGGCCGTCCGGGAGAGTGAGGCGCTGCTGCCGGCACTCCTGCCGGTCTCGGACGGGCTGCTCTGCGCCGTCAAGCGCTAGCGGCCCGCCCGCGGGCGGCGGCCCTCAGACCGACCGCGGCCCACGGGCCCGGACCCCGGAACGTCGCGGGGCCCGGGCCGACGTGACGTCGTACCCGGGCCCGGCAGCACATCTCCAGGAGATGACGAGCACCCGTTGCGGTCAGCCGCAGGCCTTCTTCAGGGCCTCGCCGAGCGCGTCGGCCTCGTCAGGCGTGAGCTCCACCACAAGGCGTCCGCCGCCTTCGAGCGGAACGCGCATGATGATGCCCCGTCCCTCTTTGGTGACTTCGAGCGGGCCGTCACCCGTCCGCGGCTTCATGGCCGCCATGCTCGTTCCCCTTCCTGCAACCGCTCAGCTACGCACCGGCAGTCCGTCCACCGCCGGTATCGAACGCATTGATCGGAAGCCATTATCCCGCATGCCACGGCCTGATGACCAACATCACTCTCGGTGCAACATCGGCCGGACCGCCCCCAAGCGCCGCAATTGCCGTCATAAGCCCCGGCGTGGCGGCGGTGCGCACGTCGCCGGAAGGTGCGATACCTCACACTCCCCAGCCGGCCGGATGCTCCGGCATCCTGGCACACGACCGACACCGAGCCGAGAACAACCGATCCGAGCACAAGGGAGCCCCTCGCCCATGTCCGATTCCGTGCTGTACGAGCTGGACGGCGGCCTGGCCGTCATCACCATCAACCGCCCGGAGGCGATGAACGCCCTGGACGTCGCGACCAAGGTCGCGCTGCGGGACGCCGTGGTCGCCGCGGCCGCGGACCCGGCGGTGCGCGCGGTGCTGCTGACCGGGGCCGGCGAGCGCGCGTTCTGCGTCGGGCAGGACCTGAACGAGCACCTGACGATGCTGAAGCGGGCCGAGGAGACCGGCGAGACCGCGCTGGGCACCGTCGCCGAGCACTACAACCCGTTGGTGCGGGCACTGGCCGGGATGCGCAAGCCGACCGTCGCCGCGGTCGGCGGGGTGGCGGCCGGCGCGGGCGCCTCGCTGGCCTTCGCCTGCGACTTCCGGATCCTCTCCGACCGGGCGGGCTTCAACACCGCCTTCGCCGGGATCGCCCTGACCGCCGACTCCGGCGCCTCCTGGACGCTGCCCCGGCTGGTCGGGCACGCCAAGGCCACCGAACTGCTGATGCTGCCCCGGACGGTGAAGGCCGCCGAGGCGATGGAGCTGGGCCTGGCCACCAGGGTGGTGCCGGCCGAGGAGTTCGCCGCCACCGCGCGGACCTTCGCCCGGGAGCTGGCCGAGGGCCCGACGCTGGCCTACGGCGCCATCAAGGAGTCGCTGGCGTACGGCGCTTCGCACTCGCTGGACGAACTGCTCGACAAGGAGGACGAGCTGCAGACCCTGGCCGGCGAGAGCGAGGACCACCGGATCGCGGTCCGCGCCTTCGTCGCCAAGGAGAAGCCCACGTACCTGGGCCGCTAGCGCTCGTCCCCGCGGGTCCCGGCGGTGCGGACGTGGCAGTCCGCCAGGTGGTCGTCGACCAGGCCGCAGGCCTGCATCAGGGCGTAGGCGGTGGTCGGGCCGACGAAGCGGAAGCCCTCCTTCTTCAGGGCCTTCGCGAGCGCGGTCGACTCGGGCGTGACGGCCGGCACCTCCCCCAGCGTGCGGGGGGCCGGCCGGTCCGGGGCGGCGGCGAACCGCCAGATCAGCGCGTCCAGGCCGCCGTCCAGGTCGCGGGCGACCTTGGCGTTGGCGATCGACGCCTCGATCTTGGCCCGGTTGCGGATGATGCCGGCGTCGGCGAGCAGCCGCTCCACGTCCGCCTCGCCGAACTCGGCGACCTTGGCGATCTCGAAGCCGGCGAACGCGGACCGGAAGCCCTCCCGGCGGCGCAGGATGGTCAGCCAGGACAGTCCGGACTGGAAGGCCTCCAGGCAGACCCGCTCGAACAGGGCGTCGTCGCCGTGCACCGGGCGGCCCCACTCGGTGTCGTGGTAGAGCCGGTAGTCGTCCGTCGACTCGCCCCAGGCGCAGCGGCGCAGGCCGTCCGCGCCGAGCACCGCGCCCTCGACCGGAACACTCATGCGCCCACCTCGCTGCGCTCGGCAGGGGCAATCGCCCACACGCACCTCACGATGACGAGCCCACCCCGTTCGCTCACTGGTCCCCCACCGGCTTCGCGTCCTCGGGCTGCTTGGTGAGCGCGACGGCCGGCTCGACCACCTTCGCGAACTCCTCCAGGCCGGGCAGCGGTTCGGCGCCGGCGTCCGGGCCGTTGGTCGCCTCGACCGCGCCGCGCAGGTGGGCGGCGGCCTCCAGTTCGGCGATCCGCGAGTCGCGGTAGGCGAGTTCGGCGCCGAGGCGGTCCAGGACGTCGTCGACCTCGTCCATCCGGTAGCCGCGGACGGCCATCGGCAGCCGCAGGTCGTCCACGTCCGCCTTGCTCAACGGACGGTCCTGCGGCAGCCGGGCGGCGATGCGGTCCTGCACCGCCTCCGGCATCGAGCCGCCCCCGCCGAGCGCCACCAGCGCGGCGCCGCCCACCACGACGGCCATGGCGACCACGATCACCCAGAACACGAGCTGTCCTCCCGAACTCCCGGCCGGCCTGCTGCGAAGTGCCCACGACCAAACTGATCATGACAGCATGGTCCCTGTGAGGCCGGGGGCCATCATCGCACCCGCAGCAGCTGTGGAGGAGACATCGGTGGCACTGCGCCTGGGACCGCGGGAATTCGGCGACGACGAGCTGGTGATCATGGCGATCGTCAACCGGACACCGGACTCGTTCTTCGACAAGGGTGCCACCTTCGCGGACGAGGCCGCGTTCGCCGCCGCCGACCGCGCGATGGCCGAGGGTGCGGCGATCCTGGACATCGGCGGGGTGAAGGCCGGGCCCGGCGACGAGGTCACGGTGGAGGAGGAGCTGCGACGCACCGTGCCGTTCGTGGCCGAGCTGCGCAAGCGCCACCCGGAGGCCGTGATCAGCGTGGACACCTGGCGGCACGAGGTCGGCGAGGCGGTCTGCGCGGCGGGCGCCGACCTGCTGAACGACGCCTGGGGCGGGGTGGACCCGAAGCTCGCCGAGGTGGCCGCGCGCCACGACGTCGGGCTGGTCTGCACGCACGCGGGCGGCGCCGAGCCGCGCACCCGGCCGCACCGGGTCGGCTACCAGGACGTGATGGCGGACATCCTGCGGGTGACCATCGGCCTGGCCGAGCGGGCGGTGGGGCTGGGCGTGCGGCGGGACGCGGTGATCATCGACCCCGGGCACGACTTCGGCAAGAACACCCGGCACTCGCTGGAGGCCACCCGGCGGCTGCCGGAGATGACCGCGACCGGCTTCCCGGTGCTGGTCTCGCTGTCCAACAAGGACTTCGTCGGCGAGACGCTGGACCGGCCGGTGAACGAGCGGTTGCTCGGCACCCTGGCCACCACGGCGGTCTCGGCCTGGCTGGGCGCGCAGGTCTACCGGGTGCACCAGGTCGCGGAGACCCGCCAGGTGCTGGACATGGTCGCCTCGATCCGGGGCACCCGCCCCCCGGCGGTCGCCCGCCGGGGGCTGGCGTAGGGCCTGCCGGCCCTACGGTCCTGGCTCTCGGTCCTAGATCTCGTTCACCGGCCGGCGGGCGTCGGCGAGGATCTTCATGACCTCGTCGATCTCGTCGGTGATGTGGAACAGCTCCAGGTCGTGCTGGGCCGCCTTGCCCTGCGCGACCAGGGTGTGCTTCAGCCACTCGTAGAGGCCGCCCCAGTACGCGCTGCCGAAGAGGATCACCGGGAAGCGGGTGACCTTCTTCGTCTGCACCAGGGTGAGCGCCTCGAACAGCTCGTCCAGCGTGCCGAGCCCGCCGGGCAGGACCACGAAGCCCTGGGAGTACTTCACGAACATCGTCTTGCGGACGAAGAAATAACGGAAGTTCAGCCCGAGGTCGACGAACTCGTTGAGGCCCTGCTCGAAGGGCAGCTCGATGCCGAGCCCGACACTGAGGCCGCCGGCCTCGGAGGCGCCGCGGTTGGCGGCCTCCATGGCGCCCGGTCCGCCGCCGGTGATCACCGCGTAGCCGGCCTCGGCGAGGGCCCGGCCGATGGCCACGCCGGCCTCGTACTCGGGCGAGTCGACCGGGGTCCGGGCGGAGCCGAAGACGCTGATCGCGGCGGGGAGTTCGGCGAGGGCGCCGAAGCCCTCGACGAACTCGGAGGTGATCCGCAGCACCCGCCACGGATCGGTGTGCAGCCAGTCGGTCGGGCCGGTGGTGTCCAGCAGTCGCTGGTCCGTGGTGCTCGTGCCGACCTGGTCCCGGCGCACCAGCACCGGGCCCTTCTGCTTCTCGGGCCAGGCCTTCGTCTTCCGCGGCACGCCGACCTGCTCGGGGCCGTGTCCGTAGTGCTTTTCGTCTCCTGTGCCTGTCATGACGAAACCCTACGCCTGGCGATCCCCGATTTCAGGCAACAGGAGAAGGTCGGTTGGACGACCGGAAGATGGCGTTCAGCCGATGGGCGGCCGGTTGGGCCGGCCGCCCGTCGGCCCGGCGCCTCAGCTGGTCAGCCAGGTCCGCAGCCGGTCCTCGGTCTCGGTGATGGCGCTCAGCGAGCAGTGCTCGTCCCGCTTGTGCGCGAGGTTCGGGTCGCCGGGGCCGTAGTTGACCGCCGGGACGCCCAGCGCGCTGAACCGGGCGACGTCGGTCCAGCCGAACTTCGCCCGGGCCTGGCCGCCGGTGGCCGCCAGGAAGGCCTGCGCGGCCGGCTGGGAGAGCCCGGGCAGCGCGCCCGGGGCGAAGTCGGTGACGGTCAGCTCGAAGCCGTTGAAGACCTCGCGCACGTGCTTCTCCGCGTCCTCCTCGCTGCGGTCCGGCGCGTAGCGGAAGTTGACCGTGACGACGCACTCGTCCGGGATGACGTTGCCGGCCACGCCACCGTCGATCCGGACCGCGTTCAGGCCCTCGCGGTACTCCAGGCCGTCGATCTCCACCTGGCGCGGCCGGTAGTCCGCGAGCCGGGTGAGCACCTCGGCGGCGTGGTGGATGGCGTTGTCGCCGAGCCAGCTGCGGGCCGCGTGCGCGCGCACGCCGGTGAGCCGGATCTGCGCCCGCAGGGTGCCCTGGCAGCCGCCCTCGACGACCGCGCCGCTCGGCTCCATCAGGACCGCGAAGTCGCCGGCCAGCCACTCCGGGTGCTCCGCGGCGAGGTGGCCGAGGCCGTTGCGGTGGGCCTCCACCTCCTCGCAGTCGTAGAACACGAAGGTGAGGTCGCGGTTGGGTTCGGGCAGGGTGGCGGCGAGCCGCAGCTGGACGGCGACGCCGGACTTCATGTCCGAGGTGCCGCAGCCGTAGAGCAGGTCCCCCTCGACGCGGGAGGGCAGGTTGTCGGCGATCGGCACGGTGTCCAGGTGGCCGGCGAGCAGGACCCGCTCGGGGCGGCCGAGGGTGGTGCGGGCGACCACGTTGTTGCCGTACCGGTCGACGGTCAGGTGCGGGTAGCCGCGCAGGGCGGCCTCCACGGCGTCGGCGAGCGCCTGCTCGTCGCCGCTCACCGACGGGAAGTCGACGAGCCGGGCGGTCAGCGCGCCGCCGTCGAGAGTGAGGTCCAGGGGCGTCGTGTTCGGGCTGCTCATGGCGCCAGCCTAGTCGTCGCGTTGTGTGGCCCGTGTGGCTGTTCTGTGACACGGAACGTGACGGCCAACGGCAACCGGGTGGCGCCGCTCACCCGTCCGAGTGGGTACGGTGTCGGATCAAGAAGCAGGCGCGAGAGGGGCGACGGTGGCCAGGAGAAAGAGCGATGAGCTGGGCGAGGAGTCGGCGCCCCGCCGTCGCAGGCCGCTGCGCGCGGTACTGATCGTGCTGCTGGTCCTGGCGGTGATCGCGGTCGGCCTGTGGTGGCTGCGCGAGGGGAAGACCGAGCCCGAGGGCTGCTCGGTGAAGACCCCGGCCGGCGAGGGCACCCTGGAGATCCCGCAGGCGGCCAACGCCGCGACGATCGCCGCGGTGGCGCGCTCGCGCGGGCTGCCGGACCGGGCGACCACCATCTCGCTGGCCACCGCGATGCAGGAGTCCAAGCTGCGCAACCTCGCGGGCGGCGACCGGGACTCGCTCGGCCTGTTCCAGCAGCGGCCCTCGATGGGCTGGGGCACCCCGCAGCAGATCCAGGACCCGGTCTACGCGACCAACAAGTTCCTGGACGGCCTGGTCAAGGTCCCCGGCTACACCCGGCTGCCGCTGACCGACGCGGCCCAGGCGGTGCAGAAGAGCGGCTACCCGCAGGCGTACGCCAAGCACGAGACCAAGGCGACGCTGCTCTCCTCGGCGCTGGCCGGCCGGGTACCGGGCTCGTTCAGCTGCGTGGTGCACGACTACACCAAGCCGGACCCGGCGGACGCGGCCGCGCCCGCCGCGGGCGCCTCGGCCTCCCCGACCGCCGCGCCGGACCGGGCCCAGGTGCTGTCCGACCGGGTGCGCCGGGAGTTCGGCCGCACGGTGACCCCGGAGACCGGGTACACCTCGACCATCAAGGGCGCCGAGAACGCGATCGCGCTGACCCCGGACCCGTCCGCCGCCGCGCTGACCTCCTCGTCCGACGCCGGGGCCGACGCCGGGGTGAGCGCCGAGCTGGCGAGCGGCTGGGAGGTCGCCCACTGGGCGGTCGCCCAGGCCCAGCAGCTGGGCATCGCGACGGTCGCCTACGACGGGAAGATCTGGCGCAAGACCAAGTCGGAGGACGGCTGGCAGCCGCAGACCTCCGGGACGTCGACCAAACTCGTTCAGGTCACCCTCGCCGCGTCCTGAAAGGGCTGATGCACTGACGTACGGGTTGCCGCCGTACGGGTGAACCCGGTCAACCTCGGTGGACGCGGCGCCCGCTCCGGCGACCCCCGGTGGAGAACCGTCACTCCCCTTGCCCGGAGCCGGGTCCACCGGGTCGGACGGGCCCCGCCGGGCGACGTCGCCATGGTCATACGATCCGATGGTCGGTCAGAAACTTTCCTTGCTCAGGCCGAAACCTTCTGGCTTCTCAAGCGGTAACAACGTCGTCCGCCCGGCGGACGGGACGGACCCAGACCCTTCGAGGAGCCCCATGTCTCACCCCCTCACGCGCCGGATCGCCAGCGCCGCGCTGCTCGTGGCGGCCGGAGCGACCCCGCTGGTCGCGGCCGGCTCCGCGTCCGCCCTGGGCGGCGACGCCCTGCTGCCCAAGAGCGACCTGGCCGCGCCGCTGGGCCAGCTGACCAACACCGACACCGGTTCCACCCTCCAGCACACCACCCACCAGCTGGGCCAGGCCGCCGGCAGCACCGGCGCCGCCACCGTCGCCGCGGGCGTACCGGCCTCCGCCGACGCCGCCGGCACCATCGTCGCCCACCAGCTCCCCGAGGCGAACGAGAAGGCCGGCTCGCTGACCGCCCCGGTCGACCAGACCGCCGCCACCACCGGCCAGCTCTCCGCCGTCACCCCGAAGGTCGCCTCCGCGCTGGCCGACAAGCTCGGCGAGGCCGTCACCGGCAAGGGCGTCGGCACCCGCAGCGCCGCCGCCAGCCCGGTCGGCGGGCTCTCCCAGGCCGGCTCCGTCGCCCAGGGCCTGCCCGGCGCCGACAAGCTCGCCGGCGCCGTCCCCGGCACCAACGCCGTCACCGACGCGCTGCCGCTCGGCGCCGTCCAGCGCGCGCTGCCGGCCCTGCCCGGCACCGACGTCCTGGGCCTGGCCGAGCACGGCTCGGCCAACCGCCTCGGCGGCGCCGACCTCGGCCCGAACAACCCGCTGTCCGGCCTCACCGGCGCGCTCGGCCCGGTCGGCGGCCTGCTGCACGGTGTGAACGGCGGCAGCATCAGCGGCCTGCCGCTGTAACCGTCCGCGGCATCGCGCGGTATCGCAGGGCATGACGAAGGGGCCGGTGTCGGTGGACACCGGCCCCTCTCGCGCTCCCCGCTAGCGGGCCGCGTTCAGCCGCTCCACGGCCGCGGCCACCCGCTCGTCGGTCGCGGTGAACGCGACCCGGACGAAGCGCTCGCCGGCCGGCCCGTAGAAGTCGCCGGGCGCCACCAGGATGCCCAGCCCGGCCAGCTCGGCCACGGTCTCCCAGCACGGGCGGTCCTGCGTCGCCCACAGGTAGAGGCTCGCCTCCGAGTGCTCGACCCGGAAGCCGTACGCCTCCAGCGCCGTCCGCAGCGCCGAGCGCCGGGCCGCGTACCGCTCCCGCTGCTCCGCCACGTGCGCGTCGTCCGACAGCGCCGCGATCGTCGCCGCCTGGACCGGCGCGGGCACGATCATGCCGCCGTGCTTGCGCACCTCCAGCAGCTCCTTGACCACCACCGGGTCGCCCGCCACGAAGGAGGCGCGGTAGCCGGCCAGGTTGGAGCGCTTGGAGAGCGAGTGGACGGCCAGCAGGCCCTCGTGGCCGCCCCCGCAGACGTCCGGGTGCAGGACCGAGACCGGCTCGGCCGTCCAGCCCAGCTCCAGGTAGCACTCGTCGCTGACCAGCAGCGCCCCGTGCTCCCGGGCCCAGGCGACGGTACGGCGCAGCTCGTCCTCGCCGAGCACCCGGCCGGTCGGGTTGGACGGCGAGTTCACCCAGAGCAGGCGGACGCGGGAGCCGTCCAGCTCGTCCACCGAGTCGTACTCGACCGGCTCCGCGCCGCACAGCCGCGCGCCCACCTCGTAGGTCGGGTAGGCCAGCCGCGGGTAGGCGACCTGGTCGCCCGGACCGAGGCCGAGCTGGGTCGGCAGCCAGGCCACCAGCTCCTTGGAGCCGACGGTCGGCAGCACGGCCTGCGGGCCGATCTCGGCGCCGCAGCGGCGGTGCAGCCAGCCGGCGACCGCCTCGCGCAGCTCCACCGGGCCCCAGACCGTCGGGTAGCCCGGCGTGTCGGTGGCGGCGGCCAGCGCCTTCTGGATCACCTCGGGGACCGGGTCCACCGGGGTGCCCACCGAGAAGTCGCAGAGACCTCCCGGGTGGGCCAGCGCGGTCGCCTTGTACGGCTCCAGCTTGTCCCAGGGGAAGACCGGCAGGAGGTCGGAAACGCGGCGCGCCGCCCCCGGGTGGCCCGGGAACGGCGCGCGCGTGCTGTTGGTGCTCACAGCTCAGTTTCCACCGATCGTCAGTGGTCGGCGTTCTGCGGCGGCAGAGCGGCGATGAACGGGTGGTCACGCTCGATCAGGCCCAGCTTCGAGGCGCCGCCGGGAGAACCCAGGTCGTCGAAGAACTCGACGTTCGCCTTGTAGTAGTCCTTCCACTCCTCAGGAGTGTCGTCCTCGTAGAAGATCGCCTCGACCGGGCAGACCGGCTCGCAAGCGCCACAGTCGACACACTCATCCGGGTGGATGTAGAGCGATCGCTCGCCCTCGTAGATGCAGTCAACCGGGCACTCTTCGATGCACGCCTTGTCCTTCACGTCGACACAAGGCTGCGCGATGACGTAGGTCACGCTGTCGTTCCTCCTCGGAAGGGCCGTGGCGGCCCGTTCTGTTCTACTCGCGTGCGCGGTGAGCGCGGCGTCGTCGATGCCCGCCCCTAGTATCGCGGGTCGGAGACCGCAAATGCACAGGAGGTGCCCAGATGACGGCAGGCGGGCCGGTTCAGGACCGTCCGGAGGTCCGGATAGATCGCTCTGACGTGGGACGACGCGTGTCCGTCCGGCGCATCTCGGAGTTCGTGGGCGACCGGCCGGTGTTCCGGGATGCGATCGGCGTGCTCACATCGTGGGACGATCATGGGTTGACGGTCGCCCCGCGCAGCGGCGAGCCGGTCTCCTTCGCCGAGAAGCTGCTGGTCGCGGGCAAGGTCGTACCGCTCTTCCCGGCCCGCCGCGCTCCCCTGCCCGCCGCCACGCCCGTCGAACTCCAGCGGATCGCGGCCCGCGGCTGGCCCGCCGTCGAACAGGAACCGCTCGGCGAGTGGACGCTGCGCGCCTCGGCCGGCTTCACCCGGCGGGCCAACTCGGTGCAGGCGCTCGGCGACCCCGGGCTCGCGCTGCCCGACGCGCTCGCGGCCGTCCGCGCCTGGTACACGGCCCGCGACCTGCCCGCGTACGTCGAGGTGCTCACCCCCGGTTCGCCGGCGGACCTGCGGGCCGAGCTCGACCGGCTGGGCGCCGGCTACGCGCCCACCCTGGTCCGGACGGCCCCGCTGGCCGGGCTCACCCGGATCGGCTCCGGGCACGACCGGGTCCGGCTCGCGCGGACGGCGGACGCGGCCTGGCTCTCGCTCTACCGGCGGGTCGGCGAGGACGAGGCGCTGGAGGAGGCCGCCCGGCAGGTGGTGCACGGCGGGCCGTCGGTCTGGTTCGCCACCGTGCCCGGCGCCCCCGGGCAGCCGCCGCTGGCGATCGGACGCTGTGTCATCGACGGGTCCTGGGCCTGCTTCGGTGCGATCGAGGTCGTGCCGTACGCCCGACGGGCCGGACTGGCCACGACCGTCATGGCGGTGCTCGCCGCCCGGGCCGCCGAGGAGGGGGCGACCGGCGGATACCTGCAGGTCGAGGCGGACAATGCCGGTGCGATCGCGCTCTATGACGGACTCGGCTTCACGACCAGTCACACTTACCACTACGCCCTTCTCCCCCAGGGGTAGCACCGCCGTCCGACCCGCCCGCCCGAGCCGCCCGCCCACCCGACTCGTCCGCTTGCCCGCCCGCCGTACGAAAGCCGTCGCCGTCACCGTGACCGAGCAGAGCAGAGACCGCTTCCGGACCGCCGCCCGCGCCGAGCCCGCCGACCCGGTGCTGCTCTGCCTGCTCGCCGCCGCCGAACACGGCCCGGTCCTGGACCCGGACGACCCGGGCGAACCGCCCAGCGTGGACGCCCTGCTCGCCGCCTGCGAGGCCGCCCTGGAGCGGCACGCGAGCGCCGTCCGGCTCGCCGTCGCCGAACGCGCCCCCGCCGGGCCGGAGGAGACCGCCGCCCTGCTCGCCGCCGTCCTCGGCGGGCGGGAGCGGTTCCACGGGCAGCAGTCCGACTACCGGCGGCTCGAATCCTCGCTGCTGCCCGACGTGCTGCGGCGCCGGCGCGGACTGCCGATCATGCTGTCCCTGGTGTGGATGGCGGTCGGGCGGCGGGCCGGGCTCACCGTCCACGGCATCGCGCTGCCCGGCCACTTCATCGTCGCCGTCGGCGGCCCGGCCGGCGGCGAGGAGTACGTGCTCGCCGACCCCTTCCACGGCGGACGGCTGCTCGACCCGGACGACGCGGAACGCCTGGTCCACACCGCCGGGCAGGAGTTCACCCCCGACCTGCTCACCCCGGCCCAGCCGCTCGACATCGTGCTGCGCGTGCTCGGCAACATCCGCGCCTGGGCCGCTGACCGCCCCGAACACGCCCGCACCCAGCTCTGGGCCGCCGAACTCTCCCTCCTGCTGCCCCGCCACCCCGCCCAGCTCCGCCTCGAACGAGCCGAACTCCTCGTGCGCACCGGCGACTTCCTCGGCGGCTCGGCCGAGATGGACGCCTACGCGCAGATCCTCGACGCCTTCGACCCGGACACCGCCGCCAAGGTCCGCCAGGAGGCCCGGGCCGCCCGGCACCGCCTCAACTGACGGCCCCCTACAGCCAACCCTTCTCGCGGGCGATCCGCACCGCCTCGGTGCGGTTGCGGGCCTCGGTCTTCTGGATCGCCATCGACAGGTAGTTGCGGACCGTCCCCTCCGACAGGTGCAGCCGCCTCGCGATGTCCGCGTTCACCGCGCCGTCGGCCGCCGCGCCCAGCACGTCCCGCTCGCGCGCCGTCAGCGGGTTCGCGCCCTCCGCCAGCGCGGCCGCCGCCAGCGCCGGATCGATCACCCGCTCCCCGCGCAACACCCGGCGGATCGCCTCCGCCAGCTCCGAGGCCGGCGCGTCCTTCACCAGGAAGGCGTCCGCACCCGACTCCATCGCCCGCCGCAGGTACCCCGGCCGGCCGAAGGTCGTCGCGATCACCACCCTCGTCCCCGGTGCATGGCGGCGCAGCTCCGCGGCCGCCTCGATGCCCGTCATCCCCGGCATCTCGATGTCCAGCACGGCCACCTGCACCCCGTGCGCCAGCACCGCCGCCACCACCTCGTCGCCGCGTCCCACCTGCGCGACGACGTCGATGTCGCCCTCCAGCCCGAGCAGCGCCGCCAGCGCCTCCCGGACCATCCCCTGATCCTCGGCGAGGAGGACGCGGATCAGGGCCCCGTTCTGTGTGTCGCTCATGGCCACGACCTTAGGTGTCCCCCGCAGCTTGCGTCTCCCGTAGGGGGAGACGCCAGGCTGGACCCCATGGACGGCAACGACGCCCACTACTCGATCGGCGACCTCGCCCGGCGCACCGGGCTCACCGTGAAGACCATCCGCTTCTACGCCGACACCGGCCTCGTGCCGCCCACCGACCGCACCACCGCCGGCTACCGGCGCTACGACGTCCACGCCCTCGCCCGGCTCGACCTCGTCCGCACGCTGCGCGAACTCGGCCTCGACCTGGCCGCCATCCGCCGCGTCCTGGAACGGGAGACCCCGCTGCACGAGGTCGCCGCCGCGCACGCCGAGGCGATCGACGTCCAGATCCGCACCCTGCGACTGCGCCGCGCCGTCCTACGGGCCGTCGCCCAACGCGCGTCCACACCAGAGGAGACGACACTCATGCACAAGCTCGCCAAGCTCTCCGACGCCGAACGCCGGCGCCTCGTCCACGACTTCATCGACGACACCTTCGGCGGACTGGACGCCAACCCGGCGTTCGTCGCGATGCTCCGCTCCGCGATGCCCGAACTACCCGACGAGCCCAGCGCGGAGCAGGTCGAGGCGTGGGTCGAGCTCGGCGAACTCGTCCAGGACCCGGACTTCCGCGCGGCGATCCGCGCGATGGCCGAACACCAGGCCGCCGAACGGGCCGACGGCGACACCACCGGGCTGCACCACGACCTCACCGCGACGGTGCGCTCGCTGGTCGGCGCCGCGCTGGCCGACGGCATCGCGCCGTCCGCCCCGGAGGCCGACGCCGTCCTCGCCGGCTTGACCGCCGCGTACGCCGAGACCTTCGGCCGCCCGGACGACGCCGCCCTCCGCCAGTGGCTGCTCACCCGCCTGGAAACCGCCAACGACCCGCGCGCGGAGCGCTACTGGCACCTGCTCGCGGCGATCAACGGCTGGCCCGCCCCGGACAGCCTGCGGGAGGTATTCGAGTGGTTCACCGCCGCCCTGCGGGCCAGACTGGCGGCATGCTGAGCCTGGAACGACTCCGACCCGACCACGCCGAGGCGCTCCTCGCCTTCGAGGAGGCCAACCGCGCCTACTTCGCGCGCACCGTCCCCGACCGGGGTGACGCCTACTTCGCCGACTTCCCGGCCCGCCATGCCGCCCTCCTCGCCGAACAGGCCGCCGGCACCTGCCACTTCCACCTCATCCTCGACCCGGCCGGCACCCTGCTCGGCCGCCTCAACCTGGTCGACGTCGAGGGCGGCGGCGCCGAGCTCGGCTACCGCGTCGGTGAAGCCGCGGCCGGCCGGGGCGTCGCCACCGCCGCCGTCGGCGAGGCCTGCCGCCTCGCCGCCACCGGCTACGGCCTGACCTCGCTGACCGCCGTCACCACGCTGGACAACGCCGCCTCCGCGGCCGTCCTCACCCGCAACGCCTTCACCGTCGTCGGGAGGCTCACCATCGACGACCGCCCCGCCCTCCGCTTCCGCCGCCACCTCGCCGACGGCGGCTGACCGCCCCGGCCACCGGGTCGCGGCACCCGGACGGCCGTCCCGCACCCGACGGGTCGGCCGGTGCCCCGGCTGTCAGCCGGTTCGGCCCCGGACGGTCTAGGACTTCTCGGACGGCTGCGGGGCCACCGGTGCGGCGACCGTCCGCAGGGGCACCGAGGCCCGGAGGCGGAAGCCCCGGCCCCGCTCCCCCGGCCCGCTGTCCAGCCGCCCGCCGACCAGCGCCAGCCGCTCCTGCAGGCCCGAGAGCCCGTTCCCCGGCTGGGACTTGCCCGGCCCGTGCCCGTTGTCGGCGATCTCCAGGACGGCGTAGCGCTCGCCGCTCGCCTCCCAGCTCTCGTCGGCCGTGACGGTGCAGACGGTGGCGCCCTCGCCGTGCCGGACGATGTTGGTGACGGCCTCGCGCAGTGCCCAGGCCAGCGCGCCCGACTCCTCGTTGGCGAGCCCCGGCCAGGCCTCGGCCAGTTCCGGCGCGGCCTCCAGCCGCACCTGCGCGGCGGCCAACGCGGTACGGGCGGCGGCGAGTTCGACCGGCAGGGTGGGGCGGCGGAAGCCGGTCACCGCCTCCCGGACGTCGATCAGCGACTGCCGGGCGACCTGCTCGATGTCGGCGACCTGCGCCCGCGCCGCCTCGTCCTTGCCGGCGTCCATGAACCGCCCGGCCAGTTCGCTCTTCAGCGTGATCAGCGACAGCGAGTGCCCGAGCAGGTCGTGCAGGTCGCGGGCGAGGCGCAGCCGTTCCTCGGAGGCGGCCAGGTGCGCGACCGCGGCGCGGGCCTCGCGCAGTTCCTTCATGGTGGCGACCAACCGCTGCAGGCCGGTCATCGCGATGCCGGAGAGGAAGGCGCTGAGCGTGAAGGTCGCGATGTCGTCCCCGCCGGCGTGGATGAGCAGGCCGACCGTGGCGGTGAGGGCCGCCATGCCGCCGAGCGCGCGGAGCGCGTACCGGGCCGGCGTGATGATCGCGACGCACACCGAGGCGTAGATGAAGAGGGTCAGGAAGGCTCCGCCGAGCACGCAGGCGGACGCGATCGCGAACACCACCATGGCCGCCACGACGGCTTGGCAGGCTCGCGGCCGCATCCCCGCCGTCGAGCGGAAGATCACCAGCAGGACGTAGCCGCCCACGAAGAACGCCAGGCAGGCCCAGCCGAGCACCTCGCCGGCCAGGCTGTGGCCCCCGTGCAGCAGGTTCCCCACCGGGTAGGCCAGGTAGATCATCCAGAGCAGCATCCAGGCGATCTTGACCAGCATCTGCCGACGGGTCTCCACCGGGGAGCCGGGGACGTTCATGAACGACGCGCGCGCCGGGCCCGCCTCCCGCTGCTCGTCGAAGGGGTGGGCCCGGCGCGCGTCATTCATGGAGGTCATCATGCCTGGCGGGTGTCGCGGCGGTACAGCGCCGCCGCGGCGACGACGAACACCGCGAGGAAGGCGGCCAGTCCGGCGACCGCGACGGTGTCCAGGGAGTGCCCGGGCTGGGTGAAGGTGGCCAGCTTGTTGTACAGGTACACCGGGTTGAACCGGGCGAACTTCTCCAGCGAACCACTCACCGGGAACCACGTCCCGCCGAACAGCGCCATCACCATGTAGGTGATCATCACGATGGTCTGCACCGAGTCCGGCGCCGCCGCGTACCCGAGCGCCACCCCGAGCGCCGCGAACACGAAGCTGCCCAGCCACAGCGCCGCCGTCAGGCCGATCCACTGCGGGGCGCTCAGCGACACGCCCTGGCTCGCGCCGACCGCGAAGACCACCAGGATCGCCGGCAGCGTGGTCACCGCGCTCGCGGCGATCTTGCCGAAGGTGTACGCCCGCCCGGGCAGCGCGGTGAGCCGCAGCTGGCGCACCCAGCCGCTCTTGCGCTCCAGCGAGATCCGCTGCGCGCTGCCGGTGAGCACCGCGCCGACCGCGCCGAAGGTGGCCATCGTGACCATGAAGTAGGTCTTCACCGGCAGGCCGCCGGCCAGCTTGGAGGAGTCGTAGGCGTGGATGAAGAAGAAGTACATCAGCGCCGGGTAGGCGATGGTGAAGAGCAGGTAGCGCCGGTTGCGGAGGGTCCGCAGGATCTCCAGCCGGATCAGGGTGGTCATCGCGCGCTCTCCTTCGCCGCCTCGTACTGGTCCTGCTCGCCGGTGATGGTCAGGAAGGCCTGTTCCAGGCCGAGGCCGGTGACCTCCAGCCCGCGCGGGTACAGGCCCGCCCGGTAGAGCCCGGCGACGCTCGCGTCGGCGTCCGCGGTCCGGATCCGGACCGTCCGCACCCCCGGCACCCGGGCGGTGACGTCCAACGACTGCACGCCCGGCAGCATCCGCAGCACGCTCTCCTCGAACTCGCCGTCCGCGTCGTGGAGTTCGAAGGCGACCCGGCGGGCCCCGGCGCGCGCCTTGATCTCGGCGGAGCTGCCGTCGGCGATCAGCCGGCCCCGGTGCAGGACCAGGACGCGGTCGGCGATCGAGTCCGCCTCCTCCAGGTAGTGGGTGGCGAACAGCACCGTGCGACCGGCGTCGGCCTGCGCCCGCATGCTCGCCCAGAACGCCTGCCGGACGCTGACGTCCATGCCGGTGGTGGGCTCGTCCAACACGATCAGGTCGCTCTCGCCGGCGATCGCGAGCGCGAAGCGGACCCGCTGCTCCTGGCCGCCGGACAGCTTGTCGACCCGGCGCTCGGCCAGTTCGGTGATCCCGGCGTCGGTCAGTACCCCCGTGACCGACCGACCGCGCGGATGCACGTCGCAGGCGAGCCGGACCAGCTCGCGGACCTTGACGTCGGCCATCAGCCCGCCGCTCTGCAGCATCGCGCCGACCCGGCCGGCCGCGATCGCCTCCCGCGGCGTGCCGCCGAACAGCGTGACGCTGCCCTGGTCGGGCTCGCGCAGGCCGAGCAGCAGGTCCAGGCTGCTGGACTTGCCGGCGCCGTTCGGGCCGAGCAGGGCGACGGTCTCGCCCGGCCGCAGCACGAGGTTGAGATCGTCCACGGCGCGCACCCGCCCGTAGCTCTTGCCGACGCCGCGGAAGGCCGCCACTTCGGTCCCCATCGCCCCGCTCCTCTGCCCTGGTGGTGTCGCGTCCGGTGTCGTCCGCACCACGTCAGGGTCCCGTGCGGGCGGGATGCGGCGGCAGTGTCCGCCGTCGTGCCTTCGGCATGACGGATGTCATGCCGGCGGCCGGTACCCGCGTCACGCCGGTACGCGTGACGGGGCCCGGCCGCCGCATCCGCCGGTCAGGGGCTACCTGTCGGGCTTCACGCCCCCAGCGCGCGCTTCACGAAGTCGACCTGGAGCAGCAGCAGGTTCTCCGCGACCTCCTCCTGCGGCGTCATGTGGGTGACGCCCGACAGCGGCAGCACGGTGTGCGGACGCCCGGCCGCGAGCAGCGCGGAGGACAGCCGCAGGGTGTGCGCGGCGACCACGTTGTCGTCCGCCAGGCCGTGGATGATCATCAGCGGCCGCTCCAGCCCGGCGGCGTACCCGGTCAGCGAGTTGGCCGCGTACACCTCGGGCCGCTCGGCCGGGTGGCCGAGGTAGCGCTCGGTGTAGTGGGTGTCGTACAGCTCCCAGTCGGTCACCGGCGCCCCGGCGACGGCCGCGTGGAAGACGTCCGGGCGGCGCAGCACGGCGAGCGCGGCGAGGTAGCCGCCGTACGACCAGCCGCGGATGGCGACCCGGCCGAGGTCCAGCGGGAACTCCTCGGCGAGCGCCTGCAGCGCCTCGACCTGGTCGTCGAGGGTGGCCCCGGCGAAGTCGAAGGCGATGGACTTCTCCCAGGCCGGGTTGCGGCCGGGGGTGCCGCGCCCGTCGGCGACGACCACCGCGAAGCCCTGGTCGGCGAACCACTGCGAGTTGAGGTGCGGGTTGTGCGCCTGGACGACGCGCTGGCCGTGCGGGCCGCCGTACGGGTCCATCAGGACGGGCAGCAGGCCGTCCCGCTCGCGGTCGTAGCCGGTGGGCAGGAAGACGGCGGCCGGGATGCGGCGCTCGCCGGCGAAGCGGAACACCGGGCGGGCGGTGATGACCGGGGTCTCGGCGTACGAGGCGATGGTGGCGACGTCGTCGACGACCACGCCTTCGGGCAGGTCGCGGGCGACCTGGACGAGGGTGCCGGGCAGGTCCGGCTCGGCGGTGGCGCGCACGGTGATCCCGCCCGCGTGCACGGCGCTGGTGACGGAGGTGAACGGACGGCCGTTGGAAGACTCCCAGGCCAGCCGCTTGCCGTCGTGGCTGATCCGGCCCACCGCGATCCAGCCGGGCTCGGGGTCGGTCTCCCCGGCGCCGCCGGAGGCGCTGAAGAACACCTCGTCGTCGGTGACGGCGACCACCGACCGCAGGTGCAGGTCGGCCCCGGTGACGGCCTGGTCACCGATCACCAGCGCGCGCACCCCCGCGTCGTCCGAGATCCGGACCAGCCTGCCGTCCGGGGTCCAGGCCGGGACGCCCTGGAACAGCTCCAGCCAGACCTCGTCGCGCTCCTCGAACAGCACCTCGGTGGCGCCGGTGGCCACGTCGAGGCCGAGGATCCGCTGGCTGCGCTGGTCGCGGGCCTGGACGAGCAGCAGCGGCACGCCGCCGGTGGACCAGTGCACCCGGGCGAGGTAGGGGAAGGCCGCCCGGTCCCAGACCACCTCGGTGCGGCCGCCGTCCAGGTCGAACACCCAGAGGCCGACCTCGGCGTCGGCGGTGCCGGCGGCCGGGTAGGCGATCTCGGCGGGCTCGCGCTGCGGGTTGGCCGGGTCGGCGATCCACCAGCGGCGCACCGGGGAGTCGTCGGCGCGCTCGACCAGCAGCCGCTCGCCGTCCGGGGACCACCAGAAGCCGCGGTCGCGGCCCATCTCCTCCTGGGCGAGGAACTCGGCCTGCCCCCAGGTGACGTTCGGGCCGTCGGGCTCGGCGAGCGCCCGGTCGGCGGTGCCGTCGGTGCGGGTGAGCCGCAGCTCGCCGGCGGTGTTGGCGTAGGCGACGTGGCTGCCGTCCGGGGCGACCCGCGGGTCCAACAGCGGCCCCCGGGCGGGCAGTTCGGCGGTGGCGCCGGAGGCCAGGTCGGCGGTGAACAGCCGGCCGGAGAGGGCGAAGGCGGCCAGCCGGCCGGCCGTGTCCAGGGCGTAGCCGACGATGCCGGCCGAGCCTTCGCGGCTGCGCTCGCGGCGGGCCTTCTCGGCGGGCGAGAGGTCCTCCTCGCCGCCGCCGAGCAGCACGGCCGGGTCGGCGGCGATCCGCTCCTCGCCGGTGGCGGTGTCGAGGGTCCAGAGCAGGTTGGCCCGGTCGCCGCCCGACCGGGAGCGCAGGAAGACGACCCGCGAGCCGTCCGGTGAGACGGAGAACGAGCGGGGCGCGCCAACGGTGTAGCGCAGGGTACGCGCGTACTGCCGGGGGAAGGTGTCCGCAGGGGTGTGGGAGGTCATGGCACCAGACCCTACGACGCCCCGCTCCCACTGTCGGGAGCCTGGTGATCACTCGTTCGGAGCATCGTTCCCAAGTACCCCCCAAAGGGGCTCATACCCCCTCCGACCGGCCCATGCGCCCCACGAGTGCCGCAGCGCCCCGACGTGCGGAGACTCACCGCGTGTAATGCTCCCCTCACCCATCGGGTATGACTGGTCGGGCGGTGATCGTCGGGTCCCGTCCCGGGCCCCGGTCACCCGACCGCAGGTCCCGCACGGTCCCACCGCCACCCTCCCGGGTGGCGCACCCGAGAAGGGGTGTGAGCCGACATGGCTTTGTCCGTCTCCGCAGCCATGCTGATGCTGGTCATCGTGGTGGTGCTGATCCGCCGCTCCAGCCTGAAGCTCGGGCACGCGATCATCTGCGCACTGCTCGGCTTCTACCTGGCCTCCAGCTCGATCGCCCCGTCGATCAGCCAGGTCACCAGCAACCTCGCGGGGATGATCAACGGCCTGAAGCTCTGACCCCGCCACCACGGCCGCCATCGTGACGACAGGCTCTAGGCTTTCCCCCATGACCGCGACTACCGGCCGCCGCCTGCTCCTGGTGCACGCCCACCCCGACGACGAGTCGATCGGCAACGGCGCCACCATGGCCCGGTACGCCGCCGAGGGCGCCCACGTCACCCTGGTGACCTGCACCCTCGGCGAGGGCGGCGAGGTGATCCCGCCCGGGCTGGCCCATCTGACGGCCGATCGGGACGGCACCCTCGGCGCGTACCGGATCGGCGAGCTGACCGAGGCGATGCGCGCGCTCGGCGTCACCGACCTGCGTTTCCTCGGCGGCCCGGGTCGCTACCGCGACTCCGGGATGATGGGCGTGCCCGACAACGACGTGCCCGGCTGCTTCTGGCGGGCCGACGTGAACGAGGCGGCCGGTCACCTGGTCGCGGTGATCCGCGAGGTCCGGCCGCAGGTACTGGTCACCTACGACGAGAACGGCGGCTACGGGCACCCGGACCACATCCAGGCGCACCGGGTCGCGATGCGCGCGTACGAGCTGGCCGCCGATCCGGTGCACCGCCCGGAGCTGGGCCCGGCCTGGCGGATCGCCAAGGTGTACTGGAACCGGGTGCCCCGCTCGGTGATCGAGGCCGGGCTCGCCGAGACCGCCGCCAGGGCGTCCTTCCCCGGGGTGGCCCAACCGGCCGACGTCCCCGGCGTGGTGGCCGACGGGGTGGTCACCACCGTGCTGGACGGCTCCGCGTACGCCGGGCACAAGGCGGCCGCGATGGCCGCGCACGTCACCCAGATCACCGTGGACGGCGCCGCCTTCGCGCTCTCCAACCACCTCGGCCAGCCGCTGCTCGCCACCGAGTACTACCAGCTGGTACGCGGCCAGGCCGGACCGGACCGGCCCGAGGAGGACCTGTTCGCGGGCCTGGCGCCCGACCCCGACCCGCTGCACACCCCCGCCGAGGAGAGCGTCCGATGACCGAGCCCGCCGCCGCCCGGCCGCCGCGCCGCTCGTTCCCGGCGACCGTCCTCGGCACCCGCGAGGAGCGGCTGGCCGAGTCCCAGCCCCCACGCGCGGCCCGGATCGCGGCCTACGTCCTGTTCTTCCTGCTGGGCATCGCGGTGTCGGTCTGCGGATCCTTTGTGCAGGCCTTGTGGCCGCCCGTGGGGGTCCTGCTGTCGCTCGCCGCGACCGGCGCCACCTTCTACGCAGGCCTGCGGGTCACCGGCACCCGGCTGGGTGCGGCGCTGCCCGCGGCCGGCTGGTTCCTGGCGATGCTGCTGGTGATCGTGCCCCGGCCGGAGGGCGACAACGTGCTGTGGTCCAACGCCACCTCGCTCGGCTGGCTGTTCGCCGGCTCGGTCCTGGGCGTGATCTGCGCCACCCTGCCGACCCGCGGCAGCTGGTTCCCGGGCGTGCCCGGACCGCCGCGCTGACCCCACCCCCGGGGCGCGTACGGCACCGTGCACGACGCGCAGTCAGGAGCACACGGCCGTACTCTCATACCGGAGGAACCGGACGTATCAGGATCTGTCCGAAGCCGTTCGCCGCTCAGTTCTTCCCAGTATGGTGGTCCCGCAGAACGCCGTACCCGACCGCCGCCCGCCCAGGCCCGGCGACCACGAACCGCGGTCGCGCCGCACGGCCCGCCCGCGAACCCGGAGCAGAGCAGCATTGAGCAGCCGCGAATCTGACAACGCCCACCCGACGCCCCGGCGTACGGGCCCGGACGCCTACCCGTCGGGCACCCCGCCCTACGGCACACCGGGGCTCCCGGACGGCGACCGGACCGGTGCCGCCCAGGGCGCCGCGTCAGGCGGCGAGGACGACGGCCCGAAGACCGAGACCACCCTGACCACCCGGGTCCGGATCAACATCCCCGGGTCGCGCCCGATCCCGCCGGTCGTGGTCCGCAGCACCGTCAAGAACGAGGACGGCCCGGGTGACGAGGCCCCGGCGCCCGCCCCCGAGCCGGGCGGCCCGCGGCACCGTTCCGCGCCCGCCTCCCCCGTCCTCGGGGTGATGGACGGCGGCGCCCAGACGGCCACCCCGCCGAACCTGCCGCCGGAGTGGCAGGTCCCGCCGATCCCGCCGGCGACCTCCGAGTCGGAGTCCACCGGCGCCTGGTTCCGGCCCCGGCAGAAGAAGGGCCCCGAGTCGGCCGGCGCACCGGAGACCCCGGCCGCGCCCGCCGCCGCCGAGCCCCGGCCGACGGCCGCCCCGGCCGCCCCGGCCACCGGTGCCCGCCAGAACGGCACCCGCCCCACCCCGGGCGCGGCCCGTCCGAACGGCCGCCCGGTGCCCGCCCAGACCAAGGGGCCGAACCCGAACGGCGCACCCGCCGCACCGTTCCCCGCCGGCCCCGGCGCGCAGCCCCCGGCGGAGGAGCCCGGCGTGTACGAGGCCGCCGCCCCCTTCGTCCCGCCCGTCGCCGACCCGTTCGCCCCGATGGCGCCCGAGGCCGAAGCCCGCGGCCGGCGCGACGCCCGCCCGCAGCAGGGCACCCCGCCGAACGGCGCCCAGCCGAACGGCCGGCAGCCCAACGGCCGGCCCCAGCAGGGACCGCGCCCGGGCGCCCGCCCGCCGGGCCCGGCGGCCGGCGCGGCCGACCCCGAGGACACCTCGGTCGACGGCTTCGAGCCGATCCGCGAGGGCACCCCGCCGCCCGCCGCCATACCCGGTCTGCCGCAGCGCGGCGCCCCGCACGGCGGCGAAGCCCGCCCGCAGCCGGGCCTGTTCGCCTCGGCCCCGGCCGGCGCCGACCCGTTCGCCACCCAGCGCCCCGCCGCGCCCGGCCAGGACGCCTTCGCCACCCCGCCCCCCGGCGGCCTCTTCCCGGGCGCCCCCGGCGCCGCCCCCGGCCAGCCGCAGCAGCCCGGGCGGGACCCGGAGGCCACCGAGCTCACCCCGCTGCCGACCCCCGGCCCCGGCCCCCGGCCCGAGGACGCCCAGTCCGCGCCGGTCCCGCCCGCACCGCAGCCGGCCAAGGCCAAGGCCGCGCCCGGCAAGGCCAAGCGCGGCGGCGCCGGCAAGAAGCTCGTCAAACTGGGCGTCTACGGCATCGGCGGGGTGCTGTTCCTCGGCGCCGCCGCGTACGGCACCGGCCTGATGCTCAACCAGTCCGACGTCCCCAAGGGCACCGTGGTGCTCGGCACCGACATCGGCGGCAACAGCCGCGACCAGGCGATCCACCAGCTCGACGAGACCGTCGGCAAGGCCGGCCAGCAGCCGCTCAAGCTGAAGGTCGGCGACCAGACGCTGAACCTCGACCCGACCGTCGCCGGGCTGGGCTTCGACACCACGGGCACCGTGGACGGCCTCGCCCAGCACAGCTACAACCCGGTCGACGTCATCAAGTCGCTGAAGGGCGGCACCAAGGCGGTCGCACCGGACGTCAAGGTCGACCGGGCCAAGCTCAAGGCCGCCCTGGACACCCTGGCCTCCGGCTCGGGTCAGGGCCTGCAGGAGGGCTACGTCAAGTTCGGCGACAACGGCGACCCGCTCGTGGTGCCCGGCCGGGCCGGTCAGGCCATCGACTCGGCGAGCGCCCTCGACGTGGTCGAGCAGGCCTACCGCGACCGCGCCGCCGGCAAGCCCGACCAGCCGATCGCGCTCGCCGTCACGGCCGCCCAGCCCAAGGTCTCCCCGCAGGCCCTGCAGGCCGCCGCGGACAGCCTCGGCAAGTCCGCGGTCAACGGCAACGTGTACCTCGTGGCCGGTGCCAAGAAGTGGGGCTTCGGCAAGCTGGTCGCCGCCAAGACGCTCACGCTCGCCCCGGACGCCTCCGGCAAGATCGTGCCCAAGTGGGACCTCGACGCGCTGAACGGCCAGCTGAACGGCGTGTTCGACAAGGTGAAGGTCAAGAAGAACGGCCAGACCGCCGCGATCACCCCGCAGGACGTCGCGGACGCCATCACCCCGCTGCTCGACAAGACCGGCGAGAAGGACCGCACCTTCAAGTTCACCGTCGTCTGAGCGACGACCGCGCCGATCGGGGGGCGGGCCGGATCCCGGCCCGCCCCTCGACAACTCCCCCCTCCGGTCAGCAAGATGTGACGCCACACCTTCCGCCACAGCCACCTCGGGGAGCACGCCGATGAGCCGCCGCCTCCAGTACCGGCCGGCTCTGCTCGCCGGCCTCACCGCACTCTCGCTCTCGCTGACGCTCTGTTCGTGCGCCTCCGGTCAGGGCGACGGCGGCGCGAACGGGCCGGCGGCCGCTGAGATCCCCAAGTTCACCTCGATCGACATCAACCCGCTCGACCGCTCCCGGCTGCGCCAGGGCGGCACCCTGCACCTGGCGATCGCCCAGTTCTCCCGCCAGTGGTCGCCGATCCAGAACGACGGCAGCGAGTCCTCGACGATCAGCGTCACCAAGCCGCTGCTGCCGACCTTCTTCCGCTCCGACGCGGCCGGCACCCAGACCGTCAACCCCGCCTACCTGCAGGACGCCCACGCGGAGCTGCGGGACGGCCGGCAGGTGGTCGTCTGGACGCTCAACCCGAAGGCCCACTGGTCCGACGGCACCCCGATCACCTGGCGCGACATCGAGGCCAACTGGCGGGCCCTGAACGGGAAGGACCCGGCCTACCGGCCCTCCAGCAGCACCGGCTTCGAACAGGTCTCCTCGGTCGAGCGGGGCAAGGACGACTTCCAGGCGGTGATGACCTTCGACCGGCCGTTCTCCGAGTGGCAGTCGATGTTCAACGGCGCCGCCAACGCCCCGCTGCTGCCCGCCAGCCGGATCGCCACCCCGGAGCTGTTCAACTCCGCCTACCTGGACGCGATCCCGGTCACCGCCGGCCCGTTCAAGGTCGAGCGGCTGGACCGCGCCGCCCAGACCGTCACCCTGGTCGCCGACCCCTCGTGGTGGGGCGACAAGCCGATGCTGGACCGGATCGTCTTCCACGCCATGCTGCCCAACGCCATGGCCGCCGCCTTCGCCAAGGGCGAGATCGACCTCTTCAACAACGGCCCGGACGTGGCCGGGTACCAGACCATCAAGAACACCAAGGGCGCCGCCGTCCGCCGGGCCGGCGGGCCGGACTTCCGCCAGCTCACCCTGAACGCCCGTACACCGGCGCTCAGCGACGCGACCGTCCGCCAGGCCGTCTTCCAGGCCATCAACCGGGACGCCGTCATCCGCTCCGACCTGAACGGCCTGGACTGGCCCGCCGTCCCGCTCAACAACCACCTGCTGGTCGCCAACCAGAACGCCTACCGGGACAACTCCCTCGGCCTCAGCCGCTACGACCCCGCCGAGGCCGCCCGCAAGCTGGACGCGGCCGGGTGGAAGCTCGACGGCGACGTCCGGAAGAAGGACGGCCGCGAGCTCAACCTGCGGATGATCGTCCCGGCCGGCGTCACACAGGCCCAGAACGAGGCCGCCAGCACCACCCGGATGCTCAAGGACGTCGGTATCGAGGTCACCACGGTCACCGCCGCCGCGAACGAGTTCTTCGACCGGTACGTCAACCGCAACGACTTCGACATCGCCGCCTACTCGCTGCTCGGCACGCCCTTCCCGGCCAGCGGCAACCGCGCCAACTTCGTCCAGAACGGCGGCACCAACCACGTCGGCGCGGGCAGCCCGGCGGTGGACACCGCCCTCGACCGGGCCGCCGCCGCGCCCGATGCGGCGACCGCCTCGGAGGCGATCAACCAGGCCGACGGCGAGCTGTGGAAGGTGGCCGGCGTGCTGCCGCTCTACCAGCGTCCCCAGCTGTACGGCGCCCGTGCCAACCTCGCCAACATCGGCGCGCAGGGGCTGTCCGACATCGTCTGGGAGAACGTCGGCTTCGAGCGGTAGGCGACGGCGGCCCTCCGGCACCCTCAGCCGTCGAGGGTCTCCCGCCAGAAGTGGCAGGCGCTGCGGCGGCCCGGCAGCTCGGCCCCGTCCGCGGCCACCACCGGTACCAGCGGCGGGAGTTCGGTCAGGCAGCGGTCCTGCACCCGGTCGCAGCGAGGGTTGAACGCGCAGCCCTGCGGGATCCGCAGCAGGCTGGGCGGCAGGCCCTTGATGGCGTGGAGGTTCTGCCCCTTCTGGTCCAGCCGGGGGATCGAGTCCAGCAGGCCGCGGGTGTACGGGTGGGCCGGGCGCGCGTACAGCTCGCGCACCGGCGCCGTCTCGACGATCCGACCCGCGTACATCACCGCGATCGTGTCCGCGACGTCGGCGACCACCCCGAGGTCGTGGGTGATCAGGATCAGCCCCATGTGGAACTCGTGCTGCAACTCGGCCAGCAGGTCCATCACCTGGGCCTGCACGGTGACGTCCAGGGCGGTGGTGGGCTCGTCCGCGATGATCAGGTCCGGCTCCAGGGAGAGCGCCATCGCGATCATGATGCGCTGGCGCATGCCGCCGGAGAACTGGTGCGGGTAGTCGCCGACGCGCTGCCTGGCGGCCGGGATGCGCACCCGGTCCATCAGCTCGACGGCCTTCTCCCTGGCCTCCTTGCGGCTGACGCCGTGGTGCACCTGGAACATCTCGCCGAGCTGGTAGCCCACGCTGAGCACCGGGTTGAGTGCGGACAGCGCGTCCTGGAAGATCATCGCGATCTTCTGGCCGCGGACGGCCCGCCGGGCCCTGGAGCCCATGGTCAGCAGGTCCTCGCCGCGGTAGAGGATCCGACCGGCGGTGATCCGACCGGGCGGCATGTCCAGGATGCCCATGATCGCCTGCGCGGTCACCGACTTGCCGGAGCCGGACTCACCCAGCACCGCGAGCGTCTCACCGGCCGACACCGAGTAACTCACCCCGTTGACGGCCTTGGCGACGCCGTCCCGGGTGACGAACTCGACGTGCAGGTCGTCGACCTCCAGCAGCGGGGTGCCGGGCACCAGGTTCTCCCGACCGCCGCCGATCACTTCCACCGCGTCCGTCCGCGGCTCACCGCCCCTGCTCCGGGACGAGTTCGTCAGGTCAGCCATGGTGAGCAGCCCTCCCCAGCGCAGCAGTGACCGCCGATTGGCGCAGAGCAACTATCAACGACCGGAAGGCCTTTGCGGAATCCGCCGGGACGTCTCTTTTGCATCACGGGAAAGGGCGCGCCCTCGATGCGAGGACGCGCCCTGGGCAGTGGAGCCGCGTCGGGCGGCGTCCACCGGGTGGTCAGTCGGCCCCGGAGCCGGCCTTCCCGGCCTCGCGCTCCGCCGCACTCTGCCCAACCTCGCGCTCCGCCGCACTCTGCCCAACCTCGCGCTCCGCCGCGCTCTGCCCAACCTCGCGCTCCGCCGCGAAGTGACACGCCGAGTCGTGCCGGGCCGCCCCGCCCAGCCAGAAGGGCGCGGCGAGCAGCGGGACCTCGGCGGCGCAGCGGTCCTGCGCCTTCCAGCAGCGGGTGCGGAAGCGGCAGCCGGACGGGGGGTTGGCCGGCGAGGGCACGTCCCCGGTGAGCACGATCCGGTCCCGCGACTCGCGGGCCGTCGGGTCCGGCACGGGGACGGCCGAGAGCAGCGCCTGGGTGTACGGATGGGTCGCGTGGTCGTAGATCTCCGCGTCGGTGCCGATCTCGACCATCTTGCCGAGGTACATCACGCCGACCCGGTCCGAGATGTGCCGGACGATGGAGAGGTCGTGCGCGATGAACATGTACGAGAGCTCGAACTCGCTCTGCAGCTGCTCCAGCAGGTTGATCACCTGCGCCTGCACCGACACGTCCAGCGCCGAGACCGGTTCGTCGCAGATGATGACCTCCGGCTTGAGCGCCAACCCCCGCGCGATGCCGATGCGCTGGCGCTGCCCGCCGGAGAACTGGTGCGGATAGCGGTTGATGTACTCGGGGTTGAGCCCGACCACGTCCAGCAGGTCCTGGACGGCCTTGCGGCGATCGCCCCTGGGTGCCACCTCGGGGTGGATCTCGTACGGCTCCCCGATGATGTCGCCGACCGTCATGCGCGGGTTCAGCGAGGTGTACGGGTCCTGGAACACCATCTGGATGTTGCGGCGGACGGCCTTCAGCGCCGCCCCGGAGAGCCGGGAGATCTCCTGGCCCTTGTACCGGACGGAGCCCGCGGTGGCCGGCTCCAGGTTCATCAGCACCTTGGCCAGCGTGGACTTGCCACAGCCCGACTCGCCGACGATGCCCAGCGTCTCGCCCTGCATCAGGTCGAAGGTGACCCCGTCGACCGCCTTCACGGCGCCGACCTGCTTCTTCAGCAGGATGCCCTTGGTCAGCGGGAAGTGCTTGACCAGGTCCCGGACTTCGAGGATCGGCTCGCCGCGCGGCACCTCCTGGGCGAAGGCGACCTCCTCCGGCACGGTCGCGCCCAGTGCGCTGGACCCGTTAGCGGTCATGGAGGGTCTCCTTCCAGAAGAAGCAGGCGCTGCCCCGCCCGGCCAGCGGGGCACCGTCGTCCTCGGTGACCGGGTACAGCTCCGGCACCTCGGCCCGGCAACGGTCCTGGGCCCGCGGGCAGCGCGGGTTGAAGGCGCATCCCTTGGGGATCCGCAGCAGGTTGGGCGGCAGGCCCTTGATGGCGTAGAGCTCCTGGCCCTTCTGGTCCAGCCGCGGGATGGAGTCGAGCAGGCCGCGGGTGTACGGGTGGGCGGGGCGCGCGTAGAGCTCGTGCACCGGGGCGGTCTCGACGATCCGGCCCGCGTACATCACCGCGATCTTGTCCGCGACGTCGGCGACCACGCCGAGGTCGTGGGTGATCAGGATCAGGCCCATGTTGTACTCGGCCTGGAGCTCCGCGAGCAGGTCCATCACCTGGGCCTGGACGGTGACGTCCAGGGCGGTGGTGGGCTCGTCCGCGATGATCAGGTCCGGTTCCAGGGCCAGCGCCATCGCGATCATGATGCGCTGACGCATGCCGCCGGAGAACTGGTGCGGGTAGTCGTTCACCCGCTGCTTGGCCGCGGGGATGCGCACCCGGTCCATCAGCTCGACGGCCTTGTCCCTGGCCTCCTTGCGGGACGCCCCCTGGTGGGCGCGGAACATCTCGCCGAGTTGGAAGCCCACGCTGAGCACGGGGTTGAGCGAGGACAGCGCGTCCTGGAAGATCATCGCGATCTCCTGGCCGCGGATCTTCCGCCGCTCCTCCTTGCCCATCTTCAGCATGTCCCGGCCTCGGAAGCGGATCTCGCCGCGCGGGATCCGGGCCGGCGGCATGTCCAGGATGCCCATGATCGCCTGCGCGGTCACCGACTTGCCGGAGCCGGACTCGCCCAGCACCGCGAGCGTCTCCCCCGCCCGGACGCTGTAGTCGACCCCGTTGACCGCCTTGGCGACGCCGTCCCGGGTGACGAACTCGACGTGCAGGTCGCGGACGTCGAGCAGCGGCCCCTCGTACGGTGCGTCCCGCTTGGACCTGGTGGAGTCCACAGCTGTGGTCACGATGCGTTCCCCCTCGCTCAGCGAAGCTTCGGGTCGAGGGCGTCGCGGACCGCGTCGCCCAGCATGATGAAGGCCAGCACGGTGACGGAGAGCGCCGCGGCCGGGAAGAACAGCGCGAACGGCGCCGTGCGGATCACCTTCTGGGCGGAGGAGATGTCGATGCCCCAGGAGATGGTCGGGTCCTGCAGACCGATGCCGAGGAAGCTCAGCGTCGCCTCGGTGGCGATGTAGCCGCCGAGCGCGATGGTGGCGACCACGATCACCGGGGCGATCGCGTTCGGCAGGATGTGCCGGAACATCAGCCGCCCCGTCCCGGCGCCGAGCGCCCGGCCGGCCACCACGTAGTCGGCCTGTTTGACGGTCAGCACCGCACCGCGCATGACGCGGGCGATCTGGGTCCAGCCGAGGACGCCCAGGGCGATGACCACGCTCCACACCGTGCGGGTGGTGAAGGCGTTCAGCAGCACCAGGGCGCCGAGCAGCAGCGGGATGCCGAAGAAGATGTCGATGATCCGGGAGATCACCGCGTCGATGCCGCCGCCGAAGTAGCCGGCGACCATGCCGGTCAGCCCGCCGAGCACGGTGACCGCCAGGGTGACGCAGATGCCGACGGTGATCGAGGCGCGGGCGCCGTACACCACCCGGGCGTAGATCGACCGGCCCTGCCCGTCGTAGCCGAACCAGCCGGCGCCGAAGAAGTCGGTCCAGTCCGGCCGCCTGAGGTAGTTGTGCACCAGGTCGGCCTTGCGCGGGTCGGCGTCGGTGAACGCCCACGGGAAGATCGCCATCACGACCAGCAGCAGGATCAGCACGGCCGAGATCAGGAAGATCGGCCGCCTGCGCAGGTCCCGCCAGGCGTCGCCCCACAGGCTGCGGGCCTCCTCCCGCTTGACCGGGTCGGCCTCGACCAGGGTGCCCTGCTCGACCGCCATGCCCTGCTCCCCCGCGTAGTCGAGGTGCGAGACGCCGGGCTTGGGGTGCGGCTCGTACGAGTTCTCGTCGTGGACGTCAGGCATAGCGGATCCTCGGGTCCAGGACCGCGTAGAGCAGGTCGACGAGCAGGCTGGCGACCAGGTAGACGATCACCAGGACGGTCACGATGCCGACCACGGTCGGGCCTTCCTTCTGGTTGATGGCCCGGTACAGGACGTTGCCGACGCCCTGCACGTTGAAGATGCCCTCGGTGACGATCGCCCCGCCCATCAGCGCGCCGAGGTCGGTGCCGAGGAAGGTGACCACCGGGATCAGCGAGTTGCGCAGCAGGTGCCGGGAGACGATGGTCCGCCGGGGCAGGCCCTTGGCGACCGCCGTGCGGATGTAGTCGGCCCGCAGGTTCTCGCCGATGGACGTCCGGGTGAGCCGGGCGACGTACGCGAGCGAGAGCGAGCCCAGCACGATCGCGGGCAGGATCAGCTGGGAAAGGTCCCGGGAGTCCTGCACCGTCGGGGTGACCCAGCCGAGGTTGGTGGCGAAGATCGTCTGCGCGATGTAGGCCAGCACGAAGACCGGGATCGAGATCACCACCAGGGTCAGGACGAGCACCAGGGTGTCCTGGATGCTGCCGCGCCTGAGGCCGGAGACCAGGCCCAGGGCCAGGCCGAGGACCAGCTCGAAGACGAAGGCCAGCAGCGCGAGCCGGATGGTGACCGGGAAGGCGTTCGCCATGATGTCGGAGACGGGACGGCCGGTGAAACTGGTCCCGAAGTCCCCCTGGAAGAGGTTCCCCATGTAGTGCAGGTACTGCTTCCAGACCGGCTGGTCCAGGTAGTACTGATGCTTGATGCTGGCCACCACGGCCGGGTCGGCGGCCTTCTCGCCGAACAGCGCCGTCACCGGGTCACCCGGCAGCGTGTAGACCATCAGGAAGATCAGCAGCGTGGTGCCGAAGAACACCGGGATCATCTGCAGCACCCGCCGCAGCACGTAACTGCCCATCCGAGCCTCCTTCCTAGGTACCCGACCGGCCGCGGCCGGTCGGCCGAGAGGCCGGGCCCCGCCCTCCGTGCGGGAAGGGCGGGGCCGGCGCGAGGGGCCGACGCCCCCAGGAGATCAGCCCTTGACCTCGACTTGGGTCCAGGCCGGGTTGCCGAAGGAGTCGAACGCCACGTTCTGCACCTTGGACGAGTAGCCCGAGTTGGTGCGGTAGTACCAGAGCGGGATCGCCGGCATCCCGCTCGGCAGCACCGCCTCGGCCTGCTGGTAGCCGGCCACCGTGTCCGCGACGCTGGAGGCCTCGTCGGCCTTGGTGGCCGCCTGGTCGAACTGCGGGCTGCTGTAACCGAAGTCGTTGGAGGCCGCGCCGGTGCGGTACACGTCGGACAGGAAGTTGGCGTTCAGCGGGTAGTCCTGCACCCAGCCGGTGCGGAAGGCTCCGTTGACCTGGTGCCCGGTGATCGCGGCGCGCGCCGTCTTGAAGTCGGGCTTCGGGTCGCCGAGGCAGTCGACGCCGGTGTTCTGCCGGATCGAGTTGCAGACCGCGTCGACCCACTCCTTGTGGCCGCCGTCCGCGTTGTAGGTGATGGTCAGCTTGTTGCCGGGGACGCCGCCGCCCTCGGTGATCAGCTGCTTGGCCTTGGCGGGGTCGAACGTGCAGAAGTCCCCGCAGGCGCCGCTCTTGTAGCCCTCGACGCCCTCGGCCACCCAGGCGGTGGCCGGCTTGCGGGAGCCCTGCAGCACCGTCTTGGTGATGGTGTCGCGGTCGATCGCCATCGACAGGCCCTGGCGCACCTTGGCCTTGTCGGGCGAGGCCCAGTCGGCCTGGTAGAGGGTGAAGCCGATGTTCTGGATGGCACCCTGCGGGGCATCGATCGCCCGGTCGCCGAGGTCGCTCTTGTACGTCGCCAGCGCGGACGGCGGCACCTGGTCCATCACGTCCAGGTTGCTGGACTGCAGGTCGGCGTAGGCGGCCTCGGACGTGGTGTACATCTTGAAGACGATGCCGCCGTTCTTCGGCTTGTCCACGCCCTGGTAGTCCGCGAAGGCCTTGGTGACCACCTGGGTGTTGTGCGTCCAGCTGACGAACTGGTACGGGCCGTTGCCCACCGGCTTCTGCCCGTACCCGGCCGGGTCGTTGAAGAAGGCGTCCGGCAGCGGCGAGAAGGCGATGTAGCCGAGCTTGTACTCGAAGTACGAGACCCTGTTGGCCAGCTTGACGGTGAAGTGCAGGTCGTCGACGACGGTCAGCCCGGACATCTTGGTCGCGGTCGGCTGGCCGCTGGCGGGGTGGACGTCCTTGTAGCCCTCGATGTCGGAGAACCAGGAGCTGTTGATCTGGTTGTTGCTGGTGGTCGCGCTCCAGTTCCACGAGTCCACGAAGTTCTTGGCGTGCACCGGCGTGCCGTCGTGGAACTTCCAGCCGTCCTTCAGCGTGACGTTGAAGGTCTGGGAGTCACTGGTGTCGATCTTGTCGGCGACCTGCATCCGGATCTTCGCCGTACTGGGGTCGTAGTCCACCAGCCCCTTGAAGAGGTTCTGGATGATGCGACCACCGCCGACCTCGTTCGCGTTGGCGGGCTGCAGCGGGTTCTGCGGCTCACTGCTCTGGTAGCTGAAGGTCTTGCTGGCGTCCGGCGAACTGCTGCCTCCGCCGCCGCTGCTGCACCCGGTGGCCACCAGGACCACGGATGTCGCAGCGGCGAGGACCCAACGAGCACGGGCGGCTACGGGCATGGAGGTCCCTCCTCATGGTGTGTGTCGCATCACACCCCATGAGAAGCGCGCCCCGGCGACGGCGCGAGTCGGGTGCACCCGGATGGGTGCAGTCACCCGCCTGCCGGGTTGACGGAACGACGGAAGGGCCCGCGGCGGGAAGCCACGGGCCCTTCCGGGGATGCCACGGGGAATCAGGCGGCGGCCGACTCCCGGACCTCGGCGAAGTGGCAGGCCGACTCGTGCGCGGCCGGGCCCTCCAGCACCGAGGGCACCGCGAGCAGCGGGATCTCCTCGGCGCAGCGGTCCTCCGCCTTCCAGCAGCGGGTGCGGAAGCGGCAGCCGGACGGCGGGTTGGCCGGCGAGGGGATGTCGCCGCTCAGGATGATCCGCTCGCGGTTCTCCCGCGCCGTCGGGTCCGGCACCGGCACCGCGGAGAGCAGCGCCTGGGTGTACGGGTGGGTGGCGTTGTCGTAGATCTGCTCGTCGGTGCCGATCTCGACCATCTTGCCGAGGTACATCACGCCGACGCGGTCGGAGATGTGCCGGACGATGGAGAGGTCGTGCGCGATGAACATGTAGGAGAGCTCGAACTCGCTCTGCAGCTGCTCCAGCAGGTTGATCACCTGCGCCTGGACGGACACGTCCAGGGCGGAGACCGGCTCGTCGCAGATGATGATCTCGGGCTTGAGCGCGAGGCCGCGGGCGATGCCGATGCGCTGGCGCTGGCCGCCGGAGAACTGGTGCGGGTACCGGTTGATGTACTCCGGGTTCAGACCCACGACGTCCAGCAGGTCCTGGACGGCCTTGCGGCGGTCGCCCTTGGGCGCCACCTCGGGGTGGATCTCGTACGGCTCCCCGATGATGTCGCCGACCGTCATGCGCGGGTTCAGCGAGGTGTACGGGTCCTGGAACACCATCTGGATGTTGCGGCGGACGGCCTTGAGGGCCTGGCCGCTCAGCTTGGAGATGTCCTCGCCCTTGAACAGCACCTGGCCGGAGGTGGCCCGTTCCAGGTTCATCAGCACCTTGGCCAGCGTGGACTTGCCACAGCCGGACTCACCGACGATGCCGAGGGTCTCGCCCTTGGCCAGGTCGAAGGAGATGCCGTCGACCGCCTTGACCGCGCCGACCTGCTTCTTGAAGAGGATGCCCTGGCTCAGCGGGTAGTGCTTGACCAGGTCCTTGACCTCCAGGATGGGCTCAGCCATGGAGGGTCTCCTTCCAGAGGTGGCACGCGCTGCGGCGGCCGGTGAGCTCCTTGCCGTCCTTGTCGGTCACGTGGTGCAGCTCCGGGGTCTCCGTGCGGCACAGGTCGGTGGCGACGTCACAGCGGGGGTTGAACGCGCAGCCGGTCGGGACCTTCAGCAGGTTCGGGGGCAGGCCCTTGATCGCGTAGAGCTCCTGGCCCTTCTGGTCCAGGCGCGGGATCGAGCGGAGCAGGCCCTTGGTGTACGGGTGCGCCGGGTTGGCGTACAGCTCGTGCACCGGGGCGGTCTCGACGATCCGGCCCGCGTACATCACGGCGATCTTGTCCGCGACGTCGGCGACCACGCCGAGGTCGTGGGTGATCAGGATCAGACCCATGTTGTACTCGGCCTGGAGCTCCGCGAGCAGGTCCATCACCTGGGCCTGGACGGTGACGTCCAGGGCGGTGGTGGGCTCGTCCGCGATGATCAGGTCCGGCTCCAGGGAGAGCGCCATCGCGATCATGATGCGCTGGCGCATGCCGCCGGAGAACTGGTGCGGGTAGTCGCCGACGCGCTGCCTGGCGGCCGGGATGCGCACCCGGTCCATCAGCTCGATGGCCTTCTCCTTGGCCTCCTTCTTGGAGGCGCCCTGGTGCACCCGGAACATCTCGCCGAGCTGGTAGCCCACGCTGAGCACGGGGTTGAGCGAGGACAGCGCGTCCTGGAAGATCATCGCGATCTTCTGGCCGCGGATCTTCCGCCGCTCCTCGTTGCCCATCTTGAGCATGTCCTGACCGCGGTACAGGATCTCGCCCTGGGTCACCTTGCCGGGCGGCATGTCCAGGATGCCCATGATGGTCTGGGCGGTCACGGACTTGCCGGAGCCGGACTCGCCGAGCACGGCGAGCGTCTCGCCGGCCGCGACGGAGTAGTTGACGCCGTTCACGGCCTTCGCCACGCCGTCCCGGGTGTGGAACTCCACGTGGAGGTCCTTGACCTCCAGCAGCGGGGTGCCAACTTCGAGCCGGCCGCTCTTCTGGTCGTTCTCGATCACGGTGGTCATCGGGTCGTCACCTCTTCTCTCAGCGGAGCTTCGGGTCGAGGGCGTCGCGGACCGCGTCGCCGAGCATGATGAAGGCCAGAACCGTGAGGCTCAGCATTCCGGCGGGGAAGAACAGCGCGTACGGCGCGGTGCGGATCACCTTCTGGGCGGTGTTGATGTCGATGCCCCAGGAGATGGTCGGGTCCTGCAGACCGATGCCGAGGAAGCTCAGCGTCGCCTCGGTGGCGATGTAGCCGCCGAGCGCGATGGTCGCGACCACGATCACCGGGGCGAGCGCGTTCGGCAGGATGTGCTTCCACAGGATCCGGCTGGTGCCGGCGCCCAGCGCCTTGGCGGCCGTCACGAAGTCGGCCTGCTTGACCGTGATGACCGAACCGCGCATGACACGGGTCATCTGGGTCCAGCCCAGGGCGACCAGTGCGAAGACCACGCTCCAGATGGTGCGCGAGGTGAAGGCGTTGAGGATGACCAGGGCGCCGAGCAGCAGCGGGATGCCGAAGAAGATGTCGGTGACCCGGGAGATGATCGTGTCGATCCAGCCGCCGAAGTAGCCGGCCAGCATGCCGGTGATGCCACCGAGGATGGTCACACCCGCCGTGACGCAGATGCCGACGACGACCGAGGCGCGGGCCCCGTAGATCACCCGGGCGTAGATGCTGCGGCCCTGGAGGTCGTAGCCGAACCAGTCCGCCTGGAAGAAGTGGCTGTAGTTCGGCTTGGTCAGGTAGTGCAGACGCAGGTCGCCGGCGCGCGGGTCCGCCGAGGTGAACAGCCCGGGGGCGATCGCGATGACGATCAGCAGCAGGATCAGCAGCGCGGAGATCACGAAGATCGGCTTGCGGCGCAGGTCGTGCCAGGCGTCCGAGCCGAGGCTGCGGGCCTTCTCGGGCTTGGCCGCCGCGGTGTCGGCGCCGCGCTGGGCCGGGATCTCCTCGGCCGTCTTCTTCTCGGTCAGGTCAGGCATAACGGATCCTCGGGTCCAGGACCGCGTAAAGCAGGTCGACGATCAGGCCGGCGGCCAGGTACACGAGCACCAGGAAGGCCACGAAGCCGGAGACCGTCGAGCCCTCCTTCAGGTTGATCGCGTGGAAGAGCGCGTTGCCGACACCCTTGACGTTGAAGATGCCCTCGGTGACGATCGCGCCGCCCATCAGGGCTCCGAGGTCGGTGCCGAGGAAGGTGACCACCGGGATCATCGAGTTGCGGAGCAGGTGGGTGCCGATCACCTTGCGCCGGGGCAGGCCCTTGGCCACCGCGGTGCGGACGTAGTCGGCCTTGATGTTCTCGGCTATGGAAGTACGGGTGAGACGCGCCACGTACGCCAGCGACAGCGAGCCGAGCACGATGGCCGGCAGCATGAGCTGGGTGATGTCGTTCGAGTCCTGGACGGTCGGTGTGACCCACTTCAGGTTGTCCGCGAAGATCGTCTGGAAGATGAAGCCGAGCACCGGGACCGGGATCGAGATCAGCAGCAGGGTCATGACCAGGGTGCCCTTGTCGAACGCCTTGCCGCGGCGCAGGCCGGCGAAGAGGCCGATGGACACGCCGAGCACGATCTCGATGGTGAAGGCCAGCAGTGCCAGCCGGACCGTCACCGGCAGCGCCTCGGTGATCACGTCGAGCACCGGCCGTCCGGCCAGGGTGGTTCCGAAGTCGCCGGTGAGCAGGTTCCCCATGTAGTCGAGGTACTGCTGGACCAGCGGCTTGTCGAAGCCCATCTGGTGCCTCAGAGCGGCGAGCTGGACCGGGTCCGGCGCCTTGTCGCCCCACATCGCGGCCACCGGGTCACCCGGCAGCGCGTGCACCATGTAAAAGATGAGCGCGGTCGTTCCGAGGAAGACCGGGATCATCTGGAGCAGTCGCCTCGCGACAAAGCGCCCCATCGTGCCTCCATGTATGACTCTGCCGGGCCCGTCATCCCGGCCAGAGATAAGTCGGCGTGCCAACGGCCGGTGCCAGTCCTCGCCCTTGTGGGGATGGGACGGGCACCGGCCGTTGTCACCGGGTCAGGCGGTGCCGACCGATTACTTCTTCTTGACCTCGACGTCGGTGTAGACCGGGTTGCCGAAGGAGTCGAACTTCACGTTCTGGACGTTGTTGGACCAGCCGGAGCTGGTCTTGTAGTACCAGAGCGGGATGGCCGGCATGTCCTTGGCCAGGACGGCCTCGGCCTGCTGGTAGAGCTCGGTGGTCTTCTCGACCGAGGTGGCCGCGTCGGCCTCCTTCGAGAGCTTGTCGAACTCCGGGCTGGAGTAGCCGGCGTCGTTCGCCGCCGCACCGGTGCCGTAGACGTCGCGCAGGAAGTTGGCGTTCAGCGGGTAGTCCTGCACCCAGCCGGTACGCATCATGCTCGGGACCTGACGCTTGGTCACGAGGTCGCGCGAGGTCTTGAAGTCCGGCTTCGGGTCACCGAGGCACTCGACGCCGGTGGCCTGGCGGATCGAGTTGCAGACCGCGTCGACCCACTCCTTGTGACCACCGTCGGAGTTGTAGAGGATGGTGATCTTGTTGCCGGGCACGCCGTTGCCCTCGGCGATCAGCTGCTTGGCCTTGGCCGGGTCGTACTTGCAGGCGTCGCCGCAGCTGCCGGCCTTGAAGCCCATGACGCCGGGCGCCACGAACGCGTCGGCAGGCTGACGCGTGCCGTTCAGCACGGTCTTGGTGATGGTGTCGCGGTCGATGGCCATCGACAGGCCCTGGCGGACCTTGGCCTTCTCCGGCGCGCTCCAGTCGGCGTTGTACAGCGCGAAGGAGATGTTCTGGATGGCGCCCTGCGGCTGGTCGACCGCGCGCTTGCCCAGGTCGTCCTTGTACTTGGGCAGGTCGGTCGAGTCGACCTGGTCAAGGACGTCGAGGGTGTCCGACATCAGGTCCTTGTACGCGGCCTCACCGGAGGTGTAGTTCCGGAAGACGACGCCGCCGTTCTTGGCCTTGTTCGTGCCCGCGTACTTGTCGAAGGCGGCCAGGGTGATGGCCTTGTTGTGCTCCCACGACACGAACTTGTAGGGGCCGTTGCCGATCGGCTTCTGGCCGTAGCCCGCCGGGTCGGCGAAGAAGCCCTCCGGCAGCGGGTAGAAGGCCGAGTAACCGAGCTTGTACGTGAAGTACGAGACCGGGTTGCTCAGCTCGATGGTGAAGTGCGTGTCGTCGATGACCTTCAGGCCGGACATGCTGTCGGCGGTCGGGTCACCCTTCTCCGGGTGCACGGCGTCGTAGCCGACGATGTCGGAGAACCAGTCCGAGTTGATCTGGTTGTTCTTGGTGTTGGCCGACCAGTTCCAGGACTTCACGAAGGACTGGGCGGTCACCGGGGTGCCGTCGTGGAAAGTCCAGCCGGACTTCAGGGTGACGGTGTAGTTCTTGGCGTCAGTGGTCTCGATCTTGTCGGCCACCTGGTTGCGCAGGGCGCCGGTGGCGGGGTCGTAGTCGACGAGGCCCTGGAAGAGCTGCTTGACGATGCGGCCGCCCTGGTTCTCCATGGCGTTGGCCGGCTGCAGCGGGCGCTGCGGCTCGCCGCTCTGGTAGCTGAAGACGCCCTGGGCGTTGACCGCAGCGCCATCGGAGCTGCTCCCACCGGTGGAACCGCCACTGCTACAAGCAGTCGCGGCAAGGGCGACAGCAACAGCTGCGACAACCCACTTGGCCTGGCTCCCACCACGCATCGGTGTGCCTCCTGAATTCGACGTTGCAACGAGGAGGGCATCGCGGACGGTTGTCACCGGACCCGCTATGCCGTCCGCGCTCGTGGTTTCGGCGCGCACCCCTGCGCGTTCACCCTTGACCCGAGCCTGACTGCACCCACTATCCGTCACGCACGGACACGAAAGTGACCAGTGACGATCTCAATTAGGTCACATGAACAGTCGGTAAGTTTCGAAAACCGGACATATGAGACATAGCCAGACAGGCACCAAACGGACAGTCGTCATGAATGACGAACTGTCACGTTCGCTCAGCGGACACCTGGGCGTGATGAGCGCTATTCCGTTAATACCCGCGTCGACAACTTGGAGTAGTTGAAAAAGTTCGCCCCCCTCTCCATGGGAAAGGGGGGCGAAGCATTCCGGCCAATGGCCGGTCAATCCGTCCGGATCATGCCTTCTTGGCGCGCGAGGCGGTGCGGCCGCGCTCCTTCTGGTCCAGGACGACCTTACGGATGCGAACCGTCTCCGGAGTCACCTCGATGCACTCGTCCTCGCGGCAGAACTCCAGCGACTGCTCCAGCGAGAGCTTGCGCGGCGGCACCAGGTTCTCAGTGGTGTCGGAGGAGGCCGCACGCATGTTGGTGAGCTTCTTCTCCTTGGTGATGTTGATGTCCATGTCGTCCTGGCGCGAGTTCTCGCCGACGATCATGCCCTCGTACACCTCGGTGGTGGGCTCGACGAAGAGCGTGCCGCGCTCCTGGATGCCCATCATCGCGAACGGCGTCACGACGCCCGCGCGGTCGGCCACCAGCGAGCCGTTGTTGCGCATCCGGAGCTCGCCGAACCACGGCTCGTGACCCTCGAAGATGGAGTGCGCGATGCCGGTGCCGCGGGTGTCGGTCAGGAACTGCGTCCGGAAGCCGATCAGGCCGCGCGACGGGACGATGAACTCCATGCGGACCCAGCCGGAGCCGTGGTTCGTCATGGTCTCCATGCGGCCCTTGCGGGTCGCCATCAGCTGGGTGACCGCGCCGAGGTACTCCTCGGGGCTGTCGATGGTCATCCGCTCGACCGGCTCGTGGGTCTTGCCGTTGATGACCTTGGTGACGACCTGAGGCTTGCCGACGGTCAGCTCGAAGAGCTCCCGGCGCATGGTCTCGACCAGGATGGCCAGCGCCAGCTCGCCACGGCCCTGGACCTCCCAGGCGTCCGGACGCTCGGTCGGCAGCACGCGGAGCGAGACGTTACCGATCAGCTCCTTGTCCAGGCGGTCCTTCACCATGCGGGCGGTGACCTTGTGGCCCTTGCCGCCCTTGCCGACCAGCGGCGAGGTGTTGGTACCGATGACCATGGAGATGGCCGGCTCGTCGACCGTGATCAGCGGCAGCGCGATCGGGTTCTCGAGGTCCGCCAGGGTCTCGCCGATCATGATCTCGGGGATACCGGCGACGGCGCAGATGTCACCGGGGCCCGCCACCTCGGCCGGCTTGCGGGTGAGCGCCTCGGTCATCAGCAGCTCGGTGATCTTGACCTGCTGGACCGAGCCGTCACGCTTCATCCACGCGACCTGCTGGCCCTTGCGCAGCTCGCCCTGCTCGACTCGGCAGAGCGCGATACGGCCGAGGAAGTTGTCGGCGTCCAGGTTGGTGACGTGCGCCTGGAGCGGGGCGTCCTCGTCGTAGGTCGGAGCCGGGACGTGCTCCAGGATGGTGGAGAAGAACGGCTCCAGCGAGTCGCTGTCGGCCGGGACGGTGCCGTTCTCCGGCTTGGTCAGCGAGGCGACGCCGTCACGGGCACAGGCGTAGACGATCGGGAACTCGATCTGGTCCTCGTCCGCGTCCAGGTCCAGGAACAGGTCGTAGGTCTCGTTGATGACCTCGTCGATCCGGGAGTCCGGGCGGTCCGTCTTGTTGATGCAGAGGATGACGGGCAGGCGGGCGGTGAGCGCCTTGCGGAGCACGAAGCGGGTCTGCGGCAGCGGGCCCTCGGAGGCGTCGACCAGCAGGACGACCGCGTCCACCATCGACAGACCGCGCTCGACCTCGCCACCGAAGTCGGCGTGGCCCGGGGTGTCGATGATGTTGATGGTGATGGGCGCGCCACCATCCTTGGGGTGGTACTTGACCGCGGTGTTCTTCGCGAGAATGGTGATGCCCTTCTCGCGCTCCAGGTCGTTGGAGTCCATCATCCGGTCGTCCAGGTGCTGGTGGGCGGCGAAGGCACCGGCCTGCTTCAGCATGGCGTCGACCAGGGTGGTCTTGCCGTGGTCGACGTGGGCGACGATAGCGACGTTACGGATGTCGTTGCGCGTGGGCATGCCTTGCGGATTCTCCCGGAATCGTGGGTTGCGGCGCCCGGCCGCGAGACGCCGACCTGCGATCCCACTGGATCGCCGCCGCCCGTTCCGCCTGCTACTACCGGTCCACCCGCCGGGCAACGGACATGCCTCGGCTTCCTCCTATCGTACGGGGAAGCGCCCAGGTGAGCAGAAACGAGCAGGTCGGGCGGGATCAAGATCACAGATCGGTCACCCGCTCGTCACCCGCCGTTCCCCCTGCGCCGGGATTCGGCGGGTGATTCGAGGACGGCCCTAGGCGTTCCACCCCACGTCCTGGAAGCGCGGCCAGCCGTACCCCCAGACCCCCGCACCGGCGACGCCCGCCCGGACGCCGACCAGCTCGGGCCGCTGGTAGAGCGGCACCGAGTGCCCGAGCTGCCAGATCCGGACGTCCGCCTCCTGGAGCAGGCCGAGCCGGGCGCCCGGGTCGAGTTCGGCGCCGGCGCGGTCGAACAGCCGGTCGATCTCCTCGGTGCCGCTGCGGGCGTAGTTGGTGCCGTGGTCGAGGACGCCGTCGGCGTCGGGCCGGGGCTTGGCGTAGACGGGCCGCTGTTCGCCCGCCGGGCTGGTGCCGGCGGGCCAGGAGAACAGGGCCAGGTCGTACTCCCCGGCGGCCAGGTGGTCCTGGACGAAGGTCTCGGTGGGCGCGGTCGCCGTCTTCACCGCGACGCCGGACTCGGCGAGGTTGGCGGTGAGCGCGTCGGCGGTGCGCTTGGCGGTCGCGGAGTCGGCCGGGACGAGCAGGGTGAGGCTGAGCTCCTTGCCGTCCTTGGTCCGGGGGCCGCCGCCGGCGGGCCGCTTCCAGCCCGCCTCGTCGAGCAGCCGGTCGGCGTCGGCCGGGCCGGCGGCCGCGCTGTTGTCGCGGTAGCCGTCCTGGTCGCCGGCGAGCAGGTGGCTGCCGATCGGGGCGCCGGGCAGGCCGAGCGGGGTGAGCGCGGCGTCGGCGATCCGCCGCCGGTCGACGGCGCGGGAGAGGGCGAGCCGCAGGGCCGGGTCGGTGAGCGGGGCGCGGGCGGCGTTGAGGGTGAGCTGGGTGAGCGAGGCCCCGACGGCCCGGTGCACGGTGACGCCGTGCAACGACTCGGCCCGCTGCAGGGCCGCCGTCGCGGCCTCGGGCGCGGCGGCCGGCGGCGCCGCGGCGGCGGTCGGTGTGCCGGAGGCGGCCGGCGAGCTGGTGGGGGGCGCGGGCACCGCCCGGTCCACCGCCGTGGTGAGCGGGACGATGTCCAGCCGATCCTCGTCGAGCGCGTCCAGCCGCTGCTCGGGCGGCGTGGCGAGGAAGTCGATCCGGTCGGTCTTCGGCGGGTCGCCCCACCACAGCGGGTTGCGGGAGAGGCTGACCCGCCCGGCCGCGGCGTCGTACCCGGAGACGGTGTACGGCCCGGCGCTCAGGTGGCCTCCGCCGGTGAGCGCCTGGTTGAAGGCGTCCGGGGTGGCCGTCTCGGCCGCCGGGTAGAGCGGGCCGAACAGCGAGCGCCATTCGGCGTACGGGCGTCGGAAGGTCACCCGGACCTCGTGCGGGTCGGCGCCCTGGGCGATCGAGTCGATGGCGTCGTACCCGGCCGGGCGGCCGCCCTGGTAGGCCGGGTCGAGGCCGGAGAGGGCGGCCCGCTGGGCGGTGAGATCGGCGGCCGAGAGCGGGGTGCCGTCGCTCCAGACCGCGTGCGGGTTGAGCCGGTAGGTGACGACCTGGGGCTGCTGCCCGGGCGGGGTGGACTCGGCGCCGGCCAGGTAGTCCGGGTCGGGGACGAGCCGGCCGTGGTCGTCCGGCCGGAACAGCGAGGGGTAGAGCGCGTGTGCGAGCAGCGCCGAGTCGGCGGTCGCGGCGCCCTGGTAGACGTTGAACGTGGTCGGGAGGCCGTCCACGGCCCAGCGCAGCGTGCCGCCGCTCCGTACGGCGGCACGGTCGGCGGGCCGGACGTCCCCGGTGCCGGCGGTGGGGTCGGCCGGGGCCGGGGCGGGCCCGGGGGGACGGACCGGGGCCGGGTCGTCGGAACAGCCGCCGAGGCCGGCGGCGAGCAGCAGCGCGGCGGCTGCGGTGGTGAGCTGGCGGACGCGCATGGCGGCCATGCAACGCCGACCGGGGCGCCGGGCCCGGCCCGACACGGCGGACCGCCGGGCGACTGCACCCGGACGGCCGATCCCGCGGGCTCGGGACGGGCCCTGGCTAAAGCGCCAGCTCGAACCAGACGATCTTGCCCTTGGGCGTGCGCCGGCTGCCCCAGCGCTCGGCCAGCAGGCTGACCAGCTGCAGGCCGCGCCCGCCCTCGTCGGTCTCCTGGGCGCGCCGCTGCCGGGGCTGGGCGTAGCCGTCGTCCCAGACCTCGCAGACCAGGCCGCGCTCGCGCAGCAGCCGCAGCCGGATCTCGCCCCGGCCGTGCTTGAGCGCGTTGGTGACCAGTTCGCTGACCAGCAGCTCGGTGGTGTCGACGAGTTCGTCCAGGCCGCGGGTCAGCAGCCAGCTGCAGGCCAGCTCGCGGGCCTTGGCGACGGAGGTGGGCTCGGGCGGCAGGAACCAGTTCCCGACGGCGTCCTCGGGGAAGGCGTGCACCTTGGCCATCAGCAGGGCGATGTCGTCCTCGCCGTGGTGCGGGTTGAGCTCGCCGAGGACGTGGTCGCAGAGGTCTTCGAGGCCCTTGCCCTCGGCGGACAGCGCGGTGCGGAAGGCACGCAGGCCCTCGTCCAGCTGGTGCTTGCGGCTCTCCACCAGGCCGTCGGTGTACAGGCCGAGGACGGCGCCGTCCGGGAGGGTCAGCTCGACCTCCTCGAAGGGCTCGCCGCCGACGCCGAGCGGCAGGCCGGGCGGGACGTCGAGCATCCGGGCGGGTTCGCCGGGGCCGAGCAGGACGGGCGGCAGGTGGCCGGCGTTGGCGATCCAGCAGCGCCGGGTGACGGCGTCGTAGACCGCGTAGACGCAGGTGGCCAGGTAGACCTCACGGGCCTCCTCGTCGGCGGCCGAGGTGAGCCGGCCGTACGGGGTGGGCGGGCCGGCCGGCACGGTGTCGCCGCCGAGGCCGCGGGCGATCTCGTCGAGGGCGGTGAGCACCTCGCCGGGCTCCAGGTCGAGCATGGCGAGGGTGCGGACGGCGGTGCGCAGCTGGCCCATCGCGACGGCGGCGCGCAGGCCGCGGCCCATCACGTCGCCGATGACCAGGGCGGTGCGGTTGCCGGGCAGCGGGATGACGTCGAACCAGTCGCCGCCGACCTCGGTGTTGTTGTTGCTGGGCAGGTAGCGGCAGGCGATCTCCAGGCCGCTGGCGGCCGGGTTGCCCGGGGGCAGCAGGCTGCGCTGGAGGATCAGGGCGCGCTCGTGCTCGCGGCGGTAGAGCCGGGCGTTGTCGATGCAGACGGCGGCGCGGGCGACGAGCTCCTCGGCGATGGCGACGTCGCGGGCGTCGAAGGGCTCGCTGCCGATCGCACGGGAGAGCTGGACGAGGCCGAGCACCTGGTCGCGGGCGACCAGCGGGACGATCAGGGTGGAGCGCAGCAGCGGGTCGCGCCCGGGCTCGGGGATGACGCTGCGGCCGGTGCGCAGCGCCCGGGCGTGCGGGGAGCGGCGCGGGTAACAGAGGGTGCCGCCGGCTTCGGCGATGGGCAGGCCGGTGACCGAGCCGAGCACCGAGGAGGCGCCGCCGATGACGCTGGAGACGGCGACCCGGCGCAGTTCGCCGCTGCCGTCGGTGAGCACGGTGTCGCCGAGCCGGCCGGCGCTGGGGACGGTCTCGCCGGAGAGCAGCGCGGTGTAGAGGTCGACGGTGGCGAGGTCGCAGAACGGCGGGACGACGACGTCGAGCAGTTCCTTGGCGGTGGTCTCCAGGTCGAGGGTGGAGCCGATGTGCGCGCTGGCCTCGTTGAGCAGGGCGAGGTTGCGGCGCACGCCGTCGGCCTCGCGCTCGGCGACGTGCCGGCTGGTGACGTCGGAGACCTGCCCGGCGACGCCCATCGGCTGTCCGGCCGCGCCGTTGAGGCGGTACAGCGAGACGGCCCAGAGTCGGTTGCCCTCGCGGGTGGGGACGGCGCCGTGGAAGCGCAGGTCGAAGACGGGTTCGCCGGTGGCGAGGACCTTGCGCAGGGCGGCGGTGAGGCGGTCGGCCTCGGACGGCGGGAAGAGGTCGTGCGGGGTGAGGCCTTCGAGGTCGGTGGGGACCAGGCCCATGCCGGAGGCGAAGGCATCGTTCACCCGCTGCAGGCGCAGCCGGTCGTCGAAGAGGATGAAGCCGGTGGGGGTCTGCCCGAAGACGGCCTCGGAGGCGGCGAGATCGGTCTCGATCCGGCGCAGCCGGCCGAGGTCGACGGCCAGACAGGTGGCGCCGGCGGTGGGCAGGGCGCTGTCGGGCATCAGGTAGAGCTCGGCGAGGCCCTCGCCGCCCGCGGCGTCCCGGTAGGGGGCGGTGCCGACCCACTCCTCGCCGGCCAGGGTGCGTTCCAGCCGGGCGCGGCCGCGCTGCCAGAGTTCACGGGGGACGAAGGTGGTGATCGGGTCGGCGCCGACGGCGTCGGGGGCGGGGACGCCGAAGAACTCGGCGGCGCGCTCGCTCCACTGGCTGATCCGGCCGTCGGGGCCGATCGCGAAGGTGGCGACCCGGATGTAGTCGTAGATCGAGCCGGGGTCGCCGGCGCCCCACGGGTGGGCGTCGGCCAGCGGTTGGGCGGTGCGGCCGCCGCCCGCGGTGTCGGCGCCCGGCGGCGACGCCGGGCCGGGCAGGTGCGGTGAACCGGCCTGCCCGGGCACGGCGGCATGACCGCTGCTACTCGGCGCATTCCGCGCCGGGGTGCTGTTCAACGGACCGACCCCTCCAACCCGCGACCGTCCGGATGTCGAGAAGACCGAGTATTCATCATCGAGGGGTACGTTCACACGCCCTCAACATCACAACATCAGATCGGGCGAAGGTTTTTGTCCTACCGCCCGCGCAACCACAATGCCACGCTCGCGCCCCCTTCCGGAGCGCGCGCTCCCCCTGACCGCCTGCTGGCATGTGCAGCCCCGTCCCCCTCGCCTCCCGTCCAGCTCATGCGCCCGCTCACAGTTCGTCGGGCTCATTACCCGGCAACGCCTGCTCGAACCAGACCACCTTGCCGATGCCCTCGGCCCGGGCGCCCCAGCGCAGCGCCAGGCGGCGGACCAGTTCCAGGCCCCGGCCGCCCTCGTCGGCCTCGGCCGCGTGCCGCTCCCGGGGCGGGTCGGGCAGCGGGTCGGAGATCTCGACCAGCAGCGTCTCACCGAGCGTCAGCCGGACGCCGATGGGGGCGCTCGCGTACCGGACGGCGTTCGTGACCAGCTCGCTGACCAGCAGCTCGGCGGTGTCGGTGAGCTCCTCGATGTTCCACTCGGCGAGCGTGGAGCGGACCAGCCGGCGGGCCCGGGACACGGCGGTGGGCTCGGCCGGCAGGGTCCAGCCGGCCGTCGGGGTGCCGGCCTGGCCGTGGCCGAGCCGGGCCAGCAGCAGTGCGACGTCGTCCGGCTCGCGGCCCTGCTCCATGGTGTCGAGCACGGCCTCGCAGGCGGCCTGGATGGAGGCGTGCGGGTCCTGCAGCACGGTGACCAGCCGGCCGAGGCCGACGTCGAGGTCCTTGTCCCGGGACTCGACCAGTCCGTCGGTGCAGAGCGCGAGCAGGCTCCCCTCGGGGATCTTCAGTTCGACGGACTCGAACGGGACGCCGCCGACGCCCAGCGGGGCGCCCGAGGGCAGGTCGAGGATCCGGCCGACGCCGCCGGGCAGCGGGCCGCCGGTCCGGGTCGGCTCCCCGTCCTCCCCGCCCGGCACCACCAGGACCGGCGGGATGTGCCCGGCCTTGGCGACGGTCAGCTTGGCCGTCCCCGGGTCGAACACCGCGTAGACGCAGGTGGCGAGCAGCGCCTCGTCCGGCCCCTGGGCCAGGTCGTCGGCCAGCTCGTGGACGTGCCGCAGCAGGACGTCCGGCGGCAGGTCGAGGGCGGCCAGCACCCGGACGGCGGTGCGCAGCCGTCCCATGGTGGCGGCGGCCCGCAGACCGTGGCCCATCACGTCGCCGACCACCAGCGCGGTGCGGTCGCCGGGCAGTGGGATGACGTCGAACCAGTCGCCGCCGACCTCGGTGCCGCTGCTGCCGGGCACGTACCGGTAGGCGACCTCGACGCCGGTTGGCTGCGGGACCTGCTGCGGGAGCAGGGTGCGCTGGAGGGTGAGCGCGGCGGTGCGCTCGCGGGCGTAGAGGCGGGCGTTGTCCAGCGAGCTGCCGGCCCGGTCGGCCAGCTCGACGGTGAAGGCCAGGTCGTCCCGGTCGAAGCCCTCCCGGTAGCCGGCCCGGCTGACCAGCAGCAGCCCGATCACGATGCCGCGGGCGCGCAGCGGGACGACCAGCATGGAGTGCACGCCCAGGTCGTGGGCGGCCTGCATCTTCGGGTCGCCGGAGTACGTCACGTCGTCGAGCTGGTCGGCGCCGGAGAGCAGCTCGGGGACGCCGGTGCGCAGCACCCGGCCGCAGGCGGAGTCCTCGGCGAAGGTGATCCGGGCGCCGCGGCGGAGCATCACCTCGACCTCGGGGCCGTCCTGGACGGAGGCGGTGCCGAGCTGGAGCAGCGAGGTGCGGCGGTCGTGGCCGTGCCGGGGCAGGTCGTCGCCGTGCGCGACGGCCTGCAGCAGGATCACCGCGGAGTGGTCGGTGAGCCGGGGGACGACGGAGCTGGCGAGTTCCTGGGCGATCCGGGACGCGTCGAGCAGGTCGCCGACCCGGGAGCCGAACTCGTTGAGCAGCGAGAGCCGGCGCCGGGCGTGCTCGACCTTGGCGACGGCCCGGTAGCGCTCGGTCACGTCCATCACGGTGCCGGAGATGCCGAGCACCCGGCCGGAGCGGTCGGTCATCCGGCTGTAGGAGATCGAGCGGTAGCCGGAGCGGGCGGTGACCGGGGAGGCGAGGGTGACGTCGATGACCGGCTCGCCGGTGGCCAGCACCTGGCGCTGGATGGCGGTGATCTCGTCGGCGGCCCGCTCGGGCAGGGTCTCGCCGGTGGTCCGGCCGACGTGGTCCGCCAGGGCGACACCGTTCATCTCGGCCAGGGTCTGGTTGACGGCGGTGTAGCGCAGGTCGGTGTCCATGATAGCGATGCCCAGCGGGGACTGCTCGAACAGCGCGTCGCGGACGGCGAGGTCGCGCTCAACGGCCCGGACGGCGGCCGCCTCGGCCATGTTGACCTGCAGGAACGGGGTGCCGTCGCCGTCCACCAGGAGGGAGACCCGGGCGTCCACCGCGACCGGCACGCCGTTCCGGTCGCGCAGTTCGGCGTTGCCCGCCCAGCGGCCGTGGCGCAGGGTGTCCTGGATCGCGGCCCGGATCCGGGCGACCTGCTCCTGGTCGGGGATCAGGTCGTCGATCCGGCGGCCGACCAGCAGCTCGTTCGGCCAGCCGAGCAGTTCCTCGGCGGCCGGGCTCCAGAGCACCACCCGGCCTGCGGTGTCCAGGATCGCGATGGCGACCTTCAGCAGGTCGAGCAGGCTGCCCTCGGGCGGCGCGCCGAGGCCGTGCGCGGCGTCGGACGGCCCGCCGGGGAACGGCCGGGCCGGACGGCTGCGCAGGCCGGGCGGGGCGCCCGGGTCCGGGGCGGCCGGGGTCGGCGCCGGCGGGGCGGGCCGCGGGGCGTCGGCGGTGTCCCGGCGGCGGCCGACCGGCTGCGGGGCGGCCGAGGACTGCGGGGCGGCCGGGTGGGCGCCACGGCGCAGCCGGGCGCGCGCGGCTGCGCCGCCCGCGGCACCTGTCCGCCGTGCTCTCCCGCCGCCGTTCCCGGTACTCGACACCGACGGGGCCTCCGGCTCTGGTCGGGATCGGCGTAGCCGGCTGGGACGGCTCACCGATGGTGACGAATAGTGCCGAAACGCGACATACCCAGCAGGACCCAGGCTATCCCGGCCGTCAGGTCCTCTTGTCCGATTGACCTACCCCGTACGGTGCGCGTCGCACACCGGCACGCGCGGCCCGATGCGGGCACACGGGGGCTTCGGGCGCTTCGGACGCTTCAGGCACTTGAGGGGCTTCAGGCGCTTCAGGCACCGAGCAACCGCGCGATGTGCGGCAGGACGTCCCGGTCGTGCTCGATCCAGTCGACGCTGTCCAGCTCGGCCGGGCCGAGCCAGCGCAGCTCGTCGTGGTCCTCCAGCGGGCGGGGGTCGCCGGCCAGCAGCTCCGCCGCCCAGAACCGCAGCTCCAGGCCCGGCCGGACGCTCCACACCCCCGGCAGCCGCTCCAGCGCCCGGGCCTGGACGCCCAGCTCCTCCAGCAGCTCCCGCTCCAGCGCCTGCGCCTCGGTCTCACCGGGCTCGGCCTTCCCGCCCGGGAACTCCCAGCGCCCCGCCACGGCCGCAGGCGCGCTGCGCCGGGCGGCGAGCACCCGGCCCCGGTGGATGAGGGCGCCGCCGACGACGATCCGGGGCTCGGCGGGGGTTTCGACGGGGGTCTCGGCGGGGGTCTCGGCGGCCTTGTCCATGGCCCGACCCTATGGCCTCCGCGACCCTAGGACGTCGGCGTGCCCGGCCGTCCGCCGTCGGCACCCGGGCCCTCGCCGGGGTCGGTCTCGACCCAGTACAGCTGCTTGTGGCCGCGGGCCTCGAACTCGGCCGCCAGCCGCTGCGCCTCGGCGCGCTCCAGCCCGGTGGCGACCAGGAAGCGGTTGCCGTTGTCGTCCTGCCGCATCACCCGATAGGCGCTCATGGCGGGGAGCGTATCCCCGGCCTGCGTGGGGGTCGGGCCGGGGATCCGCCCTCGCGACGCTACGCGCGGCTCGCTACCGGCAGGTACGGGCGCGGTTAACGGCGGGTAACCCGGTGCGGAGGCGGGGTGAGCCCGCCGGCGCACCGAAGCCGTCGGCGGATCAGACCTGGAGGTCGGGCACCTGCTCGCCGGTGGAGAGCCCGAGCCCGCGCCGGATCTCGACGCTGAGCGGCACCGTCCTGGTCACCAGTGCCCGGGCCCGCCGGACGTCGCCCTCCAGGTCGGCGCCGGCGGCCGCGGCGTCCCACGCGGCGGCGGCCGTCTCCTGGGCCGCCGCCAGCTTGCCGATCGTCGGCTTGACCTCGGCCGGCCACACCGCCGGCTCCTTGTTCAGCGCCGCGGCCTCCGCGTGAGAGGCGGCGGCCATCCGCCGGGCCCAGTCCCGGTACTCGGACGACGCCTCGGCGAAGCCCTTGCTCGGCTGGCTCCCGTAGGTGTCGTTGAAGCCTCGCACCGCCTCCAGGTACGTCAGCTGGGCGGAGTTCAGGCTGCCCCGGTCGGTGCGGACCGTCCCCCGGTGCTCGGCGTCGCCGTCCTCGAACGCGCAGGTGACGCTCCGGTCGCCGGACCTCCAGTTGCCCCGGGTCGGGTAGAGGTAGACGTCGTCCATGCCGTCCGGGATCGCCCACTGGTCGAGGGCGTAGTCGTCGAGCACCTTGCGGCACAGCTCGGCGGCCAGCTCGCGGACCCTGGCCTCGCCCGGGTAGGACGGACCCTCGCTCGCCGGGATCCGGACGGTGCCGGCCACCTCGCCGTGGTGCGGTACCGAGCACGGCACCCGGCGGACCCAGTACAGCGTCTCGTCGCCGCCCTCGGGGTCGGTCCGGCTGCCGTTCTCGGGGGTGTTGTAGCAGTCCCCGGACTTCAGCGCGGCCCAGGCGACCGAGCCGGCCGGAGCCTTCGGGGGCAGGGCGAGCCGGCCGCTCCCGTCGGGCTCGAAGGTCGATCCGGCCAGCGCGAGGGAGAACAGCAGCGTGCCGACCACGCCGAGGACCAGGCCGGTCACGGCCATCCCGAAGCCGCGCTCCTTGCGGCGGTTGATCTGGACCAGCGCGACGATGCCGAGGACCAGGGCCACCGGCGCCGCCGCGACCAGGCCGGTCACCAGGGCGGCGACGGCGAAGCCGTTGGTGACGGTGGCGGCGGCCGGGGCGTAGAAGCCGGGCTGGAAGCCGGCCTGCACGGCGGGGGGCACCGACGCCCAGCCGCCGGCGGGCAGCGGCGGGGGCGGCGGCTGGGGCGGCGCCAGCGACGGGGTGGGCGCGGACCAGGGGTTGGCGGGTGCGGGTGCGGCGGGTGCGACGGGTGCCGTGGCCTGCTCGACTTGCTCGGCCTGGTCCGCCGGCTCGGCCTCGTGGGCCGGCTTGTGGAGATCGACCGCGGGCGACTCCGGCCCCGGCGCGGGCGGCACGGACGGCACGGACGGCACGGGCGGCGCGGACTCAGGCTTGGACACGTGCACTCCCCCGGCCCGCCGGTACGGGCATCAACTCGGCAGTTCGACTCGTCCGCTCGCCCCTCCAGCAGCGGGCCGGACGGGCCCGAACGGACCCGGTACGAGCGGACGCGCGACTTTACCTGATCTTTCCGAACGCCCGCGCGACCGTTTCGCCCGCCCCCGCCTCGCCGCCGGTCGTCCCCGGCCCCCGGTCAGCCGCGTGCCAGGATCTCGCCGTGCAGCATGGAGAACCAGCCGTCCCCGGCGGCACTCCACTCCTGCCAGCCGGCCGCGATCCGCTCCAGTTCGGCCCGGTCCGCGAAGCCCCGCTCCACCGCCGCCCGGCCGATCGTGGAACCGGTGACCCGGTCCGCCCACATCCCACCCCACCAGGCGCGCTGCTCGGGCGTCGCGTACGTCCAGGTGGTGGCGGTCGCCGCGATGTCGGCGAAGCCCGCCGCCCGCGCCCAGGACAGCAGCCGCCGCCCGGCGTCCGGCTCGCCGCCGTTGGCCCGGGCGATCCGCTCGTACAGCTCCAACCAGCTGTCCAGCGAGGGCACTTCGGGGAACCAGGTCATCGACGCGTAGTCGACGTCCCGCACCGCGACCACGCCGCCCGGCGCCACCACCCGGCGCATCTCGCGCAGCGCGGCCACCGGGTCGGCCACGTGCTGCAGCACCTGATGGGCGTGCACCACGTCGAACTCGCCGTCCGCGTAGGGCAGTCCGTGGACGTCGGCGACCTCGAACACGACGTTCGACAGGCCGCGCCCGGCCACGTACGCGGCGGCCAGCTCCAGCACCTCGGCGGAGGTGTCCACGGCCACCACCCGCCCGCCCGGGCCGACCAGCTCGGCCAGGTCGGCGGTGATCGTGCCGGGCCCGCAGCCGATGTCCAACAGCGCCTGCCCGGACCGCAGTTCGGGCAGCAGGTAGGCGGCCGAGTCGGCGGCCGTCCGGGAGCGGTGCGAGCGCAGTACGGCCTCCTGGTGGCCGTGCGTGTAGACGGCGGACTGCTGTCCGGTCATGGGATCCCCCTGGGGCGTGGTCGGTTTCCGCGACGTCTTCGACGCTACCGGACGTTCCGAATGCCGAGAAGATTCGTCTCACATGTCGACCACCTGCCGGTCGCGCCACCCCCGCCGGCCGTACCGTGGAGGCGCCCCCGACAGAACGGTCCCCGCCATGCCCGGCCAGCGCCCCTTCGTCCTGCTGAGCGCCGCGATGTCCCTCGACGGCCACCTCGACGACGCCTCCCCCGACCGCCTGCTGCTCTCCAACCAGGCCGACTTCGACCGGGTCGACGCGGAGCGCGCGGCCGCCGACGCGATCCTGGTCGGCGGCAACACGCTGCGCGCCGACAACCCGCGCCTGCTGGTCAACGACCCCGCCCGCCGGGCCGCCCGACTCGCGGCCGGCCACACCGAGTACCCACTGAAGGTGACGCTCAGCGCGAGCGGCGCGCTCGACGCGAGCCTGCGCTTCTGGCACACCGGCGGCGCCAAGCTCGCCTACACCACGGACACCGGCGCGGCGGTGCTGCGACCCCGCCTGGACGGGCTGGCCGAGGTGGTCACGCTCGGCGGCGCGGTGGACCCCGGTGCGGTGCTGGACGACCTGGGCGCGCGCGGGGTGCGCCGACTGATGGTCGAGGGCGGCGGCGGCGTGCACACCCAGTTCCTGGCCCAGGGCCTGGCGGACGAGCTCCAGCTGGTGGTCGCCCCGTTGCTGGTCGGCCAGGTCGAGGCGCCGCGGTTCGTCCGGCCCGCCGCGTTCCCGGGCGGCCCGGCCCGGCGGATGCGCCTGCTGGAGGCACGTACGGTGGGCGACGTCGTCCTGCTCAGGTACGCCCCGAAGGAGCCCGCCCCGTGACCACCGACCTCGACCACCTGCGCCGGGCCGTCGAACTCTCCCGCCGCTGCCCGCCGTCCGGGACGGCCTTCTCGGTCGGCGCGGTGATCGTCGGCGCCGACGGCGAGGTGCTGGCGGAGGGCTACAGCCGGGAGGCCGACGCGCACGACCACGCCGAGGAGGCGGCCCTCGGCAAGCTCCCGGCCGGCGACCCGCGACTGCGCGGGGCGACCGTCTACAGCTCGCTGGAACCCTGCGGACAGCGCGCCTCGCGGCCGGTGCCGTGCGCCCGGCTGCTCATCGCGGCGGGTGTGCCACGGGTGGTGGTGGCCTGGCGCGAGCCGGACCTGTTCGTCGCCGACTGCCAGGGCACGGCCCTGCTCGCGGCGGCCGGAGTCGAGGTGGTGGAGCTGCCGGAGCTCGCCGAGGAGGCCCGCGCGGTCAACGCCCACCTGCTCGGCTGATCTTTTGTATCCTTATGGAACAAACGACTCAGCTCTGCGTCGTCCATTCGCCGCGCCCGCGAGGAGCCGCTCCATGCCCGCCACCCCCATCCAGCTGACCACGCGCGCCTTCCTTCTCGACATGGACGGCACCCTGGTCAACTCCGACGCCGTGGTCGAGCGCTGCTGGCACCGCTGGGCCGAGCAGCAGGGCCTCGACCCGGCCGCCGTCCTGGCCGTCGCCCACGGCCGCCAGGGCCACGCGACCATGGCCGCACTGCTGCCCGACCGCCCGGTGGAGCTCAACCTCGCCGACAACGAGCGGATGCTCGCCACCGAGCGCGCCGACACCGACGGCGTCGTCCCCGTCCCCGGCGCCGCCGCCTTCCTCGCCACCCTGGCCGCCCTGCCGCACGCCCTGGTCACCTCCGCCGACCAGCCGCTCGCCCGGGTCCGGATGGCCGCCGCCGACCTGCCGCTGCCGCCCGTCCTGGTGACCGCCGAGTCCGTCGGCGCCAGCAAGCCCGACCCGGAGGGCTTCCTCAAGGGCGCCGCCGCCCTCGGCTTCGCCCCCGCCGACTGCCTCGCCTTCGAGGACTCCGACGCCGGGATCGCGGCCGCCCGGGCAGCCGGCATCCGCGTCATCGGCATCGGCCCCCGCGCCGCCGCCCACCACCCGGACGCCCACACCGACACCCTCGACGGTGTCACCGTGACCGCCGCCCCGGACGGCGTCATCACCGTCACCGTCCACCCGTGACCGGGGCGGCCGCCTGGTCGCCGTCACGCTCAATGCAGGTGGCATCGAGCAGCAACCCCCGGACACCGTCCGGCAGTTGGACGACCAGCACGTCACCCCGCTCCCCGGCCGCCAGGTACCACTCCCCCGGCTCCACCGCAACACGACGGACCCGGCCCCGAAAGGCCAGGCCCGTCCCGCCCGGCACCGGTCACACGTTGCAGCGGAACGTCAATAGCTCTGCCCTGACCTGCGGAAACGTCGATTCCAGCGGCCCAAGTCAGTACAGAGTCAGCACGGTGGGACGACGTTCGGCAGAGGACGATCAGTAGTGATAGCGGGCGGCGAGGATGATGATCTCCTCATCCGTGACCAGGTAGACGAGGCGGTGCTCGTCATCGATCCGCCGTGACCAGGCGCCGGCCAGGTGGTACTTCAGCGGCTCGGGCTTGCCGGTCCCGGCGAAGGGATCACGGCGGGCGTCCTCGATGAGCTTGTTGATCCGGGCGAGCATCTTGCGGTCGCTCTTGAGCCAGGACGCGTAGTCCTCCCAGCCCTGATCCTCGAAGACGAGCCTCACGCGGCGCCCTGCCCCGCATCCGCCGCATCGGGGTCGATCAGCTCGCGCTCGGCGAGGCCGACACGGCCGAGGGCGTTTTCGTACGCCTTGAGCAGGCGGCGGGCATTGGCGGGCGAGCGCAGCAGATAGGAGCCCTCGCGCAGGGCGGCGTAGTCCTCGGCGGATACGAGGACGGCATTCCCGTGCCTGGAGACGATCTCGATGGCCTCGTGGTCGTCATTGACTTTCTTGATGAGCGGGAAGAGATCCTTGCGGGCCTCGCTCGCGGTGATGGACATGGCAGGAAACCCTTCGGGAGTGGTACCGGATAACGTACCACTCACGGCGATGACCGGCGGGGCATTCAGCGCGATGTCGACCCGGAGAAGTCAGCACCAAGTCAGCACGGGAACACGTCAGGGGCCCACACCCGAGAGAGTGGACCCCATTCGACCTGCACAGTTGACAGATCAGCTAACGAAAAGTTAGCCACCCTCACACATTGAAGCGGAACTCCACCACGTCGCCGTCCTGCATGATGTATTCCTTGCCCTCGATGCGGGCCTTGCCCTTGGAGCGGGCCTCGGCGATGGAGCCGGTCTCGACCAGGTCGGCGAAGGAGATCACCTCGGCCTTGATGAAGCCCTTCTGGAAGTCGGTGTGGATGACTCCGGCGGCCTCGGGGGCGGTGGCACCCTTCTTGATGGTCCAGGCGCGGGTCTCCTTGGGGCCTGCGGTGAGGTAGGTCTGCAGGCCCAGGGTGTCGAAGCCGACGCGGGCGAGGGTGGCGAGGCCGGGCTCCTCCTGGCCCATCGACTGGAGCAGCTCCAGGGCCTCGTCGTCGTCGAGCTCGATCAGCTCGGACTCGATCTTGGCGTTGAGGAAGATCGCCTCGGCCGGGGCGACCAGCTCGCGCTGGGCGTTCTTGAAGTCCTCGTCGGCCAGCTCGGCCTCGTCCACGTTGAAGACGTAGAGGAAGGGCTTGGCGGTCAGCAGGTGGAGGTCGCGGATCGGGGTGGTGTCGAAGCCGGCCTCGAAGAGGGTCTTGCCGGTCTCCAGGACCGCCTGCGCGGCCTCGGCGGCGGCCAGCACGGGGGCGGTGTCCTTCTTGAGGCGCGCCTCCTTCTGGAGCCGCGGCAGGACCTTCTCGATGGTCTGCAGGTCGGCCAGGATCAGCTCGGTGTGGATGGTCTCGATGTCGTCCTTGGGCGACACCTTGCCGTCCACGTGCACCACGTCCGGGTCGGTGAAGGCGCGCACGACCTGGCAGATCGCGTCCGACTCGCGGATGTTGGCGAGGAACTTGTTGCCCAGGCCCTCGCCCTCGCTGGCGCCGCGCACGATGCCGGCGATGTCGACGAAGTCGACGGTGGCCGGGAGGATGCGCTGGGAGCCGAAGATCTCGGCGAGCTTGGCCAGCCGCGCGTCCGGGACGCCGACGACGCCGACGTTCGGCTCGATGGTGGCGAACGGGTAGTTGGCCGCCAGCACGTCGTTCTTGGTCAGGGCGTTGAACAGGGTCGACTTGCCGACGTTCGGCAGGCCGACGATTCCGATCGTGAGCGACATGAAGCGCAGTCCCGGGGGCTTGGAGGAGTTGGGTCGGCACCGTGCGGGCCGACCCCCAAGTCTACGGGCAGCGCCTCACGCCTCGGTCGGCGCCGGGAGGGGCTCCAGGAACTCCAGCCGGTTGCCCAGGTTGTCGGCGGCGTGGAAGCGACGGTGGCCGGGCAGGTCGTCGTCCCAGACCACCTCGTGGCCGTGCGCGGTGAGCCGTTCGGCGAGCGCGTCCAGCGAGCCCACCTGGATGCCCGGGTGCCCCTTGCGGGCCGGGCGGAAGTCCGGGGTGACACCGAGGTGCACCTCGACCCCGCCGCCGCGGAACCAGCAGCCGCCGCGGGCGGCGAGCACCGGCGGCTTCTCCAGTTCCGCCATGCCGAGGACACCGGCCCAGAAGGCGCGGCACCGGTCCTCCGCGCCGGCCGGGATGTCGAGCTGGACGTGGTGAAGCCGTTCGAAGCTGAAACCGCTGGTCATCGGGTCCCCCGTAGACGGTCGGATGATCATGGAGCGTCGAATGGGCCGGACAGGTCAGGCCCTTGAGCGACGATCACATCAGTACTCCGCACGGAGACACGGAGCAAGACCTGAACGGTCCATTACACAGTGTGGCGATGATCGGACCGTACGTTGGGCGGGTGGAGCAGAGCATCCGAACCCAGCCGCCAGGGCCCAGACGCCGACCGCCGAACGGCGCGGCCGGGGCCGCCGTCCCCGGGCCCGGCCGGGCTCCCGAGTCCGCCGGAGCCCCCGCCGCCCCGCCCGCCCGACTACGGCCGGCAGCCGGCCCGCCCGCCGCCGACCGCCCGGCCGCCCCCGGGCCGCGGCTTCGGCTGCCGCTGCGCGGGCGGTCCGAGGCCCCGCTGTACGGGCGGCGCCGCACCGGCCGGCCGACCCGGCTGACCGCCGTCGGCACCGGCGTGGTCGCCGTGCTGGCGACGCTCGCGGTGGCGGGCCTGGACCGGCTGCTGTTCGACGGCCTCGGCTGGCTGTTCGGCCTCGGCTACGTCGTGGTCTGCTTCCAGCTGGCCGTCCGGGTGCGCTACGCCGACCTGCTGGCCGCACCGATCAGCGGCCCGATCGCCTTCGCGCTGGCGCTGCTGGTGCTCGCGCCGGCCACCTCCTCGGGCGTCACCGCCCACGTGGTGGCGCTGGCGACCGGGCTGGCACTGCGGGCCGGCTGGCTGTTCTCCGGCACCGGGCTGGCCGCGCTGATCGTGCTCGCCCGGTTCGTGGCCCAGCGCCGGATCCACCGCTCCCGCTGAGCAGCGCCACGGGCGGGCGGCCTCAGCCCGCCGCCCGGGCCGCCGCCATGGCCGCGCCGACGATGCCCGCGTCGTTGCGCAGCTCGGCCGGGACCACCCGCGCCTCGCGCTCGCGCAGCAGCGGCAGGAACTTCTCGTGCTTGCGGCTCACCCCGCCGCCGATCACGATCAGCTGCGGCGAGAACAGCATCTCGACCAGGTCCAGGTACTCGTCGACCCGCTCGCTCCACTGCTCCCAGTCCAGCCCGTGCCGCTCCTTGGCGGCCGAGGAGGCCCGGCGCTCGGCGTCCTTGCCGCGCAGTTCCAGGTGGCCCAGCTCGGTGTTGGGCACCAGCGCGCCGTCCACGAAGAGCGCGCTGCCGATGCCGGTGCCGAAGGTGAGCACCAGCACCACGCCGGGCTGGTCGCGTCCGGCGCCGTGCGCGGTCTCGGCGAGTCCGGCCGCGTCCGCGTCGTTGAGCACGGTCGCGGGCAGGTCCAGCGCCTCGCGGAACAGGCCCGCGGCGTCCAGGCCGATCCAGCCCTTGTCCACGTTGGCCGCGGTTCTGGTCCGGCCGCCGACCACCACACCGGGGAAGGTGAGCCCGACCGGGCCCCGGTGGTCGAAGTGGCGGACCACCTCGCAGACGGCCTCGACCACGGCCTCGGGGGCGGACGGCTGCGGGGTGAGCACCTTGTACCGCTCCTGGGCCGGCGCCCCCCGGCCGAGGTCGACCGGAGCGCCCTTGATGCCCGAACCGCCGATGTCCACGCCGAATACCGCCGTCATCACGACCACCCTCCGCCGAGGCTGCGGACCCTCTTGTCCACAGCCTGTGCACAAAAGTACGAGAGCCCGAACGCGCCCGCACAGCAAAGGACCCGGTACCCCGTCCGGGCACCGGGTCCTCCCGAACGGGACTACAGCTTGCCCGCCGCCTCGGCGCGCAGGTCGCGGCGCAGCTCCTTGGGCAGCGAGAAGGTCAGGTGCTCCTCGGCGGTCTTGACCGTCTCGACCGTCTCGTAGCCGCGCGCGGCCAGCCACTCCAGCACGCCCTCGACCAGGATCTCCGGCACCGAGGCGCCGCTGGTCAGGCCGACCGTGGTGACGCCCTCCAGCCAGGCCTCCTGGATCTCCTCGGCGAAGTCCACCAGGTGGGCGGCCTTGGCGCCGTACTCCAGGCCGACCTCGACCAGGCGGACGGAGTTGGAGGAGTTCTTGGAGCCGACGACGATCAGCAGGTCGGTCTCGGGGGCCATCTGCTTGACCGCGACCTGGCGGTTCTGGGTGGCGTAGCAGATGTCGTCGCTGGGCGGGCTGACCAGCGCCGGGAAGCGCTTCTTCAGCTCGCCGACGGTGGCCATGGTCTCGTCCACCGACAGGGTGGTCTGGGACAGCCAGACGACCCTGGACTCGTCCCGGACCTTCACGTTGGCGACGTCCTCCGCACCGTCCACCAGGTGGATCCGGTCCGGCGCCTCGCCCATCGTCCCGACGACCTCCTCGTGGCCCTCGTGGCCCACCAGCAGGATGTCGAAGTCCTCGTCGGCGAAGCGCACGGCCTCCTTGTGCACCTTGGTGACCAGCGGGCAGGTGGCGTCGATGGTGGCGAGCCGACCCGCCTTCGCCTCGTCGTGGACGGACGGGGCGACGCCGTGCGCGGAGAAGACCACGATCGAGCCCTCGGGCACCTCCTCCGTCTCGTCGACGAAGATCGCGCCCTTCTTCTCCAGGGTCTGCACCACGTACTTGTTGTGGACGATCTGCTTGCGGACGTAGATGGGGGCCCCGTACTGCTCCAGGGCCTTCTCCACGGCGATCACGGCGCGGTCGACACCCGCGCAGTAGCCCCGGGGGGCGGCGAGCAGGACACGGCGCTGCGCGGTGTTGGACATGGCTCCATCGTACGGGCGGCGCCGAGCCGCGCCGACGGCAGGCGCTTTCCGGACAGACCCGGTCGTCGGTGCTCAAATGTGGTGTCTATGAGCTCCGCGAACGGGCAACCGGCACCGGGCGGCCTGCGCCGCACTCTGGGTGTCCGCGACCTGATGGTCTACGGCCTGCTGTTCATCGCCCCGATGGCACCGGTCGGCGTGTTCGGCGTCCTGGACGCCAAGAGCCACGGCGCCGTCGCCACGGTCTACCTGGCCGCGACGGTCGCGATGGGCTTCACCGCCCTCTCGTACGCCCAGATGGTGCGCGCGGTGCCGCAGACCGGCTCGGTGTTCGCCTACGCGCGGGCCGGGCTGGGCGAGGGGCCCGGGTTCATCGCCGGCTGGATGGCGATGCTCGACTACCTGCTGATCCCGGCGGTCGCCTACCTGTTCTCCGGGATCGCGCTGAACTCGCTGGTGCCCGGGGTCTCCCGCTGGGTCTGGACCGCGCTCGCGGTGGTGGTGACCACCGCGCTCAACCTGGTCGGCGTGCGGACGGCGGCCGTGGTCGGCTTCGCGGTGCTCGCCCTGGAGATCGCGGTGCTGGCGGTGTTCGTCGCCGCGGCCGTGGTGGCGCTGGTCCAGGACGGCGCCCGGCGCGGCTGGGGCACCCCGTTCACCGCCGTCGGCCCCTTCTCGCCGGCCGCGGTGGTCTCGGCGGTCTCCGTCGCGGTGCTCTCCTACCTGGGCTTCGACGCGATCGCGACCTTCGTCGAGGAGGCGGTCGGCGCCTCGGCGGCGGTGGCCCGGGCGGTGCTCTGGTGCCTGGCGCTGGCCGGGGTGCTGTTCGTCGCGCAGACGTACCTGGCGGCGCTGCTGGAGCCGACGACCCCGCAGCAGCTGGCCGCCGACCCGGCGGAGCAGGGCTCGGCCTTCTACGACACCGTGGAAAGCGGGATCGGGCACTGGCTGCACGTCCTGGTGGCGGCCGGCAAGGCGATCGGCGCGGCCTTCGCGGCGCTGGCCGGGCAGGCGGCGGCCGGGCGGCTGGTCTTCGCGATGGGCCGGGAGGGGCGGCTGCCGCGCGTCCTCGGCACGGTCGACCCGGCCACCGCGGTGCCGCGCCGGGCACTGCTGGTGGCCGCGGTGATCACCATGGCCGCGGCGGTCTGGGCGGCCACCCGGGACGACGGGCTGGACCAGCTGACCTCGGTGGTCAACGTGGGCGCACTGACCGCCTTCGCGCTGCTGCACGCCTCGGTGATCGGCTGGTACACGGTGCGGCACGGCTCCCGGGACCGGCTGCGGCACCTGGTTGTCCCGGCCCTGGGGATCGCGGTGATCGGCGCGGTGGTCTACGAGGCCTCGACGACCGCGCAGATCGTCGGGCTGATCTGGCTGGCGGTCGGCCTGGTGGTGCTGGGCGTCCAGGGTTCCCCCGCTTCGGCCAGGCCCTAACCTCGTACGCATGGCCAACACGAGCTCCCCCGAAGCCCCGCTCCCGGTCGGCAAGGTCTCCGCGCTGATCGGCGGCTGGATCGACCGGCTCGGCGCGGTCTGGGTGGAGGGGCAGATCACCCAGCTCAGTCGCCGGCCCGGGGCGGGTGTGGTGTTCCTGACCCTGCGCGACCCGCAGGCGGACGTGTCGCTCACGGTGACCTGCTTCCGTTCGGTGTTCGACCAGGTCGCGGACGTGGTGCAGGAGGGCGCCCGGGTCGTCGTGCACGCCAAGCCGGAGTGGTACGCGGCGCGCGGGCAGTTGTCGCTGCGGGCCTCGGAGATCCGGCCGGTCGGGCTGGGCGAGCTGCTGGCCCGGCTGGAGCAGCTGAAGCGGCGGCTCGCCGGGGAGGGCCTGTTCGCGGCCGGGCGCAAACGGCCGCTGCCGTTCCTGCCGCAGTGCGTCGGGCTGGTCACCGGGCGCGGCTCGGCGGCCGAGCGGGACGTGCTGGAGAACGCCCGGCGGCGCTGGCCGGCCGTCCGCTTCGAGGTGCGCAACGTCCCGGTGCAGGGGGTCAGCGCGGTGGAGCGGGTGAGCGCGGCCGTCCGGGAGCTGGACGAGCACCCCGAGGTGGACGTGATCATCGTGGCCCGCGGCGGCGGCAGCGTCGAGGACCTGCTGCCGTTCTCGGACGAGGGGCTGATGCGGCTGGTCGCGGCCGCCCGCACGCCGGTGGTGAGCGCGATCGGCCACGAGCCGGACCAGCCGCTGCTGGACTTCGTCGCCGACCTGCGCGCATCCACTCCGACCGATGCCGCCAAACGGGTGGTTCCGGACGTCGGCGAGGAGCTGGCCAAGGTGCGCCAGCTGCGGGACCGCGCCCGACGGCACGTCCTCGGCCGGGTCGAGCGCGAGCAGCACGGGCTGGACGGCCTGCGCAGCCGCCCCGCGCTGGCCGCCCCGCACCGGATGCTGGACGGGCGCGGCCAGGAGCTCGGCGCGCTGCTGGAGCGGGCCCGGCGCACCCTGCGGCACCGGCTGGACCACGCGCAGAGCGACCTCGGGCACACCCTCGCGCGGGTGGTCGCGCTCTCCCCGGCGGCCACCCTGGAGCGCGGCTACGCGGTGCTGCAGCGGGCGGACGGCACGGTGGTGACCGATCCGGCGCAGGTCGCGGCCGGTGAGGGCCTGCACGCCCGGGTGGCGGGCGGGTCCTTCGGCGTCGCGGTGGAGGACGGCCGGGGCGCGTAGAAGCCCTCGCCGGAGCCGAGGCTGCGGGCCTGCGGTGGAGCGACTCACCGCCGCCGCGGCCGTTCTGTCGGCGCCAGCCCCTACGCTGGCACGCATGGCAGAGCAGCAGGAGCAGCAGGGCGCGGCGGCGCCGACCCCGGACGACGCGCTGGGCTACGAGCACGCCCGGGACGCGCTGCTGGAGGTGGTCCGGCAGTTGGAGAACGGCGGGACGTCGCTGGAGGAGTCGCTGGCCCTGTGGGAACGCGGCGAGCAGCTGGCGAAGGTGTGCCAGCGCTGGCTGGACGGCGCCCGGGCCCGGCTGGACGCGGCGCTGGCCGCCGAGGAGAACGGGGTCACGGGCGGCGAGTGACGCAGCTCACAGGGGGTCGGGGAATCGTTGAAAGTTCACCCATGTTGGGATGCAGTGACCGACCCCGGCCGGTCACTCCGACGAACCCCTCCCGCATGAGGTGCAGACAAGCATGACCACCGACGCCCTGGTACTCGACGCCGCCGCTCAGGACCTGCTGTTCCGTGAGGCGCGCACCGCGAACACCTTCACCGACGAGCCGGTGACCGAGGAGCAGGTCCAGGCCATCTACGACCTGGTCAAGTACGGCCCGACCGCCTTCAACCAGCAGCCGCTGCGCGTCGTCCTGGTCCGCTCGACCGAGGGCCGCGAGCGCCTCGTCCAGCACCTGGCGGACGGCAACAAGGCCAAGACCGCCGCCGCCCCGCTGGTCGCCATCCTGGCCGCGGACAACGAGTTCCACGAGGAGCTGCCGAGCCAGTTCCCGCACTTCCCGCAGGCCAAGGACGTGTTCTTCGCCGAGCGCAGCGTCCGTGAGCACTCCGCCGCGCTGAACGGCGCCCTGCAGGCCGCCTACTTCATCATCGGCGTGCGCGCCGCCGGCCTGGCCGCCGGCCCGATGACCGGCTACGACGCCGAGGGCATCAACAAGGAGTTCTTCGGCGACGGCGAGCACTCGGTGCTGGCCGTGGTCAACATCGGCAAGCCGGGCGACGACGCCTGGTTCCCGCGTTCGCCGCGCCTGGAGTACGACCAGGTCGTCACCACGGTCTGATCCGCCACGCGCGAAGGGCCCGCACCGGTTCGTCCGGTGCGGGCCCTTTCGAATGCGTACGGGGGCGTCCACGGGTGTACGGGCGCGTTCGCGGGGCGCTCGCGGGGGCGTACGGAACGGTTCGCGGGCGGGGGACGCGCCTACTTGAGCGCCTGCGCCAGCTCGGCCAGCTCCTCGTAGGAGGCGGTGCCGGTGAGCACCGTGGTCGCGCCGCCGGTCTGCACGGTCAGCGCGCGGGACTTCTCGCCCTGCAGACGCTCCCAGGCCTGTCCGGCCACCTCCGAGGTGCCGTCCGGCTTGCCGCCGGCGACCTTGTCGGCCAGCAGCGCGTCGCGCGGGACGTCGCTCTGCTCGACCGCCGCGTACTGGCCGGACGGCGTGACGAAGCCCAGGTGCCAGGCGTTGCCCTTGCCGTTGCTGTTCGCGGCCGGCTGGTAGCCGACCGAGGTGGCCCGCCACTGGCTGGACAGCCCGTCCGGGGAGAGCAGCTGGTACGGCGCACCGCGCTTCGCGGAGGCCGCCGCCACCTTGTACTCGACCACGTGCACCGGGTCGCTGTTCGCGTCGTGCGGAAGGAACAGGTACCCGATCCAGACCACGACGCCGACCGCCAGCATCGACAGGATCATGTCCCGTACGGTCTCCCGGCCCCTGATGCGCTTGCTCTCTCCAGCCACCCCCACATGGTGACTCATCCACACACCGGTACGGCCACCCGGGGTGCCCGCGTACGGGTGAAGCGGGGCAAACCGGCCCTTGCCCGATGCCGGGTGGCGACCCGCGCCACAGACAGTCATCTTGTGGGCAGATACGATCGCAGGACCCTCACCACGGCGTTCGACCTGGCAGTAGTCGGGCGCTTACTGGCCGTCGCGTACAGAGAGGTAACGACGATGACCACGCAGTACCCGCACCACCTTCCCAGCGCCCTGGAGGTCGCGCCCGAGGCTCCGGACCGGAACCTCGCGCTCGAACTCGTCCGGGTGACCGAAGCGGCCGCGATGGCCGCCGGCCGGTGGGTCGGCCGTGGCGACAAGAACGGCGCGGACGGCGCCGCCGTCAAGGCGATGCGCACCCTGGTCTCGACCGTCTCGATGAACGGCGTCGTCGTCATCGGGGAGGGCGAGAAGGACGAAGCCCCGATGCTCTACAACGGCGAGCGGGTCGGCGACGGCACCGGCGCCGAGTGCGACGTCGCGGTCGACCCGGTCGACGGCACCACGCTCACCGCCAAGGGCATGAACAACGCCGTCGCCGTCCTGGCCGTCGCCGACCGCGGCACCATGTTCGACCCCAGCGCCGTGTTCTACATGGACAAGCTCGTGGCCGGCCCCGAGGCCGCCGACTTCGTCGACATCACCGCCCCGGCGGCCGTCAACATCCGCCGGGTCGCCAAGGCCAAGGGCAGCGCCGTCGAGGACGTCACGGTCGTCGTCCTCGACCGCCCGCGCCACGACGGCCTGGTCCGGGAGATCCGCGAGGCGGGCGCCCGGATCAAGTTCATCTCCGACGGCGACGTGGCCGGCGCCATCATGGCCGCCCGCGAGGGCACCGGCGTCGACCTGCTGATGGGCGTCGGCGGCACCCCCGAGGGCATCATCGCGGCCTGCGCCATGAAGTGCATGGGCGGCGTGATCCAGGGCCGGCTGTGGCCCAAGGACGACGCCGAGCGGCAGAAGGCCCTCGACGCCGGCCACGACCTGGACCGGGTGCTCACCACCGACGACCTGGTCAGCGGCGAGAACGTGTTCTTCGTCGCCACCGGCATCACCGACGGCGAGCTGCTGCGCGGCGTGCACTACCGCCAGGAGACCGCCACCACCAGCTCGCTGGTGATGCGGTCCAAGAGCGGCACGATCCGCGAGATCAACTCCGTCCACAAGCTGTCGAAGCTGCGGGCCTACAGCGCGATCGACTTCGACCGCGCGAACTGACAACCGCGCCAACCGACAACCGCGCCGACCGCGCGGACCAGGACGGGGCGAGCGCACCCGCGGCCTCGGCGGAATCCCCCTCCGCCGAGGCCGCGGCGCGTCCGGCCCGGGACCGGCCCGGACGCCCGTCCCGGCGTCAGCCGGCTATCCGCTGCTGCCCCGCGGCCACCCGGGACGCCTCGCGCAGCTCCGGCTCCCGGCGGCGGCGCCGGGCCAGTACGACCCGCCGCTCGGCGGCCGTCAGCCCGCCCCAGACCCCGTACGGCTCCGGCTGCGCCAGCGCGTGCTCGCGGCATTCCAGCAGCACCGGACACCGGGCGCACACCTGCTTCGCCTGCTCCTCGCGCGACAGCCGGGCCGCCGTCGGCTCCTTCGAGGGCGCGAAGAACAGCCCCGCCTCGTCCCGCCGGCAGGCCGCACCGGTGTGCCAGGGGTTGTCCTCGCCCGCGGAAGGGGGGTTCGGGGAGGCGCCCTGGGAACCCTGGCCGCCCGGGGGGTGCGGCTGCGGCCGGACGGCCGGTCGGCGCTCCAGCACCTGCGCGGCGGCGACGGGGGAGGTGGTGCGGGACTCGATCGGATGCAGCACGGCCGTACTCCTGACGAGACTCTCGGACACGGGGAAGCTCGCTCCCCTGCCCGGCTGCGAGCCCCCGCTGTCCAACCCCCGGACCGGCGCTGGGCCGCCTCCGGTGCGCAGCCGTACAAGAAGCGATGTGCGGAAGGAACTACCCCGCCCGGCCGCGATTCATGCACACTGCACGCAATCGACTACGGAGCGCACCGGACACAACGCGGAGCGCCCGACCGGGAGTTGATCCCCGATCGGGCGCCCTGTCGGTCAACCCCGGCTACTCGGTGCCGAGTTGCTTGCGCACCCACTCCTTGAGCTTCTTGCCCCGGCGCGGCTTGGCCTCGCAGCCGCCGAACACCGCGACACCCTTGACCCGGACCACCGGCGCGTACGGGTCCGCCGCGGTCTGCTCCTTGACGTCGAAGCCGCCGAAGATGCCGACGCCGCTACCGTGCAGGCTCACGTTCTCCGGCACCCGGATCTCGACCCCGCCGAACAGCGCCGTCACCTCGATCTCCACCTCGGGAGACTCGAAGACGGCGTCGGTCAGGTCGATCTCCACCCCGCCGAAGGCCGCGAACGCCCTCAGGTGCGAGCCCACCCGCCAGCGGCCCCGGCGGGACGCGCCGCCGAAGACCGCCACCATCGACGCGGACTCCTGGCGCGCGGGCGGCAGCGCCGGCGCCACCGGACGCGGTGCCGGGGCCTGCAGCGGCGGCTTCTCGAACGACAGCGGCCGGTGGCCGGGCAGGTCCCGGGTGAGCGGCACCAGATCGCCGAAGGTCTTGGCGGCGTACGCGGCCCCGATCCGCTCGGCGTGCTCGTCCGCGTCCAGCCGGCCCTCGGCGTAGGCGTCCCGCAGCAGCTCCGCGATCCGCTCGCGGTCGGCGTCCGAGACCCGCAGGTCCGCCTGCGCCACCGGGGCGTGCGACGGCTGCGGCTGCGGCTTGAGCTCGGGCTTCGGTTCGGGCTTGGTCATCGGTACGGGCGCCGGCACGGGCGGCTGCCCCGGATCGTCCTGCGGCGGCGAATTCTCCACGGCGCAAGCGTAGTCGCTCGCACGCACGGACGAGTGAGCCCGGTCACGCAGGCTGCCCTGTCCGCATGCGACGCAAGGCCGGGTCCTACCCTTGAGGGTGCTTCGCCGACGCAGCCGGACCACTGGAAACCTAAGGACCGCCCCCATGGCTCCCACGCCAGACTTCGAGTACAGCGACCTGCTCCCCCTGGGTGCTGACCCGACCCCGTACCGCAAGCTGACCTCCGAGGGTGTCTCCACCTTCGAGGCCGGCGGTCGCACCTTCCTCCAGGTCGAGCCCGAGGCCCTGCGGCTGCTCACCGCCGAGGCGATGCACGACATCTCGCACTACCTGCGCCCCGCCCACCTCGCCCAGCTGCGCCGCATCCTGGACGACCCGGAGGCCAGCCCGAACGACCGCTTCGTCGCGCTCGACCTGCTGAAGAACGTCAACATCTCGGCCGGCGGCATCCTCCCGATGTGCCAGGACACCGGCACCGCCATCGTCATGGGCAAGCGCGGCCAGAACGTGCTCACCCGGGGCGGCGACGAGTCCGCCATCGCGCGCGGCGTCTTCGACGCGTACACGAAGCTCAACCTGCGCTACTCCCAGATGGCCCCGGTGACCATGTGGGACGAGAAGAACACCGGCAACAACCTGCCGGCCCAGATCGAGCTGTACGCCACCGACGGCGACGCGTACAAGTTCCTCTTCATGGCCAAGGGCGGCGGCTCCGCCAACAAGTCGTACCTGTACCAGGAGACCAAGGCCATCCTGAACGAGGCGAGCATGCTCTCGTTCCTGGAGCAGAAGATCCGCTCCCTCGGCACGGCCGCCTGCCCGCCGTACCACCTGGCCATCGTGATCGGCGGCACCAGCGCCGAGTTCGCGCTCAAGACCGCCAAGTACGCCTCCGCGCACTACCTGGACAACCTGCCGACCTCCGGCAACGCCAAGACCGGCCACGGCTTCCGGGACCTGGAGCTGGAGGCCAAGGTCACCGAGCTGACCCAGAAGATCGGCATCGGCGCCCAGTTCGGCGGCAAGTACTTCTGCCACGACGTGCGCGTCGTCCGCCTGCCGCGCCACGGCGCCTCGCTGCCGGTCGCCATGGCCGTCTCCTGCTCCGCCGACCGCCAGGCGCTCGGCAAGATCACCGCCGAGGGCGTCTTCCTGGAGCAGCTGGAGACCGACCCGGCCGGGTACCTGCCGGACACCACCGACGAGCACCTGGACGACGACGTCGTGCGCGTCGACCTCAACCAGCCGATGTCCGATATCCGCGCCGAGCTGTCCAAGTACCCGGTCAAGACCCGGCTCTCGCTCACCGGCACCCTGGTCGTCGCCCGCGACATCGCCCACGCCAAGATCAAGGAGCGCCTGGACGCCGGCGAGGGCATGCCCAAGTACCTCCAGGACCACCCCGTCTACTACGCCGGCCCGGCCAAGACCCCCGAGGGCTACGCCTCCGGCTCCTTCGGCCCCACCACCGCCGGCCGGATGGACTCCTACGTCGACCAGTTCCAGGCCGCCGGCGGCTCCATGGTCATGCTCGCCAAGGGCAACCGCAGCAAGCAGGTCACCGACGCCTGCGCCGCCCACGGCGGCTTCTACCTCGGCTCCATCGGCGGCCCGGCCGCCCGCCTGGCCCAGGACTGCATCAAGAAGGTCGAGGTCCTGGAGTACGCCGAGCTCGGCATGGAGGCCGTCTGGCGCATCGAGGTCGAGGACTTCCCGGCCTTCATCGTGGTCGACGACAAGGGCAACGACTTCTTCCGCGAGACCACCGAGGGCCCGCTGATCACCAGCCTGCGCGTCCGCTCCAAGGAGTAGCCCCCACCCGCGTCACCCCGCCGCCCCGGCCGCCCCTCGCGGCCGGGGCGGTGTCGTTGCGCGCACTCACGCGTCGAAGTCGTACTCCAGGACGTAGGAGGCGGCGTCGAGGATCATCTCGTTGAGCTCGACGACCTGCCCCTCGTCGGCGAAGGCGGTGCGGCAGATCAGGATGACCGGGGTGCCGGCCGAGAGCTCCAGGCGGGCGGCCTCCTCCGCGCCCGGCATCCGGGAGCGGACCTCCTCGCGGAAGTGGACCGGCTTCGCGCCTATCTCGGCCAGTCGGGCGTAGGTGCCGCCCGGGCCGGTGTCCTCGCGGGTGATGGCCGTGCCGGCGACCAGGCCGGCCGGCAGGTAGGAGGTCGACAGCAGCACCGGCTTGCCGTCCAGGACGAAGCGGCGGTGCCGTACGCACATCGGCTCGCCCGGGTCCACGCCCAGCACCCGGGCGACGTGCTCCGGGGCGCCCTGCTCGGTGACGGACACCTGGTCGACCACCAGCAGGCGGTTGTCGATGTCCGCCGACCATATCGACCGGCCGGAGCCCCACTGCCCCTGCGCCAGCCGCTGGATCCCGCGCCGGCGCAGCGGCCGGAAGTCCCGGACGAAGACCCCCGCGCCCCGGCGCGCCTCGGCGATGCCCTCGCTCTGCAGCACGCCGAGCGCCTGACGGGCGGTCATCCGGGCCACGCCGTACTCGTCCATGAGGTCGTTCTCGCCCGGCAGCCGGTCGCCCGCGCAGTACTGGCCGGCGTCGATGGCCGCCTTCAGGGTGTCGGCGATCCGCTGGTACTTGGGCTGCTTGTCGCCACTGCTGCCGGTCATCGCCACTCCCTCTCCCTCGGACAAATCGTAGGCGCGCCCGCGGCCGACAGTAAGCAGATACGACCGTTGACATCTCTAGAGATATTAGCTTCTCTAGAGATGCTGGCCAGTCGCCTACCAGAGCGAGGAGCACAGCGGTGAGCACCCGTCAACGCGACGCCTCGGCCTACCGGCCGCACGTGGGTGAACTCGTCCTCGACCGGAGGACCGGACGCACCGGCATCTACATGGACACCGTCGGCGGGGAGCACTACCTGCGCCCCGAGGGCGGCGGCCGGGAATGGGCGGCCGAACCGAACCACGTCTCGCCCGTTCCCAGGCCCCGCGATTCAGCCGAATACGATCTTCCGCGCTAATTGCGGCAAAAAACACGCAAACCGCGGCATTCCGACCCGCAATCCCCCCAAGTGAATCCGGAATTCCGGAACGCCCCGCGCCCACCGTCGGGCACGTTACGGATATCACCGGTCACCATGAGTGCACCACGGACGGGATTCGGCCACCGCGATGGACCCGCACACGAATTGGCGCGCACATCACCAACAGCGCCCCCGCACCCAGACGGGCACGGGGACACTCGGGCCGATCTCTTTACGGGCAGCCGGAAACGACGTTCTCGGGTTCGTAGGTCTTGCCCGGCTCGTCGGCGGCCGGCTTGACGGGCTCCAGTACGTGCTCAGCCTCGTCGCCGAAGACCTCGTTCTCGAAGGCATCCTTCCGGTCCGCGTTCGGCTCGGTGTACTCGGTCGGGTTCGAGGTCGCAGCCACCGCGCCCTCGACAGCCCGGCCGGCCTCCACAGCGGCGGCCGGAGCCGGAGTCTGCGCCGCACTCTCGGGCGTCGACGACACCGGGGTCTCGCTCTGGTTGTTGGCCATTGGGCGGCCGCCTTTCAGTCATCAATTGTCTTCAGCCCGACCTGCTTGGCGCGGGCGCGGGGACAGTATCGTAGGGTTGATTAAATGTCCGATAAACATCGTGCGGCTTGCGGGGCCGTCCGGCAGAGTCGGGCGTCCGCCTAAGCTGAAGCACCGCGGCGGACCGCCGAGCGCCCTTTCAAGAGATCAACACCACAGGCCATCAGGGGACTTCATGGAGTTTCGGGAGACACCGCAGGCACCTGCGCTGCGCTTCCAAGTCCTCGGTCCGGTCCAGGCCTGGCTCGACGGGAAGCCCCTCTCCCTCGGGTCCCCCCAGCAGCAAGCCGTCCTGACCACCCTTCTGTTGCAGTCCGGCCGTCCGGTCACCACGCAGGATCTCGTCGACGCCCTGTGGGGCGACCGACCGCCGACCCAAGCCGTGGCCGCGCTCCGCACATACGTCTCCCGACTGCGCTCCGTCATCGAACCCCGACGAGAGATTCGCGGGCCCTCCGAGGTGCTGGTCTCCATCGCGGACGGCTATGCGCTGCGCATCCCAAACGACGCCCTGGACCTGACGGTCTTCGAAAAGCTGTCCGTCGACGCCGCGGCCGCCCGGGCCTCGGGAGACCAGCACGAGGCACACCGGCTCCTCGCCCAGGCCCTGCAGCTGTTCAGCGGCCGTCCACTCACCGGCATCCCTGGCCCCTACGCCGACGCCCAACGGCTGCGGCTGGCCGAACGTCAAGTGGCCGCCGTCGAGGAATCCTGCGCCGCCGCCCTCGACATCGGCCTCCACGCCGAAATCGTCAGCGACCTCAACATCCTGACGGCCGAGCACCCGCTGCGCGAACGACTCCGCGAACTGCTCATGCTGGCGTTGTACCGATGCGGTCGCCAGGCCGAAGCCCTGGGTGTCTACACCGACACCCGCAAGCTGCTCATCGAGGAACTCGGGGTCGAGCCGGGCGCCAGCCTGTCCGCCATGCACGCCCGTATCCTCGCGGCGGACCCGGCACTGACCCTCCCGGAGGTGACCGCCTCCGCCGCAGCCCGAAGGGACGGTCCGGCCGCCCCCCCGGCACCAGCCCAACTCCCCGCCGACGTATCGGACTTCAGCGGCCGCTCAAAGCTGGTGGCCGATCTATCGACGATCCTGCAGAACGCCACTGGCCAGGCCGTGGTGGTGACGTCGTTGGCCGGGATCGGGGGCGTCGGCAAGACCACCCTCGCTGTCCACGTCGCCCACCGCGTCCGGTCGGAATTCCCGGACGGTCAGCTGTACGTCGACCTGCGTGGGGCCGGCGCCTCACCGGCCGACCCGGTGGTCGTCCTGGGCGACTTCCTGCATTCACTCGGCGTCACCGAGAGTCCCGACTCGCTCGAACAGCGCGCGGCCCTCTACCGCTCACAGCTCGCCGGACGACGGATGCTCATCCTGCTGGACAACGCACGGGACGCCGAACAGATCAAGCCGCTGATCCCAGGCGTCTCCGGCTGCGCCGTACTGGCCACCAGCCGGTCCCGACTGGCCGGCATCCCGGGTGCACAGTTGTTCGACGTGGAGGAGCTGACGCCAGCCGAGGCAATGTCGCTGTTCTCGGCCATCGTCGGGGAGCAGCGGGCCGCTGCTGAGCCGGAGGCCACCATGGCCGTGGTCAAAGCGTGCGGCTTCCTGCCGCTGGCCGTCCGCATTGCCGCCGCCCGCCTGGCCAGCCGCCCGCGCTGGAGCGTCTCCGATCTGGCCCGCCGGTTAGCCGATCAAAGGCGCCGTCTAGACGAACTCCAGCTGGGCAACCTCGCTGTGGAGACCACCATCGGGCTCGGCTACGGACAACTCTCCGCGGCCGAGGCTCGGGCCTTTCGGCTTCTCTCGTTGATCGACTCCACTGACATCCCGCTGGAGGCGGCAGCTGCGCTGCTCGATCTGAACGAAGATGCCGCCGAGGACCTCGCCGAGGCACTGGTCGAAGCGAACATGCTGGAATGCTTCACCCCGGGCCGCTACCGCTACCACGACCTGCTCCGCCTGTACGCCCAGCGGCAGAACGAGCGGATCGGCGACGCCGAGGAGCGGGAGCGGGCGATTCAGCGGCTGTTCGACCTGCTGATCCCGACCATGCGCAATGCGGCCCAGGCCATCGAACCGGACGACACACTGCCGGAGCTGCTGACGACGCCCGCCTTGCCGGGGATCGGCCTTCCGACCAGCCAGTCCGCGCAAGACTGGCTCCGAACCGAGGGCGCCCTGCTCCTCAGTGCCGTCGAGACCGCCGCGAACGGTCCCGACGCCCTGCAGCGCTCGGCAGTCGATCTGCTGAACCTGATGTTCAGCATCGACCCCGACCCGACCCGCGGCCCTCGGGGATGCCGGGTCCTGGAAACCATCAGCCAGGACGCGGAACGCCGTGGCGACTCGGCAGTGCTCGCCCGAGCGTACTTCGCCCTCGGTACCCTCCAGTCCGTCACCAGCGACTTCCAGGGCGCCGAGCATTCGCTGCGTCGGAGCCTCGACCACCAGGCACCGGACAACCCGTCCATCCTGCTGCTGGCTACGGCCAACACGCTGGGCTGGATCCTGGGCATCGGTAACAGCAAAACCGAGGCCCTGGGGTTCCTCGAACAGGCCCGGGCCACCAGCCAGGCTGTCCGCACACCGACCGCCGAGGCACGGATCGTCGGCAACATGGCCCGGGTGCAGCACTGGCTCGGCATGACCGAGACGGCAATCCAGTCCGCCAGCGACGGAGTCTCCGCAGCGCGCGAGTCCAAGAACGGCCCGCTGCTCGCGCAGACGCTGTACCAGCTCGGCGTGGTGCTCACCGGTGGCGAAGCCGTCCCGCACCTGCGGGAGGCACATCAGCTTTACCGGTCCCAACGGAACCGGCTCTGGGAGGGCTACACCCTCGCCCGTCTGGCCTCCGCCCTACTCGCCGCCGGACAGCAGGGCGAGGCGGCCGAGGCGGCGGGCGCTTCGCTCGCGATCGCGCAGGAGATGGACTCCGCCTACTGCCAGGGCCTGGCCAACGCCGCCCTAGGCGAAGCGCTGCTCGCCCTGGCCCAGCCCGCCCGTGGCCTCGCGTGCCTCCAAGAGGCGCACGCGATCTTCACGCGGCTCGGTGTGCCGGAGGCCTCCCCCGTGGCGAACCTCATCTCACAACAGCACACCGAGCCTCCCCCTTCTTCTCCCCCCGCGCCGTAGGCCTCCGCCCCCCAGCGGAGTTCCTCCCCCGGTGCGCGCGTCGGCGCCCCCGCAGCCCCCCGGCTGCGGGAGCGCCCTCAACGCTTCCCCGGCGCTGGACTCCACTCTGCACCGAGGCAATTGACGTTCAATAAACGTCCGATTGTCAGTCCGCAGATCGGCGAAACCGCAGGTCAGTCATTCCACCACGGCGCGCCATGCGGCGCGCGGAGACCGGTCGCACCACCCCCACCCGCACCGTCGTGCTTCCGCAACCCGGTCCACACCGGCCCAAGCATGACGAGTTGGCTGGAAAGGGACCCCATGGCGCAGAGATCACGCCTATTCTCAGATGCCAGTACACACACGAGTGTCTGCCGGCAGCGTGTGGGCCGGCGAGGCAGGGCGGGCGCCGGGGCGGACGGCAGCCCGCTCCCGTGAGGCCGCGTGCAGCCGGCCGGAGGCCACGGGTGGAAGGGTGCCTCTCGATCGTGACGACCGGACAGATATCCGACGCGTTCCCCGTCGACGAGGACGCGGGAGACGACGAGCCCGACGTACGGCGGCGCCGGGCGGCACGTGCCCTGCAGGCGGTCGCCTTCGACACCATCGGCGCCGGGTACGGCGAGGCCTTCCCGGCCAAGGACGGGCAGCTGGCCTGCGGGCGGCAACTGCTGGCCGAGCTCGAACCCGGGGCGCGGGTGCTGGACGTGGGCTGCGGCACCGGGGACCCGACGGTCCGCCAGCTGGTCGCGGGCGGGCTGCGGGTGACCGGGATAGACCTCTCGGACGTCATGCTCGCGCTGGCCAGGGAGGCCCGCTTCCCGGGTGCACACCCACCGGAGTTCCATCGGATCGACCTGTTCGATCTGGCCACCGAGCGCGCCGGGCAGGTCTGGAACGCCCCCGGGCTGGGGCCGCTGGGCAAGAACGGGTTCGCCGCCGTCACCGCGTTCTTCTCGCTGATCCTGCTGCCGCAGGACGAGATCCCGACCGTGCTCGCCCGGCTGCGCGAACTCCTTCGGCCGGGCGGACTGCTGGCGCTCGGCATGGTCGAGGCGGATCTGGATCACGTTCCGCTTCCGTTCCTTGGCAGAGAGCTGCGGATCAGTGGGTATCTGAGGGAGGATCTGGAGCGGGTTCTGGTCACGGCGGGCTTCTCCGTCGAGGAGTGCTCGGGTCATCCGTACGCGCCGGCCAGTACCGCGCTGCCGCCGGAGGAACAGCTGTTCCTGTGCTGTCGACGCGTCGGCTGACCGACCGGACGGCAGCAGCGTCCGCCAGCAGAACACCGCAGACCACCGCAGAACCCCACCGAATCCAGGACAGGCAGCCCGTGCGCGACCAGCTCAAGACCGAGGCCGGACAGCCGCCTGCCGTCCCGGGCCAGCGCGGCGGGCTCCCGGCGCCGGCGCACGCTCCGGCCGGCCACCCGAACCGTGAGGACGTGGCGGGCCGGCTCGGCTACCTCGATTCGGCGACCCGGCGGATCAACAGCGCGCTCGACCTGTCCGCGACGCTGCGCAACATCGGCCGGGTGCTGGTCCCGACCCTGGCCGACGCCGCCGTGGTCCACCTGCGCGACCCGCTGCCCAACGTCGAACGCGAACCCGGCTTCCCGGACGAGCTGCGGATCCACCACAGCACCGGCACCCGGATCGGACGGCGCGGCCGGCCGAGCGGCGCGGACGACCGGCACCGCTCCCGGTACGGCTCCCGCTCGGCCGCCGACACCGGCCCCGCCACCCCGGTGACCCGCGGCGGGGCGCTCGCGCACGCCCTGCTGAGCCGCCGCCCCGCCGAGTCCGCGGTGCTCGGCACGCCCGGCGCCGAACGCACCGAGGCGCTGCTGCGCGAGCTGTACGGCACCCGCGGGCTGGCCCGGTTGGCGGCGGGCACCTCGGTGCTGGCCCTGCCGTTGCGCGGCCGCAAGGCCGTCCTCGGACTGCTGGTGCTGATCCGCCGCCCTCCTGAACGCACCGGCCGGCCCGCCTTCGACGCCGCCGACATCGCGACCGCCGCACACCTCGCCACCCAGGCGGGGCTGGCGGTGGACACCGCGCTGCGGTACGCCCGCGAGTGGGAGATAGCCAACGAACTCCAGCGCAGCATGCTGCCGTTGCGCCTGCCGCAGCCGCACGGCGTCCGGCTGGCCCAGCGCTACCTGCCCGGCGAGCGCGGCGCACAGGTCGGCGGCGACTGGTACGACGCCGTACCGCTGCCCGGCAACCGGGTCGCCCTGATCGTCGGCGACGTGATGGGCCACTCGCTCACCTCGGCCGCCATCATGGGCCAACTGCGCACCAGCGCCCAGACGTTGGCGGCCCTCGACCTGCCGCCGCACGAGGTGCTCTACCACCTGGACGAGCAGGCCCAGCGGCTCGGCCGCGAGCAGCACCTGGCGACCTGCGTGTACGCGGTGTACGACCCGATCGCCAACCGGGTGGTGCTGGCCAACGCCGGGCACGTCCCGCCCGTCCTGGTCCGACCGGACGGGACGGCCGAGTTGGTGGAGCTGGACTCCGGGGCACCGATCGGGGTCGGCGGGGTGGACTTCAACTCGGTCGAACTGCCCGCGCCTCCCGGCTCGGCCCTGCTGCTGTTCACCGACGGCCTGGTGGAGACCCGCAGCCGCCCGATCAGCGACGGCCTGGAGGTGCTCCGCGCCCGGATCGCCGCCGCCCGCTGGCAGTCCCCCGAACAGCTCTGCCAGGAGGCGCTGCGGATCCTGCCGCCGGGCGACCGCGGCGACGACATCGCCCTGCTGGGCGCGTGCTTCGACGGCATCCCGGCCGGGGACGTCGCGCACTGGTACCTGCAGCCGCGCAACGAGACGCCCGGTCGGGCCCGTCGGCTGGCCGCCCACACGCTGCGCCGCTGGGGGCTCGGCGAGCTCAGCGAGGCGACCGAGCTGATGGTCAGCGAGCTGGTGACCAACGCCGTCCAGCACGCGACCCGCCCGGTCACCCTGAGCCTGGTGCGCACCACCCGGCTGCGCTGCGAGGTCGGCGACGACAGCCCGCTGCTGCCGCGGCCGCGCCGCACCGGGCCGGAGGACGAACGCGGCCGCGGCCTGCAGATAGTGGCCAGGTGCGCCGACCGCTGGGGCGCCACCCGGCTGGGCACCGGCAAGGTGGTCTGGTTCGAGCAGCGCCTCCCCCAGCCGTCCGCCGAGCAGCGGCAGCCCTAGGGCCCGCGCGGGCGCCCGGCGGGAGCGGCCCGCCGAGCGCCCGGACCGCGGTTCAGACCCCGACCGGCTCCTTCGCCGGCCGCTCCTCCAGGCGAGCGATCAGCTGCTCGCCCTCCATGTCGACCCGCGGCACGACCTTCTCCAGCCGCTTCGGGAACCACCAGGCGGCCCGGCCGAACAGCGTCATCGCGGCCGGCACCAGCGCCATCCGCACCACGAAGGCGTCCACCAGCACGCCCACCGCGAGGGCGAAGCCGATCGGCTGCACGATCGGGTCGTGGCCGAAGACGAACGAGCCGAACACCGACACCATGATCAGTGCCGCCGCCGTGACCACCCGGGCGCCGCCCCGCACCCCGGCCACGACCGCGTCCCGCGGCGCCCTGCCGTGGACGTACTCCTCCTTCATCCCGGAGACCAGGAACAGCTCGTAGTCCATCGCCAGCCCGAACAGCACGCCGATCAGCAGGATCGGCACGAAGCTCACCACCGGCCCGACCTTCGGCACGTCGATCAGGCCGTCCAGCCAGCCCCACTGGTAGACCGCGACCACCGCGCCGAGCGAGGCGGTGATGCTGAGCAGGAATCCGGCCACCGCCTTGAGCGGGACGAGCACCGAGCGGAACGCCAGCGCCAGCAGCACCACCGCGATGCCGACGATCACCGCGAGGAACGGCGGCAGCGCCTGGCCGAGCTTGGTGGAGACGTCGATGTTGGCGGCGGTGGTGCCGGTGACGGCGATGTCCGCGCCGGTGGCGGACTTCAGCGACTCGCGCTGGTCTCGGATCTCGTTGACCAGTGTCCTGGTGCCGGCGTCGTCCGGCCCGGTCTGCGGGATGACGGTCAGCAGGGCGGTGCCGCCGGTCCGGTCGACGGTCGGGGGCAGCAGCGTCCGCACGCCCGGCAGGGTCTGCAGCCGGGCCGCCACGCCCTGCACCGCCTGCTCCGGCCGCGGCGCGCCCTGGGCGTCCACGACGACCACCAGCGGCGCGTTGAAGCCCGGCCCGAAGCCGGCGCCGACCAGGTCGTAGGCCTTGCGCGCGTCGGTGCCGGCGGCCTGCGAACCGCCGCCCGGCAGGCCGAGGTCGAGGCTCGCGGCGGGCACGGCGAGCAGGCCCAGCCCGGCCAGTCCGGCGAGCAGCACCGCCAGCGGGCGGCGGACCACGAAGCGGGCCCAGCGCTCGCCCAGGGTGGTGCGGCCGTCGGGGCGGGTCTCGCGGTGCAGCGCCCGCTTCCGGACCGGCAGCCGGTCGATGGCACGGCCGGCGAAGCCGAGCAGCGCGGGCAGCAACGTGATCGCGACCAGGACGGCGACCACGACGGCGCCGGAGGCGGCCAGGCCCATCACGGTCAGGAAGGGGACGCCCGCGACGGCGAGCCCGGCGAGCGCCACGACGACGGTCAGGCCGGCGAAGACGACGGCGCTGCCGGCGGTGGCGGTGGCGCGGGCGGCGGCCTCGTCCGGCTCCAGGCCCTCGTCCAGGTGGCGGCGGTGCCGGGAGAGGATGAACAGCGCGTAGTCGATGCCGACGGCGAGGCCGACCATCAGCGCCAGCACCGGCGCGGTGGTGATGATCTCGAACGAGCCGGACAGCGCCATGATCGCGGCCAGCGCCGCGCCGACCCCGACCAGGGCGGTCAGCAGCGGCAGCCCGGCGGCGACCAATGAGCCGAGGGTGACCACCAGGACCACCCCGGCCACCACCAGGCCGATCACCTCCCCGCCGTCGACCTGCGCCATCTTGTTGTACGCGTCGCCGCCGAAGGCGACGTCCAGCCCGGCCGCGCGGGCCGGCTCGGCGGCGGCCCTGACGGCCTCGCGCTGCTGGTCGGTGACGTCGGCGAGCTTGTGGTCGAACGAGACCAGGGCGATCGCGACCCGGCCGTCCGGCGAGACGGCGCCGGTGGCGTACGGGTCGGGCACGGCGGCGACGCCCGGGACGGCGGCGATCCGGCCGACCGCCTCGCTGACGGCCCGGCCCGCCTCGGGCGCGGTGGCGCCGCCGGGCGCGGGGGCCGCGAAGACGACCTGGGCGGAGCCGTGGGCCTGCTGCGGGAAGGTGTCCTTGATCCGGTCCAGGGTGGTCTGCGCCTCGGTGCCCGGCACCTTGAACTCGTCGCTGGTCTTGCCGGCGAACGCCCCTGCGGCCCCGCCGAGCGCGATCAGCACGGCGATCCAGACGGCCAGCACCGCCCGCCTTCGCCGGAAGCAGTAGTGGCCCAGTCGGTAGAGGTACGTGGCCATGGGTGACCCCTCGGTCAGGTCGTCGGGCAGGCAGGTGCCTGAAGCAGGTCGCGCTCCACCGTACGCGCAACCTTGTCAGGTGACAAAGTTGTCCGACCGAATCAAGTGACAGAATCGTTCGACACAGTTATCCGACCATGGCGATACCCTGGCTGGATGGCTCATGTCCCCGCCTCCGAACGCCGTCCGCAACTGGTCCAGGCCGCCCTCGACCTGATGACCCGGGAGGGGGTCGCCGCCGGCAGCACCCGCGCGATCGCGGCCGAGTTAGGCGTGGCGCAGGCGACGGTGCACTACACCTTCGGCACCAAGAAGGACCTCTACCGGGCCGTCGTCGAGCAGCTGACCGCCGAGTTCATCGGCCACGTCCGCGCCTCCTACCCGGGCGACGGCTCCTTCGGCGAGCAGGTCGGGACACTGGTCCACGCGCTCTGGGAGAGCTCGACCGGCGAGGACGGGCGGTGCGTGCTGCTGAGCGAGTTCGCGGCGCTGGCGATGCGCGACCCGGACCTGCAGGAGATCATGCGGGCGCTCCAGCACGGGATCGAGGGCACCGCGGCGGAGATGCTCACCGCGCTCGCCGACGCGCACGGCCTCCAACTGGCCATGCCCGCCCGGGAGATCGCCGTCCACTTCCTCACCGGCTTCGACGGCCTCACCGACCGCTACCTGGCGCTGCGCGCGCCGGGCGAGCAGCCCGACCCGGACACCCTGCGGGCCCTGGACCTGCTGGTGGCCACCACGGTCGGGCTCTGCCTCGGCGCCCCGGCGAGGCCGTAGGCCCTCGGCGGCAATTCCGGGGGCCCGGAGACCAGGGAGCCAGGGGGCTAGGAGACGATCCGGACCGGGAGTTCGGCCAGCACCTCGCGCAGCGCGACCGCGAAGCGTTCGTACTCGGCACTGCGCGCCGAACCGGGGCGGGTGGCCAGCCCGATCCGGCGGCCGGGCGCCGGGGCGGCGAAGCGCACGGCGGCCAGCCGGTCGGTGCGGCCGGCCTCGACGTCCAGCGCGGTGGCCGGCAGCAGCGTCACCCCGAGGCCGCCGGCGACCAGTTGCACCAGGGTGGACAGACCGGCCGCACGGGTGGTGGAGCCCGTCGGATCGGCGCCGACCTCGCGGCAGATGTCGAGGGCCTGGTCGCGCAGGCAGTGGCCCTCCTCCAGCAGCAGCACGTCCAGGTCGAGCAGCACGTCGCGCGGGACGTCGATCCGCCCGGCGAGCGGATGGTCGGGCGGGGTGACCAGGACGAAGTCCTCGTCGAACAGCGGGATGTCCCGGGTCGGGGAGACGCCGCCGGCCGGGAGTGCGAGCAGTAGGACGTCCAGCCGCCCGGCGGCCAGTCCCTCCAGCAGCGAGGGCGTGCGCTCCTCGTGGACGTGCAGCTCCAGCTCCGGGAAGCGGTCGCGGACCAACCGCAGCACGGTGGGCAGCAGGTAGGGCGCGACGGTCGGGATGACACCGAGGTGCAGCGGCCCGGTGAACGGGCGGCGGGCCGCGTCGACCTCCTCGGTGAGGGCCTGCAGCGAGGCGAGCACCCGGCGTGCATGCTCGCGCACGCGCTCCCCCAAGGGAGTGATAATCACCCTGCGCGTCGTACGCTCGACCAGCTGCGCGCCCAGCGACTCCTCCAGCGCCGCGATCGCCCCGGACAGCGCCGGCTGACTGGTCCCGGTGGCAGCGGCGGCCTCCCGGAAGTGCCGGTGCTCGGCGACCGCGAGGAACGCCCTGAGCTGGGCGACGGTCGGCGTCCGGGGGCTGCGGACTGTGGCGCTCGCCACAACGGACTCGGGCCTGGCGGCGGCACCCCTGCGGGGCCGGGGCCGGGACGTGGGAAGTTCGGTACTGATAGCCATCTCCGATCAGACACATCCAGTCTAGCTATTTCCCTGATCAGTCCACGATGTGGAAACGTAGGACGTGTCCGGAATCCGGACAAACTCCCCTCAGTCTCACTTCAGGAGAAGCGAACGTGCTCACGATCGGTGACAAGTTCCCCGAGTTCGAACTCAACGCCTGCGTCGACCTGGACGCCGCGAACGCCTTCGCCGAGATCAACCACAAGTCCTACGAGGGCAAGTGGAAGATCGTCTTCTTCTGGCCGATGGACTTCACCTTCGTCTGCCCGACCGAGATCGCCGCGTTCGGCAAGCTGAACGACGAGTTCGCCGACCGCGACGCCCAGATCCTCGGCGTCTCCGGTGACTCCGAGTTCGTGCACCACGCCTGGCGCAAGGACCACAAGGACCTGCGCGACCTGCCCTTCCCGATGCTGGCCGACGTCAAGCACGACCTGATGCGCGCCTGCGGCGTCGAGGGCGCGGACGGCACCGCCCAGCGCGCGGTGTTCATCGTCGACCCGAACAACGAGATCCAGTTCGTCATGGTGACCGCCGGCTCCGTCGGCCGTAACCCCAAGGAGGTCCTGCGGGTGCTGGACGCCCTGCAGACCGACGAGCTGTGCCCGTGCAACTGGACCAAGGGCGAGGACACCCTCGACGCCCAGGCCCTGCTGGCGGGCTGACCCATGGCCCTCGACGACCTGAAGGCCGCCCTCCCGGACTACGCCAAGGACCTCAAGCTCAACCTGGGCTCGGTCATCGGCAACTCCGACCTCCCCGCCCAGCAGCTCTGGGGCACCGTGCTGTCCTGCGCGATGGCCACCCGCAGCGCCGGTCTGCTGCGCGAGCTGGAGCCCGAGGCCAAGGCCAACCTCTCCCCGGAGGCGTACACCGCCGCCAAGGGCGCGGCCGCGATCATGGGGATGAACAACGTCTACTACCGGACGCTGCACCTGCTCTCCGACAAGGAGTACAGCACGATGCGCGCCGGTCTGCGGATGAACATCATCGGCACTCCGGGCGTCGAGAAGGTCGACTTCGAGCTCTGGTGCTTCGCCGTGTCGGCCATCAACGGCTGCGGCCAGTGCCTCGACTCGCACGAGGCCGTCCTGCGCAAGGCCGGCGTCGAGCGCGAGGTCGTCCAGGCCTCGATGAAGATCGCCGCCGTCCTGCAGGCCGTGGCCGGCGTCCTCGACGCCGAGGCCGCCCTGGCCGACGCCACCGCCTGACGGACCCGCGCCAACGCCGACGGGCCCCTTCCGGACACCACGTCCGGAAGGGGCCCGTCGGCGTTGTCAGCTCTCCGCGGGCGGGGCCGCGGCACTGCGGCCGGCGGCTTCGCGGGCGGCCTCCAGCGCGGTGAAGACGGCCTGACCGGCCTCGTTGCGCCGGCGCAGGTGGGTGATCACGGTGTTGGTGACGGCGATCAGGGGGACGGCCACCACCGCGCCGCCGATGCCGCCGATGATGCCGCCGGCCGCGACGCCGAGGACGACGCCCAGCGGGTGCACCCGGACGGCGCGGCCGAGGATCAGCGGCTGGAGGATGTGGCTCTCGACCTGCATCACCGCGACCAGCACGATCAGCACCATCAGCGCCGTCCACGGCCCCTCGGTGACCAGGGCGATCAGCATCGCGACCGTGCCGGTGACGAGGGCGCCGACCAGCGGGACGAAGGCGCCCAGGAAGATGATCACGGCCAGCGGCATCGCCATCGGCACGCCCAGCAGATCGATGCCGATGCCGATGCAGACCGCGTCGATGAAGGCCACGCAGACGGTGCCGCGCACGTACGCGGTGAGCGTCGCCCAGGCCTTCGGGCCGGCGCCGGCCATGGCGAAGCGGGAGTGCCGGGGCAGCCCGCGCAGCGCCCAGTTCCAGATCCGCGCGCCGTCGTAGAGGAAGAAGAAGGTGGTGAAGAAGGCCAGCGCCACCGCGGTCAGCACCTCGACGGCGATCTGCGCACCGGTCAGGCTGGCCGAGGTGATCTGGTCGGTGTTGGTGGTGATCGCCTTGCCGATCTGGTCGGCGTAGTCGTTGATCTGCTGCTGGGTCAGGTGCAGCGGCCCGGTGCTCAGCCAGTCCCGCAGCGTGTTCACACCGTCCTGCACGCGACTGGTGACCTTCGACAGGTTGGTGGACACCTGCCAGACCACGAACCAGCCGACCAGTCCGATTCCGGCCAACCCGCTCAGGAACACCGCGCCCGCCGCCAGCGAGCGCGGCACCCCGTGCCGCCGCAGCCAGGAGACCGTCGGCTCCAGCAGCGCGGAGATCAGCAGCGAGGCCAGCACCGCGAAGGCGACCAGCCGCAGCATGTCGACGATGTAGAAGACGACGTAGAGCGCGGCGCCGAGCAGCAGCAGCCGCCAGGTCGACTCGGCGGCCACCCGCAGCCCCCAGGGCACGGCCTCGGCCGGGGTGGCGGGCCGGCCGGGGTGGTACTCCCGGCCGAGGCCGGCGGGCGCGGCCGACGCGGGGGTGGCCGAGGCCGCCGGGGCCGCCGGTTCGGAGGACGGCGCCGCGGCGGGCTCGGCCCGCGGGGCCGGGACCGGATCGGGCGCCCCGGCCAGCACGGGGACGGCGAGCTCGTGCGGGTCCGCCGTCATCGCGGCGCGCCGGCGCCGTTCGATCACGGCGGCCGCGCTCGCCACCACGGCCATGCCCTTGGCCACGGCCTTGAAGGCCTTTCCGCCCCGCGCCATCCTCGCTACCACCGCTCCCCTGCTGAGCCGCCGTGCCCGGCGGTACGCCGTGGGTCCCGCCACGGCCGTCAGGGATGACGCTACCGGGCGGGGGCGCGGCGAGTCCGACCCCCGGCGGGTTCGGCTCGAACAACCTCGTCACCAAACCGGGGCAAAACGCCAGATTTCAGATGGTTTCGGACCTGGATCGCTGGGGAGGAGTCGGGACGAGACCCCGGGGAGGGCGAGATCCCGGCCTCAGCGGTCCCGGCCGCAGACCAACTGTCGGCGGACCGGCCGGTGCGGGAAGCAACCAGGACCCCTTCCCGCGCCCCGCGTCCGCACCCGGGCCCGCACCGCCCGTGGGCGCACTGGTCAGCGCAGCCCGGGCGGCGCGGCCCGACCCTCCGCCCAACCGGCGGGAAAGCGACGGCCCCCGGTCACTCGTCGGGTCCGACGAGCGACCGGGGGCCGTACGGAGTCCACCGCAGGGGGTGGTGACTCCTAGTACCAGTTGTGGGACTGCCAGAACGACCAGGCGCCGCAGGGGCTGCCGTAGCGGCTGTTCATGTAGCCCAGACCCCACTTGATCTGGGTGGCCGGGTTGGTGCGCCAGTCGGCACCGGCCGAGGCCATCTTGGTGCCGGGCAGCGCCTGGACCAGGCCGTACGCGCCGGAGCTCTTGTTGGTCGCGGTGTAGTCCCAACCGCTCTCGCGCTTCACGATCTGGCTGAAGCACTGGAACTGGGCGTCGTCGCCGACGACCTGCCGGGCGATGTCCTGGACCGAGCCGGGGCTGACCGAGACCGGCGGGGCGCTGTTGTCGGTGGCAGCCATCGCCGAACGGGCCTTGGAGCGGTTGGCGGCGGCCTCGTCGGCCTTGCGCTTGTCGTCGGCGGCCTTGGCCGCCTTCTCCGCGTCGGCCTTGGCCTGGGCGTCGGCCTTCGCCTGGGCGTCCGCGGCGGCCTTCTGGCGCGCGGCCTCCTCGGCGGCCTTCTGCTCGGCGGCGGCCTTGGCGGCGGCGTCGGCAGAGGCCTGCTGGGCGGTCGCCTGCTGGCCGATGTTGTCACTGATGGTCTGCGCCTGGGCGCCAGAGGGGACTTCGGCAAGCAGGGTCGCGCCGGCGACATCGACCGTCTGCGTCGTCTTGCCCTCGCTGCCCGAGGCCATACCCACGACGGCACCGACAGCGGTGACGGCGGTGGCAGAGGCCACAGCGACTCCCCGGACCGAGATCCGAGTCACATGGATTCCTTCCAGCATCGCCCACGCGTGACCGTGCGGACGCAACATGCCCCTTGACACTGACCTCCGCACGGTGCTCTGGTCACGGGAGGTACTGGCCCGGCGTCCGGTCGAGGTGAGGCGACCAGGCGTTGGAATCGGGCGGCGTACGGCTCATCGGTGTTCAATTGTCCGTCCACCGACCGGAGTTGGCGGACCATCCGGACTGGACTCCCGGGGTCCGGAAGCCCTGCCACGCCGTACGCGGGGCCTGACAGAACCCTCACCATGCCGCACCGGACGCTGTCGACGCAATTCCCGTTCGCGTGGCGCATGTCACATTCACCGCACGGGAGTTCCCCGGACGGAAAGCACTCGATGTGATGAAAGGGGTGAGGGCCCGCCTCGCCAGAAGCGGGCCCTGCACCGAGAATTGACCGTATTGTCCGACTGTGTCCTGGTCAGGGACGGATCACGGGTGGATGTCCTCCAGCATCTCCGTGACCAGCGCCGCGATCGGCGAACGCTCCGAGCGGGTGAGCGTGATGTGGGCGAAGAGCGGATGCCCCTTCAGCTTCTCCACCACCGCCACCACGCCGTCGTACCGGCCCACCCGGAGGTTGTCCCGCTGCGCCACGTCGTGGGTGAGCACCACCCGCGAGCCCTGGCCGATCCGGGACAGCACCGTCAGCAGGACGTTGCGCTCCAGCGACTGGGCCTCGTCCACGATCACGAACGCGTCGTGCAGCGAGCGCCCCCGGATGTGGGTCAGCGGCAGCACCTCCAGCATCCCGCGGGAGATGACCTCCTCGATCACGTCCGGGGTGGTGACGGCGGAGAGGGTGTCGAAGACCGCCTGCGCCCAGGGGCTCATCTTCTCCGTCTCGGAGCCCGGCAGGTAGCCGAGCTCCTGCCCGCCGACCGCGTACAGCGGCCGGAAGACCATCACCTTGCGGTGCTGCCCCCGCTCCAGCACCGCCTCCAGCCCCGCGCACAGCGCCAACGCGGACTTGCCGGTGCCGGCCCGGCCGCCCATCGAGACGATGCCGACGTCCGGATCGAGCAGCAGGTCCAGCGCCACCCGCTGCTCGGCGCTGCGCCCGCGCAGCCCGAACGCCTCGCGCTCGCCGCGCACCAGCCGGACCCGGCCGTCGCCGGTCACCCGGCCGAGCGCCCGACCCCGCTCCGAGGTGAGCACCAGTCCGGTGTGGACGGGCAACTCGGCGGCGCCCTCGACGTCCACCGCGGCGTCGTGGCCGGCCGCGAACAGCGCGTCCACCTGATCGGCCGGGACGTGCAGCTCAGACATGCCCGTCCAGCCGGAGGTGATCGCGAGTTCGGCCCGGTACTCCTCGGCGAGCAGACCCACCGAGCTGGCCTTGATCCGCAGCGGCAGGTCCTTGGAGACGACGGTGACGTCGTACCCCTCGGCCTGCAGGTTGCGGGCGACCGCGAGGATCCGGCTGTCCGCCTCGCCGCCGCCGACCCGGTAGCCGGCCGGCAGTATCGACAGGTCGGAGTGGTTGAGCTCGACCCGGATGGTGCCGCCGAGCTCGCCGACCGGGATCGGCTCGTCGAGCCGGCCGTGGCGGATGCGGTAGTCGTCGAGCAGCCGCAGCGCCTGGCGGGCGAAGTAGCCCAGCTCCGGATGGTGCCGCTTGGCCTCCAGCTCGGTGACGACCACCACCGGAAGGACGACCTCGTGCTCCTCGAAGCGCGTCATGGCGAGAGGGTCCGCCAGGAGCACGCTGGTGTCGAGAACGTACGTGCGCCGGTCTGGCGTCCGGCGGCTCTTGGAACTGACCACTAGGCCTCCAGAGCGGATGACCCTGCGTCATCCGCGGCAAGCCGGCCCCGCTGCCCCGGTGGCCTCGGGACCGGACTGCCTGGAGTATTCCCAGGCGAGGGGCGGTGCATTCGCGCCCCCGGCGAACTGACGGATCATTGCCGGTGAACGTTTGGCCTCACGCGGGCCCCGGGTAGGCCAGCCCTACGGCGGTCACTTCGGCGGTCAGAGGCCCAGTCGGCGGTTGCGCTGCTCGAAGGCGCGCAGCGCCCGCAGGAAGTCGACCTTGCGGAAGGCCGGCCAGTACGCCTCGCAGAAGTAGAACTCGCTGTGCGCGCTCTGCCAGAGCAGGAAACCGGACAGCCGCTGCTCGCCCGAGGTGCGGATGATCAGGTCCGGGTCGGGCTGGTTGCGGGTGTAGAGGTGCTCGGCGATGTGCTCGACGTCGAGGATCTCGGCCAGTTCCTCGATCGAGGTGCCGCGCCCGGCGTGCTCCTGGAGCAGCGAGCGGACGGCGTCGGCGATCTCGTGCCGGCCCCCGTAGCCGACCGCGACGTTGACGGTGATGCCGTCGATGTCGGCGGTCTCCTCGGCGGCCCGCTTGAGCACGTCGGCGGTGTGCTGCGGGAGCAGGTCCAGCGCCCCGACCGGGTGGACCTTCCAGCGGCGGGCGGCGGCCAGGCCGGTGACGGCGTCCTCGATGATCCCGAGCAGCGGGACGAGCTCGTCGGCGGGGCGGTCGAGGTTGTCGGTGGAGAGCATCCACAGGGTGACGACCGTGACGTGGGTCTCGTCGCACCAGCCGAGGAACTCGCTGATCTTGTCGGCACCGCGTTGGTGGCCGTACACCGTGGAGCCGCCGGCGGCCTTCGCCCAGCGGCGGTTGCCGTCCAGGATCACGCCGATGTGGTGCGGGGTGCGGGCGAGGTGGACCTCGACCCGGCGGCCGTAGAGCCCGTACATCCCGCCCAGCAGGGTTCGCAGCCCCGGCGTCCGTTCCGCGACATCGCGCAGACCCATGATTCCCGGCCCCTCCGTGCTCGTTCAGCTGGTGCGTCACCGCCCCGGCGCAGCCTACTCCGGCGGGCACGCGCACGGTAAAGCAGCAGGTAGCGGTCTGGTCACGGTCCTGTACGAAGTCCGTCCCGGCGGGCGTGTCGCGGGCCCGGCCGGGGCGCCGGGACGGCGGACACGGAACGGTCTCCGAATCCTTAAGGAATCCGTAAGCCGACTGTCCGATGCTTGACGACCGGCAATGGTCTAGTCCAGCTTTTGATCCAAGGCGGAACGCCCCCCACCCCGCCCCTCCCCCACGCACCACAGCGGACCTCCCCTCCCCCACACGCGGCCGCCGCGCCCCCCACCGCGGCGGCCGCTCCCTCCCCAGGAGTGTCATCCCATGGCCCGTACGCTGAACCAGCCTGCGCACAAGCGCCGGCGCAGCCCCCTCCCGGCCGTCGCGGCCGGCGCCACCGCCCTCGCCCTGGCCGGCGGCGGCCTGGCCCTCTTCGCCGGCGGCGCCAGTGCGGCGGTCGGCAACCTGGTCGCCAACGGCGGCTTCGACAGCGGGCTGGGCGGCTGGACCTGCGCCGGCGCGGCGACCACCGTCTCCTCCCCGGTCCACGCCGGCACCGGCGCGCTGCAGGCCACCCCGGGCGCCGGCGACACCGCCGAGTGCACCCAGACCATCAGCGTGCTGCCCAACACCAGCTACACGCTGAGCGCCTGGGTGCAGGGGCCGTACGTCTACCTCGGCGCGCGCGGTACCGGCGGCACCGACCCGTCCGCCTGGTCGAACCAGAACAGCTGGAACCAGCTGTCCACCACCTTCACCACCGGCGCGAACGCCACCAGCGTCACCGTCTACCTGCACGGCTGGTACGGCCAGAGCGCCTACCTCGCCGACGACGTCAGCCTGGTCGGCCCGGGCGGCACCTCCACGCCGAGCCCGACCGCCACGGCCACCCCGTCGCCGACCGCCACGGCCACCGCGACCTCCTCCGCCACCGCGACCGGCTCGCCGACGGCCACCGCGACCCCGACCCCGACGCCCACCCAGACCGCGACGCCGACCCCCACGGCCACCGCGACCGCCACCACCCCGCCGGCCACCGGCCTGCCCGCGCACGCGGTCACCGGCTACTGGCAGAACTTCGACAACGGCTCGACCCCGCAGCGCCTGAGCGACGTGCAGAACGCGTACGACATCATCGCGGTCTCCTTCGCCGACGCCGTGCCGACCCAGACCGGCGCGATCAGCTTCACCCTGGACCCGGGCCTGTCCAAGGCCCTCGGCGGCTACACCGACGCGCAGTTCCGCGCCGACATCAAGGCCAAGCAGGCGGCCGGCAAGAAGGTCATCCTCTCCATCGGCGGCCAGAACGGCGCGATCACCGTCGGCGACGCCACCGCCGGCAACACCTTCGCCAACAGCGCGTACTCGATCATCAAGGACTACGGCTTCGACGGCATCGACGTCGACCTGGAGAACGGCGTCCAGGCCGGACCGCTCGGCAACGCGCTGCACGCCCTGCAGGCCAAGGTCGGCCCCGGCTTCGTCCTGACCATGGCGCCCGAGACGATCGGGATGTACAGCACCTCCGGCGCCTACTTCCAGCTGGCGCTGAACACCAAGGACATCCTCACCGTCGTCAACACCCAGTTCTACAACTCGGGCGGCATGAACGGCTGCGACGGCAAGGTCTACAACCAGGGCACCATCGACTTCATCACCTCGCAGGTCTGCACCCACATCCAGGGCGGCCTGCGGCCCGACCAGGTCGGCATCGGCGTCCCCGCCTCCGCCAAGGCGGCCGGCGGCGGCTACGTCTCGCCGACGGTGGTGAACAACGCGCTGGACTGCCTGGCCACCGGCAACAACTGCGGCAGCTTCGTCCCGCCGGCCAAGTGGCCCACCATCCGCGGCGCGATGACCTGGTCCACCAACTGGGACGCCAACAACGGCAACGCGTTCTCCAACGCGGTCGGCCCGTTCGTCCACAAGATGCCGTAACTCCCCCCGGCGCGCCGCTCCTTGAGGGTGGGGCCGGCGCGCCGGCGGCGGGCCCGCCGTACCTGACCGGTACGGCGGACCCCTCCCGCGTCCGGGGCCCGGGCGGCGTCCGGAGGCCGCGTGCCGGGCGCTACCGGGCCAGCACCGCCAGCAGCGCACCGAGCAGCAGGAACGGGCCCACCGGGACGTCGAGTCCGCGCACCGGGCGCCGGCGGGCCAGCGCGGCGGCGGCCCGCAGGATCGCCCAGAACCCGGCCAGCACCACCGCGGCGAACAGCCCGCCCGCCGCCACCGGCCAGCCGTACCAGCCGAGCAGCCCGCCCAGGGCGAACCCCAGCGGGGAGTCCCCCGGGCCCAACCCGCCCAGCCAGACCAACAGTTCGAGCAGCGCACCGACCGCGCACGCCACCAGCAGGCAGCGCAGCAGCACCCCCGGCCGCCCCTCGGCCAGCGCCGCCACCGCCAGCAGCGCGGCCACCCCGCCGGCCAGCGGCAGGACCAGGCGGTACGGCAGCCGGCGCACCCGGGCGTCGACGAAGCCGAGCACCACGCCGAGCCCGGCCACCCAGGCCAGCGCCGCGACCGACGGCCCGGGCGCCGCGTACGCCACCACGACCGCGACGACGGCCGCCACCAGCTCCACCGACCAGGCGCCCGCACCCAGCCGCTCCCGGCAGCCCGGACAGCGCCCGGTCGGCGGCAGCAGCAGCACCTCGCGCCCGCACAACGGGCAGGCGCCGCACCAGGGTTCGCCCTCCGGCACGGCGAACCGGGCGACCAGCCCGCGCAGCAGCGGAGCCACCAGGATCGCGGCCAGCCCCGCACCGACTGCGGCTACCAGCACCGGCGCACCCCCTCTCGATCGACACCCGTACGGCCGTGCGGCGCCCGGCGACCGGGCGGGGCGCACCGGCCACATCATCCAACGGGGCGACGATCGTGGCGAAGACCCACGCGGCGGGCGCGCTGCCGGTGAAACCGGGTGCCGCCCATCTCGTCCCGGACGGGACCCCAGACCGATTTCCTCATGTACAGGGACATCCTGGACAGCACGCCCCTGGTTTGGAAGGTCGGCCGACGCCCCCGCCTGCCGATCCAAGGAGGCCGCTCCGGGCAGTCCGGCGCGCGCCCCCGGACGCGCGCTGAAGTGCCCGGATGTGCCCCTAGAGTAAGCAGTCATGCAGGTCATCCAGTCCAGCAAGCTCGCCCATGTCTGCTACGACATCCGCGGCCCGGTACTCGACGAGGCGATGCGGCTGGAGGACCAGGGCCACCGCATTCTCAAGCTCAACACCGGCAACCCCGCCCTCTTCGGCTTCGAGGCGCCGCCCGAGATCCTCCAGGACATCCTGCGCAACCTCGCGACCGCGCACGGGTACGGCGACTCCAAGGGCCTGCTCTCCGCCCGCCGCGCGGTGGTCATGCACTACGAGGACCGCGGCCTGCACGGGCTGGGCGTCGAGGACGTCTTCCTCGGCAACGGCGTCTCCGAGCTGATCCAGCTGGCCATGACCGCGCTGCTGGACGACGGCGACGAGGTGCTCGTCCCGGCCCCCGACTACCCGCTCTGGACCGCCTCGGTCTCGCTGGCCGGCGGCACCGCGGTGCACTACCGCTGCGACGAGCAGGCCGAGTGGTACCCGGACCTCGCCGACGTCGAGGCCAAGGTCACCGACCGGACCCGGGCGATCGTGGTGATCAACCCGAACAACCCGACCGGCGCGGTCTACCCACGCGAGGTGCTGGAGGGCATCGTCGAGATCGCCCGTCGGCACCAGCTGATCGTCTACGCGGACGAGATCTACGACAAGATCCTCTACGACGACGCCGAGCACATCCCGCTGGCCACCCTGGCTCCGGACCTCTTCTGCGTCACCTTCAACGGCCTGTCCAAGGCCTACCGGGTCGCGGGCTTCCGCTCCGGCTGGATGGTGCTCTCCGGCGACCGGAACCGCGCCCACAGTTACATCGAGGGCCTGGCCACCCTCGCCTCGATGCGGCTGTGCGCCAACATGCCCGCCCAGCACGCGGTGGCCGCCGCGCTCGGCGGCCGGCAGTCGATCCGGGACTTGGTGCTGCCCGGCGGGCGGCTGCTGGCCTCGCGCGACGCCGCGTACCGGCTGCTCAACGAGATCCCGGGGGTCAGCTGCGTCAAGCCCAAGGGCGCGCTGTACGCGTTCCCGCGGCTGGACCCGAAGGTCTACAAGATCAAGGACGACGCCCAGATGGTGCTGGACCTGCTGCGCTCCCAGCGCATCCTGCTGGTCCAGGGCACCGGCTTCAACTGGCCCGAGCCGGACCACTTCCGGCTGGTCACGCTGCCCAGGCCGGAGGAGATCACCGACGCGGTGACCCGGATCGGCGACTTCCTGAGCGGCTACGTCCAGCCCTGACCGGTCCTGATCGGTGGGCCGGTGGGCCAGTGCGCCGGTGGGCAGGAAAAGCACTACGGCCGGAGTCCCGGCCCTGGCGGTCTCCTTGGTCGGGGAAAGACCGCCCGGCGGAACTCCGGCCGTCCTGTCGCTCGGCGGGCGCGCGGTTCGTGCCGCGCGCCGGCCTCTCGCTCGCCTGAGGCTCAGGCTCAGCCGAGACGCGCGACCAGGTCCCGGTACTCGTCCCACAGCTCCTTCGGGGTGTGGTCGCCGAACAGCTCCAGGTGGGCCGGCACCAGCGCGGCCTCCTGGCGCCAGATGTCGGCGTCCACGGTGAAGAGCAGGTCGAGGTCTTCCTTCGTCAGCTTCAGGTCGCCGAGGTCGAAGCCCTCGACGGTCGGCAGCACGCCGATCGGGGTCTCGACGCCCTCGCCGGTACCCTCCAGGCGCTCGACGATCCACTTGAGCACGCGGCTGTTCTCGCCGTAGCCGGGCCAGACGAACTTGCCCTCGGCGTTCTTGCGGAACCAGTTGACGTAGTAGATCTTCGGCAGCTTCGCGGCGTCCGCCTGGGCGCCGACCTTCAGCCAGTGGGCGAAGTAGTCGCCCATGTTGTAGCCGCAGAACGGCAGCATCGCGAACGGGTCGCGGCGCAGCTCGCCGACGGTGCCCTCGGCGGCGGCGGTCTTCTCGGAGGCGATGTTGGCGCCGAGGAAGACGCCGTGCTGCCAGGTGAAGGACTCGGTCACCAGCGGGACGGCGGTGGCGCGGCGGCCGCCGAACAGGATCGCCGAGATCGGCACGCCCGCCTGGTCCTCCCACTCGGGGGCGATGGTCGGGCACTGCGCGGCCGGGACGGCGAAGCGGGCGTTCGGGTGGGCGGCCGGGGTGCCGGACTCGGGGGTCCAGTCGTTGCCGCGCCAGTCGGTGAGGTGCGCCGGGGGCTCCTCGGTCAGGCCCTCCCACCACACGTCGCCGTCGTCGGTCAGGGCGACGTTGGTGAAGACCGTGTTGCCCCACAGGGTGTCGATGGCGTTGGCGTTGGTGTCCATGCCGGTGCCGGGGGCGACGCCGAAGAAGCCGGCCTCCGGGTTGATGGCGTACAGCTGGCCGTCGGCGCCGAAGCGCATCCAGGCGATGTCGTCGCCGATCGTCTCGACCTTCCAGCCCGGGACGGTCGGCTGGAGCATGGCCAGGTTGGTCTTGCCGCAGGCCGACGGGAAGGCGGCGGCCACGTACTTGACCTCACCGGACGGCGGGGTGAGCTTGAGGATCAGCATGTGCTCGGCCAGCCAGCCCTCGTCGCGGGCCATGGTCGAGGCGATGCGCAGCGCGTAGCACTTCTTGCCGAGCAGGGCGTTGCCGCCGTAGCCGGAGCCGAAGGACCAGATCTCCCGGGTCTCCGGGAAGTGCGAGATGTACTTGGTGCTGTTGCACGGCCACGGCACGTCCGCCTGGCCCTCGGCCAGCGGGGCGCCGACGGTGTGCACGGCGCGGACGAAGTCGCCGTCCTCGCCGAGCTGGTCCAGCACCGCCTTGCCCATCCGGGTCATCACGCGCATCGACACGGCGACGTAGGCGGAGTCGGTGATCTCGACGCCGTACGCGGCCAGCGGGGAGCCGACCGGGCCCATCGAGAAGGGCACGACGTACATCGTGCGGCCCTTCATCGCGCCGCGGAACAGTCCCTTCTCGCCCTGGAAGACCTCCCGCATCTCGGCGGGGGCCTTCCAGTTGTTGGTCGGGCCGGCGTCCTTCTCCTGCTCGGAGCAGATGTAGGTGCGGTCCTCCACGCGCGCCACGTCCGTGGGGTCCGAGGCGGCGTAGTAGGAGTTGGGGCGCTTCTCCTCGTTCAGCTTCTTGAAGGTGCCCTGAGCCACCAGCAGGTCCGCGAGGCGCTGGTACTCCTCGTCGGAACCGTCGCACCACTCGACGCGGTCCGGCTGGGTGAGCTCGGCGATCTCGTTCACCCAGGCCAGCAGACGCTGGTGGCGGGTGGGCGCGGATGCGCTGAGAGCAGAGATCTCGTACGACACGATCGCTCCGTTTCACGCCATCTCGGCGAGGAGGTGGCGTAGCGGGGGTCTGAGGGTGCTTGCAGCGTAGCTCCGGCCTCAACGCCAAACTGCGGCGCAGCGTCGAAATTGACCCATCTTTTACTACAGTAAGTATGGTTACTGACTGGTAATAGGTCGTCCACATCCCGGCCGGGACGCCCCCGCGCCCACCTCGAATACTCCAAAACGTCCAAGAGTGATGATCACCACTTCCCTACGCCCCAGTAACCTACGGCGCCGTAGGTAGCGGGTAGCATGCTGCGCATGACTGCTGAGCTCGTCGAGAGCACGGAGATCGAGAGCGCGGAGCGCAAGCCGAAGTGGCGCGGCTGGCTGCACGCCGGGATGTTCCCCGCCACCGTCGCCGCCGGGATCGTGCTGATCTGCCTGGCCGACTCCACCCCCGCCAAGATCGCCTGCGCGATCTACTCGATCAGCGCCTGGCTGCTGTTCGGGGTCAGTGCGGTCTACCACCGCTTCGACTGGGGCCCACGCGGGGACGCCGTGCTGCGCCGGCTGGACCACGCGAACATCTTCCTGATCATCGCGGGCACCTACACGCCGTTCACGATCCTGCTCCTGCAGGGCGCCGCCCAGCAGGTGCTGCTCTGGGCGGTCTGGGGCGGCGCGCTGGCCGGGATCGCGTTCCGGGTGTTCTGGGTCGGCGCGCCGCGCTGGCTGTACACACCGGTGTACCTCGCGCTCGGCTGGGCCGCCGCCTTCTTCCTGCCGGACTTCCTGCGCACCGGCGGCGTCGCCGTCCTGGTGCTGATGATCGTCGGCGGGGTGCTCTACAGCATCGGCGGCGTGGTCTACGGGCTCAAGCGGCCCAATCCGTCACCGCGCTGGTTCGGCTTCCACGAGGTGTTCCACGCCTTCACCCTGGGGGCGTTCATCGTGCAGTACGTCGGGGTCTCACTGGTGGCGTACAGCGCGGTCGGCTGAACCCGGCGCGCCACGGCGGGCGGTCGCGCGGTCCACGGACCGGGCGACCGCCCGTTCCGCTGTCCAGGGGCGCTCGTGCGGCGCCCGGCCCTGCGGGCGGCGCGACGGGCGGTCCGCCACGCCGGCCTCCGGCCACGGCTCCGGCTCCACCCCCGGACGGGCGGCGCGGCCGCCCGCCTGCCGGGCGTCCAGCGCCTCGCGGGCCCGGCGGCAGCGCTCGCAGTGCGCGGCGTCCGGGGTCGTGGCCGACGGCCGGTGCCCGCGCGGAGCGGGCGGCTGATGAAGCATCCGCCAGCGCCGGCCGACGTAGACCATGAGCAGCAGCACCTCGACCCCGGCGACGGCCAGGACCAGCATCGCCCCGTTGATCAGGTAGGCCGCGACCACGGCGAGCGCGGACGCCACCACCACTGCCGCGCCCCACACCTGGGCACTCGACTCCCTGTCGGCCATTCGACTCCCCTTTCCCGGCGCCGGGCTCGTGGTCGGCTCCTGCCGCCCCACCCCTTCTCCGCTCTCGGCACGCGTCGGCCAGCACTGACCGATTGCCACATGGTATCTACCGTCCGTCACTCGGGGCTGCCCCAGGCGGCGAACGACAGATCAACGTTGCGTCAATTCCATGTGCGGAAGCAGCACTTCCAGGACACGCCACGGAGCGCGGTCGCGCGACCGCGGTGCGGTGACCACCGGGGGGTGAACCCGGGGCGTTCCCGGGGAAGCAGGGGTCCGTACGCACGACGGCGGGGCCCGGCCGTGTTGGCCGGGCCCCGCCGCGTCCCGCGCGTGGCGCGCCCGAGGGGCCCTACCCCCGTCGGGCGCCCGCCCTCCGCCGCAGGACCGCACCCGCGCCCACGAGCGCGGTGGCGCCCAGGGCCGCGGCCGCCGTCACGGCCGGCAGCACCGAACCGCCGCCCGCCGCCGGCTCCGGGTCGGCCGCCAACCGGTAGCCGCCGCCCTTGCCCTCCCGGTCGTACGCCGAGCCGGGCAGCTTGTCCCCGTACCGCTGGTGCACCAGCTTCTGGTACGCGGCCAGCGACACCCCGCCCGCGCCCACCGAGCGCCGGGCCTCGTCGTCCAGCGGCAGCACCCGGCCGTCGCGCAGCACGTACCAGGCGTTCACCTGCGGCTCGCGGAACGCGGTCCCGCCCCCGCTGCCGGCGGCCTTCGCCGCGTAGTCGCTCTCGTCGCCTCCGGAGGCGATGTTGACCACCCGCCAGGTGTCGCCCTGCCGGACCGTCCACACCGAGACCGCCTGCCCGTCCGCCGCGACCACCTTGCTCGCGGTGAACTCGGCCTTCGCCACCGGCGCGCCCGGGGTGCCGGCCACGAAGCCCGTGTCCAGGGTGTACACCGGCACGGTGTCCCCGGCCAGTCGCGGCGCGGCCGCGCTCGCCGCCTGCGCCTCCTCGGCCGCGCCGATGGTCAGCTGCTGGGTCGGCGGGACGCCCTTGCGGGCGAAGAAGTGGCCCACCTTGTCGAGGACGGCCTGGTCCTGGACCACGCCGCGGGCCTCGGCCAGGTCCGCGGCGGGCACCGGCACCGGGGCACCGGCCTGCCCGTCCGCGTGCGCGGCCGGGGCGAGCGCCAGCCCGAGGCCGGCGGCGAGCAGGGCGGTGACGGCGGCCCGACGGGCCTTTCCGAAGTCAGTCATGGTCGCCCCTCACGCGCCGATCCGGTACAGGGAGTGGGTCCACGAGAACGTGTCGTTGTTCACGTAGTACCCGTAGTCCGCCCAGTTGTAGCGGTAGTTGGACGGCCACGGGTCGCCCCAGTACACCCAGTTGTCGCCGGTGTCGTAGCCGTAGACGACGTGCATGTGCCCGCCGCCGGAGCTCCACTGGATCCGGGTCTCGATCGGCCGGTTCGCGTCCACCTCGGTCTGCACCGTGTTGTAGCGCAGGTACCCGGTGACGTACGAACCCGGGTTGATGCCGACCCAGTTCAGCCCGTTCTGCACATCGGCCAGCGAGGCCTGGCTGTTGGGGCAGCTGGAGTTGACCGAGCGGCCGAACGCGGCGTTGCAGAACTGGTTCTGGCTGTAGTTGTAGCCGAACCAGGTGGCGATGGTGTTCCCGCTCGCCGCCCAGCACCAGTTGGTCTGCTGTTGCTGCTGCATGGTGATGTTGAGCTTCTTGAAGGTGCCGGCCAGATCGGCCGTACTGCCGGGCGCCGCGGCCTGGCGGACCTGCGCCGAGCTGCGAGCCTGGACGGCGTCCTGGGTGGGGGCGGCGACCGCGGGAGCGTCCTGGGTGGGGGCGGCCACCGCGGGAGCGGCCACCGCGGCGGTCAGCGCCGGGCCCAGCACGCCGAGGGCGAGCAGTGAGACCGCGCGACGCAGCCGTATCCGTGGAACTGGCATGGGGGAGGTGCCTCCTTGCGCAAGCGGAGCGGGGTGCTGTGTGGGGGGCGCGGTCCGGATCGCGCCATGAGCATCGCGCCGTTGACAGAGGCGGGTCAACGGCCTTCGGAACGCCCCGGTTCGGATGTGAACGGCCGTCCCCCGCTGTGAACGCCACCCGGGAAACCCCCTCGCGGCACGCCGACCCGGATGACAAACGGCCGCCCGGATGTGAATATTCACGGTCAAACACGGTCTGCCCGCACCCGTCCCCCAGGAGGCCGTCATCCACCGCACCGACCAGGCCGACCTCGCCGCCGCCCTGCGCACCGGCCCCTTCCACCTCGCCCTGCGCACCGCCATCGCCACCCGCGGCCTCGCCCTCCACCGCATCCGCCGCCACCTCGCGCTGCGCGGCGTCCACGTCGGCCTCACCAGCCTCAGCTACTGGCAGCAGGGCCGCCGCCGCCCCGAACGCCCCGAATCGCTACGCGCCGTCGCCGCCCTCGAAGACGTCCTCGACCTCCCCGAACACTCCCTCACCCGGCTGCTCGGCCCCCGCCGCGCCGCCGACACCACCCCCGCCGCCCCGCCCGTACGCCCCTACCGCGACCTCATCTCCCCCGCCACCGCCGTCGACGACCTGCTCGCCACCATCGCCGGCCCCCGCGACACCGGCCTGCACACCATCACCCACATCGAACGCGTCCGCATCGGCCCCGACCGCCAACTCGCCCGCCGCGACTCCCAACACGCCCTGCGCGCCCACCGCGACGGCATCGACCGCTACCTCGCCCTCTACCAGGGCGACCCCGGCAGCGACATCACCCGCGTCGGCGTCCGCGCCGAGGAGAACTGCCGCCCCGGCCGCATCCGCCGCGACCAGGCCCACCACCTGCTCGTCGCCGAACTCCTCCTCGACCGCCGCCTACGCGCCGGCGACACCCACCTGCTCGGCTACGGCTTCGACGACGCCCCCTCGCCCGACCCCAGCTGCGAATACGTCCGCGGCTTCAACTCCGGCGCCGGCCAGTACGTCCTCCAGATCACCTTCCACCCCGCCGCCCTCCCCGTCCGCTGCCACCGCTTCGCCCTCCACTCCCCCGGCGAAGCCCCCTACGAGACCGAGGAGCTGACCCTCGACGGCCACCACTGCGTCCACCTCGTCGCGACGGCCCTGCGGCCCTGCCTGCTGGGGATCCGCTGGGACTGGGAGTGACGGCGGTCAGTGCGACCAGTACGGGTCGTCGAGGTCGGGCCCGGCTTCGTGCCCGGTCAGCCGCCCGCCGACCGGGGCGGGGCCGTAGCCCTTCTCGGGCTGGTAGCGGACCGTGAACACCTGTGCGGTCAAGCGCACCTCGACGAACGGCGAGGTCTCGGAACCGACCGTCGAGAGCGTGAACTGTGTTTCACCGCGGCCGGGGCACATCAGGTCGGTGTAGTGCTTCGCCTCGTATCCGACGACGTTCTCCTCACGCCGGCACCTCTCACCCCAGAGCTGCGTCATCTGGTCCAGCAACACCGGAATCCTCCCGGGGGCGACCTTCGTGCGAAGCGTGACCGAGGCCATGGCACGGGACAGCAGGCTCGGCTCACCGTCCGCATGCTCCGGATAGCGGTCCACGACGTAGACGCCGCCGAGATAGGCCACCGGCGGGGATATCGCGCCCATCGCCGCCCGCAGGGTGTCGTCAAGCTGCCCCTTCGCCTCGCGCGGGCTCAACTGGGCAGTGTCCCGATCCTTCAGGGCCATCGGCCCGTAGCCGGTGTAGAACAAGCCCGCCCCAGTGGCCAGTACTGCCACCGCCACCACGGAACAACCCAGCGCCCTGCGTGGCCGCTTCATCGCCCGCCCGCCGGCTTGACGTCGCCGCTGCCGGTGACGATGGCCGCGATGTTGTCCAGCGAGGGCCCGCCGCGACCCGTCAGGTACTTGGTGTGCGCGTCGACGGGATTGCCCCTGCTCCAGTCGTCGACGGTGAAGCGGTTCGCGCCGAAGTGCTTGCTCGCCGGGTCCCGCCCGTACCAGCGTTCGTCCGGGTCGATGCTGAACTTCGACGGAACGTGCGTCACCACGTCGTTGTCGGCCGCGCCGACCCAGACGTGGCCGGACGGCAGCTTGAGGTCGGAGGCCTTGTCCACCCCGACGCCGGGGCTGCCGAGGAAGACCACGTCGTCCGGGGGCGCGTCGTGCGACCCGGGCTGGGTGGCGAGCTTGGTGGCTTGGCCCACCAGATAGGAGCCGTAGCTGTGCCCGATCGCGGTGATGTGCGGTGGCTGGGCGCCCTCGTGGCTCGCCCGTACTCCGCTCAGGAACTTCGCGTACGCCGGGGCGCCGTCCTTGCCCGCCTTCGTCGACGCGGCCCCGAGGTCGGCCCCCGGCGGGTCGTAGCCGAGCCAGACGACCGAGGCGACCGAGTGGCCGGCCGGTGCCTTCCGGCTCGCGCTGCGGTAGAGGCTCAACGCGTTCTCCGCCTCGTTGGTGCCGTCGTGGACGTTGCCCCCCATTCCCAGGCTTTCGGTCGTGGTGGTGATCCCCGGCACGTAGGCGGAGATGTCGGTGGCGGTATCCGGGTTCCCGTAAGAGAGGATGGCCCGTCCCTGGCCCTCGCTGCCGAGACCGAGCAGATAGACCGGCGGATCGCCTTTGCTCACTGCGAGGCGTTCGGCGATGGGCCCGTAGCGGGCGAGATCGGCCTTTTCGCTGGCGTCCAGCGGCAGGCCCGCCTCCCTCTTGTCCCGGACGGGTTTCATCAGAGCCTCCAGATGCGCCCGGTTCACCTGGTCCCGCACCTGAGCCGGTACCCCGTCGAGGTTGCCGAGCACCTCCGGGTGGTGGCTGAGGAACCACTGCTGCCCGTCCGGTCCGAGCCCCTTCCACCAGGAGTTGACGTCCGTCGGGGTGGCGTCCTTGCCCGGCATGTTCAGCTGCCAGCTGGGGTTGGCCGCCTCGCCGAACTGCAGCAGGTAGACGTCCGCGCTCGCGGTCCTGGCGTCCAGGCCGGACTTGTCAGTGGCGTGGCTGGTGTACTTCCTGAGCTCGCCGGCCAGCCCCTGGTCGACCCGGGCGGCCTCGGCCAGCGCCGCGCCGATCCGCTTGCCGATGTCCTCGGCCGCCGCCTTCTGCTTGGCCTCCCAGTCGGTGCTCTGGAAGGGGCTGCTCGCCGGGGGCCAGCTCACCGCCCCGTCGTCGCCGACCGACATGCCCTTCGCCTGCGCGTCGGCGAGCGCCTGGCGGAGCTTGCCCTGGGCGAGCGTGAGGGAGTCTGCGCAGTCCCGTAACTCCGCGGCGATGCAGTGCAGTTCGGTCGCCGCCGCACCCAGTTTGCCGGTGACGCCGTCCAGCACCGGGATCGCGGCGGCCGCCGCCGGTCCGCTCCACCCGGACCCGTGGACGCGGTCCGCGGTGCCGCCCTTCCAGTCGGTGGCGTGCTGCCCGTACGCCTTGCCCAGCGCGTCGTACGCGTCCGCCACCACGTACAGGTCCGCCGGTCTGGCGTTCTTCAGGCTTGCGAGGTCCATCCCCTCATCCCCCGTCACCCTCAGGCACTCCCCAATGCACTTAGGGCTACCATAACTCCCACGGCCGACACCGACAGTCCGGGGGGACACGATGGCGAGCGACCCAGGATTCACCGTCAAGCCGGGCGAGTTGACGGCTGCGGGCACCAATGCGCTGACGGTGGCCGGGAAAGTCCCGGACGAGACGGCGAAGTTGGCGGATCCGACTGCCAAGGCGGCCGGGGGGCTGGCGGGTTGGCAGAGCGGTCCGGCGTTGCAGGGGTGCGGTGCGGCCTGGAAGAAGCTGCTGGACGACCTCGCGAACGAGATGAAGTCGGCCGGTGGGAACCTCCTCACCTGCGCACAGACCTACCGGAACGCCGACCACCTGCCGAGGCCCACGGGTACCGCCGCCGCCGACCCCTTCAACACCAAGGTCGTCGGCGGGCACCCGGTCGACCACGCGTGAGGATGCGTCACGCCTGGAAGTCCAGGATCAGGCAGTCCTCGACCGGCCGGTAGCCGATCTGCTGGTAGATGGAGTTGCTGGTCGGGTTGGCGAGGTCGGTGTAGAGGAGCACCTCGGTGGCGCCCTCGGCGAGGGCGTGGGCGGAGGCGGCGGCGGTGACGGCGCTGGCGTAGCCTCGTCCGCGCTGATCGGCGGGGGTGTAGACGGGGCCGATGCGGGACATCCCGGCGATCACCGGGCTGCTGCCGGCGAGTGCGACCGGGCGGCCCCGGTTCTCCCAGAGGTGGAGATGGCCGGAGGCGATGCGGTCGTCGACGGCCTGGGGGATGTTGGGCAGATCGACACCGGCTTCGACCAGGAACTCCTCGTACCAGCGGATCGCCAGGTCGCGGTCGTCCGGCGCAGCGGACCGGTGGCGGCCGGCCGGGGGGCGCGGCGGGTCGGTCAACTCGTCGAGCCGGTACAGCCGTTCGCTGAAACGGACGGACTGGCCGGCGCCGGTGGCGGCGGTCCAGGCCGCGCCGAAGGCCCGGACCGCGTCCGCGCCCCCGCCGACTCCGGACACCTCGGTGAACTCGGCTCCGGCGGCGGCCAGTTCGATCGCCAGCTCGGCGGCAGCGGCCGTCGGCATGACGGAGAGGCGGGGGCCGAACGGCGGCGTCCGCAGGAAGGCGCCCTCGACCGGACCTCCCGCCGAACCTCCCGCCGGGCCGCGCCACCAGCCGAAGACCGGCGGCCGCTCCCCGAACACGTCCGGGCCACGTTCGGCCAGCCGGTGCACGACGGTGAGCAGCACCGTGTTCTGGACCGGGTGGGTGGCGAGGAAGTCGCCCGCGTGGGCGCGGAAGTCGTCGAGGGAGGTGGTGAACGTCCAGGTCATGGCCCATTCTCGCCCCGGCCGACCCCCACCACCAGCGATTTAGGACCGGCCCCGCCCGACCGGCCAGCCCTACCCGCCGGGTCGGCCCTGCCCGACACGCCGGCCCTACTCGACCGCGACACCCAGCCGCTCCCCCAGCACCGCCGGGTCGGTGGTCGGCGCGTCGCAGGCGAAGTGCCGGCAGACGTACGCGGCGGGCGCTCCGCCGACCAGCGGCCGGTCGGCCAGCAGCGGCACCTCGCCGTCCCCATCCGCCGGCGAGCCGACGGCGAGGACCGCGCCCGGCGCGGTGCCGAGCAGCGCGGCCCGGCGCAGCGCGGCGGTGGCCGGGTCGTCCGCCGGGCCGACGACGGCGACCTCGCGCGGCCCGTCGAGCAGCGCCTCGGCTACGGCGAGGCCCCAGCCGATGAACCGGGGGGCCCGCGACGCGAGCGCGCCGACGATGCCGAGGGCACGCTCGGCGGCCGTCCGGTGCCGGTCCGAGCCGGTGTAGGCGGCGTACGTGAGCAGGGCGCCGGCGGCGGCCGTCCAGCCGGAGGGGGTGGCGTTGTCGGTGGGGTCCTGGGGGCGCCGGATGAGTTCCTCGGCGTCGTCGGCGGTGTCGTAGAGCGCGCCGGAGGCCTCGTCGGTGAAGTGCTTGAGCACGGTGCCGAGGAGCCCGCCGGCCAGTTGCAGCCAGGCGGCCTCGCCGGTGACGGCGTACAGGGCGAGGAAGCCTTCGGCGGTGTCGGCGTAGTCCTCCAGGACGCCCGCGTTGGTGCCGGCCCGGCCGTCGCGGGAGGTGCGCAGCAGCCGGCCGTCGGGGGTGAGGTGGACGGCGAGCAGCAGGTCGGCGGCGCGTTCGGCGGCCTCGACGAGGTCTGGGCGCTCCAGCAGGGCGCCGGTCTCGGCGAGGGCGGCGATGGCCAGGCCGTTCCACGCGGCGACGACCTTGTCGTCACGGGCCGGGGCGGGCCGCTGGGCGCGGGCCTCGAACAGTCGGGCGCGGATGGCCTCGTACTCGGCGAAGTCCTCGGGGTTGGCGAGGAGTTGGAGGACGGAGGTGCCGTGTTCGAAGGTGCCGTCGGCGGTGACCGTGAACAGCCGGGCGGCGGTGGCCGCGTCGGCCGGCCCGAGCAGGTCGACCAACTGGCCGGGCTCCCAGACGTAGTAGGCGCCCTCGGTGGACTGCCCGGTCTCCTCGTCGAGGCTGTCGGCGTCCAGGGCGGACGCGAACGCGCCTTCGGGAGTGCGCAGTTCGCGCAGCAGGAAGTCCGCGGTGGTCAGCGCCACCCGGCGTGCCAGCGGGGAGCCGGTCGCGCGCCACAGGTGCAGGTAGGCACGCAGCAGCAGGGCGTTGTCGTACAGCATCTTCTCGAAGTGCGGCACCACCCAGTCGGCATCGACCGCGTACCGGGCGAAGCCGCCGCCGAGCTGGTCGTGGATGCCGCCGCGGGCCATCGCCTCGCCGGTGCGGACGGCCATCTCCAGCGCCGCCTCGGAGCCGGTGCGGGCGTGGTGGCGCAGCAGGAACTCGACGACCATGGCCGGCGGGAACTTGGGCGCGCCGCCGAAGCCGCCGCGGGCCTGGTCGAACTCCCGACTGAGGGCGACCAGTGCCTGGTGCAGATCCGCGTCGGCGGGCGGGTGGTGGGCGCCGGCGGAGTAGACGGCGGCGCGCTCGGCGAGGTCGGCCCGGATCCGCCCGGCGACCTCCGCGACCTCCTGGCGCCGCTCCCGCCAGGCCGCGTCGACGCCTTCCAGGACCTGCCGGAAGGACGGCATGCCGTGCCGGGGCTGCGGCGGGAAGTAGGTGCCGAAGTAGAACGGCTCCTTGTCGGGCGTGAGGAACACCGTCATCGGCCACCCGCCCTGGCCGGTCGCGGCCTGCACCGCCTCCATGTAGACGGCGTCGACGTCCGGCCGCTCCTCCCGGTCCACCTTCACGGCGACGAACCGCTCGTTCAGGTATCCGGCGAGCCCGGCGTCCTCGAAGCTCTCGTGCGCCATCACGTGGCACCAGTGGCAGGCTGCGTACCCGACACTCAGCAGCACCGGCACCCCGCGCCGCCTCGCCTCCTCGAACGCCTCCGGACCCCACGGCCACCAGTCGACCGGGTTGTCGGCGTGCTGCAGCAGGTACGGGGACGTGGCATCGGCCAGGCGGTTCACCATGTGGGCAGTATCGCAGCACCGGCCGCGGGAACCCCGAAACCGGAACGGACCGGTGGGGTCGGTGCCAGCCGGTCGATCCGTGCGGTCCCGCCGCACGCGCCGCGGCTGCGGGGTCGAGCGGCACAGCAATCCCCACCACCCCCCTTCTTGTGCAAGTGACAATAACTGAAGTATCTTGCAGGACATGCAAGATGACGTGTGGTCACCACCCCCTGTACTGCTGACGGTCGATCTCGTGATCCTGACGCTGCGGGAGAGCCGCCTGCACGTCCTCCTGGTGGAGCGGGGCGGAGATCCCTTCCGGGGCATGGCCGCCCTGCCCGGAGGATTCCTGAACCACGATGGTGAGGAGATTCTGGATGCCGCTCACCGCGAACTGAGCGAGGAAACGGCCCTGGCCGCCGGCTGGGTGCACCTTGAACAGCTGGCCGTGTACGGGGACTCGGGCCGCGATCCGCGGGGCCGAGTCGTCTCCGTGGCCCACCTGGCGATCGCACCGGGGCTGCCCGACCCGGTCGCGGGGACGGATGCCACCGACGCCGCGTGGGTTCCCGCACAAGCTGTCCTGTCCGGCGAGGTGGAGCTCGCCTTCGACCACCGCCGAATCGCTACGGACGGGATCGAACACGCGCGCACCAAGCTCGAGTTCTCGGCGCTGGCCACGGCCTTCTGCGAGGAGAGCTTCACCATCGCGGAGCTGCAACAGGTGTACGAGGCCGTCTGGGGCACCGAACTCGACACCCGCAATTTCTACCGGAAGGTCCAAGCCGCGAAGGGATTCATCATCCCCGCCGGCACGGACCGCAGGACCACGGGAGGACGGCCCGCACGGCTGTACCGGGCCGGTCCGAAAACCGTGCTGTTCCCACCGCTGATCCGCCCCGCGCCATCCGCGACGGAAGAGAACACGAGAGGGGAAGAGGAGTAGATGTCGAATGGCTCGGTGGTGATTCTCACCGCCCTCAATCTTGAGTACCAGGCCGTGCGCCAGAGGCTGGCCGATCCGCTGGTGCACCGCCATGAGCGTGGTACCCGGTTCGAAGTGGGAACCGTGCGGGGCACGTCGTGCAACGTCGCGCTCGGCCTGACGAGCAAGGGGAACCATTCCGCCGCGGTGATCGCCGAACGCGCGATTCAGGAGTTCTCGCCGATGGCCGTGCTGTTCGTCGGGGTCGCCGGCGCCCTGTGGGACACCACCAGGCTGGGCGACGTGGTGATGGCGTCACACGTGTACGCCTACCACGGCGGAACCAGCGAGGACGACGGGCTCAAAGCCCGCCCTCGGGTGTGGGAAGCACCGCACGGCATCAGCCAGCTCGCCTCCCACCTGGCCCGCCTGAACGACTGGGCGGACCCCGCACCTGGTCACGAGGACGCGCCGCAGGTGCGCTTCGGGGCGATCGCCGCCGGCGAGATCGTCCAGAACTCGAGGATCTCGGCCGAGGCGAAGTGGATCCGGCAGCACTACAACGACGCACTCGCCATCGAGATGGAGGCGGCCGGTGTGGCACAGGCCGGCCATCTCAACGGGGCGCCGGTGGCCATCGTCCGGGGGATCAGCGACCGGGCAGACGGCACGAAGAACAGCGCGGAGGACCGCAACTGGCAGCCGAAGGCCGCGGCGAACGCGGCGGCCTTCGCCACCCGCTTGGCGGTGGAACTGCTGGGAGAACAGGAGGAGACCGCGATGCCCCGGGACGACAGGGTCCGCTCGACCGACCGGCTCGACCGACACGTCAGCAACACCGCGCACAACAGCACCGTCGGCGTCATGGCCGGCTCGGTCACGGGCAGCAGCGTCCACCTGCACACGGCTCCGAAGGCATCCGGGCCGACGGACCTGATCTCGGAACTGAACGGTTTCCGCGAGCACTTGGGGCGGCACCACGTCGAAGGCGCCCTCGACGAGGACACCTACCGAGAGGCCCTGACCGATCTGGACTCCGCCCTCCGGTCGGCCGGGAGGAACACCCCTGATTCGTGGAAGCGGACGGTCATGACGCTCAGGAGGCTGCGCGGACTGGTCGCGGAGTGCCCCGCGCTGGTGGCCGCACTGGCTCCCGTCGTCGCCGCGGCCGGTGACCTGGCATGAGCCACAGCAACGCCGCGCACAACTCCACCATCGGGATCCAGGCCGAGACCGTGCACGACTCCACCATCTACCTCGTCCACCCGGACGCCTCGCCGCAGGAGAAGTACCGGGTAGGCGTGCAACTCCTGCGGGACGGCGTCCCCAGCCGCGCCCGCGAAATGATCACTGATGCGATCGTCCACGGGTACGACGGTGCGGAGGTGCGTTTCCACTGGGTGCTCGCCATGCTCAGCGCACGCACCCACCACGACCTCAGCACCGAAGAGGTCCAGCGGCTGCGCTACACCTCCGGGCTCGTGCAGACCTACGCCGAGGACGAGTGGAAGGAAGCCCTGCGCGTCACTTTCGACCTGCTGGCGGTACTCAGCACCGCCAACGGCGAAACCGGCCCCGTGCTGAAGCAGCTGCAGGACCTGCCGCTCCGCCAGCACGACGCGATCCTCCGCCACCTCGACCTCATCCTCACCGGAGGTCTGAAGGACGACCTGTGGGCGGAGACCCGCGAACGTGCCGGGGCGGAGCGCTTCGGCAACGAGCGGGCCCGGCGGGTCTGGGCCTACTTCGCGCCCACCCCCATCGGGGCGCGGGCCGTTCCGCCCCGCCCGAGCACCGCTGCCGCCGCGCAGGCGGCCCTCCCGGTCCGGGCGGTCCTGTTCGTCGTCAGCAGTGTGCTCCTCTGGACCCTGGCGCTGATCGCTGATCCGACCCAGGCGGTCGTCGAGTTGCTGGTGGCGCTCGGCGCGGGCCTGACCGCGGCCCGTTGCGGTCTCCGGTGGGGCCGGGAATCCCGGCCGGGCCCCGCATCCGGGCCCCGCGTCCCGCACCCGCGCGATCCCGCCTCCGCCGAGGGCGGGTTCACCAAGGGCGTCCGCCATTCGTTCGATCACTACTTCGGCGTTCGCACGCCCTACGGGTTCACCCCGGACGCCTGGCTCGCCCACACCGCTCAGGTCCGCGGCAGCCTCGCGGCAGAGATCGCGGACCTCTACCGGGAGAGCCGGATCGGTGTGGAGCGGGTCAACTGGCTGATCCGGTACCTCGCCGAGGACGCCCGGAACCGCCACAACGACGGCACCCTGTTCCAGCACCGCCAGGAGCAGACCCCGGGCAGGACGAAGGCCCTGACCGTAGCGGCCCTCGCCGTTCTCGGCGCCGCGGCCCTGGCCGCGTTCGGCACGGCGGTCTCGGGTGCCGCCCAACCTCGGCCGCTGTGGGTGTTTCTGGCCGCGCTCGGTGCGGCCTGGTCCGGGCACGCGGCCGCTTCCCGGTGGTTGGAGGTCAGGCGCGAAGAGTACCGACTGATCCGCGAGACCCAGGAGTACCAGGAACAACTGACCGCGCGACAGATCGCCCACCAGCGCTGGCAGTCGTTCCTGGACGCCACGCGCCCCAGCGAGCTGGAAATGGAGACCTGGCTCACCTGCGACAAGACTTCGTTCGTCGATGAAGCGCTCCGGCACCACCGGCTCACCTGGCGCGACCTGATCACCCACACCATCCTGGTGGCCCCAGCCCCTTCCTACAAACGAGGTCGGGTCAGGGGCGGCCCGTGGCGGTACTCGCACTACGTCTTCCGCCTGTTCCTGTTCACCCAGGACGGCATCCGCGAGATCAGCTCCGAGTTCAACTTCTCCGACGCAACGCGCAGGAACGAACAGCGGAGCAACTACCGGTTCGACGCGCTGTCCTCCGTGCAGGTGACGGAGAACGTCGACGTCGGCTACGACCTGGAGCTCGTCCTCACTAACGGACCTGCCAGGAAGATCCGCATCAAGGACGCCGACGCCCATCAACTGGCGCCGGACGAGAACTCCCAGGAGATCTCCGAGATCAACCTCAGCGCGACCGGCTCCACCCACACCTTCCGCCTCCTGGAGGGGATAGCGGCGGACGGGAAGGGCTGGATCGAACGGCACAGCCCCAACAACATGACGCCATTTCAGATCGCCGGCTGATCCTGAACTCGAGCATGGGAATGCCTGTGACCTCCACGGACGATGTCACCGAGAGCAAAATCCTGCTGGCCGAGTACGACTGCCTCAAGGAGGAGCAGAAGACCCGCATAGGGTTCCGCGACAACCTGCTCTACTTCACGCTCGCCGCGGCCACTGCGGTCGTGGCGGTCACCGTCCAGAGCGGACAGTCCCGACTGCTGCTCTTCGTCCCCGCGATCTGTCTGATCCTGGGCTGGACCTACCTGGTCAACGACGAGAAGATCTCGGCGATCGGCTGCTACGTCCGCGACCAACTGGGACCGCGCCTGGGGGAACTCGCCTCCGGCCACGGCACGATGTTCGGCTGGGAGGTCTACCACCGCAACGTTGCGGGCCGCACCATGCGCAAGCGGCTTCAGACCGCGGTGGACCTGTTCACGTACCTGGTCCTGCCCATGGTCTGCACGACCGCGTTCTGGTGCTCTCCCACCGTTCAGCCCCTGCTCGTGCTCACATCTCTCGTGCAGACGCTCGCCCTGGCCGTACTGGGCTGGCAGTTCCTGCGCCGCGCGGAGCGGTAGCACCAGCCCCGCCGGACCCGCTCCACACACGCGTACGACGCCTCCGGTGCGCGGAGGCGCGGGCCGTGCTCCGCTATACAGTCAGCAGGCGTCCGGCTCGGGCCGGGGCAGTTCGTCCAGGTCGAGGGTGTAGGTCCGCCCGTCGGCCAGCTCGATGGGCAGCTTGCCCGAGCCGTACTTGTGGGTGTGCGCCGCTATGTAACCGGAGCTGGTGGGCTGGGTGTAGACGACCACCTCTGCGGCGTACGGGTCCACCACCACGTAGACCGGGATGCCGTAACGGCCGTACTTCGCGGTGCAGTCGTCGTAGTCCTTGCGCGCGGAGGAGACCGACACCACCTCGGCGATCAGCAGCACGTCCTCGAAGCCGTAGCGCTTGCCCTGCCGTTGCGCGTCCTCCCGCATGATGGCGAGATCGGGGGCCGAGTTCTCGTCCGCCGGGAAGTCGATTTACACGTCGGAGATGACCTTCGCATGTCGACCGAGGGCCAAGGAGTCGATCTGCATCGACCTGATGGTGCTGGAGTGCTCCTCGCTCTTCGGAGTCATGATCACCTTCCCGTCGGCTCCGAAGAAGACCACGTACCCCGTGGGGAACTCGGTGCGCATGACCGCGTCGACGCTCATGAACAGCTCCTTCCCGTCGCCCCTCAGCTATATGGCGCCCTGGCCCGCACAGGGCGGTCACGAAGAGCGTCAGCTGGGACGGTGCCGTCCACACCGCCAGGTGCCCCACTCGCACGGGTACCACCAGGGGTTCACGATGGCCGCCTCGTACCCTTGTTCAGCAGCGCCGGCCGGCGGAGACGAGACCGCCTCCCACCCGGTACCGACGGAGTGTGGCGTACTGCTCGGGCACCCACTCGGGCGAGGCGGCCAACTTGGCTTCAACCCGGCGTCTGTGTCCTGTCCCAGCCGCTCGCCATGCGCATGCATAGCGCTGCTCCCCGAAACAATCCCAGTTCAGATCTACCGGGTTGTGCACATCTACTGGCACCAGTGGGAGGCTGCGTACCCGACCGAGAGAAGGATGGGTACGTCCCGCCGCTTGGCTTCATTGATCGCCTCCTCTCCCCATGGCCACCAATCCACCGGATTGGAGGCGTGCTGGAGCAGGTAGGGCGACGTCGCGTTCGCGAGACGAGCCCGCCGCGGGCCTCGACCCGCAGGCGCGTGAGCTTCTGTGGGACGTGATCCGGACACACCGGCGAGCCGGCGGGTCCGTCCTGCTGACGACCCACGACATGAACGAAGCCGCCCAGCTCTGTGACCGGGTAGCTGTGCTGGTCGCAGGCAAGGTGGTCGCCTCGGGCACCCTGCGGAACTCGTCCGCGAGCTCGGCGGCCTCAGCACGATCTCCTTCACCACCGACTCGCCCACCTCGCTGGCTGCCGTCCGTACGCTTCCGGGGGTCACCACCGTGCAGACGGAATCCCGCGGCGGGCGCCTCGCGGTGCAGGTGAGCACCAGACAGAGCGATGTCGTTCTCAGGCACGTCGCCTCCACTCCCGAACTGAATGCGATCGACCTTTCTGTTGCACACGGGGGACTGGACGAGGTATTCAGGAATCTGGTTGCCTCGGCTTCCAAGGAAACCGGCAGCGATCACACAGGCGGAGCGGATGCATCCTCGTAAATCGACGTTCTCCCATTTGGTGAGGACGAATTACAGGGAGCTTTTCCGCGACGGGAAAACCGCATTCTTTGTCCTCGGTTTCCCACTGTTCTTCATGGCATTGTTCCTCGGAATGGGATTCGTCATGAGCGGCGGTTCGTACCACGTCGCGGTGGCTCCGGGGCCGGGGCAGCATCAAGTGGTCGACCGGCTCAACCACGTCAAGGGCCTCACCGTGAAGGAGCTCGACCAGGCGCTGCCGGGCCAGCCCCGTGCGCTCGGCGGCTACGACGCGGTCGTCCAGCCCGAGGAGGGCCGACCGGTTGTCACGGTCGACGCCGGGAAGTTCGGAGTGGTGCGCGGGATGCGCGATGCACTCGACAAGGGCACCGGCGCGTCAGCTCACTCGGTCTTCCGCACGCCGGACGGCGGAGTGCCGTTCGACCCGGTGAAGGCGTCCCTGCCCACCGTTCTGTTCATCGCACTGATGTCAGCCGCTTTCTTCGGCACAGCCACGCCGCTGATCGGCCTCCGCCAACGCGGAACCCTGCGGATGCTCGGCACCACGCCGCTGAAGCGACGAACCTTCATCCTGGCCCAGGCGCCGGTTCGCCTGGGGTTGGTCATGGCCCAGGTCGTGGTGGTGGGGACAATCGCGGCGATCTGCGGGTTCCTCGCGCCGGGAGACGCGCTTCCCGTGCTGGTCAGCGGGCTGCTGGGTGCGCTGATGTTGTTCGGTTTTGGCTATCTGGTCGCCGCCAGGATGCGCAACGCGGAGGTGGCCAACGGTCTGCTGGCCGTGCTGATGCCGGTGACCATGCTGTTCAGCGGACTGTTCCTGCCGATGGAACTGATGCCCGGCCCGCTGCGCGCGGTGTCCCAGGCGTTTCCGACGACCTACCTGGTGGACGCACTGAGCCACGCCTTCACGGGCGCACCGTCACTGCACGGCCTCGCCGTGGACTGGCTGGTACTGGCGGGTTCGGCCGTTCTCCTCGCACTACTCGCTGCTCGACTCTTCAGCTGGGACCAGGGGGAAGAAAGATGACCGTGATACCGTCGCCCACCTTACTCGGTGGGCTGCTGAAGCTTGACGAACTCGTCAGCCCCTACGGGCTGGTGAATCGAGTCCACCGCCTTCCCAACCACCCTGGCGAGCCCAGGTTCCCGATCTAGAGCGCCTCCCTCGGGGACATCGCGCGCGTTGTCCCCGACGTCGCCGACGCGGTCGGAAGTCGTGGTGCACGCGGTCAGATGGACGGGGCCGGCACGCTCGCACCGCAGCGTCAAATCCGTGGAATCTCAGCGTCATTGGGCGGACGGAGTGAGCGTCGGTACGCTCAGCGGCACCCGATACGGACGTCTGCCGGGGTCCGGTCCCTGGCCGATGGGCGCGTCTCAGGAGGGTCGGCCTTGGACGACCGCCGACCCGGGCGCGCGCGGCTGAGCCCTCAGCCGGTCGAGGCGCCGCGCTGGTCGACGCCACCGGCCGGCAGGACGTCCGTCACCGACCGCCAGGCGGCCTGTCCGGCCTTGCATCGGCTGTTGCGGAACACGGCGGACGACCGAGCCCACACCAGGCGGCCCATCGCCCCAAGCGGCGGTTACCCCCTCCCTGAGGGTAGGGCCAGCCCCCGGAGGACCCGGTGGCCCGCACCATCGCACCCCGGCGGATTGCGCGAGCAGGCTGGGGAGTGTCAGAAGACCCTCATGTCAGCGGACTTGCCGGCGACTCCGGATCCCCGCGCATCGGCGGTCCGTCCCTCGCGAAAGGTACTCCCGTGGCCGTCCCCACCACACCTCGCCGCCGGCTCCGGTACGCAGCGCTCGCCCTGGCCGGCGTCACTGTCACGGCCGGCACCCTCAGCGCCTGCGGCACGGCCAAGACGCAGGACCCCCGCCCGGCCACAACCACGACCGGGACCACCCCCGGCGCGACCTCCTCCACGGCGGCTGCCGTTGAGCCCTCGCTCCACATGATCACCAACGAAGGCCACAAGCTGGCCTTCTACGTCACACCCGGCCGCCTCCCTGCCATCGTGCTGGACGCCGGCGGCGGACTCGACGCCTCGTACTGGAACAAGCTCGCGCCCGAACTCGCCAAGAACACCGGGTCCGAGGTCATCACGTACGACCGCACCGGCGAAGGAAAGAGCGACGACGCACCCGGCCCGTGGAAGGCCCAGAACGCCGCCGCCGACCTCGCCGCCGGCCTCACCCAGCTCGGCATCACCAAGAACGTCGTCCTGGTCTCCCACTCCCTCGCCGGTGAGATCGCCACCGCCTTCGTCCAGCAGCACCCGGACCGGATCGCCGGCGCCGTCCTGGTCGACGCCAACCTCCCGCAGTTCTTCACCGACAGCGAGACCGCCAAGCTCGTCGCCGCGAACACCCCTCAGCTCGACGCGCTCCGGCAAGCCCCCCAGACCCGGGCAACCCGCCAACTCCTCGCCGAGGCCGCCGACTACGGCCCCGTCCACCTCGCGTACCACAAGCTTGTCTGGCCCCGGAGCGTCCCGGCCACCGCGATCGTCTCCTCCCAGACCCCGTTCCCGACACCCGACGACGCACAGCTGTGGCGCCAGGCCCAACAGGACTTCGTGGACGCCGCACCCAACCGGCACCTCGTCGTCGCCGAGAACAGCTCGCACGACATCCCCACCGACCGGCCGGACGTGGTCATCAACGCCGTGCAGGACATGGTGAACCAGGTCCGGTAGTCGGACTCGCAGCCCCTTCGCGACGACTCACGCAACCGTGCTCGGCACCTGCTGTCGGCACCTGCCGAACGCGGGCCGCCCATGGGGCACGGCCTCGGACGTGACCACGGTGCCCGGGGCGGCTCTTGCGGCCGAGAGCTGAGGTACGACCGTCGTGGCCGATCGCTACGGCCCGTTCGAAGCCCGGCGTGTCGGGTGGGTCGGCGAGACCGGGGCCACCCGCCTTGACGCAGGCGGTGATCTCGCGGGTGGTGCCGGGGTCGTTCCCCAGGCCGAGCCAGACGGGGCGAGCGCCGCCTCTGCGGCCTTCCGCGGAGGGCTGGACACGGTCAGGTTGCCCTGCTCCACCAGGTGCATCCGGCCGGCGGGCGAGGGCACCCGCCGATGAGTGAAGCCCGTGGTCATCGATGCCATGAAACCTCCTGAGAGCTCGATCTTCCTGGGGTCACAGCCACGTCGTGGCCAACCCGACGGTCACGGCCGCTGCGAGGAGGAGCGTGATGTTGAGGGCGATCTGGCGGTCGCCCATCCTCAGGTGGACCCTGGTCGCGCCGAGCTGCAGGACCACGAAGCCGACGGCGGCGGCCAGGGCGAGCCAGGGAGCGATGCCGGTCAGTGGCGGGAGGATCAGCCCGATGGCGCCGAGCACTTCGATGATCCCGATGGCCCGGACGGCGGGCATCGGGGTGCTGTCCACCCAGGCCATCATCGGCCGGAGCCGCTCACGGCTGCGGACCACCTTCACTCCGCCCCCGTAGAGGGAGAAGAGAGCGAGCAGGCCGGCCACGATCCAGTAGGCGACGTTCATGAGTCCCAATCCATGATTACCAGGTGTAGGTGACCACCCGTCACCAGGGCAGCACCGGCGAAGTCCGCCCCGGCAGTGCGGGTACGGCATGGCCAGGTGGGCCTCGTCATCCCTCCGGCCGCTCGGCGAACTCAGTGGCGGGCTCGGTGGCGTAGCGGCTCATCGTCCGGATGTTCGCCTGTGGGGTCAGTGCCTGGCCGGCGGCGATCATGTCCTGCAGGTCCCGGAAGTACTGCACGTACAGGTCCGGCGTGAACGTGCTGAGCATGACGGCCGGTTGGTCGGTCAGGTTGGCGAAGGTGTGCGGGGCTCCGGGCGGGACCATCACGAGCGTGCCCGCCGACGCGTCGTAGTGCTTCGTTCCGACCGTGAACCGCACGGTGCCGGAGATGACGTAGAAGCCCTCGTCGTGCTGGGCGTGCCGGTGCTGAGGCGGTCCGGGTGTGTGCGGGGCGAGGACGGACTCGGCGATCCCGAGGCGGTGCCCGGTGTTGCTGCCGTCCTCCAGGACGCGCAGGCGCGTAGTGCCCAGGATGATCATCTCGCCGTCGCCCGGACCGACCACCGATACGGCGGGGTCGGCACCCGGCTCACTGGCTTTCGGTGCGTCACTCATACTCCTCATTCCACTGCCGGGGCCCGGCGGGTGTCCAAGACCCGTTCCGGGATCTCGATACCGTGCGGGTATCGTCGCTGCCATGGAGCTACGCACGCTGCGCTACTTCGTGGCGGTCGCCGAGGAACTCCACTTCGGCCGGGCCGCCTTGCGGCTGCACATGAGCCAGCCGCCCCTGAGCCGGGCGATCAAGCAGCTGGAGACCGAGCTCGGCGCCACCCTGTTCGACCGATCCTCCGCCGGCGTCACCCTCACCCCGGTCGGGACGGTCCTGCTCGACGAGGCCCACGCCCTGCTCGACCACGCCGACCGGGTACAGGACCGGGTGGCCACGGCAGCCGGCACCGCGACCCTCACCGTCGGCCTCCTGGGCGACAGCACCGACCCGGCAGTGACCCGGCTGGCCGCCGCCTACCGCCGCCGGCACCCGCACGTCGAGGTCCGCATCCGCGAGACCGACCTGACCGACCCCACCTGCGGGCTGCACGCCCACCTGGTCGACATCGCCCTGACCCGCGGGCCCTTCGACGAGACCGGCCTGAGTGTGCACCAGCTGCGCACCGACCCGGTCGGAGCACTACTGCGCGCCGACGACCCGCTGGCCCGCCATGACGGCCTGAAGCTGGCCGACCTGGCCGACCGCCGCTGGTTCCGGTTCCCGCAGGGCACCGACCCCGACTGGCAGTCGTACTGGAACGGCGGAGAGCCCCGCGAGGGCCCGGTGGTGCGCGCCGTCCAGGAATGCCGACAGGCCGTCCTGTGGAACAGCACGGTCGGCATGACCCTCCTGGACCACGAACCGGCGCACGGTCTCACCGTGGTGCCGCTGACCGACATGCCGCCTAGCCGCATGGTCGCAGCATGGAAAGAGGGCGACCCGAACCCACTGATCAGCTCGTTCGTCCGGATCGCGACCACCGTCTACCGCGAGTGAGCGCGCTCCCGGCGGCCCCGAGTACACCCCAGTGGGCCCGGGGCGCGCGGGCCCACTCGGGGTCGTACTCCTCGAACGTCTGGGGTGGTTCGTCCCCGCCCGGGAAGTCGCCCATCGCCGCCAGGCCCCACGCGCGTGCCGGCGGCAGGTCGGTGGCCATGGCTCGTTTCAGGCCCGGCCGGTCGCCGGCCGACCACTGGTCGCCGAGGTACTTGTGCATCAGCTCGAACCAGGGGCCGATGACCTGGTTCATGCCCTGGCCGTAGGCGGGCTGGATCTCCGAGGAGAACAGCGGCGGGTCCTCGGAGTACGCGCCGCGCAGCATGCCGGGCGGCGCGCAGGCTCCGGGCCTGGCGCCGTCCGGCAGTGGGGGTCACGAGGTACTCGTCGGTGACTTCGACGGTGCTCCGACGCCCGGCCGTCGTGCTTGCGCGGAGCGCGGTCGGGCGCCGGTCGGGCGTCAGGGCCGTCCGGGCGCGTCTCAGGGTTCGATGTTCTCCAGGTCGGCGAGCAGGCTCGGGTGGGTCGGCTGCCAGCCGAGGGCGGCGCGGGTGCGGGCGCTGGACGCGGGCTGGTCGGCCGCGAGAATCGCGCCGAGGGGGCCGAAGTTCTCCTGCGGTACCGACTCGACGGGCAGGCCGAGCCGTCGGCCGACGACCGCGGCGATGTCGCGGACCGCGTCGCCCTCGTCGGCGACGGCGTGCCAGGAGCTTCCGGCCGGGGCCTGCTCCAGGGCGAGCCGGAACAGCACGGCGGCGTCCCGCGCGTGGACGGCCGGCCAGCGCTGCGCGCCGTCCGAGGGGTACCCGGCGACGCCGGTACGGCGGGCGATGTCGGTGAGCAGCCCGGCGAAACCGCCCCGGCCCTCGTTGTGGACCGTGCGCGGAAGCCGTACCGCCGAGCTGCGCACGCCCTGTGAGGCGAGTTCGAGCGCACGGGTCACCGACCGGCTGCGGCCGGCGACCGGCCCCTCGGTCGGCATGGCGTCGTCCTCGGTGGAAGCGCGCCCCGGCAGGTAGGGCGTGCCGGCCACGGTGACGAGCGGGCGGTCCGTGCCGACGAGGGTGGCGGCCTCCTCGGCGATGCCCTGGGCCAGGGCCTCGGGTGAGCTGAAGTCGTTGCTGAAGGCGAGGTGGACGACGCCGTCGGCCCCCTCCGCGCCGGCTCGCAGCACGGCGAGGTCGGCGAGTGCGCCGCGGAGCACCTCGGCGCCGGCGGCCTTGGCGTGCGCCGCGGAGGCGTCGGAGCGGGCAAGGGCGGTGACCGAGTGTCCCGCGGAGAGCAGTTCGGCGACGACGGCCGAGCCGATGAGGCCGGTTCCGCCGGTGATGAAGACGCGCACGGTGACTCCATGGGGTGTGGTGGGGGCACGGCAGGGCAGGGCCCGGCCGGGTCAGGTGATGGGAGTTGGTCCCGTCACTGCTTTCACCGTAGCTCGCGATGGGACTGGGTGTCATCACTTAGGATGTCGCCATGGCCAGATGGGAACCGAACGCGCGGGAGCGCCTGGAGCGCGCCGCGCTGGCGCTGTTCGCCGAGCGTGGGTACGACGCCACCACCGTCAACGAGATCGCGGACCGCGCGGGGCTGACCAAGAGCACGTTCTTCCGGCACTACGCCGACAAGCGAGAAGTGCTGTTCGGCGGGCAGGACATGCTGGCGCAACGCTTCAGCGACGCGATCCGGGCCAGTGCACCCACGGCGACCATCGCCGCCTGCCTCGCCGCGGCACTGGACTCCGCCGCCCCCGCGTTCACGCCCGAGCGCCACGACCTCGCCCTTCAGCGCCGGGCGCTCATCGCCGCCACCTGCGAACTCCGAGAACGTGAGCTCCTCAAGCGCGCCGGCCTCAGCTCCGCCATCGCCGACGCCCTGCGAGCACGCGGAGCCGACGACACCACCGCACACCTGGCCTCCGAGCTGGGCGTCCTCGCCTTCAGCACCGCCTTCGCCCGCTGGGCGGAACCGGAGAACCGGCAGCCCTACACCGAGATCGCCCACACGGCACTGCGGGACCTGCAGGCTCGCGCGGCCGCCCTCGGCGCCGAGCCCGACGTGCGGGCCTGACCTGGACGCCGGCCACCGGGGCGAACCCCCGACCCAAGCGCCGCGACGCGACCTCCAACTGATCGTGGACCTGCCGTGCCCTCCGAGGGGGCACGGCACCGGTCGCAGGTCACAACGGCGAGGACCCGTACCAGCAGCCGCGATACGACCGTTGCGGACCCTGACGGCGGCCGCACGGCTTGCCGCGACGGCCCCGGGGCACTGATCGCCTCCTCTCCCCACGGCCGACCGAGGAGACGTCGCCGTCGCACCCGGACAGCACTGTGCCCCGCCGGATCCGAGGATCCGGCGGGGCACAGTGCTGTCCGCTCTCGGCTACTCGCCGCTCGACGGGGTCAGCGGAGTCAGAGTCGGCGGGGTCCAGATGGGGACGGTCTGGGGCACGTACTGACGCAGGGTGAGGAAGAACTCACCGCGGCGGGGGATCGGGAGCCAGTTGGGCGAGGGGTGCTCGGGGCCCGCGTCCGGGTTGGGGTCGCCGTGCTGAACGGCGATGTCGCAGGAGCCGTCCAGGTTGGGATTCAAGGGGGTCTGCTGCCCCGGGGGGGATCTGGTGGCCCAGGGAGTAGATCTTGGCGATGTTCTCGACGGGGAAGCTGTCGGCGCCGTAGGCGGTGACGGACCAGAACGCCTCGACGGTGGGCAGCGCGGGAAGGTGGAGGGTGTAGCGGATGCGGTTGCCGTTGCCGTCGGCGGCCTGGGCGATGGTGTTCTGGTAGATCGCGTCCTGGGGCAGGTTGGCGCCCAGCGCGGTCCACGCGATGTAGGCGCGCTGGTCGTAGTCCGTGCCGTAGGTGCCGACACCGGTCCTGTCGAAGATCCAACCGTTCACCGCAGCCGAGGCGGTGTGGGTGGTGATGCGATTCTGCCCGGCGGCCACAGCCTGGTCGAGTGCCAGTGCGGCCGCGGACGACCCGCGTCACTTGCTTTCCAACGCCTCCACCAGCTGCGGTAGGTTGCCGCCGGCCACGGCGAGGGCCAAGTGGTCGTGGAAGTCCCGGCTGCTGACGATCAGGCCGTCGCGGACACGAAGCACCTGGATGTTGGCGGCCCTGAAGGTCCGCCCGGTCGCCCGGTGATGCACCTGGTAGTCCCATTCGTTGACGATCACCTCCGGGTCGTCGGTTTCCCGGATCACCACGTTCACCGGGGTCAGCTCCACGGGGACGCTCGTGGCGAGTTCCATGAACCGCTCCTCGATCACAGCCCGCCCCTCGAGCCGGTGCGGTCCGACGGGCGCGAACGCGATCTCCACCACGGCGTCCTCGGCGTAGAGGTCCGCGAGCTCCGCGAACCGCCCCGCGCCGATACCCTCGAGCAGCTTCGCGAAGACCTCACGAGGTGACAGTGTTTCGGACATGATCAACCCCCAGCGGGATCTGTCGCTAGAATCGGACTAGCGACTCCGGTTTCAACGATACGGACTAGCAACTCCGTTTGTCCAGTGCGGCTTCGCCGCCGACAGGAAAGAGTGGGAGAGATGAGCGGCGCTCAGGAACGCCCGCTGCGGGCGGACGCGGCCCGCAACCGGGCCAGGCTGCTGGACGTCGCCACGCAGGTGTTCGCCACCCGCGGCGTCGGCGTGCCAACCGAGGAGATCGCCCGGGCCGCCGGGGTCGGGGTGGGCACGCTCTTCCGGCACTTCCCGACCAAGGAAGCGCTGTTGGAAGCCGTGATGATGCGCAGGCTGGAGACGATCGCCGCCCAGGCGGCACAGCTGCCCGCCGAGTCCGCTCCCGCCGAGACGTTCTTCGACTGCTTCCGCCTGGTGGTCGAGCAGTCCGCGGGCAAGAGCGAGTTCGCCCAAGCGCTCGCCGCCGCCGGTGTGGACGCGCACGCGGCCCTGCAAGAGTCCAGCGCGGCGATCCGGGCGCGGCTCGCCGAGTTGCTGGCCGGGGCGCAGCGGGCCGGGGCGGTCCGCCCGGAGCTGGGCCTGCCAGAGCTCATCGCCCTGCTGGTCGGTACGACCACGACGATGGAGCACCTCGGGAACGACGTGTCGGCCCGGGAGCGGATCTTCGCGGTGGTCTTCGACGGGCTGCGGCCACGCTGACCGGCCCGTCTTGCGTCCTCGCATCCTGAACCGTGGTGAACCTTGGCCTGACCGAACGAGTTGGTCTCGCTTCGCGGGTCGCGTTCCCACCGCGCCCATGCCCGAGTGCCCGCCCGTGCCGCGACGCCCGCGCCACCTTCAGTCGCTTCCCGGAGACAGGCCGTCAGCTCGGGAGCCGGCCTCCACGGAGTGGCCGAAGGCCTCGACGCACGCCATGCGAACCTCCCCACGCCCGCCACGCCCGACGACCGGGGCCTCGCTCCCGGCCTCGGCGAGGACGAGGTCCTGCCGGGCGGTGGACTGCCGGTCGATCAGGTTGGCGTGGACCTCCTCCGAGCGGGGCATCTGCGCGGGGTCGGGCAGCCGGACGGGCACGCCCCGCCGCCGGGCCTCCCCGAACGCCTCCACCCCCCACGGCCGCCAGTCGACCGGGCTCTCGGCATGCTGCAGCAGGTACGGCGAGGTCGCGTCCGCGAGACGGTTCGGCATGCACCCGTCCTCGCGCATCGGCACCTTCGCGCATCAGCGCCCGGCCGGGGGCCGGAGTGTCACTCCTTGGGGGACTCCGGCTCCTCCGCGAAGTCGACCTTCTTGAACTGCCGGTTCATCGACTTGGCGAGGAACCACGTCGCCACGCCGAGGGCGGCGAAGACGACGAAGCCGAGGAGACCGGGGGTGACCTTGGCGTCGTCGACGGCGAGATCGGCGGCGAGGTTGACGAAGTTCACGGGGGCGCTCATATCTCTATGGTGGCCCGGCTCACGCGGAGCCGGGCCATCGGGGGGTGGGTCAGTCGCGCGTGTCGGCGGCTTCCGCCGCCAGGGTGGGGGTGCGCAGGCCGGCGAACAGGTCGTCCTCCGGCAGGTCCACGTCGATCAGGGTACGGGCGAGCTCGTAGTCCTCGGTGGGCCAGACCTCGCGCTGGACGTCCAGCGGGACGCGGAACCACGGCCCGTCGGGGTCGATCTGGGTGGCGTGCGCGATCAGGGCGCGGTCGCGGGTCTCGAACCAGTCGCCGCACTGCACCCGGGTGGTGATCTCGCGCTCCTTGCGGCCGCTCTTCTCCCAGCCCTCGATCCACTCGCCGTACGGCGAGTCGTGGCCGTGCTCGGTGAGGTACTGGTGCAGGGCGCGGATGCGGCCCATCGGGAAGCCGTGGTTGTAGTAGACCTTCAGCGGCTGCCAGGGCTCGCCGGCCTCCGGGTAGGCGTCCGGGTCACCGGCGGCGTCGAAGGCCAGCATGGTGATCTTGTGGGTCATGATGTGGTCCGGGTGCGGGTAGCCGCCGTTCTCGTCGTAGGTCGTGATGACCTGCGGCTTGAACTCGCGGATCAGCCGGACCAGCGGCTCGGCCGCCTCCTTCACGTCCTGCAGGGCGAAGCAGCCCTCGGGCAGCGGGGGCAGCGGGTCCCCCTCGGGCAGGCCGGAGTCGACGAAGCCCAGCCAGGCCTGCTTGACGCCCAGGATCGCCCGGGCCTCGTCCATTTCCTTGCGGCGCACCTCGTGGATGTTCTCCTCGATGTACGGGTCCCCCTGCAGCTTGGGGTTGAGAACCGACCCGCGTTCGCCCCCCGTGCAGGTGGCCACGAGCACGTCCACTCCCTGCTCGACGTACATGGCCATGGTGGCCGCGCCCTTGCTGGACTCGTCGTCCGGGTGGGCGTGCACCGCCATCAGTCGCAACTGCTCAGTCAACGCCTTGCGTTCCTTCCACATCATCGGGCGTTCCGCGAAGTCCGGTCCGCCCACCGTACGAGCCGCTCACCTCGGGGCCGCGTCAACGCGGGACCGGCCGCGGACGTGTTCCGGACCGGTCGAGCCCCGCCCCCGCCGGACCGGCCGTGGGCGTGCCCCTCCTATAGTGACGGACTGGAGGAGCGTCGCATTCCCCCGCACCACCCACGCGGCCCTCCCCTCAGGAGAGGACTGGGTCCGATGAACGCGAGCACCACCACCCCGCAGCTGCCCGAGGGGCGCTACGGCCGGCGCGGCGACCGCGATTCGGACCGCCGCCTGAAGGTGGTCGGCGCGGTCTGCGGCGTGCTGGGCCTGGGCCTGGTGGTTTGGCTGGGGGGCTCCTACCTGCTGCGCGAGACCAAGATCAACGGCTCGGTGCCGATCTTCCAGACGGTCTCGGACTCCGAGGTCCAGCTGCACCTGGCGGTACGCAAGAGCGACGGCACGGCCGGCAGCTGCACGGTCCGCTCGCAGGGTTCGGACGGTGCGGTGGTCGGGGTGGCCGACTTCCCGGTCCCGGCGGACGGTTCCAGCTACGAGGCCGTGGTGACGCTGCGGACCACCGCCCGCGGCACCACCGCCGAGCTGCTCGGCTGTACGCCCGCGAAGTAGGCCCGCCACCGGGGTGTCACCGGCACTCGGCCCCGCACCCGGCGCATAGTCGAGCGGGAGAACGGGCATCCGTAGGAAGTCCCCTCCCCGGCCCGGTCCACCGCCGTTGCACACCGTGGCGCGACGCCGACGTCAATGGCGCGCCAACGACCCTTCTGCTTGTCGGCAGGACTTGTTAGGCTCGTGGTTTCGCCCCTTCCGCACCGGATGGTACGGGAGCGGGCGTTGCTTTGTAGTTACGACCGATATCACCACTAACCCTGCTGACGACTCACACCCTCAGCACAGCCCCAGCACCTACGAGGAGCACCCGTGACCCAGACCAGTGAGAACGTGACCTGGCTCACTCAGGCCGGCTACGACCAGCTCAAGGCCGAGCTGGATCATCTGACCGGGCCCTGGCGCATCGAGATCGCCCAGAAGATCGAGGCGGCGCGCGAGGAGGGCGACCTCAAGGAGAACGCCGGCTATCACGCGGCCAAGGAGGAGCAGGGCAAGTACGAGCTGCGCATCCGCCAGCTGACCCAGCTGCTGGAGCGCGCGAAGGTCGGCGAGGCCCCGGCCGACTCGGGCGTGGTGGCCCCGGGCATGATCGTCACGGTCGCCTTCGACGGCGACGAGGGCGACACCATGGAGTTCCTGCTCGCCTCGCGCGAGGTGGCCAACTCCGACGCGCTGGACGTCTACTCGCCGCAGTCGCCGCTGGGCCGCGCGATCGACGGCAAGCAGATCGGCGACGAGGCCACCTACGAGCTGCCGAACGGCAAGCCCGCGATGGTGAAGATCGTCAAGGTCGTGCCGCACGCCGGCTGACCCGGCCGCACGAACCGACGAGGGCGGCCGCGGAGTCCAGGGACTCCGCGGCCGCCCTCGCGGCGTACCGGGCGCGGTTCAGCCCACGGCCGAGCGGTACTTGCGCACCGACAGCCAGGAGAACACCACGGTGATCAGCACCGACCAGAGCACCGACACCAGGGCCGCGTGCTGCATCGGCCAGGCGCTGTCCACCGGGCCGACCTGGTTGCCGAACAGGTCGCGGCAGGCCTGCACGGTGGCGCTGAACGGGTTCCAGTACGCGACCCCCTGCAGCCAGCCCGGCATCGAGCTGACCGGCACGAAGGCGTTGGAGACGAAGGTCAGCGGGAACAGCCAGATCAGGCCGGCCGAGGTGGCCGCCTCGGGGCTGCGCACCGAGAGGCCGATCAGCGCGCCGATCCAGGAGAACGCGTAGCCGAGCAGGAGCAGCAGGGCGAAGGCGCCGAGCGCGTTGAGCACGCCGTCGTGGATCCGCCAGCCGACCAGCAGCGCGACCGCGGCCAGCACGATCACGGTGAACGCGGTCTGGCACAGGTCCGCCAGGGTGCGGCCGACCAGCACCGCCGAGCGGGCCATCGGCAGCGAGCGGAAGCGGTCCACCAGGCCCTTGGTCATGTCCTCCGCGATGCCGGCCGAGGCGCCGGCGGTGGCGAAGGTGACGGTCTGGGCGAAGATCCCGGCCATCAGGAACTGGATGTACGTACCGGAGCCGGCGTTCGTCCCGGGGATCTGGATCGCCCCGCCCATGACGTACGAGAACAGCAGGACGAACATGACGGGCTGCATCAGCCCGAAGACCACGATCTCGGGGATCCTGGTCATCCGGCGCAGGTTGCGCTTGGCGACCACCCAGGAGTCGTGCAGGGTGGCGGCCGCGCCCCGGCGCTGCCTGGGCATCGCCGCGCCGATGGCGTGCTCGGTGGCGGTACTCATCTCAGTGCTCCCTTCCGGCCGCGACGGCCTGCTTGTCCGGTCCCGGTCCGTCGGCGGCCGGCCCGCCCTGACCCCGGCCACTGCGGCCGCGGCCCCCGGGGTCGGCGCCGTTCCCCTCCTCCGCCGCCTCGGCGACGTGGCCGGTGAGGGTGAGGAAGACGTCGTCCAGGGTCGGGCGGCGCAGGCCGATGTCGTCGATCTCGATGCCGCGGGAGTCCAGTTCGCGGATGGCGTCGGCGAGCACCCGGGCGCCGCCGCTGACCGGCACGGTGATCCTGCGGGTGTTCTTCTCCACCGCCGGCTCGCCCAGCGCGTACCCGGACAGCGCCGCGACCGCGTCGGCGACCAGGCCCGGCTCGTGCACCACGACCTCTATCCGCTCGCCGCCGATCTGGGCCTTGAGCTGGTCGGCGGTGCCGCGGGCGATCACCCGGCCGTGGTCGACGACGGCGATGTCGTGCGCGAGCCGGTCGGCCTCCTCCAGGTACTGGGTGGTGAGCAGCAGCGTGGTGCCCTGCTCGACCAGGGTCTCGATGACCTCCCAGAGCGCGAGCCGGTTGCGCGGGTCGAGGCCGGTGGTCGGCTCGTCGAGGAACATCACCGGCGGCCGGACGACCAGCGCGGCGGCGAGGTCCAGGCGGCGGCGCATACCGCCGGAGTAGGTCTTGGCGGTGCGGTCCTTGGCCTCGCCGAGGTTGAACCACTCCAGCAGTTCCAGCGCGCGGGCCTTCGCCTCGCGGGCGCTCATCTGGTAGAGCTCGCCCACCATCTGGAGGTTCTCGAAGCCGGTCAGGTACTCGTCGACCGCCGCGTACTGGCCGGACAGGCCGATCAGGCTGCGGACCTTGTTGGGGTGCTTGAGCACGTCGACGCCGGCGACCACCGCGCGACCGGAGTCGGGGCGCAGCAGGGTGGTGAGGACGCGCACGGTGGTGGTCTTGCCGGCACCGTTCGGGCCGAGCAGCCCGAGCACCGTGCCCTCGGGGACGTCGAGGCTGACGCCGTCCAGGGCTCGTACGTCGCCGAAGGTCTTCACCAGGTTCTCGGCTTGGATGGCTGGCGCCATGGCCTGCCTCATCTCCTCGGACGAATAGGGGCGATCTGTCCCACTCCGCCCGGCTTTCAGGCGCACGGGCGACTTCGGTTTCGCTCCCGGGACACAGAACGCGATGTATCGCGAGTGTGGCAGTACGCGATATATCGCGTCAAGGGAAATGACTCCGCCATCGTGCCAGGGACCACTGACACCCACCCCGGGAACGGCAGCCCCCGGCCGGACGAACGGCAGCCCCGGCGGACGGGCCTCGAACGGGCGCACGGCAGCCCCGGCCGGACGGGCCTCAGCCGGAGACGACGTACCCGGAGTCCCGCAGCTCGCCGACCACGGCCGCGCAGTGCTCCGGCCCCTTGGTCTCCAGGTGCAGGTCCACCTCGACCTCGGTCAGCCCCAGCCGCGGGTCGATCCGCACGTGCGCGACGTCCAGCACGTTGGCGTCCAGCCGGGTCAGCACGCCCAGCAGGTCGGCCAGCGCGCCCGGCTTGTCCGCCAGCCGCACCCGCAGCGAGAGGTAGCGCCCGGCCGCCGCCAGCCCGTGCCGCAGCACCCGCTGCATCAGCTGCGGGTCGATGTTGCCGCCGGACAGCACCGCCACCACCGGGCCCTCGAAGGAGTCCGGCCGCTCCAGCAGCGCCGCGATCGGGGCCGCCCCGGCCGGTTCGACCACCAGCTTCAGCCGTTCCAGGCCGAGCAGCAGGGCCCGCGAGAGCGACTCCTCGGAGACCGTCCGGACGCCGTCCGCCAGCGTGTTGACCACCTCGAACGGGATGTCCCCGGGCCGGCCGACCATGATCCCGTCGGCCATCGTGGCGAAGTGCTCCAGCGACACCGGCCGCCCGGCCGCCAGCGAGGGCGGGTACGCGGCCGCGCCCGCCGCCTGCACCCCCACCACTCGGATGTCCGGCCGCAGCGGTTTGACCGCCGCCGCGATCCCGGCCAGCAGGCCGCCGCCGCCCACCCCGGCCAGGATGGTGCGGACCTCGGGACACTGCTCCAGGATCTCCAGCCCGACGGTCGCCTGGCCGGTGACCACGTCCCAGTGGTCGAAGGGGTGGATGAACACCGCGCCGGTGGCCTCCGAGTACCGCTGCGCGGCCTGCAGCGCCTCGTCCACCGTGGCGCCGTGCAACCGCACCTCGGCGCCGTACTCGCGGGTGGCCGCGATCTTGGGCAGCGGCGCCGCGACCGGCATGAACACGGTCGAGTGCACCCCCAGCAGCGCGGCCGCCAGCGCCACGCCCTGCGCGTGGTTCCCGGCGCTCGCCGCCACCACCCCGCCGGCCCGCTGCACCGGCGAGAGCCCGGCGATCCGCACGTACGCCCCGCGCAGCTTGAACGAGCCGGTGCGCTGGAGGTTCTCGCACTTCAGGTGGACCGGTGCGCCGATCAGCCCGGACAGGTGCCGGCTGCTCTCCATCGGCGTCACCCGGGCGACCCCGGCGAGCATCTTCTGGGCTCCGCGGACGTCGTCGAGGGTGACCGGCCAGTTGTGCATAACGCCAGCCTACGGTGGTCGACACCGGCAATCCGGGATGCCGGGGCTGTTCCCGGGCCCGCTCCGCGCGCGTACGCTGCTGCTTCTGAGCCTCCCTCACCGCACGACGATCGTGAGCCGCGATGACGACGACCTCGCCCCAGGCCACCGACCGCACCGACCCCGTGCACGCCCGACTCCAGTACCAGCTGGCGGTGTTCGCCCGCAGGATGGAGCAGGTCCGGACCTCCGGCGGCGGCGTCGGCGCGCTGGACCGGGCCGCCTACCTGCTGCTCGACCGCCTGGAGCGGCACGGGCCCGCCAACGTCAAGGCGCTGGCCGAATCCCTCGGCGTCGACTCCTCCACGGTGACCCGGCAGGTCGCCCCACTGGTCGCGGGCGGGCTGGTCGGCCGGGTCCAGGACCCGGCCGACCGCCGCGCCGTACGCCTCGCGCTGACCCCGGTCGGCTCCGGCCGGCTGGCCGAAGTCCGGGACGGCCGGGCCGAGTTGACCCGCCGACTGGTGGCCGGCTGGCCACCCGAGGAGCAGCAGGCGTTCTGCGCCCTGCTGGCCCGCTTCAACCACGCGATGGAGTCGTACACGGCGGACCAGCAGGGCCAGCAGTAGCGCCCGGCAGGGCTCAGCCCAGCGCCTGCCTGAGGTCGGCGAGCAGGTCGTCGGCCGACTCGATGCCGACCGAGACGCGCACCAGGTCGGACGGCACCTCCAGCGGCGAGCCTGCCACCGAGGCGTGGGTCATCCGGCCCGGGTGCTCGATCAGCGACTCCACGCCGCCGAGCGACTCGCCGAGGGTGAACAGCTGCGTGCGGTTGCAGACCTCGACGGCCTCCTGCTCGCCGCCCGCGACCCGGAACGAGACCATGCCGCCGAAGGCCTTCATCTGCTTGGCCGCGATGTCGTGGCCGGGGTGCCCGGGCAGGCCCGGGTAGAGCACCTGGCTGACCTTCGGGTGGCTCGCCAGCAGCTCGACGACCTTCTCCGCGTTGGCGCTGTGCCGGTCCATCCGGACACCCAGCGTCTTGATGCCGCGCAGCACCAGCCAGGCGTCGAACGGCCCGGAGACGGCGCCCATGGCGTTCTGGTGGTAGGCGACCTCCTCGCCCAGCCCCGCGTCGGCCAGCACCAGCGCACCGCCGACCACGTCGGAGTGGCCGCCCATGTACTTGGTGGTGGAGTGCACGACCGCGTCCGCGCCGAGCGCGATCGGCTGCTGCAGGTACGGGCTGGCGAAGGTGTTGTCGACCACCAGCAGCGCGCCGGCGCCGTGCGCGATCTCGGCGAGCGCGGCCAGGTCGGTGATGCCCAGCAGCGGGTTGGACGGGGTCTCCACCCAGACCGCGCGGGTGTTGGGGCGCAGCGCGGCGCGGACGGTGGCCAGGTCCTGGGTGTTGGCCACGGAGAACTCGACGCCCCAGCGGGTCAGCACCTTGGCGAACAGCCGGAAGGTGCCGCCGTAGGCGTCGTTGGGGATCACGATGTGGTCGCCCGGCTTGAGGATGGTGCGCAGCAGGGTGTCCTCGGCGGCCAGGCCGGAGGCGAAGGCGAGGCCGCGGGCACCGCCCTCCAGCGCGGCGAGGCACTCCTCCAGCGCGGTACGGGTCGGGTTGGCGCTACGGCTGTACTCGTAGCCGCCCCGCAGGCCGCCCACCCCGTCCTGCTTGTAGGTGGACACCTGGTAGATCGGCGTGACGACGGCCCCGGTCTGGGGGTCTGCTTCCTGACCCGCGTGGATGGCGAGGGTCTCGAAGCCCTGGGGAAGCTGGTGCTCGGTCATGGGTCCGAGCCTAAGGCCTGTCTGACAGTTCCCGCCGGGCGTGCGAAGGACCGGACAATCCCCGGCGGCGGTACGCCCGGACACCCGCCGGAACGGCCCGCCCCGCCGCGGACCCGGGCGGCGCCGGAATCCGGGGGCGGCCCGCCGCGTTGAATCCTGCGCAACCCTCCCTACCCCGCAGGAGCAGGCCGTGCTGTTCGACCGCCACAAGACCTCGCTCGTCCCCGCCGACCAGGCGCTGCCCGGCCGGGAGTCGCCGGCCTTCGCCCCGGGCGGGCCGCACACCGTGCTCGACCACCCGCTCACCGGCCCGTACCCGGACGGCCTGGAGGTGGCCGACTTCGGGCTGGGCTGCTTCTGGGGAGCCGAGCGGACGTTCTGGCGCCTGCCCGGCGTCTGGACGACGCTGGTCGGCTACCAGGGCGGCTACACCCCCAACCCGACGTACGAGGAGGTGTGCAGCGGGCTGACCGGGCACACCGAGGCGGTCCGGGTGGTGTTCGACCCCGCGCAGATCTCCTACGAGCGGCTGCTGCAGACGTTCTGGGAGGCGCACGACCCGACCCAGGGCAACCGCCAGGGCAACGACGTCGGCACCCAGTACCGCTCCGCCGTCTACACCCACTCCCCCGCGCAGGCCGCCACCGCCGCCGCCACCCGGGACGCGTTCCAGCCCGCCCTGACCGCGCTCGGCTACGGGCCGATCACCACCGAGATCGCCCCGGCCGGCCCGTTCTACCCGGCCGAGCCGTACCACCAGCAGTACCTGTCCGAGGCCAAGAACCCGAACGGCTACTGCGGTCTCGGCGGCACCGGCGCCTCCTGCCCGATCGGGGTGGCCCGCACCCGGGACTGACCGCCCGGGCCGCTCGTCGGACGGCCGGGCCGCACCGCCGAAACACGCTCCGGGCGGACCGCGAGGTGCGGTCCGCCCGGAGCGTGTTCGGCGATTCCCGGGAATCGCCGGGTGTCAGATCGCGCTGCCGGCCTTCCACTCGGCCCAGCCGAGGTTCCAGCCGTTCAGGCCGTTGTCCGGGGCGACGGTCTTGTCGCCGGAGTTCGCGACCTCGACCACGTCGCCGATCATCGAGCTCTTGTAGAACTTGTAGCCGTCCGTGCTGCCGTCCTGCGCGCCCTGGGCGTCCCGCAGGCCGATGCAGCCGTGGCTGGTGTTCTGGCCGCCGAAGATCGACGGCGAGGACCAGTAGTTGCCGTGGATGAAGGTGCCCGAGGTGGTGAGCCGCTGGGCGTGCGGCACGTCCGCGATGTCGTACTCGCTGCCGAGGTTGACGGTCTGCGAGTTCATCCGGGTCTGCTGGAACTGCTCGGAGATCACCATCTTGCCGCCCCAGGTGCGGTGGTCGGGCGCCCCGCCGGAGATCTTGTAGACGGCGCTGACCTGGCCGTCGGTGGTGACGGTGAGCTTCTTGGTGGCGAGGTCGGCGACGCTGGTCTGGGCACGGCCGATGGTGAAGCGGACGTCCTTGGACTGGGTGCCGTACACGCCCTTGGCGCCCTCGACGTCCTTGAGCCGGAGCTTGAGGGTGACCTGGGTGCCCTTGGCCCAGTACTCCTGCGGCCGGAAGTCGAGGCGGGTGCTGGAGAACCAGTGCCCGACGATCTCGACGCCCGGCTCGGCTATCACGGTGATCGCCTGCTGGACGGCCTTCTTGTCGGTGACCGGCTTGCTGAAGTTGATCGAGACGGGCATGCCGACGCCGACGACCGAGCCGTCCTCCGGCGTGAAGTAGCCGACGAAGGTGTTGGCCGGGGTGGCCGTGGTGAAGGTGGCGTTGGCGTCCGCCTCCAGCTTGTCCTTGTCCAGGGCGGTGGCGGCCACGGTGTACTTGGTACCGCTGGCGGGGGCGGTGGCCGAGGTCCAGCCGGTGCCGTCGGCGGCGAGCTGGCCGGCCAGCTCCTTGCCGGTGGAGTCGGTGACCTTGACGGTGCCCAGGGTGCCGTTGCTGACGGTGACCTTGACCGGCTCGCTGAAGCTGGCGGCGGCGGCGCCGTCCGCGGGGGTGACGGTGATGACGGCGACGGAGGTCTTCGGCGAGCTGCTGGCCGAGCCGCCGCCGGCCGGTGTCCCGCTGGCGCCGCCCGAGCCACCGGAGCCACCCGAGCCGTTGGCGTCGGTGCCCTTGGTGTCGTTGCAGGCCGCCAGCAGCAGGACGGGCGCCCCGATCAGGCCCGCGAGCACTCCGCGCCGGCTCCAGCTGCCCCCGCTTGCCAGCCCCTGGCCGTCCCGTGCCGTCACGTCGCGTCTCCCTGCTGATCATCCGGGCATTTACGGATACAGAAACGCAATCCGCCCGCACACGGTTCCACCACCGAAGGGTAAGCGATCGTATGAGATGACCCAACTTCCCGCCGAACAGGGACAAAACGCCCGGCCTGCAGAGCAGACCGGGCGTTCACGAGCGGTGACGAAAGGCCGTTACTCGGCGGACTCGTCCACCACGTACTCGTCCCACTCCTCGGTCTCGGGGTCGAACTCGGTCTGCGCCGACTCCCAGGTCGCCGAGGCCAGCTCGACGCCCGGCACATCGCCGAGCAGCGCCACCGGGTCGATGAAGTGGGCGAGCGAACCCGACGGGTCCACCTCGATGGCGTCGACGGACTGGGCGCGCTCGTCGTCGTCCAGGTACTCGTCCTCGGTCACCTGCTTCAGGGCGGCCGCCTTGAGCGCGCCCTCGTCGGTGATCTCCGCGATGAGCTCGATCTTGAGCCGGACGTAGCGCGGTGCGTCCTGGTCGGTCGTTTCAGTGCTGGTCATGCGTGCGAGGGTACGGGAAGGGCCGGTCCCTCGGAGAAGGACCGGCCCTGCCGCTCTCCGCCTGGGCTCCCCCACCCGGGAGCCGCGGAGACGCGCCGTGCGGCGCGGAGTGCCGCGGGAGCCGCCGCACCCTGTCGACCGGCCGCAGCCGGGCAGGGGCGGGACGACGGCGCCTCCCACGGACGGCCCCTCTCCCCCGGGTTACCGGACGGGAGGGCGGACACGGCGGGCCGGGTCAGGACCGCCCGACGTGTCCGGAGCCGACCGCGTCCGCCGGGGAGCCGCTCCCGGACGGTTGCCGTCGTCTCGCTCGGCGTCTTGCCGTTGACCACCACGATGCCGGACGGTTGTTAACCCCGTGCTGCGGGCACGTGACGCCGGTGTACCACTTCGCCCGTGGGCGAACCGGTGCGCGGACCGCGCCCGGGACGGCCGCGGGTCAGTGCGCGGCGCGACCGGCGAGGAAGCCCAGCAGGTCCTGGCGGGTGACGATGCCCTTCGGCTTGCCCTCCACCAGCACCACCGCGGCGTCGGCCTTCTCCAGCACGGTCATCAGGTTGGTGACCGTCTCGCCCGAGCCGACGACCGGCAGCGGCTTGGACATCACCCGGTCCAGCGTGTCGGTCAGCTCGATCTCCTTCGCGAAGACGCCCTCCAGCAGCAGCTTCTCCGCCACCGAGCCGATCACCTCGCCGGCCATGATGTCCGGGTGCCCGGCCCCCGGGGAGACCACCGGCATCTGCGAGACGCCGTACTCGCGCAGCACCCGGACCGCCTCGGCGACCGTCTCGTTCGGGTGCATGTGGACGAACTGCGGGATGCCCTCGTGCTCGATGGCCTCCTTGCGGGCCAGCACCTCGCCGATGTGCGCCTCGTCGGTGGACGAGGGCAGGAAGCCGTAGTCGGCCATCCAGTCGTCGTTGAAGATCTTGGACAGGTAGCCGCGGCCGCCGTCCGGCAGCAGCACCACCACGACGTCGTCCGGACCGAGCTCCTTGGCCACCTCCAGCGCGGCCACCACGGCCATGCCGCAGGAGCCGCCGACCAGCAGGCCCTCCTCCTTGGCCAGACGGCGGGTCATCTGGAAGGAGTCCTTGTCGGAGACGGCGACGATGCCGTCGGCGACGCTGCGGTCGTAGGCGGTCGGCCAGAAGTCCTCACCGACGCCCTCGACCAGGTACGGCCGGCCGGTGCCGCCCGAGTAGACCGAGCCCTCCGGGTCGGCGCCGATCACCTTGACCTTGCCGCCCGAGACCTCCTTCAGGTAGTTGCCGGTGCCGGAGATGGTGCCGCCGGTGCCGACGCCCGCCACGAAGTGGGTGATCCGACCGTCGGTCTGCTCCCACAGCTCCGGGCCGGTGGAGTGGTAGTGCGAGGCCGGGTTGTCCGGGTTGGAGTACTGGTCCGGCTTCCAGGCGTTCGGGGTCTCCCGGACGAGCCGGTCGGAGACGTTGTAGTACGAGTCCGGGTGCTCCGGGGCCACGGCGGTGGGGCAGACGACCACCTCGGCGCCGTACGCGCGGAGGGTGTTGATCTTGTCCGTGGACACCTTGTCCGGACAGACGAAGATGCACTTGTAGCCCTTCTGCTGGGCCACGATCGCCAGACCGACACCGGTGTTGCCGGAGGTCGGCTCGACGATGGTGCCGCCCGGCTTCAGGGCGCCCGAGGCCTCGGCGGCCTCGATCATGCGCATCGCGATGCGGTCCTTCACGGAGCCGCCGGGGTTGAAGTACTCGACCTTCGCCAGCACTGTCGCGCTGATGCCCTCGGTGACCTTGTTCAGCTTGACCAGTGGCGTGTTGCCGACCAGGTCGATGATCGAGTTGTGGTACCGCACGGGGGTCCTCCCGGTCTGTGGGCATGCGAGTGCTTTCGGTACTGCAAAGCCTAGGGTGTGCCGCCCGCCCCAGCCCTCCCTTCCGCCCCACCCGCCGCCGGCCCCGCCTCTCCCCCAATGGCCCACCCCCGCAGGTAGCCCGGGCCCCCGCGCGGGTAGGAGGGGTGTGCAGGCATCTCCATGGCCCCGGAGGGGGCGGCACGAGGACGCGAAGGGGGCATCGGATGCCAGGGGCACAGGACGCGCGGGCCCGGGTGGCCCGCCGGATCGCCACCGCGGCGGCGTACGGCGGCGGCGGGCTCGGCCTGCTGGGGGTGGGCCTGGTCGGCGTGCTGCTGACCGAGAGCAAGCTCGCGATCCAGGCCATCGGCGTCCTGGAGGGCGATCCGCCCAAGGCCGACGGCGTGTACGGCGAGGCCTTCGCCGACGGCTCCGCCGCCGCGCAGCCGCCGCTCGTGCTGGCCGTCCTCGGCGACTCCACCGGCGCCGGCCTCGGTGTGCTGCGGTCCCGGGAGACCCCGGGCGCACTGCTGGCCGCGGGCCTGGCGTCGGTGGCCGAACGCCCGGTCCGGCTGGTCAACGTGGCCCGCTCCGGCGGCCGTTCCGCCGACCTCTCCGGCCAGCTGGAGCAGGCCCTGCCGCACCGTCCGGACGTCGCCGTGATCATGATCGGCGCCAACGACGTGACCCGGCACAGCCCGGCCCAGCTGGCCGTCCGTCAGCTCGGCGAGGCGGTCGCGGCGCTGCGGGCGAACGGCTGCGAGGTGGTGGTCGGCACCTGCCCGGATCTCGGGACGATCAAGCCGGTGCGCCCGCCGCTGCGCTGGGTGGCCCGCCGGCTGAGCCGGCAGCTGGCGGCCGCACAGACCATCGCGGTGGTGGAGGCGGGCGGCCGGACGGTCTCGCTGGGGTCGCTGCTGGGCCCGGAGTTCGCGGCGCGCCCGGAGATGTTCGCGGCCGACCGCTACCACCCGTCCGCTCAGGGCTACGCGACGGCCGCGATGGCCGTGCTGCCCTCGGTGTGCGCCGCGCTCGACCTCTGGCCGGAGGAGGAGCACCCGGCCGGGCCCGTGCCGGGCGAGACGGTGCTGCCGGTCGCGGTGGCCGCAGCCACGGCGGCCGGGCACTCGGGCACCGAGGTGGCGGCCGTCGGGGCGGAGGACGCCGCCCGCCGCTGGGCGCTGCTGCGCCACCGGCTGCGGGTCGGACTGCCCGGCTCCTCGGCCCCCGAGGAGGCCCGGGACGGCACCGTTCCGGGTGCCGGCAACACGTCGGCCAGCTCACATGCCGGGACGGGTGACGCCTGATCTACCAGGCGGTAACTTTCCTCCCGGACGCCAGTCCGCCGTCACCCAGCGAGGAGCCCGCCATGCCCGAAGCCGTCATCGTCAGCGCCGCCCGTTCGCCGATCGGCCGGGCTTTCAAGGGCTCGCTCAAGGACGTCCGCCCGGACGACCTGACCGCCCACGTCATCCAGGCCGCGCTGGCCAAGGTCCCGCAGCTGGACCCGCGCGAGATCGACGACCTGATGCTGGGCTGCGGCCTGCCCGGCGGCGAGCAGGGCCACAACCTGGCCCGCATCGTGGCCGTCCAGATGGGCATGGACTACCTGCCCGGTGCCACCATCACCCGCTACTGCTCGTCCTCGCTGCAGACCACGCGGATGGCGCTGCACGCGATCCGGGCCGGCGAGGGCGACGTCTTCATCTCGGCCGGCGTGGAGACCGTCTCGCGCAGCGTGAACGGCTCCTCGGACGGCATGCCGGGCACCATGAACCCGCTCTTCGACGACGCCCAGGCCCGCACCGCCAAGCGCGCGGAGGAGGGCGGCGGGGCGTGGCACGACCCGCGCGAGGACGGGCTGCTGCCGGACGCCTACATCGCGATGGGCCAGACCGCCGAGAACCTGGCCGCGCTCAAGGGGATCACCCGCGCCGAGCAGGACGAGTTCGGCGTCCGCTCGCAGAACCTCGCCGAGGCCGCCATCAAGGCCGGCTTCTGGGAGCGCGAGATCACCCCGGTGACGCTCCCGGACGGCACCGTGGTGAGCAAGGACGACGGCCCGCGCGCCGGCGTCACGCTGGAGGGCGTCTCCGGCCTGAAGCCGGTGTTCCGTCCGGACGGCACCGTGACCGCGGGTAACTGCTGCCCGCTGAACGACGGCGCCGCGGCGCTGGTCGTCATGTCCGACACCAAGGCTCGCGAGCTGGGCATCACCCCGCTCGCCCGGGTCGTCTCCACCGGCGTCAGCGCGCTCTCCCCCGAGATCATGGGCTACGGCCCGGTCGAGGCCTCCAAGCAGGCGCTGCGGCGGGCCGGTCTGACCATCGGTGACATCGACCTGGTCGAGATCAACGAGGCCTTCGCGGCCCAGGTGATCCCGTCCTACCGGGATCTCGGCGTCGACCTGGACAAGCTGAACGTCAACGGCGGCGCGATCGCCGTCGGCCACCCGTTCGGAATGACCGGCGCCCGGATCACCACCACCCTGATCAACTCCCTGCAGTGGCACGACAAGCAGTTCGGCCTGGAGACCATGTGCGTCGGCGGCGGCCAGGGCATGGCGATGGTCATCGAGCGCCTGAGCTGACCCCACCGGACACTCCGAAGGGTCTGGACCACCCGTTTGGAGTGACGCTGCGTAATTGAGGGCCGGATCACACCGCGAGGTCGATCCGGCCCTCTTTTCGCTCGTTTTCGGCTCGGAAATCGACACTGCGGAGCGGATCAACTCCACTGCGTAGAACGGTGTTACCTAACAATTTGGGGACAAGAGCGAAAGTCCCGCACAAATTAGACATTCGCCACTGCGTCCACACCCCCGGATGCGGCAGTGTGGACACGTAACCCCGTTCCGCTCCTCGCTAGGAGTACGTTCCGTGAGCGCCGTCTACACCATCCTGCTGCTGATCCTGATCACCGTGTCGACCGCCGTGCTGCTCCACCTCCGGGGACTCTCCCACCGGCTGGACGCGCAGGCCGCGGCCCAGGCCGCGCCCGTCCCGGTGGACGAGGCCGCGATACGCCAGGCCGTCGCCGAGGCGCTCGCCGCCGACCGCGAGCGGGAGATCACCGAGGCCCGGGCGTTCTGGGCCGAGCAGGAGGCCCGCGCGGCCGAGGACGCCCCGCTGTTCGACTCCCCGTTCACCGGCGTGTTCGCCAGCACCGACGAGTGGCCGCTGTTCTTCCCCCGCCCCACCGGCCCGCAGGACGCCGCCGACAACGCCGGCACCATGGACCCGGAGTTCGGCGAGGCGCTGCGCTCCGCGCTGGAGGACCTGATCAACGAGGACGGTCCCGCCGCGCCCGGCCCCGAGGGCGGCTCCCCGCTGCGCCCCGGCCACCCCGCCGGCACCGCCTCCACCGAGCCCACCGGTGACGCCCGCGCCCGCCGCGAGGCCGACCTGCTGGCCACCGGCCTGGAGGCCGGGCTGCTGGACGCCGAACCGGCCGTCGAGGACGCCCCGGTCGCCGCGCCCGACCTGCGCCGCCACCCCTCCCACCCCGACTTCGTGCCGAGCCAGGCGCCGTCCCGCGAGTGGACCGACACCCGGCTGGCCACCCTCGCCGAGGAGGACGTCGCCCTGATCGACGTCCGCCCTGGCCCGCTGGGCACCCTGGACGTGTACGCCTTCGCGGACGGCACCACGCTCTGTGTGGCCCCGGGCGACCGGGAGGCCGCCTACCGGCTGATCGACGCGGTCCGTGCCGGTGAGCACGTCCGACTGCTCGGCGGCTCGCGCTTCTCCGGCTCGTACTCGCTGACCTTCTCCACCGACGAGGAGGCCGTCTACGTGCTCGCCGACCGGGTGGTCGCCAGCATCTGACGGGGAGTCGCCACGCAGGACCGAAGGCCGGCCGGGTCAAGGGGTTACCGACCCGGTCGGCCTTCGGCCTGTCCGGACGGCTTCAGCGGCAGAGCGCCGCCGTCTCGCGCACCGCGGCCGCCGTCTCGGCCAGCACCGCGGCCACCGCCTCCGGCCCGTCCGGCAGCGGCACTTCGGCACCTTCCGGCAGCGCCGCGAGCACGGCCGCCAGGTCGTGCCCGGCGACGGCCAGTTGGTCGCCCGCCGCGAATGCCCCGGCGTCCGGGAACTCCCGCTCCGGCCCGCCCTCCACCGCCAGTGCCAGCGCCGCCAGCCGCCGGGCCAGCGCCAGCGCGGCCGCCGCCCGGGACTCGTACCCGGGCACGGCGCCCAGCAGCTTGCTCTGCGGCAACGAGCGGAAACGATCCGCCAGGGAGTCGACGGCTTCGACCAGGGGCTGTACGTCATGCATGCCAAGGAGCCTAAGGGAGCGGGAACGGAAAGCCGCCGGGCCCCGGAGCGGTTGCTCCGGGGCCCGGCGGCAGTGGCACGGCGGGAACGGGGTTAGTCGTCGCCGCGCAGGATCGCGATCAGGCGCAGCATCTCGACGTAGATCCAGACCAGCGACAGGGTGAGCCCGAAGGCGGCCCGCCAGGCCTCCTTCTGCGGCGCGCCCTGGGCGATGGCCTCCTCGATCGCCGCGAAGTCCAGCGACAGGAAGAAGGCGCCGAGGCCGATGCCGATCAGGCCGACCACGATACCCAGCGGGCCGGAGCGCAGGCCGAGGTCGGCGCCGAACGCCATCGCGATCATGTTGACCACCATCAGCAGCACGAAGCCCAGGGCGATCGCGATGCCGATCCGCTGGTAGCGCGCGGTGACCCGGATCCGGCCGCTCTTGTAGGCGAACAGCATCGCCGCGAAGACCGCCGCGGTGCCCAGCACCGCCTGGATCGCAATGCCCTCGAAGAGGGTGTTGAACGCGTGCGTGACGGCGCCGAGCGCGAAGCCCTCCAGAGCCGCGTAGGTCAGGATCAGCGGCGGGCTGACGCTGCGCTTGAAGGACACCACCAGGCCGACCACCATGGCCACCAGGCTGGCGCCGATCGCGAAGCCGAAGTTCTCGAACGGCAGCGCGAACCAGGCCACCGCGCCGGCGGCGACCAGGGTCAGGAGCGTCATGGCGGTGCGCGCGACCACGTCGTCGAGCGTCATCCGCCCGGTGGCGGCGGGGCCGGCCGACGGCCCGTTGTACATCTCGTACAGCTGCTCGTCGGTCAGCGGGCCCTGCGGCTGCTGGGCGTAAGGACTCCCCGCGTAGGGGTTGTTGCCGTACTGGCCCCCGGCCTGCGCGGTGGTACCGAACCCCGCGTAGCCGGGCTCACGGGTGAAGGAACCCTCCCGCGAGAAGACCGGGTTACTGCTTCTCATTGCACATTCCCTCCGTGGCGGCACTGCACCGCCCAGCCACCAGGGTAATGGCTTGGCAAAAATTCCGGGATACGCCGCGAGGAGGATCAGTGAACGACTCCCGGCGGGGACGCCGTCGGCGCCCCCGCGAGTCGAGCGGTGCCCGGAGCCGGACTCGAACCGGCACGGCCTCGCGGCCAAGCAGTTTTAAGCTGCCCGTGTCTGCGTTCCACCATCCGGGCGTCCCATGGACGGACCGCGCCGTCGGCGGGAGAAAAATCGCTCCGCCCCGATGCAGGCCACCCCAGAGCCTAGTCGTCCGGCTCACTCTTTCGCATGTTCCCAGCCAGGGAAGTTGTCATGCTTCCTTGCCATCTGACGAATAGTCCGCGATCTGGCCACGAAGTGCACAGGTTCCGGCCATCGCCCCGGGGTCAGGGTCGGCGTCATACCGCAGGAGGAGGGCGTCACCTGGCCGTACGCCCAGCGGTGGTCGGGCCAACCGTCCGGCGGAGCGACGAGAAACCATGATCACACAGCGGAGCATGGAGGTACGGCCGGGCGCCCCTGGTGTCCGGCCGTCCAGACGCCCAGCGCGCCTCCCGCAGCCCGCGACCACCAAGGAGCACCCCCGTGACCACGTCGACCGCAACCGCCGTCCGTACCGGCCTGGCGGCCGCCCGCGCCACCGGACTGAACAAGGTCTACGGGGACGGGGAGACCCGCGTCGTCGCCCTCGACAACGTCACCGTGACCTTCCCCCAGGGCGAGTTCACCGCCATCATGGGCCCCTCCGGCTCCGGCAAGTCCACCCTCATGCACTGCATGGCCGGCCTGGACACCGTCTCCTCCGGCTCCTCCACCATCGGCGACACCGAACTCGTCGGCCTCAAGGACAAGCAGCTCACCCAGCTGCGCCGCGACCACATCGGCTTCATCTTCCAGGCCTTCAACCTCCTCCCCACCCTCACCGCCCTGGAGAACATCACCCTCCCGATGGACATCGC